>CAJTOT010000015.1:80822-82962 GCA_910577935.1 uncultured Hungatella sp. | reverse complement strand
TTTGAATAGTTGCCAAAAGCCCGAGAAACCGCTAAAATCAAGGCTTCTCAGGCTTTTCTTTTGTTCTGTGACATTATTATGACATTATTCTTTTAATCCAGACCACTTTACACGCATGACAATGCTCAAGTCTATTGGATATCATCAGTAAATTCAAATATATCACCTACCCCACAATGAAATATCTGGCAAGGCTTTCCGATTGTATTATAATCCACCCTTGTTGCCTTATCACAATAAAGATTAGATACCGTATTTCTTGCCAGCCCTGTTTCATTATATCCTCAGATATCTGCAATAACAAGTTCTTTTCCATATACTTGCTTTTCTCCCTCCAATATGTCATACAATGGATTAATAATTGCTTTCTTTACTCATAATCACTCCTGTAAATGTACCTGTTTTTGTTTCTTCATCGAACATGTGGGCTGGACAGGGGAGGCTTGTTATTTTTTTCTCTTCGCGCTTCGCAGCGGTGACCGGCCAAAAAGTGCTGAGTCAGAATTTTCTGAAAGCTCAGTTATCCCTAAAGGTATGTGGGAACCATAGGGACTGTATAGGAAACCCATTTCCGAAAAAACTGTTGCTGAAAACCTGCGTAAATGGAATGCCGGAGCGCTCAGATGCCTTGATATGTCCAATCCGGATTGGAACATTCATAACCAAATCTTCAATAAATAATCTACACTCATCCAGGTCTGCCTCCCACACCGGCCGACATTCTGCCCGCCTCATCTTCCTCCAGCGCCGGTGTCTTGCACCCGGCCTCCCGCAACACTGGCTGACCTTCTGCCCGCCTCATCTTCCTTTAGCACAGTTTCTCAAGCACGGAACCGGCTGTCTTTTCGTTGTTCTTGCTGCACACGTCAAAATATCTCCGATAATATTCCGTGTACATAAGGTCGACGAGAAACAGCTGGCTGATCTCCCCGGAGGTGGAACCGCCCTGGAGAGGACCCTCATTGGCTCCGCTGAGGAGAATCAGATCCGCATAGGCGGTGAGAGGCGACTTGCTGAACCTGGTGATGCAGATCACCTTCGCCCCCGCCTCCCTGGCTGTCCGCGCCACGTGAATCGTATCCTTCGTAGATCCGGAGTAGGAGAAAACCACCGCTACTTCTCCGGGCTTCATCATAGAGGCAGCCATAGCCTGCATATGGGAATCCTGAATGCAGTACACTTTCGGCTCGATGCGCAAGAATTTATTGGTTGCTTTTAATGCTGTCAGGATGCTGGCCCCCACTCCAAAAAACACGATTCGGTCTGCCTGGTGAAGACAGTCGATGGCCTGACTGAACACCTCCCCGTCCAGCAGGGCATATGTCTCTGTCAGAGCGTTGACATTGATGTTGAGCACCTTCTGGGCCAGTTCCTGAAATGTATCATTTAAACTGATGTCTCCCGAAAAACGATTGCTTATCTTTTCTTCCTCGTTAAGACTCAAGGACAAAACCATCTTAAATTCCTGATACCCTTTTAAATCCATGGATTTGCAGAAGCGGAACACGCTGGTGTCACCTACGTGGCATGCCTCCGCCAGATCCGTAATCGACATAAACAGCACTTCTTTAGGATTCTGCAGAATATAATCTGCCACCTTTTTTTCTGCCCTGGTAAACTGGTTATATGCAGTCCTCATCTTTACCAAAAAATCACCTTGCATCTCTTACCCCTCCGGTCTCTTCAGTCTGTTCTCTATTCTGTCTCTTCTAACTGCCGCACAACTAGCTTTTTATCTCCATGCCAAACCGGGCTTCCCCCAAAGCCGCGGCGTCAATCTTGTTCCTCTGCCGTGGAAGCATTGAGCGCCTCCACAAAGCGTCTGGTAATCTCCAGAGGCCTGGTGATGGCTCCGCCCACAACCACGGTCCACACGCCTGTATCCATCACCTCTCTCAGCTGTGTGGGAGTCCATATCCCTCCCTCTGCCACCACCGGCTTTTCACAGTCCTTCACAAGCCGTTCTATGAGTTTCATGTCTGGCAGAACCGCGCCTCTGGTGTAGTCCGTGTATCCGCGCATAGTCGTCCCCACCAGGTCAAACCCTATTCCGGCGGCGCGGACGGCCTCCTCATAGTCGGAGCAGTCTGCCATGAACAGCTGCCTGGGATACCTCTCCCTCGCCTCCGAGAAGAAATCT
>CAJTOT010000015.1:74612-80786 GCA_910577935.1 uncultured Hungatella sp. | reverse complement strand
GAGTCCGTGGCATCCACAGCGATGATATCCGCCCCGCACTCCGCCAGGGCCTCAACCTCCTTCATAGTAGGCGTGATGTACACGTCGTACCCTGGATAGTCATTCTTGATGATGCCGATCACAGGGAGAGACACTGCCTTTTTAATCTCCCTGATATCCTCCACCGTGTTGGCCCGGATACCCACTGCCCCGCCCAGCATAGCCGCGTAAGCCATCCTGGACATAATATAGGAACCATGGAGCGGTTCTGTCTCAAGGGCCTGGCATGACACGATAAGGCCTCCTCTCACCTGCTCCAAAACCGCCTGATTTTTCTGGTCCATCTCCCCCTCCTCCCGCCTGATTTTGAACAGCACGAACAACTGGTTTCAGTTATACTTAACTATAACATGGCCAAAAAACATTTTCAACACATATGTTACAATAAAAATTTTTTTTATTTTTATTCTTGATTTCTCTATCCAACAGTGATATGATGCAGACAACAGCATTTACTCAGGATACCGATTTATTAACGGAGGCGGCTATGAAAAAACATATTGTCTGCTTTGGAGACTCCAACACCCACGGCTATTGCGGCGAGACCGGAGGGCGGTTTGACGAAGAACAGCGGTGGACCTGTCTGCTCCAGACCTACCTGGGAGACAAGTTCCTGATTCTGGAAGAGGGACTGTCCGGCCGCACTACCTGCTTTGACGATCCCGTCGGCGAGGGGCGGTCAGGTCTGGATTACATCGTTCCATGTCTTCTGAGCCATGAGCCTGTGGAGCTTCTGATTATCATGCTGGGAACCAACGACACCAAGGAGCGCTTCGGCGTCTCTCCCGCATGCATCGCCATGGGGCTTGAACGCCTTGTTCTCAAAGCGATGTCCGCCCGGTGCTGGAAGGACGAAAGACCTGACATCCTTGTAGTGACTCCCCAGAACATCAGCCCCGAATATGAACACACTGCCTGCGCGTCTGTCATGGGCAGAGGATGCGCCCAGAAGTCCCAGGGACTGGCTGCCGAGTTTAAACGGGTCGCCGACTCACTGGGGTGCCATTATCTCGACGCCAACAAGATGGTGACCGTCGATCCGAACCCGGTAGATTTCATGCATCTCACCGAGGCCGGCCATGGACAGCTGGCAGCCGGACTGGCCAACTATATTCTAGGAATCCTATAAAATTTGCTCCTGTCCGAGGGAGGCGCGAAACCTCCCTTACACAAACCGAAAAATCTCCGGCAGACTGCCGATTATGTAATCCGGCTTCGCACCGCTCTCCTCCAGCGCCCTGTCCCTCGCCGCGGCATCTGCATTCCGAGTGAACCAGCAGGTGGGAATCCCTGCGTCTGCGCCTCCCCTGATATCGGAACTCAGGGAATCTCCGATCACCAGAGCCTCCTTTTCTTCAAATCCCGGCACATGGCTTTTCACATAGTCAAAAAATTCCCCGGAGGGCTTTCCGGCGCCGATGCGCCCTGAGATAAACATCTCTCTGAAATACTGGTCGAGACCTGACCTGGCCATGCGGGATTCCTGGGTCTTTGTGACGCCGTTGGTGATCACGTACAGCTCATGCCCGCTCTCCTCCAGGCGGCGGAGAACCTGATGTGCCTGGGGAATCTCCTGAATCCCGAGATTCAGATACTTTCTGTATGTCTTCTCCCACAAAACCCCGTCCACAGCCTTTCCGTATTTCGCCATAAGGTCCGAGAACCGACGGTTTACGCCCTGCTCCACGGTGACCTCGTTTCTCTCGATGCGCTTCCACAAGTCCGTATTCAGTTCCTTGTAGGTCTCAAACAGTTCCTCCGACCAGGCCTGGTCCATCTCCTTCATCACGGCTTTAAATGCCTCCTCCTCGTTGGCGTCAAAGTCCAGAAGGGTGTTATCCACGTCAAACAGCAAAATCCTGTATCTCATGTCCGCTTTCTCCTCTATGCAATGTATCCGGTTGCTCTTATTGTATCATGTGGCAGGCAGAAAATCCACATTAATAAACCACGGGACTTTTTAGTTTTCGATATAATGTTACTGTTCACATGGGTTCACAGAAACCAGCAAAAATCCATGAAAATCGCCTGCGGCGATGGGATTTTTGCCTGCCCGCCCAGGTTATCATACGGTCAGCGCAGCCAGTGCGCAGACCTACCTGAACAATAACGATATAATTCCCCATAGACAGCCTCCTTGTAGGGCGCCACAAACAGATTGCCTATGCCGCACATGAGCACTCCCAGCAGATCCCACCCTATAAAAGACCACTCAAGGACAAAGACATCGAATTTATGGCCGTCCATCATCTGGCAGCTTTTCTCTCTGGCCTCCTCCCATGAGAGATACGGATTCTCTGCCAGCAGGTATGGAATCATATAATACTCGTAGGTCTTGACAATTCCGGGAACAATCAGCAGCAGAGTCCACAGAAATACAAACAGCTTCTGAAGAAACATCACCAGCAGCAGGTTCCAGTATCCCTCCCGGAAACCGGAAAACAATTCCCCGATACCGGTCTCATCAAGCCCGTGAAGCTTTTTCAGAAAATACCGCTTTTTCCCCACCTGCACCACGTTGGAGACCAGAATCCCCACCACCAGCACCACCGCGAAAACCATCAGCACCATGGATATAATCATGACACCCAGCCTCCGGTCAATCGGGATAGAGGCATGATACACCGGAGTGTCGATTTTGACCCGGTCATCTTGATTGTATGATAAAGTGACGCCGGGACTTCCTCCCACGGAAACCCTGGTGTCTCCCGAAGCAGTGCGTCCGCTGCTGAAACTCTTTGAATAGGTTCCAGCCCCCAGCAGCGACGCGATAAGACATACCAGAACTGCCTGCCAGTAAAAATTCCTCAGTTTTTCCTTCCCTCGGTCTTTCAGCTCTCTTCTCGTCCATGTCTGTGTCATCTTTCTTCCCCCTCTCGGCTTTGACGGTTCGGTTATCATGAAGTCAGGGCAGCAGCGCTGTCCATAAATCATACAACTGCTCTGCTTCCTCATCTGCCAAAATCATGCAATTGTCCTTCCCATCTCTATAATGTGGCCAAATCTTTATTCATATTATAAGGGTATAAGCGCCGAATATCAACAAGAACATGGGGCAGATCTGCTATGAACACAGCTAACAATTAAGAAAGGGCTTTCCGAGAAACCTCGGAAAGCCCAATAAGATGCAGCTTTTTATTGATTACTCAATGATAGATACAACTCTGCCTGAACCAACAGTTCTGCCGCCCTCGCGGATAGCGAAACGAAGTCCCTGCTCCATGGCAACCGGATGGATCAGCTCAACGCTCATCTCTACGTTGTCGCCAGGCATGCACATCTCTGTGCCCTGCGGCAGTTCGCAAACGCCGGTAACGTCAGTTGTTCTGAAGTAGAACTGAGGACGATAGTTGTTGAAGAACGGAGTATGACGGCCGCCCTCGTCCTTGGTCAGTACGTATACCTGAGCAGTGAACTTGTGATGGCACTTTACAGAGCCGGGCTTGCACAGACACTGACCTCTCTCGATATCAGTTCTCTGAACGCCGCGAAGCAGAGCGCCGATGTTGTCGCCGGCCTGAGCCTCGTCAAGCATCTTACGGAACATCTCAATACCGGTAACCACAGTCTTGCGGGTCTCCTCGGAGATACCTACGATCTCAACTTCCTCGTTCAGATGCAGAGTACCGCGCTCTACTCTACCGGTAGCAACAGTACCGCGGCCGGTGATGGTGAATACATCCTCTACAGGCATAAGGAAAGGCTTGTCAGTCTCACGCTGCGGATCGGGAACCCAGGAGTCAACGGAATCCATCAGCTCCAAGATCTTGTCGCCCCACTCGCTGGAGGGATCTTCCAGAGCCTTCAGAGCGGAACCCTGAATGATCGGTGTGTCATCGCCCGGGAACTCATACTCGTTAAGCAGCTCGCGGATCTCCATGTCTACCAGCTCAAGAAGCTCGGGATCGTCAACCATGTCGCACTTGTTCATGAATACAACGATATAAGGAACGCCTACCTGACGGGACAGAAGGATATGCTCTCTTGTCTGAGCCATAACGCCGTCGGTAGCGGCTACAACCAGGATCGCGCCATCCATCTGGGCAGCGCCGGTGATCATGTTCTTTACATAGTCGGCATGGCCTGGGCAGTCAACGTGAGCATAGTGTCTGTTGTCAGTCTCATACTCAACGTGAGCGGTGGAGATAGTGATTCCACGCTCTCTCTCTTCCGGAGCCTTGTCGATGTTCTCGAAAGCTACAGCCTCGCCGGTACCTTTTCTCTCATGAAGAGTCTTGGTGATAGCGGCAGTCAGAGTAGTTTTGCCATGGTCAACGTGGCCGATGGTACCAATGTTGCAATGGGGTTTGTTTCTTTCAAACTTTGCTTTTGCCATTTTATAATGTCCTCCTTAATCAGCCTTTACGCGGCTATTCATTTGCGGCTGGCGCCGCAATAGCGCCAGGCCTTTCATTTTATAATAGGCTAGTCTATATTATATGCTATTTATCCACATTTTTCAAGCCTATATCGCCTCTTTATTTACCTTTTCTTTCGGCAATAACCTTCTCCTGAACAGACTTGGGCACAGGCTCGTATCTGTCAAAGAACATGGAATAGTTGCCGCGGCCCTGTGTCCTGGAACGCAGGTCCGTAGAGTAGCCGAACATCTCAGACAGCGGAACGTAGGCTTTCACCATCTTGCCGCCTCCGACGTCCTCCATGCCCTCGATGCGCCCGCGACGGGAGTTGATATCGCCGATGACATCGCCCATGTAATCCTCGGGCATAGTCACTTCCACCTTCATGATGGGCTCCAGGAGGATCGCCCCCGCCTTCTGCATGGCATCTTTAAACGCCAGGGAACCGGCAATCTTAAATGCCATCTCGTTGGAGTCCACCTCATGGTAGGAACCGTCGTACACGTTGGCGCTGATGCCCAGAACCGGGAAGCCTCCCAGGATACCGGACTTGGCAGCCTCTTCGATACCTGCGCCCACAGCAGGAATATACTCCTTGGGAATCGCGCCGCCCACCACGCTGGACTCAAACTTGAAGGTCTGCTCCGCGTTGGCATCCATGGGCTCGAAGTGCACTTTACAGTGTCCGTACTGTCCGCGTCCGCCGGACTGCTTGGCGTACTTGCTGTCCACGTCAACGGCCTTGGTGATGGTCTCTTTATAGGCAACCTGGGGAGCGCCCACGTTGGCTTCCACATGGAACTCTCTCAGAAGACGGTCAACGATGATCTCCAGATGGAGCTCGCCCATACCGGATATGATGGTCTGGCCGGTCTCCGGGTTAGTCTTGGCGCGGAAGGTGGGGTCCTCCTCGGCAAGCTTCGCCAGAGCCTCGCCCATCTTGCCCTGACCTGCTTTTGTCTTGGGCTCGATTGCGATATCGATAACCGGCTCCGGGAACTCCATGGACTCCAGGATAACCGGGTGCTGCTCGTCGCAGATGGTGTCGCCGGTAGTGGTAATCTTAAATCCTACCGCGGCGGCGATGTCTCCGGAATATACCTTGTCAAGCTCCTGTCTCTTGTTGGCATGCATCTGAAGGATACGGCCCACACGCTCTTTCTTTTCCTTGGTGGCGTTCAGGATATAAGAACCGGAGTTCATAGTGCCCGAATACACCCGGAAGAAAGCCAGCTTTCCTACGAACGGGTCAGTCATAATCTTAAATGCCAGGGCGGAGAACGGCTCTTCGTCAGAAGAATGTCTCTCGATCTCGTTGCCATCCATGTCAACGCCCTTGATAGCCGGGATGTCGGTAGGGGCAGGCATATATTCAAGAACCGCGTCAAGGAGCTTCTGAACGCCTCTGTTTCTGTAGGCGGAACCGCAGCATACCGGGATAGCCGTACACTCGCAGGTAGCCTTTCTCAGAGCAGCCTTCAGGGCCTCTGTGGACGGCTCCTCGCCTTCCAGATATTCCATCATCAGGTCGTCGTCAAGCTCACAGATCTTCTCAATGAGCTCGCTGTGGTACAGTTCCGCGTCATCTTTCATATCGTCCGGAACGTCCACGATGGAAACATCTTCGCCCTTGTCGTCATTATAAATATAGGCTTTCATCTCAAACAGATCGATGATTCCCTTAAACTCGTCTTCCTTGCCGATAGGCAGCTGCAGGCAGATGGCATTCTTGCCAAGTCTCGTCTTAATCTGCTCTACCGCGCCGTAAAAATCT
>CAJTOT010000015.1:0-74514 GCA_910577935.1 uncultured Hungatella sp. | reverse complement strand
CAGATGGCATTCTTGCCAAGTCTCGTCTTAATCTGCTCTACCGCGCCGTAAAAATCCGCGCCCATGATATCCATCTTGTTGATGAATGCCATACGGGGCACGTTGTAGGTGTCGGCCTGACGCCATACATTCTCAGACTGCGGCTCCACACCGCCCTTTGCGCAGAAGACGCCCACGGCGCCGTCCAGCACGCGCAGGGAACGCTCCACCTCTACAGTAAAGTCAACGTGGCCCGGAGTATCAATGATGTTGATACGATGCTCCAGGGCGCCCGGCTTTGGCTTACAGTCCTCCTGCAGAGTCCAGTGGCAGGTGGTAGCAGCTGAAGTAATGGTGATACCTCTCTCCTGCTCCTGCTCCATCCAGTCCATGGTGGCAGTGCCTTCGTGAGTATCGCCGATTTTGTAGTTTACGCCAGTGTAATACAGAATACGCTCGGTCAATGTAGTCTTACCCGCATCGATGTGAGCCATGATTCCGATGTTCCTGGTTCTCTCCAACGGATATTCTCTTCCAGCCAATTGTGCTTCCTCCTAAACTAGAATCTGTAATGCGCAAATGCCTTGTTCGCCTCTGCCATCTTGTGCATATCTTCTTTTCTCTTTACAGAAGCGCCGGTGTTGTTTGCCGCATCCATGATCTCGTTGGCCAGTCTGTCTCTCTGGGTCTTCTCGCCCCTCTTGCGTGAGAACATGGTCAGCCAACGGAGTGCCAATGCCTGTCTTCTCTCCGGCTTCACCTCGATGGGCACCTGATAGGTGGCGCCGCCGATACGTTTTGCCTTAACCTCCAGCACAGGCATGATGTTGTTCATTGCCTCTTCAAATACTTCCACGGCGTCCTTGCCGGTCTTCTCTGCGACACGTTCAAATGCGCCGTAAACAATCTTCTGGGCAACACCCTTCTTGCCATCCAACATGATGTTGTTGATCAGCTTTGTCACAACCTTGTTGTTGTAGATCGGGTCCGCCAATACGTCTCTTTTCTGAGTATGTCCTTTACGTGGCACGTTACTTCCCTCCTTAACTAAAACTTACGTTAATTCCTCGGTACTCACACGTTTCCATAAAATGTGTCCGTGCTCACGACTCTGTCTATCTTCCTGCAACCAACAGGTTCAATATCACGAATCCGGCACTGATAAACATTTTACTGCTGTTTGTGGTACAAATTACTTCTTGTCTTTCGGCCTCTTGGCGCCGTACTTAGAACGGGCCTGCTTTCTGTTGGCAACGCCGGCCGTATCCAATGTACCTCTCACGATGTGGTATCTGGTACCCGGAAGATCCTTTACTCTTCCGCCGCGGATAAGAACAACGCTGTGCTCCTGAAGGTTATGACCCTCTCCCGGAATGTAGCTTGTCACTTCGATGCCGTTGGAAAGACGTACTCTGGCGATCTTTCTCAGAGCAGAGTTAGGCTTTTTAGGCGTAGCGGTCTTTACCGCGGTGCACACGCCTCTCTTCTGAGGAGAAGAAGTGTTGGTCGGGCGCTTCTGCAGGGAATTGTAACCCCTCTGAAGAGCCGGAGCAGTAGACTTCTTAACAGATGTCTGTCTCCCCTTTCTAACTAACTGGTTAAATGTTGGCATTCCTTTCACCTCCTGTGATATTGTGTCTGTGGTTGCTGTTATATGTCAGCTTGTTTTGCGTACCAAAACGTCACGCGTTTTCACACGCTTAATCATTATAACAAATATTAAAAACTTGTCAAGGAAAATTTTTACGGAAAATTTTTACAGAACCATCCAATCTGGATTCTCACAGGCAGCGGTTCGGACAGGTCTGCGCTTTTGCGGCGCTGACCCTGCGAAATCCCAGAGGATGCAGGCATGCAGACGGCACAAAGCGATTCTAAAAGGCCCAATGCCCCAGCAGTTCATGGCGTATCTGAACTGCCGCTCTCACGGCAATGTCCCCCTTCCTCAATGAATTTTATAAATAGAAAACAGCTTGTCCGATCCGTAGGAGTACAGCCGGCTGTAATCCACCTCTATGGAATCCACCGCCTCGAACTCCACCCTCCACAGGTTGGCGTAATAATCCAGGTTAGCCCCGTCAAACCGTCTCCCCACAATAAAATATCCGTTCTCCCTGTCTATGCTTCCCACATTTGCCATGGAGTACATATCTTTATTCAGATACAGAGATATGTTGGGCTCCTGCCACCAGTCCCCGCAGTACAGGACCGCCTCCTCGCCTAAGCCGCTTATTTCCTGAAGAAACTCTTTCATCAGCTGCTGCTCATAGCTGTCCTCACGGGACTTCTTTATATAAGAAACCGCGCTGTCTCTGATGGTCTTCAGGGGGAATGCCGGCAGCAAGAGAAGGAGGCAGCCGGCAGCGGCGGCGATCCCCCCAGCGCCGGGAAGCGCTCCTGTCTTCCCACTGCTCCCCGGCGCGCCGCCGGCATGTGTTTTCCTGTATTCCCCAACCAGTCCGGGAAGCGCCAGAAGCAGCGATGCCGCCGCATATGCCACAAAGAACTTCACCATCAGCTCATTGGCCGCGTGCCTTCTGTCGTACATCAGGCCCTTTCCGCCTAAAAGGATAAAGTAGATGGGAAGAGACGACCCGCTGACTCCCGCCATCACAGCCGCGGCCATGCCGTCGGACATGCCTTTTTTCTTTCCTGACAGACACCTGAACACATGGATGAGGTACATTGCCGCCGGGACAGCCAGAAGGGCAAGGCAAAAGTACTGATTCCACATGAAAATGTTCTTCAGATAGTTAATTTTCTCTCCCACGTTGCAGGCGGTATCTATACCCGATGACTGTACCAGCATATTGCGCCACTCCGTTTTCCACCACCTGATATACCGCCCCATGCCTCCCAGCTCTTGCAGCTTATAAAAATCCATCGCCCCGATTCCCGCCAGGAACCCCAGCGCATATCCGATTCCGCCTTTCCCCTTAATCCTCTTGGTCAGAGCCGTCTCTATGAAAACCATTCCCGACAGGCTGACCACAAAAAAGATCATGGAGGTTTTTGTCAAAAACGAGAACGCGGTCATAGCGCCTGCCAGAACCATAAACCGCGCCTTGCCCGTCTCATGATAATCCAGAAGAAATACAAAAAACGCCAGCAAAAAGCACAGCGCCGCGGCCTCCCCGATGAGACGGGTTGACGTATATATAAACTGTCTGTCTGTCATTAAAATCACATAAGTCAGAACCGCAGACAGAATATATTTTATCTTTTTGTCCGGCAGGCATTTGTTCAGAAGCCTCCAGAACAGAAAGATATCCGCCGTTCCGTACAGGAGAGGGACAATCCCCGACGAGAGATTGCTGATGCCCACCACCCGGTACAAAATCCCCGTGGGGAACAGCACGGACTGACCGGTGGTGATCAGATTATAAAAGGCAGTTCTCACCGGATATGATGTCCGATATCTGCCATATCGCATCACGTTCGCCGCCACCGACCCGTTGTATGCCTCATCATACCCCAGCAGCTGGTACTGCATCGTGTTGATTCCGTCCACAAGGAACACTGCGGCAAGAAACAAAATCAGCCCCGTTCCCACGGCCGCTTCCCATGAAAACCGCTTCTTCTCCCTGTCCCTCTCTCCGCTTATCTCCTGCTTATTCGCCCTTTCCTCCTTCAACTCACCTTTCAGCATCATCTTCCTTCTACCATACCTTTCCTGAATCTTCGGAAATCGCCCAGGGCCTTCCACCCGATTCCGATAATTTTCCGGATATTGACCGAATTTTTCCCTCCCTGACGAGGCTTAAAACTGATCTCTTTAAATATCAGCTTCTCGTTGTAAAAGACGAAATAGACCGTCAGCATAATATTGGGAAGATTATAGTCCCAGGGCAGCCTGTCTAAATATTTTTTTATGGTCTCAGCCTTCATCAGCCGAAACGGCGCGTTGGCGTCCGGCGCCCTCACTCCGAAGAACACTGACAGCAGCATGCAGACCACACGCTCCACAAACGCTCTGACCCGCCCATCCCCCCGCTTCAGCCTCTTTCCCAGTATGATGTCGTATTCATCTCTCAGTTCCCAGAAACTCTGAAATTCCTCCGGGTTGGTCTGCCCGTCAGAGTCTGTCTGAAATATATAGTCTGCGCCATGTTTTATAGCATAATCATAGAGCGCCATGAGTTTGGGGCCGTGCTGCTTTCCCGTCTCTGACAAAATCTCCAGATTCCCGTGCTTTTCCTGTAAGGCCCTCAGCTTCTCATGGGTGGAATCCGTGCTGCCGCTGTCTGCAACCACAAGCCTGGAGCCGTCTCCCCCTGCCCGAAGCCACTGCCTGACCACTTGTTCTATATTTGCCTCCTCATTGTAGGCCGGCATGACAATATACAATAATCCCATTTCTTCGTCCTTTCGCCGCTTTGCCGGAGCCCCTGTCTCATTTGACATTGTCCGTCTGCCGTCACCACCAGCATAGTATAACACATAAATCTGTGTTCTGCGACAAGATTGTGCCGGGCATATATACGCGGCGCTGCCTGTCAGCCGGAAAAGTCCCGGGCTGAAGACAGCGCCGCAAAAAAATAATTATTCCCCTCTCTGAATCGCTTCCCGCAGTTCCCGGACTGACTGATCCGTCACCTGGCCGTCCCGGAACAGGCCTGCCGTTCCTCCCACAAAAATATCGGCCCCGGCTCTGCGCATTTTTACTGCATTCTCCAGGCTGACATTCCCGTCTACCTCAATCCACATATCCTGATGTCCTGTTTTTTCCAGCATCAGACGGGTATCCCGAATCTTTTCAATCGTAGCCGGAATCGCCTTCTGCCCGGCAAATCCCGGATTTACGGTCATAAGAAGCACACCGTCCAGGTCATCCAGCACATACCGCAGCAATTCTACGGAGGTAGCCGGATTCAGCGCCGCAAAAACTGTGACCCCTTGTTCCTTCAGACACGCCAGCGTCCGCTGCAGATGACAGGCGGCTTCATAATGCACTGACACAATATCGCCGGGTCCAATATCGAACCAGCCCAGTTTCTCCTGGGGATTCTCCACCATCAGATGAATATCCAGCGGAATATCCGTCAGTCTGCGCAGCTGCCTGCAGTAATCGGTTCCCATGGTAATGTTTGGCACAAAACTGCCATCCATAATATCGATATGTAAATATTCTATATGATTTTTTTCAAATATCCTCAGCGTTTCGGAAAGCGCGCCAATGTCGGCGCACATCATGGAAGGAGAAATCTTCGCCTTATTCATCTTCATCTCCTGACATAGAAAACACAATACGGTTTGTAAATATATTCCGGTCCGTCAACATCGAGAAAGCCTCGCCGCAGCGAGAGAGCGGCAGGATATGGCTGATAATCTCCCTCACCTGCAGCCTGCCCTGCCCCATAGCCTGTAAAGATTCTTTCCAATCATTTTCTGTATCGGAAAACGACGAGTTCCATGTGCCCTTGACCACCAGCTCCTTGCGCAGTATGCACCAATATGCCTTCTGAGGAAGCTCCACGTCTCCTGCCGGATTTCCCATAAGCGCCACGCGGCCGAAAGGCCGCACTGCGTTAAGACAGCGTACAATTGCATCAGAGCAGCCGGTTCCTTCCAGCACAGCATCTACTGCCGTCCCGTCTTCATATGTAAGAAACCCCATCTTTTCTGCCAAACTTGTCTTCCTCTTGTCGATATCGAACAGATATACCCTGGCCGCCCCGAAATCCCTGGCCCACTGGGCCGCCAGTAAACCGATGGGACCAGCACCCGAAATCAGCACCGATTCGCCATGGTTCACCCCAAGCCGGACCACTGCATGATGAGCCACAGAAACGGGCTCGCACAAAGCCCCCTCCTCCAGACTGACATTATCCGGCAGCTTTATAAGATTCCAGCGCTTTACATTCATATATTGGCCGTACCCGCCGTCACGGCGCGAGCCGTAATAATCGTAATCTTCACACAGCTGAAAAAGCTGTTTTTTGCACATCTCGCATTTACCGCAGGGCAGAAGAGGGAACACAGTTACCCTCTGGCCTGTCAATTCTCCCTTTGGATCATATTCCACCACACCGGAAAACTCATGTCCGGGAATCGTGGGAAAATGATAGGTTCCCTTTGTCAGCACCCTTGCCGCATCGCTGCCGCAGATGCCGCAATACCGGACGGCCAGCAGCACCTCATCTTCTTTACATTGGGGAACAGGCACTTCCTCATAGCGCAGGTCCGCCACTCCGTGAAGATTTGCCGCCATCATTTTTCTTTCCATAAACTGTCTCCTTCTATGTTTTTTCCCTGTTTTCCGATGTGCCCCAGCTGTCCACCTGGGCATGCATATCTGCTCCCATGGGCTTGGCTACGCCTTTGACCTCCGCTGCTTCATATTGACGCCATTGCTGCCAATACTGCTGTCCGAACAGTATACTTTCATCGTCCCATTCCTCCCGCAGCCGAAACAGTTTCCGGCGCAGCCTTCCCACAATCTCGTCACTGCCGGCCATATCAAACAGATTATAGCGCTCCCACGGGTCTGTCTGCAAATCAAACAACTGCGTCATTTTAATATCCTGAGTGCGGTATTCCAGCAATTTATACCGCCCCGATATTACTCCCCTGATTCTGGCCTGAAAAGCCAGATACAGATCCTCCCGGATAACCGCTGTCTCATCATGTAAAAGCGGAACAAAGCTGCGCCCCTCTACCGAAGGCGGTATCTCAGTCCCGCACATCTCGCAGAGCGTAGGATATATATCCATCAGATAGACATACTTGTCGTTTACCTGATTCTCGGGCACGCCCGGCCCGCAGAGAACCAGGGGGACTTTTACGCTGTGTTCATACAGGTTCTGTTTGCCCATCAGACCGTGCTGTCCTATGGCAAGACCGTTATCTCCGCAGAGTACAATGATTGTATTGTGAAGCATTTCCCTTTTCTCCAGCGCTTGGAGCACCCGGCCGATATTATAGTCAATATGACTTATCATGGCATAATAATCTGCGATGTGCTGCCGTATCCTTTCCGGACGGCGAGGATAACTTTCCGTATTTTCGTCCCGCCCCTTGGCTGCCCACCCATATGTGACAGTCGGCATGGGCATATAATTAGGCGGCAGGGATATGCTCTCCTGATCATACATGTTCTTGAATCGTTCCGGCATTGTCCGCGGATCGTGGGGCGCCAAAAAAGACAGATAGATGAAAAAAGGGGCGTCGTCCTCATACTCCTCAATATACTTTACCGCCGAGTCCGTAAACAGGTCCGTTGAATGCACGCCGGCATGAATACGTTCCGCCCGCACATTGACAGGGACTTCGTTTTGTGTAAAGTTGGGTGTAAAGCGGATTTCTTTATTGTAAAGGCCGTCTTCTCTAAAATCATTTACGGGAACGTTCCAATGATCCCACATGCCTCCGAAAAAGATGTTCGCCCCGCCGTCAAAGCTGCGCCCATAACTCTCCAGCCCGTTATGCCATTTTCCAATTCCGGCTGTATGATATCCGGCTTCAAGAAAGTTCTGGCACATGGTAATATGATCCGCCGGAATCTGTTTGCCGCATTCTTCTAAATGAAACAGCGTCCGCCCGGAGTGCAGCATGGCCCGGCTGGGCATGCACACCGCCGAAACTGTTCCTCCCGGAATATGGGCGTTGATAAAGGATGTTCCTCCATAAACCAGCCGATCCATGTTTGGTGTCCGGATTTCCTCGTTTCCCAAAGCATGGATTGTGCCGTAGCGCTGATCATCGGTTATGAGAAACAATATATTGGGGCGTTTTTCCCGCGGCTCAGTTTGTTCTTTTTTCATAGAATCCATCTCCCTCTTTTACAGAAGCCAAAGCCTCTCTGCTTCGGCTTCCCAGCAGCCAGTACAAATCACAGTACCGTTGATAAATTCTCTCATAATCTGCAGCGTGCTCCCGCTGCGGCCTGTACTCTGTCAGATCATTTATGTGCATCCGTTCCATTGCCTGGACCAGACCGGCATAGCCTCCCCTTTCTTCCCCCGCCGCCGCTGCCGCGCACACAGCGCTGCCATGGGCTGAACTGTGGGCCTCATTGGCTGCATACACAGGCATATCCAGAATATTGGCATATTGTTGCATGAAAAACGGGTTTTTCCGGGGAATCCCTCCGCAGGCGAATACCCGATCGATTTGAATGCCGCAGGCACGTCCCCTCTCCATAATAACCCTTGTCCCACAGGCAATCCCCTGGAGCATGGCACAGTAGATCTCTTCTGGACGTGTGGCCATCGTCAGCCCCCATATGGCTCCGCTCAACTGTTGATTACATAAAACGCTTCGGTTCCCGTTCCACCAGTCCAAAATTGTCAGAGGGTTTTTTTCCGGGCAGCTTATTCCGGCTTTTTCTGCCAGAAGCCCATGCAGCGTCATCTCTCTGCGTTTTGCCTCTTCTTCATAGCGGGCCGGAACTATGTTGGATATGTACCAGTCCAGCATATCTCCTGTGGATATCTGGCCGGCAGTATAGCCGTAAAATCCAGGGATAATTCCATCACGAACTACGCCGCAGAAGCCTTCAATGGCAGTCAGATGATCGGCAAGAAGCGGAATCGAATTGGAGGTTCCCACAATAACCGCCATCTCGCCTGCTCTTTTCATTCCCAAAGATACTACCGAGGCATGCCCATCCATCATTCCTGAAGAGACAGCAGTGCCGGCAGACAGCCCCAGCCATCTGGCGGCTGCCGGACACAGTCTCCCACAGCAGGCGCCGCTTAAAAAGATCGGGCCGTCCAGCACCTTTTCATAGTATGCGCTGCCAAAACCCTGGTGTAGTCCGTTCAAAAAATCCTGGCTGATGTCTCCTTCCTCCGCCGACCACAGCCCCTTGAAGCCAGCCGAGTTGACCGAACGCGTCAGAATGCCGGTCAGCCTCCATGTCAGCCAGTCGCACAGATCTACATAGTGGGCTGTCTTATGAAAAATCTGCCTGTCCTCTTCATAGATCTGAAGCACTTTCGGCAGCATCCACTCACAAGACACCATGCCGCCGTAATAGGAAAGAAACTTCTCGCCTCGTTTTCGCGCCAGGGCTTCGATCCTTTCAGCCTGTTCCTTCACGTTATGATGCTTCCACAACTTTATATACCCATGGGGGTTCTGCCTGTATTCCTGCATCAGCGCCAAAGGCGTTCCATCTGCCATGCAGGGAACTACAGTACAGGAAGTGGCATCCACGCCGATTCCGATCAGGTTCTCGGCCCGGATACCAGCCCTCCTCATCGCCTCTTGTACAATAGCCGGCAGAACCTCCAGATAATCTTCTGCCATGGAGAGGACGAAGCCTTTAGGCAGTCCAGTGCCGTCCGGAAGTTTTTCCGTCAAAATGCCATGGGGATATGCCATATCCGATTCCGATACAATGCTGCCATCGCTCACCCGGACAATTACGGCTCGCGCCGACTGCGTTCCACAGTCAATTCCTAATGTATATCCTTCTCTCTCCAAATGCTTTTCCTCGCTCTACTGTTCCCTTGAAAGGATTGCGCCCTGCTCACGGAGAATCCCGCGGATCTGCTGTACATCCACGTCTCCGGGGGCGATATTATGTTCTGCTGCCAGCGCTGCTCCCACACCTGCCGCCTGTCCCATAGCCATACAGACAGACATCACCCGTGTGGAGCCAATCACCCGCGCGTCTGTAGACGCGCAGCGCCCGGCAAACATCAGATTGCTTCTCTCCCTGCTGACAAGACAGCCATAGGGAACACCGAAGGGCTTGTCGATGGTCTGGAATACTGTAGTGCAGTTCATCCCGTTGTGAATATCCATTTTATAACCCGACAGGGCAATACTGTCATCTGGAACCAGCCCTGCTGTGGCTTCTTCAGCCACAATACGGCGGATTCCTGCAAAACGCCTTGTCTCACGCACTCCCAGATTCGGGCATATAGCAGAAAGCCAGCAATTTTCAAAACCTGGCACATACCGTCGGAACACTTCTATAAGCTTGGGAATCTGTGTCTGGCCTTCCAGTTCCGCCCTGGTTAAGTCACGGATATCCGTAGCATCCACATTCAAAAGACGGGTGCTGTTAATATATACCTGCCCCGGATTCAATCCGTTGATGCAGATCATGCTCTCCCTGTTTACAGGAAGTTTTCCCTCCTCTTGAAGTTTTTTAAACAGGACAGTCATGCCTACAAAAATATGATTGGGACTCGCCTTAAAATATGCGGCGTCATAGCCTGGTTTCTGATCAATAGTTTTGCTGAATTTCACTTCTTCCGGATGAGTTTCTATATAGTCAAACAGCTTGGTGTTATCCACATTCTCCAGAGTGAACATAACAGTGGGCGGCTGAAGCACGCCAGTCCCCGGCTGCCCTTTCTCATAGCTGCAGCCTGCCAAATATGCCACGTCGCCATCGCCGGTACAGTCAATATACACCTTGGCCGTGATGCCGATTTCATTACATTTCCCATACAGCATCACTTTCTCCACCGCGCCGTTTACCACGCGAACCTCCCGGGTTTCACAGTGCAGCAGAATATCCACTTTTGCTTCCTGACACATTTCAATGGCCAGAATTTTCAGATAATCAGCATGGAGATTGGAAACGGAATTGTGTTTAGGGCATACACGGGTTCCATAGCAATGTCCATCACTCTCCAGTCTCTCAAGCACCTCCTGGCAGAATCCGGCTATACACTGATTTCCATGCTCGTCCAACACGCTGAGAGGCGGAAGACCAGTGGCCAGATTTCCTCCCAAATAACCGTTTTTCTCCAGCAGTATTACTCTCCTCCCCTGGCGCGCCGCCGTGATTGCCGCCGCAAGCCCGGACGGGCCTCCCCCAAACACAGCTACATCGTAGGTATAATCATAATAATTCATATAAGTACCTGCCCTTTCTATTCTTTTTCGTCTACACCATAACGCAATTTCCAATACATGTAGGAAAAACCATAAGCCCCGATCTCCGACAAGGCCCGAATTCCGTTTTTTCCTACAGACAACCTTCCCCACTGCAGGCTGGGAACCGTATACTGTTCGGAGGTTCTCCCCAGACAGGCATGCTCCAGAAAATGATAAAATTCGTGCGCCAAAATCAGTTCCTCCGCCAGCGCACAGGGGATGCTGCGGTCCTGTGCAAATCTGCAGACTGACGGACTATACAAAATGATTTTCTTCTGTTTCTCCACGTATTCACCGAAAAACCGCATGCCGCCTACTACCTGGTCCGTTTCCGCCTGCTCAATCTGGAGATTCTGTTTTTCAATAAGCCGGTGGATTTCTTCCATCTGCCCTCTGTCTGCCTGGCGGCTGGCGGCTAGTATTCCCGTTGCCCATGCCCGCCGGCAGATCGATTCACGGACATAAACCGGTATTTTGTCATACAGAAGGTCACGCCGCAGCTCCTCATAACAGACTTCCGCCCAAAAGGGAACCATCTCACTATATACATTCCCCATATCAGCTTCTCTCATTTTCTGTCGTAAGGGTACAAAGCATAATCAGATCGCTGTCCGGGCTGACGGCCGCCAACTCTGTCCGTGCCAGCGAAAAAATCTGCTGCTGATTCTGCATGCCGGAAAGATCAATAATCCGGCTGCCGCTTATAATCCAAAGATTGGGAATCTCCTCTCCCCCGTCACTGTACACAGTAAACTGTTCCAGCAAATGCTTCACATGGGCTTTCCAGTTTCGGGCTTTTCCCTGATGTACAGCTCCGTTTTTACGCTGGAGGCGGATAATTCCATCTGTATCCACCAGCCGGATAGCGCACTCTTTCTTGCGGAAAATAAAAAACTTTTTCTTTGTCACCTGACAGGACATGGCATAATAAAAATCATTTTTTGCCTCTGTGTGTATGAAGGACGGTTCTGTTTTCAGGTTATCTGCCACAATCTGCAAAAGCTCCTCTTCTGTCTTCTTCCGGCTTCCCATGTCCTTTGCCCGAAGTTCTGTCGCCCCAACTGCGATAGCCCTCAGCCTGTTGGTTTTCGTATCGATCTCCACTTTCACATCCACTGTATCCCGGTTCGCTCCGGCGGCAGCTGCCTTCTCAACAGCTTCCTGACGGATAGACAAAATATCTTCTTCGGTGGGATTGGATACCGTGCGTTCCACCATATCCCGCACCAGGGCCAACGCCACACCGATAGGCGATATAACCGGGGCGTTTTTGGCCAGTCTGAACGAACTGCCGCGCATCTGGCTCAGGTGGGGAACGACGGTTGAGGCCCCACCGCCGCCGCCTACAAAAATCAACGTATCTTTATCCAGTGAATAGTCATGAATCATGTCTTCAATAACACGGTTGTTCTTTTGCGCGGAAAGCTCCAGACATCTTAAAGCCGTATCCTCCACCGTCATCCCCATGCTGTCCGCCAGAGGCTTCCAGGCTTTTCTGGCTGCCTCCACGTTTCCCTGGGCGTAATCTCCCTCCGGAACATATCCGCAGATATTGGCTGCTCCTGACTGAGTGAGAGCAAATCTTTTTCCTCCCCGGCAATTGATGCAGGCATATGGAGGATCTCCCTCGATGGGCTGAATCGTTTCCAGCTTTGGCTCTTCTATCTCTGACGGATCTGCATATATTTCATAGGCCAAGCCGGCTATATGGGCGCTTCTCGGCCCTACTTCCACAGCGGCCCCGTTATCCAGCCGTATCATGCTGCCGCCGCCGATCCCCACAGTGCGCACATCCAGAGAGTTTAGATAAGTCTTATGGCCTCCCACTTCCGCGTACCGTATCATGACATTTCCGTCCTTAACACAGGAAATATCTGTGCTCGTGCCGCCTACTTCAAGAAAAATCCCGTCTGTCAGCTTTTCATACATTAACGCTCCGGCCACTCCGGCAGCCGGGCCAGAGAGAATCGTCAGAATGGGACGCTTACGCACCTCGTCAACTGTCATGACGCCGCCGTCACACCGCATAATCATTAAAGGGGCCTGGATATTGGCGTTTTGAATACTTTGTTCCGTCATGTTTGCTGCCTCCAGCATCTTCGGAAGAATGCTGGCATTAACCACTGCTGTGCGCGTACGCACTTTCAGCCCGTACAGCTTGGACACATCATTTCCGGCAGTAGCAGGAATCCCTTTGGCCGTACAACAGTCCACCACCATATTTTCATTTGTGGGATCATCTACGCTGAAAGATTCTGTCACTACCATGGAAACCGCTCCCGCTTCCCGCAGCCGGCCGATTGCCTTCTCTGCCTCCGCCTTCAGACTCTCCGGCTTTGCGTTGTTCACGAACTCGTTTACCGGCGCGATGCTCTTCTTTTCTGTCAGAGGGATGCTGCCCATGTTAGTATCCGCTTTGGCCTTCAGCCCCTCCACGCCATGTCCCAGGGTCAGAATGCCCACCTGGTCCACATCCCCTTCCAGCAGCGCGTTGGTCGCCTGGGTGGTGCCATGGGCTATAAACGCCACATCCTCAGGCTCTATATGGCATTCGTCCATAATTTTATTCAACACCTCCACGATACCGGCAGCAACTCCTTCTTTCGCGCTGTGTGTTGTAGGGATTTTCACCGTGCCTATTAGTTCGTAGGTATCGCCGCGAACCGCCACCGCATCTGTAAAGGTTCCTCCCACATCAATTCCGATTCTTACTTTCATTTACACTCTCCCTTGCAGAAATCTTATGACGCCTGTTTTTCTGAAAGCAGCTCTCCATCACATCACGGTTACGCTATCAGCCCATATGCCAGACCTGTCAAAATCACTGAAACGGCTGTCTCTATCCAGTTGGGAATAAAAACTTTATTTGTCAGTGTTACCGGTTCACATTTGACAAAATTAGAGGTCCATACCACTTGTGTGGCTGTCGGACAGGCTTGCGCCGGCCAGCGAAACGTACAGTAGAACACCGCGGCCAGAACTACTGCCGGAAAATTGCCCACATTCAGGATACATGTTGCCAGGCAGGCTCCCAGCCCCAGCACATTAAAGGGTCCGCGGTAGAGGGAAAGGGGGCTGAGAACACAGCAAAATATCAGTAAACCAGTCAACGTAGCCGGCGTTATCACCTGCATGAAAGGAAGCAGCGCGGTCTGTGTCACTGATGCGCTGACCGCGTTCAGTGTCATACCGATTCCCATCATCAATATCACTGGCGGCGCAGCATCACGAATTCCGTTATAACAGCTCTCCGTAACCATGCTGATGTATTTTGACCAGTTTCCTTTATATGTGAAAACCATCAGCCAGAGAATGCCTATAATAAAACAGGGAATAGCCTCCACCTTAAACACAAAGGTCAGGATTACAATGAGCAGTGGTGTCATACAGGCCAAAAGTCCCCGGAGCCCCATAACTTTTTTTACCTGTATAATATTCTTCATATCTTCGTCGTCACCCTCATCAGCCGCCATAGCAAACGCGTACTTCCTGCCATTTTTTTTCATATAAACGGTCAGATAGATCAGCAGGTAAATCACCTCCACCCCCAGCAATATCCATGCAGCCGTCATAAGATCCTTTGTCTCAATCCCGAAAATCGCAACAATAGATGCCATATTCGCCGGACGGATGCAGTAGCCGGCAGACATGGCTGCCAAAAACATGTGAGCAGCCGCCATGGGCTTGATCCCGATAGAAATCAGAATCGGGAGAACCGTGCTTCCCACCATGGATACGGCTCCCACTCCTCCCATGGAAGAGAACAGCAAGATGCTTACGGCAGATAACAAAAGCGTAATCACTACCGGTTTATCGCCTCCCAACTCAGCCGCTTTTTTGATCATCGTATCGGTTACGCCTGTTTTGTACATCATCTGGGCCAACCAGCTTGCAAAAATAACAATGACATAATTGCTGGCCAGTTTCAGCGACCCATTTGTAAGAACTGTGGAAAAAATATTTTCTTCCCCTTTCATAAGAGGCATTCCGGCCACCGCCGCGATAGCCACTGCCAGAACCGGCATCGCTAACAACGCCGGGAGTTTGCGTGTCATCATCAGCGCTGCAATGATTATAAAAATAATACATACAACAATTCCAACCCCCATATTGTCTCCTTCTTTCCTTTTGTATTTTTTGATCAAGCTTAATCTTTGTATTTGTATTGTAGCATGGATGATTTTCTTTTGTAAAATACTATGTTATAATAATTAACATAGGGAAATAACTATGTTCAAAAGGAGGAATCTATCATGACCCTGCGGCATGTTGAAATTTTTGTAGCTATTTACCAGACCAATTCCATTACGAAAGCGGCAAAACGTCTGCACATCTCCCAGCCCACTGTCAGCGTTGCCTTACGCGAATTGGAAGAATACTATGACACCAAGCTGTTTGACCGCCTTTCCCATAAGCTCTACATCACCCCTTTTGGCGAGCTGATCTATGAGCAGGCCCGAATCCTGCTGGATTCATGGGACATTCTGACCAAGACCAGCCAGTCCATCAACCACATCCGAGTCGCCTCCGGAACTGCCGTGGGCAAGCTTCTGCTTCCTTCTATTATCAAGTCCTTTTCAAAAAAATATACAGACGCCCGGATCAGCGTCTGCACGGGAGACGCCACAATGATGTCCCACCACGCAATGGAAAATTCCGTGGATTTTGTTATCGCCGAGACTGTCGCCAATATTCCCGGTCTTTCCAGCCGTGTACTACAACGCTATCCTGTGGTGGCCGTCTGCCATAAAAATAATCCCCTGTCCACTAAAAAAATCATCGTGGCAGAAGATTTGGCTGGGCAAAACTTATTATTGCGGGAACCGGGTTCCCTCACAAGACAAGTAGTCAATATATATTTTCAGCAACATGACCTTCCGGTCACCCCTATCTGGGAAAGCTACAGTGTTCAGACCTTATTAAATGCAACAAGCGAAAATCTGGGCATATCCTTCTTGTCGCTGGACCTTGTACTGGCCTTTCACAGTCCGGAACTGATTATTTTAAATATTCCCGATTTCCACGGGGAACGTTATGTAAATCTATGTTACCATAAGAATAAATATTTCACGCCTCTGATGGATGCATTCATTCAGCATTACGATAACTCTGTAAAGCAGATGCTTATCAGCGAAATGGCGAATTACAAAATGCTGCACCCCGAGAACAACTATGTTTTTCCTGCGCTATAGACAGAAAAAGCGCCGCGCATACTTCCGACAGATATCATAAAAAGGGGTGAGGATATGGCAGAAACTCACTGCCGGAGGGAGAACGCTTACAGCTTCCCACTCCGGCAGTTTTTAACTTCATGTTTCTATTTCTGTCGCGCTCCCCGGGAGGCGCAGCCGCCGCAGGCGCCGTGTCCCCCGCATCCGCTGCACCCTCCGCAGCTGCATCCCCCCTTTCCCGACTTATAGTCTTTCACCTTTTTCCAAAGAATCCCCGCCACCGCAGCGCCTACCGCTGCCACAATCACTATATCGGCCATAACGATTCTCCTCCATAAAATTTATTTAACCTATTTATGTAGTTAGTTTATGCTAACTTTCTGTGACAGATTAATTATATTCCGGTGTCTGCTCTCTGTCAAGAGGCAATTATTAAAAAGGCGCAAAGTCCGCCTGCCGGGAAACCCGGCGGAGACTTTACGCCTTTTACAGTCCGGCCATTTATTCGATTGTCATGATGTTGGGGTCAAAAGGTTTTTTGCCCCCCCTGATGCCTACGGATTGCTCCGCATTTCATGCTCCCGCAATCCCGGCATCTTGTCATTCTTATATTCTGTATCCTCAGATCTCCTCATCGCCTTCGTCCAGCTCCAGCACTTCCTCGGCTTCCTCTATCATATCCTCGCCAAGAAGCACTGTCTCGCCGATCTCGTCGTCCCCGTCGTCAAAGAGAAGTTCATCATCCATATTCAAGTCGCTGTCCAGCTTCACGGAGCGGTATCTCTTCATACCTGTTCCGGCGGGAATCAGCTTACCGATGAGGACATTCTCCTTCAGTCCGATGAGGTGGTCGATCTTCCCGTTGATCGCCGCCTCCGTGAGAACCTTGGTGGTCTCCTGGAAGGACGCGGCGGAGAGGAAAGAGTCTGTAGCTAAAGAAGCCTTGGTGATGCCCAGCATGACCTGTTTGCCCTCTGCCGGGGCTTTTCCCTCGGCAAGAAGCTTCTCGTTCATGTCGTTGTACTCCAGCACATTCATGGACACGCCGGGGAGGACATCGCTGTCGCCGCTCTCCTCAACCTTGACCTTCTTGAGCATCTGGCGCACGATGACCTCGATGTGCTTGTCGTTGATATCCACGCCCTGGAGACGGTAAACCTTCTGGACCTCCTGGATCATGTAATCCTGAACCGCCCGGACTCCCTTGATCTTCAGGATATCATGGGGATTCACGCTTCCTTCGGTCAGCTCGTCGCCTGCCTCCAGAACCTGGCCGTCCTGAACCTTGATGCGGGAACCGTAGGGGATCAGATAGGTCTTGGAGTTGCCTGTCTCCGTGTCCGTGACCACGATCTCTCTCTTCTTCTTGGTATCCTTGATGGTCACGGTTCCGCCAAACTCGGTGATGATGGCGAGACCCTTGGGCTTTCTGGCCTCGAAGAGCTCCTCCACACGGGGAAGACCCTGAGTGATATCGCCGCCGGCCACGCCGCCGGTGTGGAAGGTACGCATAGTCAGCTGGGTTCCCGGTTCGCCGATGGACTGGGCGGCAATGATGCCTACGGCCTCGCCCACCTGAACCGCCTGGCCTGTGGCCATGTTGGAGCCATAGCACTTGGCGCAGACGCCGATGTGGGACTTACAGCTGAGTACAGTGCGGATCTTGACGCTCTCCCTTCCCAGCTTCTGAAGCACCTGGATGACGGCCTTTGCCCGCTTTGGCGTACACATGTGGTTTTCCTTCACCACCACTTCCCCTGTGTCCGGGTCCGTAATGGTCTCGGCGATATATCTTCCTGTCAGCCTCTCCTCCAGGTTCTCGATGGTCTCCTGCCCTTCCATAAACGCCTTGATCTCCATATAAGGGATATCCTTGCCCTCACAGCAGTCCACCTCCCGGATAATCACGTCCTGGGACACGTCCACCAGACGGCGTGTCAGGTAACCGGAGTCGGCTGTACGCAGAGCCGTGTCGGACAGTCCCTTTCTGGCCCCGTGGGCGGAGATGAAGTACTCCAGTACGTCCAGTCCCTCCCGGAAGTTGGACTTGATGGGCAGCTCAATGGTGTGTCCCGTGGTATCCGCCATCAGCCCGCGCATGCCCGCCAGCTGTTTGATCTGCTTGTCAGAACCGCGGGCGCCGGAGTCGGCCATCATGAAAATGTTGTTGTATTTGTCAAGACCTGTGAGCAGGTCGTGGGTCAGCTGGTCGTCGGTGGTCTTCCATGTCTCGATAACCTCTTTGTACCGCTCCTCCTCCGTGATCAGACCGCGGCGGAAGTTCTTGGCGATCCTGTCCACCGTCTCCTGGGCGTCGGCGATGAGTTTAGGCTTGGTGGGCGGCACGGTCATGTCTGAGATGGACACGGTCATGGCGGCCCTGGTGGAATACTTGTAGCCGATGGACTTGATGTCGTCTAAGGTCACGGCAGTCTGGGTAGCTCCGTGAACGTTGATGACCTTCTCCAGAATCTGCTTGCACTGCTTCTTTCCCACATGGAAATCCACCTCCAGAAGCAGCTCGTTGCCGGGAATGCTCCTGTCCACGAATCCCAAGTCCTGGGGAATGATCTCGTTGAAAATAAACCGTCCCACCGTGGACTCGATAACGCCTGTCTTCACCTCGCCGTCGGCCATCTTCTTCTCCACTCTCACCTTCACTCTGGAGTGGAGGGTCACGGCGCCGTTCTCGTAGGCGAGTATGGCCTCGTTGGGGCTCTTGAAGCACATGCCCTCTCCCTCGGCCCCCGGCCTCTCCTGGGTAAGGTAGTAGATGCCCAGAACCATATCCTGGGACGGAACAGCCACAGGGCCGCCGTCGGAAGGCTTCAGCAGGTTGTTTGGCGACAAGAGGAGGAACCGGCACTCCGCCTGGGCCTCCACGGAGAGGGGAAGATGGACAGCCATCTGGTCTCCGTCAAAGTCGGCGTTAAAAGCCGTACACACCAGCGGGTGCAGCTTGATGGCCTTGCCCTCCACCAGGATAGGCTCAAAAGCCTGGATTCCCAGCCTGTGCAGCGTAGGCGCCCGGTTGAGCATAACCGGATGCTCCTTGATTACCTCCTCCAGCACATCCCACACTTCCTCCTGGAGACGCTCCACCATCTTCTTGGCATTCTTGATATTGTGGGCAGACCCGTTGGACACAAGCTCCTTCATGACGAAAGGCTTGAACAGCTCGATGGCCATCTCCTTGGGCAGACCGCACTGGTATATCTTTAACTCCGGTCCCACCACGATAACGGAACGGCCGGAATAGTCCACACGTTTTCCCAGAAGGTTCTGGCGGAAACGTCCCTGCTTGCCCTTGAGCATGTCGGACAGGGACTTGAGGGCGCGGTTGCCTGGACCCGTCACGGGTCTTCCCCGCCTGCCGTTGTCGATGAGAGCGTCCACCGCCTCCTGGAGCATGCGCTTCTCGTTGCGGACGATGATGTCAGGAGCTCCCAGCTCCAGAAGTCTGGCGAGACGGTTGTTTCTGTTGATAATTCTTCTGTATAAATCGTTTAAGTCGGAGGTGGCGAACCTGCCGCCGTCCAGCTGTACCATGGGACGGATATCCGGCGGAATCACCGGGATCACCGTCATGATCATCCACTCCGGCTTGTTGCCGGAATTGCGGAACGCGTCCACCACTTCCAGACGCTTGATGATTCTGGCCCTCTTCTGACCGGTGGCGTCCTTTAAGCCCTTGCGGAGCTCTTCCGAATCCTTCTCAAGGTCGATTGCCTGGAGAAGCTCCTGGACAGCCTCGGCCCCCATTCCCACCCGGAACGCGCCGTAGCCGTATTTTTCCACTTCTTCTCTGTACTCTTTCTCCGAGAGCACCTGCTTATACTGGAGGGAAGTGGTTCCTGGATCCAGCACGATGTAGGAGGCGAAATAAAGCACCTTCTCCAGCACTCTGGGAGAGATATCCAATATCAGGCCCATCCGGCTGGGGATTCCCTTAAAATACCAGATGTGGGACACCGGCGCCGCCAGGGCGATGTGCCCCGTCCGCTCCCTGCGGACACTGGACTTGGTGACTTCCACGCCGCACCGGTCGCAGATGACGCCTTTGTACCGGATCTTTTTATATTTGCCGCAGTGGCACTCCCAGTCCTTGCTGGGGCCAAAGATTCTCTCGCAGTAGAGGCCGTCTTTCTCCGGCTTTAAAGTTCTGTAGTTGATAGTCTCCGGCTTCTTCACTTCGCCGTGAGACCACTCCAGGATCTTCTCCGGAGAGGCCAGACCAATCTTGATTGCATCAAATGTCAACGGTTGATAAGTTTCGTTTGTCTCTGGCATGAGCGGCACTCCCTTCTATTCTTCTTCATCATCATAGGAAGAGTCGAAATCACCGAACATCTCCTCAGCGATGCGGTCTCCCTCATCCTCGTCTTCTTCCTCCACGCCTACCAGTTCTCCGTCTCTGAACTCCTGCTTCTGGTAGCCATAACTGCCCAGCGACTCTTCCTGGCCGCCAAAGCGTCTCTCTCCTTCGATGATGGACCGGAGATCGGTATCGCTATAATCAATATTCTCCGTCAGCTCCACTTCCGTGTTGTCGTCTCTCAAGACTCTCACATCCAATCCAAGGGACTGAAGCTCCTTCAAAAGCACCTTGAAGGACTCGGGAATTCCCGGTTCCGGAATATTCTCGCCCTTGATAATGGCCTCGTAAGTCTTCACGCGCCCGGTGACATCGTCGGACTTCACCGTCAGGATCTCCTGCAGCGTGTAGGAAGCGCCGTAGGCCTCCAGGGCCCACACCTCCATCTCGCCGAAACGCTGTCCGCCGAACTGGGCCTTGCCGCCCAGAGGCTGCTGGGTCACCAGCGCATATGGTCCGGTTGAGCGGGCATGGATCTTGTCGTCAACCAGGTGGTGAAGTTTCAGATAGTGCATGTGGCCGATGGTTACGGGACTGTCAAAATACTCTCCCGTCCTTCCGTCTCTCAGCCTCACCTTGCCGTCCCGGCTTAAGGGCACGCCCTTCCACAGTTCCCTGTGCTCCAAATGCTCTCCCAGGTACTCTATCACATCAGGCTTCAGTGTATCTCTATATTTATCCCGGAATTCCTCCCAGGAGCTATTGACATAATCGTTGGCCACATCCAATGTGTCCATGATATCGATCTCGTTGGCGCCGTCGAATACAGGGGTGGCGATGTTGAAGCCAAGGGCCTTGGCTGCCAGGCTCAAGTGGATCTCCAGCACCTGTCCGATGTTCATACGGGAAGGCACGCCCAGAGGGTTAAGCACGATATCCAGGGGACGCCCGTTGGGAAGGAAGGGCATATCCTCCACGGGGAGCACTCTGGACACAACACCCTTGTTGCCGTGGCGTCCGGCCATCTTGTCGCCCACGGAGATCTTCCTCTTCTGGGCGATATAGATGCGCACCGTCTGGTTCACGCCGGGAGAAAGCTCATCCCCGTTCTCCCTGGTAAACACTTTGGCATCCACGATGATGCCGTAAGCGCCGTGGGGAACCTTTAAGGAGGTGTCTCTCACCTCCCTGGCCTTCTCGCCGAAGATGGCGCGGAGCAGCCTCTCCTCCGCGGTCAGTTCCGTCTCTCCCTTTGGGGTCACCTTGCCCACCAGGATATCGCCTGCGCGGACCTCCGCCCCGATGCGGATAATTCCTCTCTCGTCAAGGTCCTTGAGGGCATCCTCGCCCACGCCGGGAACATCTCGGGTTATCTCCTCCGGCCCCAGCTTGGTATCTCTGGCTTCCGCCTCGTATTCTTCTATGTGGACGGAGGTGTACACGTCGTCTTGTACCAGTCTCTCGCTGAGAAGAACCGCGTCCTCGTAGTTGTAGCCCTCCCATGTCATAAAACCGATGAGCGGGTTCTTGCCCAGGGCGATCTCCCCGTTCTGGGTGGAGGGACCGTCCGCGATGACCTCGCCTGCCTCCACATGGTTTCCCTTGTAGACAATGGGTTTCTGGTTGTAGCAGTTGGACTGGTTGCTTCTCTTAAACTTGGTCAGATGGTACACGTCTTTGTTTCCGTCGGAATCTCTCTTGATGATGATCTCGTTGGATGCGGAGCGCTCCACCACCCCCGCGTTCCTGGCAACCACACAGACGCCGGAGTCCACCGCAGCCTTGGCCTCCATACCCGTTCCCACCACCGGAGCCTCCGTGGTGAGAAGGGGCACGGCCTGACGCTGCATGTTGGAACCCATGAGGGCCCGGTTGGCGTCGTCGTTCTCCAGGAAGGGAATCATGGAGGTGGCCACGGAGAACACCATCTTAGGCGACACGTCCATGAGGTCCACGTTCTTCTTCTGGAACTCGGAGGTCTCCTCCCTGTAACGGCCCGCCACGTTGCTGTTGACGAAATGGCCCTCCTCGTCCAGAGGGGTGTTCGCCTGAGCCACGACAAAGTTATCCTCCTCGTCCGCGGTCAGATACACCACCTCGTCGGTCACCCTGGGGCTGGCCGGGTCTGACTTGTCAACAATGCGGTAAGGCGCCTCCACAAACCCGTACTGATTCACTCTGGCGTAGGTGGCAAGTGAGTTGATCAGGCCGATGTTGGGACCCTCAGGGGTCTCGATGGGACACATGCGCCCGTAGTGGGTATAGTGAACGTCCCGGACCTCGAATCCGGCTCTCTCTCTGGAGAGACCGCCGGGACCCAGGGCGGAGAGACGCCTCTTGTGGGTCAGCTCCGCGAGAGGATTGTTCTGGTCCATGAACTGGGACAGCTGGGAGCTTCCGAAGAACTCCTTCACCGCCGCCGTCACCGGCTTGATATTGATCAGGGACTGGGGCGTGATGCCGTCCATATCCTGGGTGGTCATTCGCTCCCGCACCACCCTCTCCATACGGGACAGGCCGATGCGGTACTGGTTCTGCAGAAGCTCTCCCACCGCGCGGATGCGCCGGTTGCCCAGGTGGTCGATATCGTCGGCGGTGCCGATCTGCTCTTCCAGGTGCATATTATAATTAATAGACGCGAAAATGTCTTCTTTAGTGATGTGCTTCGGAACCAGCTCGGCCGCGTTCCTGCGGACAGCCGCTTTCAGCTCTGCCTCGTCGTCCCCAAATTCTGCCAGGATATTCTGGAGCGCGGGATAATATACTAACTCTGTGATCCCTGCCCGGGCGGGGTCAAAGGTCACGTACTGCTTCAGATCCACCATCATGTTGGAGAGGATTTTCACGTTCCGCTCCACGCCCTGAATCCACACAAAAGGAACGCCGGCATTCTGTATGTCCTCTGCCAGCTGCTTATCCAGTGTGGTTCCCGCTTCGGCCAGAATTTCTCCCGTGGTCTTATCCACCACATCTTCTGCCAGGGTGTGTCCGGCAAGGCGGTTCTTAAACGCCAGCTTTTTGTTGAATTTATAACGGCCTACTTTTGCCAGGTCGTATCTTCTCGGATCAAAAAACATGCTGTCCAGCAGACTCTTTGCGCTGTCCACAGACAGCGGCTCGCCCGGGCGGATCTTCTTATATAATTCCAAAAGGCCGTCTTCATAGCTGTCCGACACATCCTTGCCGAAGCTGGCAAGAAGCTTGGGTTCCTCTCCGAACACGTCCAGGATCTCGGCGTTGGTTCCGTATCCCAGGGCGCGGATCAGCACTGTAACCGGCACTTTTCTTGTTCTGTCGACGCGGACATAAAAGATGTCGTTGGAGTCTGTCTCATACTCCAGCCATGCACCTCGGTTGGGGATCACCGTGCAGGTATATAACTCCTTGCCGATCTTATCATGTCCGATGCCGTAATAAATACCTGGGGAACGTACTAACTGGCTGACAATGACACGTTCTGCTCCGTTGATAACAAAGGAGCCTGTATCTGTCATAAGCGGAAGGTCGCCCATAAAGATCTCGTGTTCATTGATCTCGTCTTTGTCCTTATTGCAAAGCCTCACGCGTACCTTAAGAGGCGCCGCGTAGGTAGCGTCACGCTCTTTGCATTCTTCAATGGTATACTTGATATCATCTCTACATAGCGTAAAATCAACAAACTCCAGACTCAAGTGGCCTGCGAAATCCGAGATTGGAGAAATGTCCCGAAAGACTTCCTTCAAACCTTCATCAAGGAACCACTGATAGGAGTCTTTCTGGATCTCTATCAGATTCGGCATCTCAAGGACTTCCTTCTGCCTCGAGAAACTCATTCTAACGCTTTTCCCGGCTGTTACAGGACGCATTCTGCTTTTCTCCATTGACGTTTCACCCCTGTTCTCTTTTTCTGATTTTTGGGCATACTAGTACCATCAATGCACACGATGCCACAATAGTGCACATTTCATCTTATCACAGCTTTGTCAAACCGTCAAGTTTTTATTGCCTTTTTTTACAAACAATGTTATACTATATTTAAGTATGACTTATTTGGAGGTATACCCACGTGAACACATTTTTAAACGTATTATTGGTCATTCTCGTCATTGTCGCGGTGGCTATGGCGATCCTGTACTTTATGGGAAGAAAGCTGGAGAAGCGCCAGGTGGAGCAGCAGAACCTGCTGCAGGCGTCCGCCCAGACCGTCACCATGCTGGTGATCGACAAGAAGAAGATGAAGGTCAAAGACTCCAACCTTCCCAAGATTGTCCATGAGCAGACCCCCAAGTATATGCGGTGGGCCAAGATTCCCATGGTCAAAGCCAAGGTAGGTCCCAAGATCATGACCCTTCTCGCCGACGAAAAGGTATTTGCCGCTCTCCCCGTGAAGACAGAAGTAAAAGTGGTAATCAGCGGCATCTACATAACCGAGCTGAAAAGCGTGAGAGGCGGCGCGGTTCCCGCGGCCCCCGAGAAGAAAGGCTTTTTCGCCAGGTTTAAAAAGGACAAGCCCGCCAAGGACACTGCCCGGAATACCCAGAAAGACACTGCCAAAAAAGGAAAGAAGTAAACAGCGCCCCCGGTTCTCACACGGAACCGGGGGTTTTTCGTTTTTTCTCATCCGGCAGCCGAGACTCTGACGGCGATGCGGTTGTCAGACACATGCTGTCCGTTTATCATCAGGGAGTACTCCGTCTCCGCCTCCAGCGTTCCGTTGTCCTTATAGACCTCCAGCCTGCCGGTTCTGATCTCCATAAACAGCTCTCCCGCCGGGGTCATATAGGAAGCCAGGGTATTTTTACCCTGCTGAAAGATCATGGTTGTGTTCACGGCGCCCTTTTTTACAATCTCCATGCAGTCAGGCCGAAGCTTGATCATGCTGCGGACCGTATCTGTCCCCTCGTCCTCGTCGTACCGGACATAAGAGATTCCGTCTTTTTCAAAATACTCTCCGGCGGCAGCCATCTCCACGTCTTCCCTCTCCCCGTCCGCATACCGGACGCCGCTTATGGCAACCCAAACGCGTTTTGTCATATTCTTTACCTCCACGGCGTCAATACTCCTCCACGGCGATTCTCCTGGTCTCCTTCACCTGTTCGGGGAGAATGGAGGTGGCAAAGGCGGTGAACTTCTCCGCCAAGTCGCTGACGTAGAACTGATATTTCTCCCCGCCGCCAAAGTCCTCGTCCCCCGCCATCCCCCTCTCTTCCAGAAGCTCTTTCAGTTCAATGGCCGTCTCGTAGGCAGGATTCACCAGAGTGACCTGGTCTCCCATCAGCCTTTTTAAGGTGGAGCGTATCAGCGGATAGTGGGTACAGCCCAGCACCAGGGTGTCGATAAACCTTCCCTTCAGCACCGACAGATATCTGGAGGCGATCTCGTCGGTGACGGAATCGTGAAGCAGCCCCTCCTCCACCAGAGGCACAAACAAGGGGCATGCCTTTCCCGTCACCTCGATGTCCGGGCGCATAGCCTTCATCACGTCGGTGTATATCCCGCTGCTGATGGTGCCCTCCGTTCCGATGACCCCTATCTTCCCGTTGCGGGTGGCGCGCACCGCGGTTCTGGCGCCGGCGCGGATAACCCCGATAATCGGGATGTCCAGCTCTTTCTCCACAGTCTCCAGAGCGTAGGCGCTGGCAGTATTGCAGGCTATCACGATGGCCTTCACCTCTTTTGTAATGAGAAACCGGATAATCTGCCTGGAATAGCGCAGGACCGTATCCTGGGACTTGCTGCCGTAGGGGAGTCTGGCGGTGTCCCCAAAATAGACGATCCGCTCCCCCGGCATCTGGCGTATGATCTCCCTGGCCACCGTCAGGCCTCCCACTCCGGAATCAAACACTCCCACCGGGGCATTTCTATCCATGATACCTCTCCTTTGCATGGTCTATGAGTTTTTTCATCAGACGGGGCTTGGTGACTCCCCTGGCTTCCCAGAGGGCGGGATACATGCTGATGGCCGTAAAGCCCGGCATAGTGTTGATCTCGTTAAACACCACCTCCCCCGCCTCTGTCACAAAGAAATCCACTCTGGCCAGCCCGTAGCCGTCCACCGCCCGGAAGATTCTCGCCGCCGCCCGGCGTATCTCCTCCGCCGCGTCCCCCGGAAGCTTGGGGTCCACCACGGTTTTTGATTCTTCATTATAATATTTGGACTCGTAATCATAGAATTGGGCGGCTGACAGAATCTCTCCCACTCCTGAGACACAGACTTCCTCCTTTCCGCCGCCGAACACCGCGCTCTCCACCTCGTGCCCGACGATGGTCTCCTCCACCAGGATCTTCCTGTCATGGCGGGCGGCCTCCCTCAAGGCCTCCTCCAGCATCCGTCTGTCCTCCGCCCTGGTGACGCCTTTTGAGGAGCCTGCGTTGGATGGTTTTACAAATACAGGGTAGGATAGTTCCTTCTCCACCCGCTTTGCCGCAGAGTCCATATCCTCCAGCTCCTCCCGCATAACCGGCACATAGCGGGCCTGGCGAATCCCCAGCCGCTCCACCACGATCTTCGTGTACAGTTTATCCATGGAGACGGCTGACGAAAGCACCCCGCAGCCCACGTAAGGAATTCTGGCCATCTCCAGAAGCCCCTGGACCGTGCCGTCCTCCCCGTAAAGCCCGTGGAGCACAGGAAACACCACATCCACATGAAGTTTCTCCGCCCTTCCCTCTTCTGCCGACACCAAAAGGCACCGGTCTGTGGCGTCAGGCGACAGGACTGCTCTCACCGTTCCCTCTCTCCATGTGTCTTTCCTGATTTCCTCCAGGGAATCCACCAAAAGCCAGCGCCCCTCCCTGGTGATTCCCACAAGCAGCAGCCAGTACTCCCCCTTATCTATGTGTTCTATCTGTTCAATCACATTGGCAGCCGACATGCAGGACACCTCGTGCTCCGACGACTGTCCGCCAAATAAGACTACTACAGTTTCTTTCATAAATAAAATATCTCCTTATTTTCCTGGTTTTTGATTAAGTATACCACATATGGCAATAATTAGAAATATGAAAGAGAGGAAACCATCATGAAATATCAAAAACTATTTCTTTTATCCGCCTCCTGTTTTCTCATGGCGCTTCTCTGCTCCATCTTGTGGGGATACAGGAGAGACCAGGACCTGACTGAGCGCCTGGCATCCCGGCTGCTGCGCTTTCATGTGCTGGCCAACTCCAACAGCCAGGAAGATCAGGCGGTAAAAAATCAGGTAAAACAGCTGGTTTTAGAACAGCTCCGGAACTGCCCGGGAGACTCCAAAGAGGATATATGCCTGTATGTGGAAAATAACAGAGAGACCCTGGAAAATTACGTGGACCAGTACATTTCGAATCTGGGATATGATTACCATGCAGACATCACCGTGGCCGAGAGCTGGTTTCCCACGAAGGCCTACGGCGACCTGGTACTGCCATGCGGAACCTATGATGCCGTCCAGGTGACCCTCGGACAGGGGCGGGGGCGGAACTGGTGGTGCGTCCTCTATCCCAGGCTCTGCTTCATCGACAGCACCCACGCGGTCCTGCCGGATGAGTCCAGAGAACAGCTTAAAAATATTCTCTCGGAGGAGGACTATCTGGCTGTCATGGATACGCCGGCCAAAATCCACATACGCTTTAAGTTCCTGGAACTGCTGACGCAAAACAACAGCCCGGACTGAACAGTCCGGACTGTCGTTTTGCTGAACCGATGCTCTACTGTGTAATATCCGCCAGGCCTTCCACCGCCCAGCAGTAATTCTCCATAGCCTGAACCAGGCTGATGGACGCGGCGTCCGCTGCGGCCTTCTGCTGAAGGTAGGCCACCTTCAGCTGGAGATATTCCAGTTTTCCAAGCATCCCCTGCTGATATTTAAGGTTGTTGCCGTTCATGGTGAGCTGGGCGCTCTCCAGCGCAAGCCTTGAAGCCTCGTAGGCGGCTTTGTTCTGAAGGACAGCCTGGTATAAGGACTCCAGCTGAATCTTTATCTTTGCCTCGGACTCGTCTAATGTCCGGAATTTCGCATCCCGGTTGGCAGTCCCCTTTCCCGAGGCCTTTCTCTGATCAATATATGTATAGTTGTTTGAAATGGCTGTCTCCAGGTCGTTTTCCGGATTCATGGCGTCGATTTTTGACAGGTCCGGAACAGGGCAGGCGCCTACCGCCACCTGCGCATCCGCGGACCAGCCTGCCATAAACTGAAGGTTCTGCCTTAAGTTGTTCAAAGTGTCGTTGAGACTCTGTTGCCCCGCCTCAGCCGACTGAAGGCTGTTGAGAGCCGACTGCACCTCCGTGTCCGTGGCCATCCCCAAGCTTCTCCTGGTCACTGTGGAATTATATGCCTCCTGGGCCAGCTGCGCCGCCGTGTCCGCCATCTCCTTGGAGGCCAGGGCCTGACAGTACCCCAAAAACAGCTGCTGGACACCGGAAGTCAGCTGCTTTCTCGCCTGGTTAAATCCGCTGCGGGCAGAGCTCCGGGCGCTCTTGATGCCCTTCTCGTACTGCTTGGCGATATCCTGATACATCTTTGCGCTGCCCCGGTAGATGGCCTCTGACATGGGGTCGTCTTCCTTTATCCCGTTGGCGTCCGCTATCATGTCCTTCGCCGCCCCTCTCAGCTGCGCCGCCGCGTCCTCCAGAGGCTGAAGATTAACCTGAAGATTCTGAACCAGCTGCCGGTAAGTGGGATTGTAGTACTCTACCAGATTCCCGATCTCGTCGTACTCCAGAACATTGTCGTGAAGTCTCGCCCACGTCTCCTCATCTATGGTCTCCGGCCGTTCTGTCCAGGCCATAGAGCCGAATGCCGATGACACGGTCAGGACACATGCCATCCCCAACACTGCCGTTATTTTCCAGGGTCTCATCATCTCACTCCCTTTACAACCCAGTCATAAGTTTCCATCGCCTGGAACAGTTCCAGATTTTTCACCTGAACCTCCTGCTGTGCGCTTACCATAGCCGCCTCTGCCTGCTGATATTCCAGCCGGCTTATGGTTCCGATCTGATTCCTGATTCCGGCGGCGTTCCACTCCTTCGCTGCCACATCAAGGCTTGTCACCGACTGGTCATAGCTGTTCTTCGCCTGAATCACCTTCTGGTAGGCGTCGCTTACCGCTATGACGATCTGCTGCTTGTCGTCTTCCACCGACTGGCTGTAGATTCTTCTGTTCTCGTCGCTGGTGGAGTTCTCCAGATTCTGCCTGTGAAGACGGAGAGTGTAGTCCGCCTCCTGGGCTTTTTTCGTGTCCTCCTCCACATTCATGGCAGTGATCCTCTCCACATCCGTCTCCGGCATCGGGCGGATCTCGGGAAATGCTCCCTGTCCCCACCCCAGCATGACGATCAGATTCTGTCTCGTGGTCTCAATCTGACTCTCCATGGCGATGATCTGGGCGTCGGCGCTCTGAAGGTTCTGCCGGGCAGTCAGCACATCGGCAGCTGTCGCCATACCCTGGCTCTGCCGTCCCACGGTGGAGCTGACCACCGCCTCCAGAAGTTCTCTGTTCTTTTTCAGGGACGTGAGCTGATACTGCAGTTTATAGTAATTGTTCATGGCAGTCTGCGCCTGAACCACGATATTTTTCTCTGCCTGGGCATACTGGATATATTTGGTGGTGCTGTCGTCCACGTTTCTCTCCGCGCTGGCCTCCGCGTTGCGGGCGTTGATCTCTGCCATAACAGCCTCCATCTCGCTGTCCGCCTCCCCGGCAGCCTCCCACGCGTCGTCCGCCTGCTCCAGCAGGTCGTCTACCAGGTCCTGGGAAGTCTTCCCCTTGTCCCTGTTGTACTGCTGCTCATTGTTCTGCACAGTGACATTGTACTCGTGAACCAGGTCCTCGATCTCTTCATACTCCAGCACGTTATCCCTGAGCCTGGCCCACTCTTCCTCGCTTCTGGCAAACTCCGGGCTTGCCGCCACCGCCGGGGCGGGAAGCCCCAGGCTCAAAGCCGCCGCCATGCACAGTGACATGGGAACAGCTGCAAATGTCCGTCTCATAAATTTCCTCCTACTAATCTTCTAACACCGGCATCCTCTTCTTCCTGCGGCTCATCACCGAATAGTACGCCGGCAGCATCAACAGCGCCAGGACAGTGGAGGCAACCAGTCCTCCCACGTCCACCAGGGCCAGGCCCTGCATCATCTCCCCTGCGTCCCCGAACGCCAGACACATGGGAATCATAGCCACAATCGTAGTCAATGTGGTCATAAGAATCGGCCTCAGCCGGGTGGCCCCCGCCTCGATGAGGGCCGTATCCATATCCATCTCCTGCCGGTACTGATTGACCGTATCCACATACAGGATACCGTTGTTTACCACCGTGCCCACCAGCATGAGAAATCCAAGCATGGACGGCATGCTGATAGCCACATCCGCCGCGAACAGAAAGGTGAAGGAACCGATGAGGGCAAACGGGATGGTGGTCATAACCATGAGGGAGAACTTAGGTGATTCAAACTGGGCCGCCATGACCACGAACACCAGGAACACGGCGATGAGCACCGCCTGGAGCAGCGCTCCCAGCTCCTCAAACATGCTCTCATCCATGGCGTTCTGGGCCACAGTGATATCTGAAGTCATGGTGGGAGTCACCACCTCCCGCATAAGCAGCTTTTTCATCTCTTCCACGGCCTTGTCGTCCTCTGTGTCCACCATATCCGTGTAATCTCCGGAGATCGTCACCTGATACTGTTTGTCGGACTTCATAATACTTAACGGGCTGTCCTGGAAGGTGATCTCCCCGATATCCGTCAGCGCCACCGAAGCTCCTGTGGCCGTGGGGAGCATGATCCCCTTTACCTGGTCCAAAGAAGCGTACTCGTCATCCGGATACTCTACCATGACGCTGACCTCGTTGCCGTTCACATCCAGGGTGGTGGCCTCGGTTCCGCTGAGCATGGTGTTGATCATGCCTGCCACCTGGACCGGCGACATGCCCTCCGCCGCCGCCTTGATTGGGTCGATATTGATTTTCAGCAACGGGGCGGCGTTCTCTAAGCTGGAGTGAATCCTGGTCACCTCCGGCCGGTCTGTCAGCTGTTTTACTATGCTGTCAGAGGCCTGCTTCAAACTCTCATACTGGGTGCTCTCCAGAATCACCTCAAACCCGTCGCTTACCGTCATCATGGACCCCATCATGCTGCTGGCGGTTAAAGTGATGTCGCAGTCGGGAATACCGGCAAAGGCCGGCTTCCACAGTTTAATCACATCCTTGGTCTCCAGCGGACAGTCATCTTTCAGATATACCGTCAGGGAGGCGGAAGTGCCGCCGCTCATGCTCAGTCCCGAAGAACCGAAGGAGAGCATGTAGGAATCCACATAAGCCTCATTTTCCGGGGAGGTGACGATAGCCTCCGCCTCCTGGAGAATCTTATCCGCCCGCTGGATTCTAAGCCCCGGCCTGATCTCCACGGAAATGCTGACAGAGTTCTGGTCTGCCGATGTCATCAGTTCCATGCCCAGCCGGCCTGCCAGCACGATGGACAGCGCCAGGAGGACAACGGAGGTGAAAATGACCGTCTTCTTTTTGGGGAGAAGGGCTTTCATTATATTCCGGTAGCCGCTCTGCAGCCCGGCGATCATTCCCGACAGGGGCGCGTGTTCTCTCTCCTTGGGCCGGTATATGGTGTAGCACAGAGGCACGATGGTCATGGCGGAGATCAGGGATGCCAGCATGCAGAACACAATGGTGAAGCCCAGAGGTTTGAACATCTGGCCTGACATTCCCTCCAAAAACGCCAGGGGCAGGAATACCACACAGGTGGTCACTGTTCCGCCGATGATGGACTGGAGCACGATGTTGCTCCCCTTAAGCGCCGCCTCCGTATACTCCCTGAAGCCCACCCCTTTTGTGGAACGGAAGCAGCTTTCCAGGACCACGATGGAGTTATCTACCATCATGCCTACGCCCAGAACCAGACTGCTCAGGGTGATAACGTTCAGCGAAAATCCCATGGCGCTCATGGAGATGAGGGCCGCCAGGATGGAGATGGGGATGGAGGTTCCCACGATGAGGGAAGCCTTGAGATCACCGAAAAACAGGAAGATGATCACCATGGACACCGCCACTGCCATAACCATGGTCTGCATAACCGAGCTGAGAGACGACCGGATCATCTCGCTGTTGTCGTTGACCATAACCATCTCCAGGGCCGGGTCATCTGCCTGAAGCCGTCTCATCACCGCCTTCACGTCGTCTGACATCTCCACGTCGCTGCTGCTCTGCTGCTTCTTGATATCTACGGCGATGGTATCTCTTCCGTTGTAGCGTCCGATGCCCGCCGCCTCCTCCAGAGTCGTGTAGACATCGGCCACGTCCTCCAGGTAAATGATGTTGCCGCTGCTCAAGGTGATGGGGATGCTCTTTAAGCTCTCCATGGTGTCGTAATCCACGCCGGCAGACACGGACAGGCTCTGGCCGCCCACCTTTGTGTCGCCTACGGGGAAAGAAAAATCGGCGCTGCCTATGGCGGAGGCTATGGCGTTCATGGTCAGATGATACTGACTCAGCTTTTCCGGTATCAGCTCAATCTTTATGTACTCCTTCCGGCCGCCGCTGATGTCCACGCTGGCCACCGAGGACAGCTTCTCAAACTCCGGCACGATTATGTCATTGACATAGTTGTACAGGTTATCCTTTGTGTCGTTGTTCACCGCCAGAGTCACGCCGGCGATGTCGTTGATGTTCATCTCGGCGATGGTCGGCGTCTGGACATCGTCGGGAAAATCCGACTGCAGGGCGTCCATCTTTTTCTTTAAGTCGTCATAGGCGTCGTCGATGTCGGTTCCGTACTCATACTCAAGAAGGACGATAGAAGCGTTTTCGCTGGACATGCTGGTTACGCCCTTTAAGCCGGTGAGGGTTCCCGTCTCATCTTCTATTGGTTTGCTCACCAGCTCATCGACATCGTCCGGGCTGGCACCGGGATATATGGTAAATACCACCAGCATGGGCATATCCATAGGAGGCGTCAGCTCCAATTTGGAGGACAAAACCGATGTGAGGCCGAACACGATGAGGCACAAAACCACCATCACCGTGGTCACCGGCCTCTTGAGGACAGATTTTGTTATGTTCATACAGCCTCCCTCCTCTACTGCGCGTCCGCGCCGAGAACCGCCGGCGCTCCCTCGTACAATTCCGGGCTCCATGTGACGATCACCTGGTCCTCAGAGGATATGCCGGAGAGAATCTGCATGTTTTCGTCATCGCTGATGCCGGTCTCCACATCGGTTCTGTGGACGATCCCGTCACCGAATGTATAGAGATACGGCTTCCCGTCATCGTAGTAAACCGCATCCACAGGGACGGTCAGCGCGCCTTCTGCCTTATCAGAGGTGATATATAATTTTACCACAGAACCGTTGGCAAGGGAATCTCCCTGTTCCACGGATGCCTTGATTTTAAACAGCCCCGTGGCCGGGTCCACCATGGTGTTCACCTCGGTAATCCTGGCGGTGTACTCCCTGTCTCCCTTCTCAAGCCTGACAGTCTCTCCTTCTTTTACATTGTCCAGGACTGCCTCCGGCACGGCAAAATTTACCACCTTCGCGCCTTCGCCGGAGATGACGCACAGCGGGCTTGACTGGGTGGCCATGTCGTGGACCTCCATGCTGCAGGACTCGATCCTCCCGGCGATGGTGGCGGTGACACTGCTGAACTCGATCTGATAGTCATATGCCAGCTTGGCTGAATCATACTGGATCTGGGCGGACTTGGCGCCGCTCTGCACCTGCTCATAGGCCTGGGCGGAAATATCCCCGGTGGAGTAGAGCACCCTCATCCGCTCCAGATTCTTGTTGGCGTCCTGAAGAGCGATCTGCGCCGCCTCCAGCTGAAGCCTGGAAGCATCTACCTGCTTTGTATCGATCTCGCACAAAAGCTGTCCTTCCGTCACATAGTCTCCTGTCTTCACATAGACCGCCGTGATCTCTCCGGCGGCTTTGGGAATCACATACACCGAATCCGCCGCCTCTATGGTCCCTGTCATGCTGCGGAACAGCTGGATATCTTCCCTGGCAGGCTGCTGCACCCGCACCACCGGCGGCGCCACCGCCTCCGGCTCACTCTTGGGAGCCATGAACCTGGCTCCTATAAAAGCACCTGCTGCCACAACCACGACTACTGCTGCCGCAATCTTCGCACCTTTACTCATCTGATCTCTCCTCCACCTGGTCTTTTTGCCGGGCCTTGCAGGCTCCGTAACATAATAATCTCAACGCCTTTTTGTAGCTCTCTTTTATAACTGCTTCTTTTTCTGGGCACTTATAGTATTCTGTGAACGCTGCCATCATGCAGATGGTGCACAGCTTTACCACCAGCGTGACTCCGGCCTCTGTGCCATCTTTTAAGCGGGATCGGTCAATCTTTCCAAAAAAGTCTTCTCCTGCTTCCTGCTCAAAACCAAAATCATTTTCCATACACTCTGTCAGCACAGTATCAGGATACATAACCAGATTTCTATGCAGACGGAGCAAGTCATTATTCTTACAAAATTCTATCCCATACTCCAGAAGAGCTTCCATGGCTGAAAACAGATCCCCTCCTGTGTCCTCCAAGCGCTCCGCGCAGAAATCGCTCCACTTTTTTCTGGTGTCTTCCAATAAAAACGACAGAAGGTCCTTTTTGTCTTCAAAATATGTATAGAAGCTGCCTCTGGATATCCCTGCATCCCGGATGATCTTGTTGATGGAGACCTTCTCATAAGGCGCGGAGATAAACTCTTTCATGGAAGCCTTCCAGATAAGAGCCCGCTTCTCCTCCGAAAGCCTGTAAAAACGTTGACTCGGCATTCTCATTCCCCCTTCCTGCACGGCAGGAAAATTATCTTAAGGCCGCAAAAAAGTGACAACCTGTCATTTATTATAATGACAACTTGTCACACTGTCAACGGAGTTATTTTTTTTTAATAGAATCCTAACATTTCAGTTAGATTCTTCCTTTTGTTTTATATTTTGGGAGACTGTAATCTCCTGGTTGTCGATGTGTTCCCGCATGGCCGCCTTGGCCTCCGCCACATGGCGGGCTTTCACGGCGCGGAAGATGTTCTCGTGCTCTATGAGGAGAATCTGGTGCTTATCCGCATCCTTGATGTATTCTAAACGGTATCGGTACATCTGCTCCCGAAGGTTGTTGATGATCTGTATCAGGCGGCTGTTGCCTGTCCCCTTGTAGATAATGTCGTGGTACGCCTCGTCCGTCTCCGCCATGAGCATCATGTCCTTGCGGGCCACAGCGTCTGCAAACGTTTTCTTGGCCAGCTCCAGCTGGTCGATCTCGTCCTCCGCCATCCTCTGGCAGGCAAGCTCGATGGCAAGCTCTTCCATGGAGCGGCGCACCTCCAGCACATCTCTCAGGCTCTTCTCCGAGATTCTGGCAACCTCCGCGCCCTTTCTGGGAATCATCAGAACCAGGCCCTCCAGCTCCAGCTTTCTGATGGCCTCACGGATGGGGGTGCGGCTTACTCCCAGGCGGTCCGCCAGCTGTATCTCCATGAGCCTCTCCCCCGGCTCCAGCTCCCCTTTTAATATCGCCTGGCGCAGAGTGTTGAACACCACATCCCGCAGCGGAAGATATTCGTTCATATTCACTCTTAAATCGTAGCCCTTCATGGTATTCTACTCCCTCCCCTGTTCTTTTCGATTGTAAAAATTGGTGAGATACACCTGCCTGACCAGCTCGGCCCCCTTCCCGTAGCGCAGGTACTCGTAAGCGTCCGAGGCCGCTCTGGGGTTGGTGAATAAACCGAACACCGTGGGGCCGCTTCCGCTCATAAGGCTTCCCTCCGCCCCCCTCTCCATCATCACCTCTTTAATCCGGCCTACCACCGGGTGGGCCGGTATGGTAACGGTTTCCAGCACATTGCCCATACAGCCGGCAGCCTTGTGGATGTCCCCCTGTTTTATGGCCTCCACCATGGCGTCGATATCCGGATGCTGTTCCGGTTTCAGCTGGTTGGCATGGAGATTCTCATAGACAAACCTTGTGGAGACGCTGATGCCGGGTTTCGCGATCAGAACCTGGCACTGAGGCATGGACGGAAGAGGGGTCAGCACCTCCCCGATGCCCTCTGACAGCGCGGTTCCCCGCATGACACAGTAGGGCACATCCGCGCCGATTCTGACCCCCCGCTCCATAAGCTTTTGTTGGGACAGCCCCAGACCGAACATCCTGTTGACACCGAACAGAACCGCCGCCGCGTCGCTGCTCCCCCCTGCCATGCCCGCCGCCACAGGAATAAATTTTTTCAGCTTGATGTGTATCCCCTGCTTCACCCCGAACTCTTCCATCAGAAGCTTTGCCGCCTGATAGACCAGATTGTTCTCATTGTTGGGAAGATAATAGAGATTGGTCTCAACCTTTATACCCGGCTCATCCCGGTATATCAGATCAATCCTGTCATACAGTCCCACTGTCTGCATGATCATGCGGACCTCGTGATATCCGTCCTCCCTCTTTCGCAGCACATCCAGTCCCAGATTGATTTTTCCGTAAGCTTTCAGACCAAGATGCCTCACCATACCCGTCTCCTTTTTCGTGTTTTTCCCAATTCCAAGGCCAAGCCCGCTCTCGGAGCGCAGCGGTATTGACCCTGGGACTTTGTCCTGTATTTTGTTTTTAGTATATTGTATACAGTATATTATATGAGTTGTATACAAAAAATACAATAGGTTTTTCAAAAAATAGTTGCTGATTTTACAGTATTTCCCTGTAAATTTTTGTATATTACAGCGAAACTCTTCTGCCCCCATCCTTTTCTACACCCCGGACAGAAAAAATCCCCCGGACTGTGTCTCTCAGCTCAGGGGATTCTCGGCCGCTGCGGCATCGATCAACTGCAATTTCTGTGCTCTTGTCAGCTGCTTGATGGCATATTCTCTGCTCATGGCCTCTTTTTTTGTGGAAAATTCTTCATAATACACCAGTTCTACCGGACAACGGCTCCTGGTGTACCTGGCTCCCTTTCCCTGGTTGTGAGCCTTCACCCGCTCATCGAGGCGGTTAGTCCAGCCGCAGTAAAGGCTGCCGTCCCGGCAGCGCAGAATGTATGTGTAGTTCATGTCTCTTCCTCTTTCGTGACAGGTGGCGCCTCTCCGGCTGACTATCCCTTTCTGCTCTCACGGGGGACGGCCTGCCGCCCTCCGGCGTCTGCGGACAGTCAGCATTTTCAGTGTATGTACGCAGCAACTGCGCTTGCAATACGCACTTGCTGCCCCAGGTTGCCCTGAATCTATTTGAAGCACCAGCTGGATGCGGATATGACACCGTTCATCCATAAACCTTATACTGTATTATATCCTAAAAACGGATTTTTGTGCATCCATATTTTTCTGCCGCGCCGCTACGCCCCTGCCACCTCTTTCACGAGAATCAGCCGGTCTCCGGGCTTTACCTGGTCTCCTGCCAGGGCGTTGGCCTCCATCACGTGTTTTCTGGTGGTGTGGAATCTCTTCGCGATATCCCACAGGCAGTCTCCCGGCTGGACAATATATCCGGTGATTCCCGGAAGCTCCTGCAATTTTTCCAAGTCCAGGGGTATCTCCTTCACACCCAGGATCACCGGTTCCTTCACGGGCTGGAGAACCAGGATATCCAGGCTTAAAACCGCCTTCACCTCCACCGTATCGCCTCCGGCCATCACCGCCGTCATCTGCTCTAAGCCTGTATTCAGCTGGTACACGCTGTCCGGAGTGATTCCCGGCGTCTCCGCCTCGTAATGGAAAGGAACCACCTCCGTCCCCGCCTTCACCGGCTCCCCGTCGTCGGAGGTCAGATAGAGCAGGGACACTTCCAGCACGCCGTCAATCTGAAGGGAATCGTCCTTGATCTCCACATCGTCGATTTTGATGGTCCCGTCATTGTGGCAGATCTGCAGGACCCGGTCACCGGAATTGAGCTCCAGTTTCTCGGCGATGCGGCATTTCCCCGTATTCTTCCCCAGGAGCCTGTCAAAACACACTTCCCCGGACTCCAGCTCCAGCTCCCGGTCATTAGAATAGAAATCCCCGAGAAGCTCAATCTTCTTCTCTTCATAGAGCTTCATATCCAGCTCCAGCACAGCGTCCAGCTCCAGTTCCCGCATCTCTCCGTCATAGTCCGGCTTGGCCTCCAGTTCCTTGTGTACCAGGCGGACCGATATGGACGGCACCATGCCCTCCACGGCCTCAGGCAGATCCACCTCCCCGGCAAACGGAATGCTCTCCTCCAGCCACTGTATGGGAGCGCTCTCCCCCTCTCCCGCATAGATGGCGAAGATCATCACTTCCCCCTCCACATGGACTCTGCCGTCCAGAGGCTTGGTGGAGGTTCCTCTCAGGCGGATGTCACTCCAGAGAATCTGTTCGATCCCCGGCTTGCTGCCGGACAGAGAGATGTCCTCTTTTATGCGGTAAGTGTCCTTGCGCCGCACGGCGATCACGGCCACATCTGCCTGCCGCCTCATAATCTCCAAGTCCTTCACTTTCTCTCCTGCATCTCCCGAAGCCTCTCCGGCTCCCGCCTCCCAGCCCCGAAGCCCGCCGTCCTGTCCTCCCGGCTGGCTCCCCGGCTCGCCACGGTCCCTGCCGCTCCAGCTGCCGTCGTCAAATTCTCCCCCGTTCCAGCCGTCCTCCTCCTGCCTTGCGCCTCCCCGGCCGCCGTCGCTCCTGGCTCTTTTGCCCCACTCGTCCCCGCTGTTTCCGCCGTTCCAGCCATCGCTGCCGCGGTTTCCGCCGTTCCAGCCTCCGTCGCCTTGCTCCGGGCCGCTCCACCGGCTGTCGCTGTCCGTCCCCCAGCCGCCTCTGTCCCTGGCCGACGGTCCTGTCTCCACCACGTCCACCGCTGCCTCCGTGTCATAGAGGGTTTCCACCCTCACCACAAGAGTGACAATGGCCTTCACGCTGACCTTCCGGGAGTTGATCATGCCCGCCGTCAAATCCTCCAGATCCCAAGCGACTCCCAGATAATCCTTCTCTTCCAGCCCCGACACGTTTACCGGCTCCTCAAAGGGGATATTTCCTGCCATGGTCTGCAGTCCCCCCTCCGCTTTTCTGTAAAGGATCTGGAAGTTCAATTTCCCCTTGACCGTCACACGCTCTACCTGATTTTTCACGGACTCTATCTGAATATCACCGGCACTTAAGATGATCCGGGTCATGTCGTCCATGGTGTCCGGCACGATAAAATCGTCGTCGAGAGTCACCTGGGTCGCCACGTTATTTTTAAAACGGTTCATATGTATATTTTGTTTCACCAGCTCCAACATAGTCACACCTACCTGTCTTTCTGTCTGCTTTTATAATAAGTGTATGTGGAAATCCGGCGAAACATTCTCAGCTTTCGTATGTTTCCAGAAAATGATGGCGCTGTCCGTCTTTTACATACCCGATGCACGCATCCAGATTCACATTCTCCACGCTCCGGAAAATGTTCTTTGCCACGCCGGGGTTTTTATCCTCCAGCTTCCGGATCAGCTCCTTGATCTCCTGGCGTTTGGATGAGTGAACCTCCTCCTCCATGGCTTTTTCCTTTTCAATCTGTTCCGTAAACCTGCAGGCGCACTGGAGGAAACGGAGGTTGTTGGAATTCTTCCAGTCCAGGATAGCAGATTCCCTAACCAGATACAGCGGGCGTATCAGCTCCATCCCCGGAAAGTTGGCGCTGTGCAGCTTAGGCATCATGGTGTTGACCTGCGCCCCGTAAAGCATGCTCATCAGAATGGTCTCGATGGCGTCGTCAAAATGGTGGCCCAGGGCAATCTTGCTGCAGCCCAGCTCCCGGGCCTTGGCATAGAGCCACCCGCGCCGCATGCGGGCGCAGAGATAGCAGGGGGATTCTTTGATATCCACCACCACGTCAAAGATGTCCGAGTCAAAGATCTGTACCGGGATGCCCATAAGGCGGGCGTTTTCCTCGATCAGCCGCCGGTTGTCCCGGTGATACCCCGGGTCCATCACCAGAAATTCCAGGCCAAAACGGAACTTTCCGTGGCGCAGAATCTCCTGCATGCACTTGGCCAGCAAAAAAGAATCCTTCCCGCCGGAGATGCAGACTGCCACGTTGTCCCCCGGCTGTATCATCTCGTATTCGTTGAGGGCGCTGACAAACGGACGCCAGACAGTCTTGCGGAAGTCTCTGATGATGCTGCGCTCGATCTCCTTTATCCGCTCCCTGCTCTCCTCCCGCCCCCTTTCTCCAGGCTCCCCGCCAGGATTCCGGCCCGCGGTTCCCCGCTCCGGCCCCGGCTTCCCGTCTCTGGGCATATCTGTGCTTTCTCTGCTTTCTTTCAAGTTCATTGGCTTTTGTTTCCTCCTGTCGTCCGTTTTTCAGACCCGGCTTTTCATCTCCGCCACCTCTCTCTCCAGCTTTTCGAGGCGCATCGCCAGCTTTGTCTCCATATTCTTAATGTTATTATAATCCGCCGCGGACAGACTGTCCCCATCCTTTTTGAGGACAGCCACCCCGTCCTTTTTCACAACCCTCGCCGGCACCCCCGCCGCCGTGATGTTGTCCTCCAGAGGTTTTAATAATACTGCATTCGCGGCGATTGTGCAATGGTCTCCCACTTCAAAAGAGCCGAGAATTTTTGCCCCCGCCCCCACGGTCACTCCCTTTCCCAGGGTGGGGTGGCGCTTTCCCTTCTCCGAGCCCACGCCTCCCAGAGTGACTCCCTGGTAGATGGTGCAGTCGTCCCCCACCACGGCGGTCTCGCCGATGACCACCCCGCCTCCGTGGTCAATGAGTATCCCCCGCCCCAGCTTCGCCCCCGGATGAATCTCAATCTGGGTAAAAAAACGGGCAAGCTGGGAGAGCAGCCGCGCCGCAAAGTACAGGCGGCGCTCATAAAACCAGTGGGCAAACCTGTGCCAGATCAGAGCGTGGACTCCCTGGTACAGCAGAAGAACCTCCAGGGTGCTTCTTGCCGCCGGATCCCTGCCCTGAACCGCTTTCACATCGCTCCAGATATCTTTAATGATCATAATTATCCCCTTTCTCCTCGCAAAACATAAGAGCAGGGCCACAAAGTCATATGTGTTTCACAAATCTCATGACTTTCTGACCCTGATACTTAATTATATGATGCCGAATGCAAAAGGTCATGGATGGCATGCTCCCATGACAGCCATGGCCTTTTACCTCCGGCACCGTTTTACTGAAAGATAACGGGATTTTCCAGATTCTCCGTCTTCACCACCACATATGGGTAGGAAGTCTCCGGCGCCGGGTTTTCCCCCTTCTCCGGCCCCAGAAGCTCCGTGTCGATGACAATGGAGTTGCTTGTGAGATACAGCTCCTTCACCGCGATGCTGTATCCTCCTGTGGACTGAGGCCCGTACCCCACCACTATGTAAAGATTCTGCTCATCGCTGAACGTCAGCTTAAAGGGCTGGGCCGTCTTCTCCGCGATGATCTGCTTTAACTCCGCCGGCACGTCCCCGTCCCCCACCACCGCAAACTCCAGATCCCGCACCTTTTTCCCGTCATCCTTGCTGACCTGACAGCCGCCGGCAAGCAGCGCCGCCAAACAAAGCACTGCCAGGAAAAGAGAGCGGAGGAGGGGGGATATTCTCCATGGTTTCTTGCTCATCTCATAACCTCTTTATACTTGATTGTTTCTATATCTATGTGAGGTTGAGAAAAATTATGATTTTGCCCAGTATCTTTCCATATAAATATAGACTTTCTTCCCCCAAAAGAAAAAGAGCCACTCCCTCCAGTGGCTCCCCAAAGCTTAGTCCTCCTCCCTGCTGCAGATGGCCAGCCTGTGCTGATACTTCTCGCGGGTAGCCAGGCCGCCCCGGATATGGCGCTCTGACTTGTTCACGTCCAGCACCACTCTGGCGCGGGCAGCAAGGGAGGGATTGATGTTCTCCAGCCGCTCGGTGACATCCTTGTGAACTGTACTTTTACTGATCCCAAACTTCTTCGCAGTCTGCCGCACCGTGGCATTATGGTCTATAATATAATTGGCTATGGCCACTGCACGCTCCTCGATATATTCCTTCAAGGTCTTCCCCCTGAAAATGTTTTTTACAGCATATGCAAAGAAACGGGAGAATATGTTTGGACGAATTTACTTGCTGGAGATTTCTTTGGTATCATTTATTTTTTGGTTAGCTAACCGGATTATCTGATCTGCCCCTTGTTCTGGTGAAGCTGCCTATTTCCAACCCAGACCGCTTATATTTATACAGGAAATGGATATTTACACTTTGAAAATGAACAAGCCAAAAGACACCCTTAACTATGGGGCGCCTTTTAGTTTGGCTCTACAAGCCTTTAAACCTTATTCTTTCTTCTGTATTTCTTTTTCCACCAGTCCGCGTTTTTAAGAAATCAGCATTTTTTCTCAATAAATCTATTTCTTATCCGGAAAAATCAACACAGGAAAGAATTGATTTCATCCCATTGATTAAAATATTTATGTCTGGTCTGAAGGAGCCTTCCTCAGTTCCCTCATTACCCATATTCTCCTTTCTACAGATACCGTCTCACCTCCCCCACTGTCATCCCTGTCTGTTTTTTAAATACCTTATAAAAATAGGTTGTGTTGCCGTATCCCACTTCCTCCCCGATCTCACGGATCGTCTTCCGGGAATCTGACAGAAGGACCAGGGCCCTGGTGATGCGCACCTTGGTGAGTATCTCCACAAACGTCTCGTTCAGTTCCTGTTTTAAAAGACGGCTCAGATAAAAGGGGCTGATGCCCACCAGCCCGGCTATATCCTCCAGGGAGACATCCTGTCTGTACAGTTTTTTTATGTAGAGAAATGCCTTTGCCACATATTCCCAGGACTTGTTCATGGGGCGGAGAAGGAGGCTTCCCAGCTGGCCGACAGCAAGACACAGCTTCTCCTTAAGCTCCCCGTAGGCAGTACAGTTCCACAGTTCTTTCCACGCTCCCGGAATATAGCCGGACTCATACAGGGGGGAAGAGAAGCGCCCGGCCAGCTCATTGTGGAGGAACATGAGAAAATAGGCTGAATAAATCTGCGCGGCCTCCAGAGGAACGTTCCGGGAAGCGGCCTCCTCATACAGACGTTCAATGCAGTCGCAGCACTCCCGGGTTTTCCCGGATGCCAGCAGCCCTGCAAGATATTCTTTCTTTTCCTGGAAAATATTGATCTTATGCCCGGAAGAGGCATACTCAAAAAAACAGATGCCCGGTTCCTGTCTGCCTAAAAGGACGCTGCTGCTCTCTTTCCTGGCATCCGGCAGCTCATCGATGGCAAACTTCCAGGCGCTGACCCCGAACAAAAGCGGCAGATTCAGGCTCTCCAGGAGATGTCTGCTCCACTGCCTGTAATTGCTCTCCCCTACTCCCTGGCCTGGAATCAGGTACAGAAGCAGATCCTGATAATAGGATTTGCCAAGGCAGAGACAGACCTGATTGAGGGCCGTCAGGATTTTCTCCTTCAGCTTCGGCTCCCACCCCGGCGCGGCATTGCCCGGATGCCGCGCCGTCACCAGAAAACCGCCCTGGTATTCCTGACCCAGAGAGTTTAAGAAGAGCTCTGAAGTCTTCCCGTCGATCACTCCCAGAATCACCGAGGACATGATGTCGCTTTCCACCAGCCGGTTCACCTCCCCGGTGAGACGGTGGATAGTCTCTTCCGAAGACTGTTTTTGCTTCTCCTGCCCCAAGGCTTCTATTATTTTTTTCATGGTCTCCAGGAAGACAGGTTTCTGTACCGGTTTTACCATATAGTCAAAGGCGTTGAGGGAAACCGCCCTTTTGGCGTACTCGAACTCGCTGTAGGCGGAATGGATAATAATCTTCATGCCTGGGCGCCGGTCCTTAAGCATATCAAGGGCATCCAGCCCGTTTATCCCAGGCATGTTGATGTCCACAATCACAATATCCGGATGGTTGGCCCGCACGCTTGCCACGAAGTCGATGCCGTTGGACACGCTGGGCAGGACCAGAAGTTCCGGAAAATTATTTCTCAGAAGCAGCTCCAGGGCAATACACTCAATGGGTTCATCATCTGCGATCAGAATCCGGCACGACGCGCCTCCGGCTCCTTTTTCTGATTTTTTTCCAACATTATAATCACTCATCTTATATCCTTTCCGCCTCCGTCTCTTTCCTCCTGAAGGTTTTTGTCACAGGGGAGCGCAATGGCGATCTCTGTCCCTCTTCCCGGGGCGCTCTGAATCTCTATTTCCGCCTTTTGGTGGAAAAATATTTTTAGCCTCGCCCACACATTGAGAAGCCCCAGCTTCTGCTCCGCGTTTTTCTGCTGCCTCATCTCCGCCCGGATATGGTTCAGCTCCTCCTCATCCATCCCCACGCCGTTGTCTCTGATCCGGACGATTCCCAGATTTCTCCGGCTGTCAAATTCTGTGGAGATCGTCACCTGTCCGTCTTTTAAATACATGCCCACGCCGTGGGTGATGGCATTTTCCACAAGCGGCTGAAGGATCAGGGCGGGAACCAGAATATCATGAAAGGATTCATCTAAATCAAAAGTAAAATGTATCCGCCCGGCAAACCGGTGTTCCAGCAAAGAAACATAGGTCCCCAGATTCTCAATCTCCTTCCGCAGCGGAACCTCCCTCGCGGCAAAATCCAGGGCGTACCGCAGAAGCGACGCCGTGGAGTCCAAAAGCAGAGAGGTCTCGTCCGCCCCTTCTACATAGGCGGTCTGAGAAATCATATTCAGTGTATTAAACAGAAAATGAGGGTTGATCTGCATCTGGAGCGCCTTCAGCTCGCTGGTGCGGAGAAGATTGGTAATCTGCAGGTTCTCCACCTCTTTCTGGTGCAGCCGGATTTCGATATCCGCGTTCTCCCGGATCTTCTCCATCTGCCCCTTTATCGTCCTCAGCATGATGTTAAAAACTCCCACCAGGATATTCATCTCTTCATTGGAGGCAGAGTGGAGAACCACTTCTTTATAGTCCGCCAGATTCTTCAGGCTGTACCCCCTGATGGAGGAGGCCAGCTCTTCTATAGGATCTACGATGGAGCGGGACAGCCTGACAGAATAGGCGATATCTGCCGCAATTATGAGCACCAGAAATATACTGGTCAGCAGAACATACAGCTTCTGGGTGGCCTGGAGTCTCTCCGTCATCATGCAGGTGTACTCCAGAATCTGGTAGTTCAGGCTGCGGAACTCGTCATTAATTGCCCTGTAAAGTTCTTCTGCCTGATAATAAGACCGGTTTCCATCCTCCTGCTCCCCGCCGGAAAGGATCTCCCCCACGCAGGCCCCATAGCGCTCCAGCATCCCCGCCACATCCGAAATGTCCCTCTGATATATGGAAGAAATCCTGATCTTCTGCAGAAGCTCCACAGACTGCCTTAAACTCTCCAGAGAACTGTCCGCAAAGATAAGCGCCTCCTGGTTTCCTTTCGTAATATAGTCGGTTATCCCTGAACGGAGACTCTCCAGCTCTCCGTAAAAATCATGCAGTTCCAGCTGCCGGGCGCTTAACTCCTCGTACCGGGCGCTGGACAGTATGCAGAAAATGACGGCAGTGACTGCCAGGAGAAACCCAAAGAAAATATTCTGTCCAAAAAATATTTTCAGTTTTCTCTCTGTGGTGTCGGCAGAAGATTTCCGTTGTACAGATGCCATATCACTCCCTCGCTTTCATAGATGTTCACTCCTTCTAAGTTCTCCCTGGTTATGCTGATGCTGTCTATGTAGATGGTGTCCTGTTCCGGCGCGATGCCATCCTGGTACTGTCTCAGCGCCTCCACGGCCAGGTTCCCCATCTGGTCCGACTCCTGGATGATGGTAGAATAATACCGCCCTGAAGCCACATGATTTAAGATCTCCTCTGTCTTACCAAAGACCACCACCTGTATGTCATCATACTCCGGCCCCATGGCGTTGAGTATCTCTCCCGCGATAATCGAGGAATATCCCTCGGCGCAGAATATGGCGTTGATCCTGGGGTTGTCCCTGAGAAGCCGGGGCAGCATTTCCCGGAAGGCGAGAAGGCTGTAATTCGCCTCCATCACCGTCTCCACAAAGCAGCCGGGCCGGAGCGCCAGCTCGTCCTCAAATCCCCGCAGCCGCTCTCTCTGGTTCTCATTGGAAGCAGAACCGATGATCGCAGCGGCGCAGACAGGCCCTGACACGGCGGCGGCCATATCCTTTCCCGCCAGACGCCCCGCCTCGTAATCATCAATTCCGATATAGCAGAGGCGGTCAATCTCCCGGCTGTCGTTGTCAATCAGAACAATGGGGATTCCCTGACTGGCTGCGTCTTTCAGGGCAGCGATGACCCTCTCATCGCTGTTTCCGGCGGTGATAAGTCCATCCGGCTCGGAACATGCCGCAGACCGGATGGCCTCGCTCATCCGTTCAGGTTCCGATTCCATAAAACCTATAAATTTTGTGTTGGTATGATAGAGCTCATCTGCCGCTTTCATTCCATAGGCGATGCTTCCCCAATATCCCGCATTGGCAAAAGGGCTTATGAAGGTAAACCGGTAATCGCCGGCGGACTGAGGGGACCTGCCGTAATCCATTTTTAAAACCCTGAAGAACAGAATCCAGACAAATATAAAAAACAGCAGGAGCAAACCGTTAAAAACTTTTCTCATTGTCACATTTCCCCCGTTTCCCGGAAAGTTATTGTATTCCATTTGTAAAAAGTATACCATAATTTTCTGGATTTGGATACCGCCGGAGAACAGCCGGAGAACCGGCCTGACAACTGCAAAACAGCAAGATTTGGCATAAGTGCAAAATCTGACATTCTTTTTGACAAACAAATACAGATTCCTGTCAAAAACTTGGAGATGATTAAAAAGCCGGAAAATGTTATCATAAAAATACAAAAAAGCCTGCCCGGGCGGCAGACACGAGGAGGAGACAATATGAAAAAAACATTATCCGCGGCTTTGATCTGCGCTGTGACAGTATCCGCTCTGGCGGGATGCGGCAGCAGCGCCCAGGAGACCACCGCGGCAGCAGACGCCGGGACGACAGCTGCCGAGACAACAGCTGCCGAGACAACAAAAGCCCCGGAAACCACCAAGGCAGAAGAAACTTCTGCTGAAGCAGAGACCGAGTCTGAAGAAACAGATACTTACAGCTGCCAGCTGTACGGTGTTGTGACAGATGCCGGACAGGTAGTCAGCCAGATGGTTATTGACTTTGGCGACACCAAGAAGATCTCCGACATAGACAACGATACTTTCACTGTCCATGCCGTGGCATCTACAGAAGAAATCTTAAAGGACACGGAACTGGAAAGCTACGGAGATTACGATATAGACCGCAAGATTGTAAAACAAGAAGTCAAAGGGCAGAGGCTGATCATCTACTTTGACCAGTCAGAAGGCGCGACTCTTGCTTACACCACTGCTGCCAGAAACTATCCTGCCGATTTAACCTATACCGTCACCCAGAACAAGCCCGTGACCCTCACTGCCGCCGACGGAACAGTCTTAGATGACGCCTATATGGCCGAGTATACCTGCGACAATACCATCATCGATGAGGAGACTGCCAAATTTGAATCCATCCTTGTAGAAGGCGGCATCAATTACCAGTTCTACAACGCCGGCGAAGACGTGGACAAACTGGTTGTATGGTTCCACGGCAACGGGGAGGGGGATATGTTGGAGTCCGACAACAATGTGGCCCAGATGCTCGCCAACAGGGGAACCGTGGCGTGGGCGACAGACGAGTTCCAGGAGATTCTTGGAAAGGCCCATGTCATGGCTTTCCAGGCGCCTGACACCTGGTACTACGCTCAGAGGGACGGCCTTCTTGACATGGCTGCCGATGAGATCAAAGAAGTTGTGGAAACCTATAATATTGATCCTGAAAAGGTCCTTGTGTCCGGATGCTCTGCCGGCGGCTACATGACCTCCCGCATGATCATCGCCCACCCGGATCTGTTCTGCGCGGCCATGATCAACTGTCCCGCCTACGATGTGGCATCTGACCGCGGCGGCGAGACTCCCACCGACGAGGAGCTGACTGCTATCAAGGACTCCGGCATCCCCGTATGGCTGGTACAGGGCGCGACCGACAGCTCCGTCGCCACAGACGAGTGCTCCAAACGCCTTTTTGCCATTCTGACAGACGGCCAGGATGTGACAGAAACCACAATCAAACAGGAGCTGGAGCAGAACTCCGATTTCACTACCTACGAAACCTCCGACGGAATATACAAGCTGTCCCTCTATGAGACCACAGAAGACGACAAGCTGCGGTTCGCAGAAGATTATGACCAGGACGGAACCATGTCAGAAGTGCTGTACAGCAACCACTGGTCCTGGATCTACACCCTGAAGAACAATCCACAGGCAGCTGACGGAACCCATATCGTCAACTGGGCGGCTGGGTTTGTAAACGAATAACCAGAATATACTCCTTTTCGATAGGAATAGCCATATCTGAATTCTTATCGAAAAGGAGTGTTTTTTCCAAACCTGCATCTTTTTCATCTTGAGAGATGCCGAGTCCCTCTACACCTCTATCTCCGCCCTGCTCCCTCCGCTCTTCTCCTTGACCACCACGATCTTCTTATCGATCTTATCCTTCAGCTCGCTTACATGGGAGATGATTCCCACCAGGCGGTTCTCGTCGGTCTGGCTCACCAGCGCGTTGTACGCCTGCTGCAGAGAGTTCTCATCCAGGCTCCCGAAGCCTTCATCCACAAACATGGTGTCCATCTGGATTCCCCCGGCGCAGGACTGGATCTCCTCCGACAGCCCCAGGGCAAGAGACAGGGAGGCGATGAAGGACTCCCCGCCGGACAGGGTCTTCACGCTGCGCTCCGTGCCGTTATAATGGTCCACCACATTCAAGTCCAGGCCTCCCTGGCTTCTCAGGTTGCTGACCCCGATGAGGCGTTTGAACTCGTACTGGCCTCCGGACATGATCATCAGCCTCAAGTTGGCCCGGCGGATAACCCGGTCCAGGTAAGCCATCTGAATATAGGTCTCCACCATGATCTTCTCCTTGCTCCTTAAGTCCCCATTCATGGTCTCCGACAGATTGGCCAGCCATCCGTACTCCTCCTCCAGGGCAGCCAGTTCCCTCGACCTCTTCCGGATATTATCCAGCGTCCCCTCATTGGTGCTCCGCCTAAAGTGCACCGAGCTTTCCTTTTCCTTGATGTCTGCCTTCCTTTTTCCAAGCCGGGCCTGCTTCTCCAGCTCTTCCGATTTGTCAATGGCCTGGGCGTGTTCCAGCTGCTCCTCCAGGGATTTCCTGCGGCCCTCCACAGCGGCCGCCTCATTGCCACATTCCCTGCATGCCAAGGCTGCCGCCTCATAGGCCTTCTTGAGAGCGTTCAATTCTTCTGTCAGAAGCCTTCCCGCCTCTTTTGCCTGGGCTTCATCTTCATAGCGGAGCTTTTCTCTCAATGCCTGCTCCTGTTCCTGCAAAGATTTCTTTCGGGCTTTTTCCGATATAATACTTTCCCTTAACCTCCGGCTCTCCTCTTCCAGCCGGTTCAGGGACTCTTCCATATGAGGAATCTTTTTATCCAGCTCCCCTCTGCGCTCCAGGTTTTTCTGCTCCCGGCTGATCTCCTCCTCCAGGCGGGCTATATCCTCCCTTAACACAGCCAGCCGGGCTTTCGTCTCCTCCACATACTCAGGCCTGTCCAGTCTGCTCTCCAGGGAGCCAATCCGGATACTCAGCGCCTCCCGGGCTTTCTGGCATCTATCCCGGACTTTCTTTGCCTCTTCATAGGCAGTCTCCAGGGCTTCCAGCTCTTTCTTCTGCTGATCCCTCTTCTCTTCGGCCTCTTTTCTCCCTCCATATCTCAATTTTCTCTTCAGTATTTCCACCTGCCCGGACAGGTTCTCTCTCTTCCTTCCCGTCTCATCAGCTTTGTCTTTTAACTCCTCCGATTCCCTCTTAGCTTTTTCGGATTCCTCTTCCTCCTTCGGTATCTGGGCATCCAGCTCTTTTTTGCGTTCCAGCTTCCTCTCTTCTTCTGCCTGCTGCCCCTTTAACCTGTCAAGCTCTTCTCCAAGCCCCGGCAGCAGCTCTGCCGTCTTCTCAAAATATTCTGTTCCGGCCAGCTGTTCCCTGAAAAAGCCGATTCTGCTGCCCAGCTCTTCTTCCCTCTTCCTCCACTCCTCATAAGTCTTCTGGGCATGTTCATACTGCTGCTTCAAGGCCTTTCGCTCCTCCGACAGCTCATTCTGCTTTCCCGCGGCCTCCGCCTTGCTCCCGCACCACAACTCTCCGGATAGAGCGGCCGCTCTGTCGGACAGCGCCTGCCTTTGCGCCCTGGCTCCCGCGATCTGCTCCCGCAGCCCTGCGGTCTCCTCCTCCAATGCCTTTGCCTGCTCTTTCTTCTGCTCCAGCTCCTGCTCCAGAATTCCCTTCTGCCTTGCCTTCTTCTCTTCCTCCTGAATCTGTTCTTCCAGTCCTGCCAGGTTTCTCTTTGACACAAGCTCCTGCTCCCCGGCCTGCTGTGATGCTTTGGAAATGTCCCCGTGCCCCAGCAGCGCCTCCATCTGTCCCTTCAGTCGGTCTTCCTGCTCCGAGGCCTTCCCCTTTATTGTTCCCGCCTTCATGCTGGCGTTCCCGGCGTCCCTGGCAGCATTTTCATAGTCTCTCTTCGCCTTCTCCAGTTCCTCCTCGCCAGGCACTTCCTCCGGGAGCCTGGCAAGCTTTAAGTGATGGGTGGCGCCGCACACCGGGCAGGCGTCTCCCTCCTGAAGCCCTCTGGCCAGTATCCCCGCCTGTCCGTCAAGAAATGCCCGGTTCAGCCCGGAGTACACTTTCTCCAGCGCCTCCGCCCGCTCCTGGGCCTTCTGGTATAAGCTCTGGCAGGTATTCAGTTCCCCGCGCAGAGCCTGGTACGCCCGCGCGTCCTCCCCCAGTCTTTTCAGGCCCTCAAGCCTGTCTTCCTCCTGGGCCTTCTGCCTGAGCAGGCTCTCCCTCCTCTCCCCGGCTCCCGCCAGGGAAGCCAGTCGCTCCTCCAGTTCCTCCAGGGTTTTCTTAAGCCCGCCGGCGGACCGGGCCTTCTCCTCGGCCCTGCTCTCATAACTCCTAAGGCTTCTTTCCAGACTATGGAGTTCACCCTTCATCTCATCCAGCTGATCATATTTGGGCAGTTCCTGTTCCAGGCGCCCCAGAATTTTCCCTATCTCTTCCTGCCGCTCTGTCCTGCTCTGTTCCGCCTCAAAGGCCTGCCTCGCCTGTTCCAGCTCTATGTCCGCCTTCTCCTTCTGCCTTCGGACTTCTTCCAGGCCTTCGCAGCTCTTTTTATAATTCTCCGCCTTCTCCCGGAGACGGGTCAGCCGCTCCTTCTCCTCCCCTGCGACCGACAGGGCGGACTGTTCTTTCCGGTGGGAATCCAGACGCCGGTGTATCTCTTCCGATTCCCGTGTTTTTTCCTCTCTCTTCCTCTCAAGGTCCTTCCACACGCCTTCCAGCGTTTCTGCCTCTTTTTCAAACTGCTCCAGCCTGTCATACTCCGGCAGGTCCTGCTCCAGAAGGGCGGTCTGTCTCTTAAGCTCCTCCTGCCGCTCCTTTTTCGCCTCCTCCGCCTCAAAATCCAGGCAGGCTTTTTCCAGGCAGACCTTTGCATCCTGTTCCTGTTCCCGCGCCTGTTCCAGAGCCTCGCAGACTTCCCGACGCTCTGCGGCCTTCTCTCTCTGACGGATCAGTCTCTCCCTCTGTTCTCCCGCTCCTGACAGGCCTGCCTGCTCTTTTTTCAGCTCTTCCAGACTCTGCCTCAGCTCTCCCGCCGTCTTCTGGTCCTCCCGGAACTTCTTTTCACTGTCCTCCAGTTTTCCCTCCAGCTCTTCCACGGCTTTTGCCAGCCCGGCGCGCTTCTCGTACTCCGGCAGTTCCTGCTCTAAAAGGCCGGACTCTCTTTTTAACTCCTCCTGTCTGCCCTTCTTTGCCTCTTCCCTGCGGAGCGCTTCTTCCTTCTCTTTCAGCCGCTCATTGACCCTCTCTTCCTCCTGCCGGACCTGCTTCAGATTCTCCCTGGCCTTCTCCTGCTCCTCGACCCTGCCGATTCTGGCGTTCACCTCCGCCAGCTCCTGGTCTATAAGCCCCAGCTCCCTGCCCAGCCTTTCCTCCTCCCGGACATCCTGGCTTAACAGCGCTTCTATAAGCTCCATAGTCTCTATTATGGGAAGTTTTCCCTCCCTCGCCTTATCCGCCTGGGAAAAATATACATTTTCTTCATGGCACTGGATGGCCTGAACATACTGGCGGACGCTCTTCCTGGCATCCTCACAGGCGCCGGAGGCTTTGGCAGCCTGTTCCCTAAGCCTTTTCTGAAATGTCTGGTAGTACTGGGTCCGAAATACCTTCCGGAAAATCTTCTGCCGATCCTTCGTGTCCGCCATAAGCAGCCTGCGGAAATCCCCCTGGGCCAGCATGACGATCTGGGCAAACTGATTCCGGTCAATGCCCAGAAGCTCCTCTATGGCGGCGTTAACCTCTTTTACCTTGGTCAGAGGCGGCCTCCCCGGACTCATAAACTCCGCGCCTGGCTGAACCGTTGTCATCCCCTCCCCCCGCTTTACAGGGCGCAGATATTCAGGGTTCCGCCTTATCTTATATTCTTTTCCTCCGTGGGAAAATGTCAGCTCCACCTCCGTGGGGGTGCCGGGCTGGGCATATTTGGACCGGAACATGGCCGACGCCCGGATGCTCCCGCTGGCCTCCCCGTAGAGGGCAAAGGTGACTGCATCGAAGATGGTGGTCTTTCCCGCCCCCGTGTCCCCGGTGATCAGATAAAGCCCGCTTGTCCCCAGCTTGTCCATACACAGCTCCGTCCGCCCCGCGTAAGGGCCGAAGGCGGATATCACAAGTTTTAACGGTCTCATAAATTCTCCTCCCAAATGTTTTCCATCAGCTCCGCTGCCAGCGCCGCCTGTTTTTCGCTCATAGGCCGGTTGTTCTGCTTTTCATAGAACTCCAGTATCATCTCCATCGGCGACCTCGCCTCCTCCGCTTCCCCGCCTGTCAGTTCCCGGTTCTCCCTGGTCCGCCGGTTGTCGTAATCCAGTTTCATCAGATTTGGGTAAATGACCCGCAGTTTTCCCATGGCATCCACCACGTCTTCTTCGTCGGTGAGGATGATGTGAATATAATCATCTGTCTTTGTCCCCACGTAATTGCGCCTGTCGGCAAGCTCTTCATATGTGCCCCGCAGCTCCCTCATATCATGGAGAGGGGACAGCTCTACCTCCCGGACCTTTACCTGCCCCTTCTCCTCCATCTCCACAACCGTCACCGACTTGCGGTGGCCTGCCTCGGAAAATGAATATTTCAGCGGGCTGCCGCAGTAACGCGCTTTCTCCCCTCCTGCATTCTGGGGGCCGTGAATATGTCCCAGCGCCACATAGTCAAAGACCTGGAACACGGAGGCGTCCACATTGTCAGAGCCTCCCACACAGATATCCTCCGAGTCGGAGCGGGCGGCTCCTGTTACAAACTGGTGGGTCATCAGAATATTCCGCTCCGATTCCGCCACGTTCATGTGGGCGATGGCGGCCCGGACCGCGTCTGTGTAGGACTCCACCTTGTCTTCCGGAAAAATCCTCCGGACATGAACCGGCTTGATAAACGGAAGCATATAGATATGTACCTCCCCGTGGGCGTCACTCAGCGAAACCGGCGCCACCTTCCCGTTATAGGCCGGCGCGATGTAGATGCCGCTGGGCTCTATCAGCTCCGCCGCGAAGGCGAGACGTTCGGGAGAATCGTGATTTCCGCTGATGATGAACACCGGCGTCTTCTGTCTGGCAAGGCGCTTTAAAAAATCGTCGAAAAGCTCCACCGCCTCCACCGACGGGACAGACTTGTCGTAGATATCTCCCGCAATCAAAACCCCGTCCGGCTCCTCCTCTCTGACAATGCCCAGTATTTCCCTTAAAATGTACTCCTGGTCCTCGATCATGGAGAATTCATTGACACGTTTCCCCAGATGAAGATCCGATAAATGGATTAGTTTCATTTACGCACCTCTTTTCATTATTCCCATCCCTGAAACGGTTTCTGGGTAAGATTTAAAAGTTTTGCCGCCTCGCTGATGAGCACCTCGATAAAGACAAAGAAGATGGCCTGATCGTCCAGAAATCCCATTTTCTTGTTATAGGAAATCTGGGGAAGGCATACGTAATGATCGCACAGCTTCTTATAAGGGCTGCTTCCGTTCATGGTGAAGAGAACCACTGTGGCTCCGTTTTTTTTCATCCTCTGAATCACATCTTTATAAAGTTTGGAAGCGCTGATGGAGAAAATCAGGCACACGTCCCCCGGCCCGAATATCTCCATGTAGTCCGACATTACCACCTGGTCCGTGGTCAGGTGGTTTGCCACCCCGATCCTGAACAGGCGGTAGGACAGCTGGGAAGCGGAAAATCCGGTTCGGTTGTTCCCCATGATCACCATCCTGGGGCATCGGCAGATTAAACCGGCGATCCGGCCGATCTGGTCCATGTCCGCCTCCGCCGCCATCTGATTTAAATATCTCACATATTGGGACACGATAGCCGTCACGGAATTCTCAAACTCTTTCCCCCCCTCCCCGTCGCTGCCGTGGGTATCGGAGAGCGCCGCCCTGGACAGGGAAAACTTGAACTCGGAAAATCCCTGATAGCCCAGTTTCTGGCACAGCCTGATCACCGCGGTGTTGGAGGTCCTGGCCTCCTTCGCGATCTGGGTCAGGGAAAACCGGATAACCGTCATGGGATTATTCACTATGTAATCGGTGATGGCCTGTTCGGATTTGGTGAGATTCGGGTACTCTTTTTCTAATAACTCTAGCGGATTCATGCTCTGCCTCCCTGGTTGATATTTATTTCCTTCTCTTTGCCTTCTATTGTAGCAGAAATTCGGATAATTATCCACCGGCGCCGCCGCAGATTATAACAGCCTCTCCCCCGTCAGAGGAGCACCCGGCGCCGCCGGATGATATGGATGGTCAAGAGAATATCCTGTGGATGAGTGGTTTTTATATATCAATTATTCAACATATCTAAAAAACTATTTTTAAAATGTGTAAAACGCCGGTTTTGGATAATTATCCAAAATAGTATTGTATTTTTATCCATTTCAGATTATTATGAATATACAAACCCGGCCAGGTTATGTCAAGGGACTCAAAACAAATTTTGGTTGTACTGTGAAACACGCGCAGATTGGAGGAAACCATGGAGAGATTTACAGAACGTTTAGGAAACCTTTTGCTTCCCCTGGCACAGAAGCTGTCAGAAAACCGCTATTTAAAATCTATCAGCAGCGGATTTTCCGCCTGCCTCCCTGTTGTCATCGTGGGCGCTCTCTTTACTTTGCTTGCCAACTTAAACCTGGGATTTTACCAGGCTGCCATAGGCGCCACCCCCTTAAAAGAGATCTTCGGCTTTGTCCCCAAGATCACCACCGACATGCTGGCCCTCTACGCCGTCTACAGCATCTCCCGGTCCACTGCGGAGAACATCGGCATTGAGAAGCAGGCCAACAGCATCGGGCTGTTGACTCTGGCGGCTTTCCTTGTTATGATTCCCTTAGGCGTGACAGGGACCAAGGATGATATCTCGATCACCGTGGCCGCCGCTCTGTCCACCTCGTATCTGGGGGCTGCCGGTCTCTTTACCGCCATGCTTTTCGGGCTTCTTGTCCCGGTGATATACAAATTCTTCATTGACAAGAAGATCCTCATCCGCATGCCGGACAGTGTTCCGCCCCAGATTGCCACGTCCTTCCAGGGAATCCTGCCTTCCTTCTGCATTTTGCTGGCCTTTGCCCTGGTGCGTTTTGTCTTCTCCCTGACTTCCTACGGAGATATTAACACCTGCATCTACACCTTGCTCAAGGCTCCTCTCGCCGCCCTGGGAGCAAACCCGTTCACCATGATCGTGCTGATCATGATGTGCAGCATCATGTGGTTCTTCGGCCTTCACGGCGGGCTGATCGTTATGCCGTTTATCAACATGCTGTACATGCCTTTAGCCATGGAGAACCTGACCGCTTACGGCGCCGGCGCCGAGCTTCCCAACATCATCGTCAAGTCGGCATGGAGCGGCTTCGCCTCCCTGGGAGGAGCCGGAGGAACCGCGGGACTGTGCATAGTCATGTGCTTTCTCGCCAAAAGCCAGAGGTACAAAGCTCTCGGCAAGCTGGCTCTGCCGTCCGGTATCTGCGGCATCAACGAGCCCATCACCTTCGGACTTCCCATGGTGCTCAACACCATTATGCTGATACCGTTGATTTTTACACCTATTATTACCTTTACCCTGTCCTACCTTATGACCTCTATCGGCGTTATCCCGGTTATGAACGGCATGGAGATTCCTCTGGGAACGCCCATCGTCCTGTCCGGCATGCTGTGCGGCGGCTGGAAGCTGGCTCTGTGGCAGGTGTTTCTGGTAATCATTCAGACAGCCTGTTATTTCCCCTTCTTTAAGATACTGGATAATCAGGCTTTAGACGAAGAGAAAGGATGATTTTTATGGAAAAAAGACCGAATATTCTCTTGTTTGTCGCCGATCAGATGCGGTGCGATTCTCTTGCCCACATGGGGAACCCGGCGTCTAAGACTCCCAACTTAGACTCTCTCCTCCAGGACGGAGTCTCCTTCGAGAACGCCTACTGCCAGAATCCCGTGTGCGTTCCCTCCCGGTGCAGCTTCCTGACAGGCAGATATCCCCACACCACCGGCCACCGGACCATGCACTTTCTCCAGGAGCCCGGTGAGCCCAACATTCTGCGGACTATGAAAAACCAGGGATATGAGGTGATCTGGGTTGGGCGCAACGACGTGATCCCGAGCAACCGTTCCAAGGCAGAGTACTGTGACGAATTTTACTCAGGCAGCGACCTTATAAACCACAGAGATGACACAAACCTGGCCTTCACTCCGGGAAAGGCAGCGGCTTCAGAGATTCCGGAGTTCATGAAAAAGGATATCTACTACTCTTTCTACTCCGGGAAAATGGACTCCCGACAGGCCAGGTCCACCTTTGACTGGATGTGCGTCCAAAGCGCCCTGGACTATCTGGACCGCAAAAAAGAGCAGGGGGATGACAGACCGTTTTTCCTGTATGTCACCTTGTCCTTCCCCCATCCGCCCTACGGCTGCGAAGAACCCTGGTTCAGCAGCATTTCCAGAGACAGCCTGCCGCCGAGACGCGCCGATGTGGAACAGCTGTCCGGAAAACCCTCCATGCTCCGCGGCATCCGCTCCAAGCAGAACTTAACCAACTGGTCCGAGGAGCAGTACAACGAGCTGCGGGCAGTCTACTTAGGCATGGTGGAGCGCTTTGACCACCAGTTCGGCATGGTGAGAGAGCGGCTGAAACAACATGGCTTTTATGATGACACCAGTATTTTCGTGTTCAGCGACCACGGGGATTACACGGGAGATTACGGCATCACGGAGAAGGTGCAAAACTGTTTTGAAAACCCTGTCTCCAACGTGCCCCTCCTCATAAAGCCTGCCTCCATGTTCCCTGTAAAACCGGGAAAAACCCAGGCTCTGGCAGAACTCCTGGACCTTCCCGCCACATTCGCCCACATGGCCGGTTTCTCCTTAGACTACACCCAGTTCGGCAAATCTCTTCTGGACGCGGTGGCTGGAGCTCCGGTTCACAAAGACGCCGTGTTCTGCCAGGGAGGAAGGATTCACGGGGAGACCCAGGCCATGGAAGGGGGGCACGGCCCGAAATCACCTTACTGGCCCCGCCTCTCCACCCAGTGCGGGGAAGGCCCGGAACACACCAAGGCGATCATGATCCGCATGAAACAGTACAAATACGTGATGCGGCTCTACGAGCAGGACGAGTTCTATGACCTTAAGGAGGACCCTCTGGAGCTGCGCAACGCCGTCGATGAACCTGGATACCAGGAGCAGATCCAGACCATGCGCATGCGCCTCCTCCGGTTCTATATGGAAACCGGGGACACGGTTCCGGACAGGAGGGACCCGAGATAACCCTATATTGAGATGAAAGCCATGACCACGGCTGCCGTATGGTCATGGCTTTTTGATTCCGGCGCCATCACATCACAGCGCTGACAAAATTCCCCCCCGAACATGTTAACCACATTCAGGGGGAAAGGGCGTCTCGATTCTAACGGAAGCTCTTGATCCAGTTAATCAGAGAGTCATGGTATACATTTTCTATAACATCCTGGCGCATCCGATCGGTTATAGGCCCGTTCTTGGCCATTCTGTCCAAAATCGCCTGCTGAAGCTCCTCGATGGTCATCTCCTCGTAGGTCTTTTTCCGGCTGGCCGGAGCAGGCTTTTTCTCCGGCTCGGACTGGGGAGCGCCTGACGGCTTCTCCTCTTCCCGGACATTCTTTCCTGCCGGCATTGTCTGCGGGTTCTGCTCCGCAGCGCCATTGCGCTTATCCGGCATATCCGATTCCACGGCTGCTCCGGTCCCGCTGCTTTCCGGCAGCCCCGCAGACTCCGACTTAACGGCCGCTTCGGCTCCGCGGCTTCCGCAGCAGGCCGATATCTCCGGTTCCCCAGCCGCTCCGGTTCCACGGCTTCCCGGCTGCTCCGGTTCCACGGCTGCTCCGGTTCCACGGCTTCCCGGCTGCTTTGGCTCTCCGGCTGCTCCGGTTCCACGGCTTCCCGGCTGCTTCGGCTCTCCGGCTGCTCCGGTTCCACGGCTTCCCGGCTGCTTCGGCTCTCCGGCATCTTTCCCGCCGGCCGCCTTCCCCGGTTCCCCAGCCCTGCCCGGTTCTCTGGACAGAGCCTGCTCTTCCAGAGCTTCCTCGGCGTCCGCCGGAACCCAGATTCCTCCGCTGTTTGCCCGCGTCTTCACGCTGATACGGCCGCCGGAGGCTTCCACGGTCTCCCCTGACAGCATATCCCTGTACGCCGGCGCGGTTCCCGCCGGAAAATCCATGACAGCCTCATTGTCATCATTATTCACCGCCACAATGACGCTCTCCCCGTTATAATTTCTGGCAAACCCATACTGGCGGTTGGTCAGCGTCAATTCCTTGTAATCCCCGTAGGACAGCGCTTTTACCCTTTGACGTGTCTTTCCCAGAGCGGCAATCAGCCTGGTGCAGCTGTTTGTCTCCATGTCATCCCCGTAATCTTCCAGGGACAGCGCCGGTCTCAGGGAAGCATCAGAATACCGCTCCTTTTTCCCCTCGATTCCGAACTCGGAGCCGTAGTAGATGGACGGCACTCCCGGAAGGGTGTACAAAAGTATGTGAACGGGAACGAAATGAGCCTTGTTGTTCAGCTTGGTATAGATGCGCTCCACATCATGATTGTCCACAAAATTGTAAAGTTTCAGACCGTCAGGACGGTTGCCTCCCATCTCATAGAGCCGCTTCACGGTGTGGGCGATCTCAAAGTAGTTGTGGTCATTGTGTCCTGAATAGAGCGCCTTGTGCAGACTGTAGTTGGTGACAGAATGGAGAGTCCCCTCATTGACCCAGCGGGTGTAGTCTCCATGAATCACCTCCCCCATGAGCCAGAAATCCGGCCCTATCTCCTGAGCCGTCTGGCGGAGCGCATGCATGTATCCGAAATCCAGCACATCGGCGGCATCCAGACGGATGCCGTCAATCTTAAACTCCCTGGCCCAGAACCGGATCACGTCACAGATATAATCCCTGACCGCCGGATTATTCTGATTCAGCTTCGCCAGAAGGTCATACCCTCCCCAGTTTTCGTAGGAGAAACCGTCGTTGTACTCATTATTTCCCCAGAAATTTACCCGGCAGTACCAGTCCTTGTACTGAGAATTCTCCCGGTTCTTTTTAATGTCCTGAAAGGCAAAAAAATCTCTCCCCGTGTGGTTGAACACGCCGTCCAGAATCACCCGAATCCCCTGTCCGTGGCACTCCTCCACAAAAGCGGCCAGGTCTTCATTGGTGCCAAGACGGCTGTCCAGCTTTTTGTAATCCGTAGTCTCATACCCATGGCCCACAGATTCAAACAGCGGGCCGATGTACAGCGCGCTGCATCCGATCTCCCTCATATGCCCGATCCACGGCAGCAGCGTGTTCAGACGATGCTCCGGCTCCCCGTAAGAATTGGTTTTGGGCGCCCCCGTAAGACCCAGAGGATAAATGTGATAAAATACGGCTTCATCATACCATGCCATAAGTCAGTTCCTCCCTGATACATTTTATTGCGGTCTTTCAGCTCCGCAGCGCGGTCTCCCCTCCGCTCCGCCGCAGGCCGCTTATACACAGTATACCGCATTTTTCATTCCAGCGGTACTTTTTTTATTCTTTTTTTGCATCCGTTCACATGCCTCTTGAACGGTTGCGTCTCATCCCCTCCTCGATTCTGTCTGCCAGGTCTTTCACGGATATGACCTCTTCTTCCGGGTAATTGCAGACATACCTGGGATAATCGCTGTGTTTCAGGCCCTCAATGAGAATAATATCCGCCTCGCCAAATGCTTCCATCACCACCTTCTCATCCGGCTCCCGGCATTCTTTGGCAATCATCAGACGCTGTGAAGAATAGATTCCGGTTCCGAAGGCCCCTGCTTTCTGAAAATGCCAGGTGTCAGTCCCCGGAACATCGCTCTCAAAATCATGACCGTCATGTTTGATGACGGCAACCTTATAGCCCCGCCCGGTCAGTTCCGGGAGAAGCCTGGTTATCAGTGTGGTCTTTCCTGAATTTTTCCAGCCGCTGACCGCGAATATATAGGGCCCCTCCTTTTTCTCTGCCTGACGGCTGACCTCTCCCGGCAGCTCCCCGCCGGGCAGGCCGGAGCCGAACTGCCTGTTCTCCTCCGCCGCGCTCTCCGCCAGCCGCCTGTACTCCTCCGGCGTGTTGACGTTGACCAGGCCCATATTTCCTGTTTCCGCTTTCACCGCCCGGTATCCCGCTGCCGCTGCCGCCTCGGTCATCTTCCTCTTCCCCCTTTCCAAATGTCCGCGCAGCGCGGGCAATGCCGACTTTGGATAGATTCCGGGAAAAGGAAACAGCCTCCCTTCCCATTCTGTCAGCACAATCCCCGGATTTCTCTCATATTCTTCCAGAAGCCTCTCCGCCGTCGCCCCATCCACAAGAGGCATATCGCAGGCCATCACCAGAAGAGCCTCCTCCTGACATTGCTCCAGGCCGGCGCACACCGCCCCCAGAGGTCCGGTTCGCGGATATTTGTCCACTACAAGGGGAATCCCCAGTTCCTGGTAAGGGAGCCTCTCCTCCACTGACAGGCTGATTGACGAAAGGGAAAGCCCCTCCAGGACTCGGAGGACACGGCGGTAAAAAGGTTCCCCTTCATATTCTAAAAATAACTTCCTCTCTCCGCCCATCCGCCTGCCCTCTCCCCCGGCCAGCAGATACCCGGCTACATTTTTCCGCACATGTCCCCGCGCATGTCCCGTCCTCTCCCCGTCCTTCCTGACCTCCACCAGATTGGTATGCTGGGGATTTCCCCTGGCATAAGGCGTGGGTTTTAAGGAGGTGAGCACATTGATGGACCCCGCCAGGTCTGTGCCGTCCTTGTCCGGCCTGTACCACGCTCCCTGGGAAAGAGCCGCCACGCCCTCCATGATCCGGTCTGTCACCTTTACGGGAACCTTTACCTGTCCTCTGTCGTTCCACACCAGGGCCATGTCTCCGTCCTTCAACGCTCTCGCCTGCGCATCCGCCGGATGCATCCACAGCCGCTGAGGGTCCACCCGGTCCATGGCTCGGTTGTTGTCGTGGATGCTGTGGCACCGGCGCTTTGTGTGCCACCCGATGAGCTGAAGAGGATACAGGCTTCTGAGGGAATCCGACGGCCCCTCCGGCGGCTCCACATATCTGGGGATAGCCGGAAAGAAATCCCTGTACTCCGTTCTGTATGCCTTCTCGGAAAAAATCTCTATCTTCCCGCTCCGGGTAGGGAACGGATACCGCCCAGGATCTCTCCGCTGGTTCTCAAAGGCGATAACCGTCGGATTATTCTTGTACCTGTAGATTCCCGCCTCCTTGAACGTCTGGTAGTCCGGCAGCTCCTTTTCTTCTTCTCTCAGGCAGTTATAGATATGCTCCAGCCACTGTCCCGCCGTCCGCCCCCGGGAAAACTCCTGCTCCAGGCCGAGGCGTTCCGCCACCTCCCGCAGCCAGTCATACTCAAACCTGCACTCATACAGCGGCTCTATGGCCTTATTGCCGAATCCCAGAAAATCGCCGTACTGCCATGGCATGGTAATGTTCTCGCACTCGAACATGGAGACTCCCGGAAGCAGAATATCCGCGTACTTAGCGCTTGGAGTCATGAAAATATCGCTGCACAGGATGAATTCGCACTTAGATGTATCCTTTAAAATCTCCGAAGTCCTGTTGATGTGGCTGTGCTGATTAATCAGGCAGTTGCCTGCCAGGTTCACGATCATCTTGATATCGCTGTCCAGTCCGGCTCCCGCCCCTTTTTCGTCAGTCACTCCGTCCAGCTCTCCCAGCTCATGGCCCCGGAGAACGGCCTCTGTCCACAGAAAGACGGGAATCTTTCGGCCGTAAGGGTTCTCCACCTGGGGAAAGGCGGGATTTTTGTGACGGCTGCAGTCGGCGGCTCCGCTGGCCCAGCCTCCGCTGACTCCCACATTTCCCGTGAGACAGGCCAGCAAAATCCCTCCTCTGGCAATCTGCTCCCCACAGGCATGGCGCTGGGGGCCGTACCCCTGAATCAGAGCCGCCGGTCTCGCCCTGGCGTACATAACCGCCAGCTCCCGAATCTCCTCCGCCCTGACTCCCGTGATCTCCTCCGCCCATTGCGGCGTCTTGGGAATTCCGTCCCTCTCGCCGGTTAAGTAGGACAGATAGCACTCCCCGGGGTCAATCCCCGGCGGCATATGCTCCCTGTCAAATCCCACACAGCACCGATCCAGAAAGTCCCGGTCCTGCAGTCCCTCCTCTACGATGACATAGGCCATAGCGTCCATCATGGCGCTGTCCGTGGCCGGACGGATAGGAATCCACCGGGCGTCCAGCCAAAGAGCGGTATCATTTTTCCTGGGATCGATGACAATAATGGGAATACCCTTCTCTTTCGCTTTTTTCAGGTAGTACATGGTGCCGCAGTCAAATTTGGTCTCCGCCGGGTTGTGTCCCCAGAGAATGATCAGATTGGTGTTCAGCCAGTCCTCCAGACTGTTCCCTGTCTCACAGGTCCCGTACATCAGTTCCGTGGCCTTCCGGATGCAGGCTGTGCTGTAGGAATTATAATAGTCCAGAAATCCCCCATCCAGGGCGAGAAGCCGTTTTGCGAGACTGCTGCCTCTCATGAGGCCGCTGACTCCTGTGGCATAGTTCACATAGCGGGAGCCGGGGCCGTAAGTATCCCGAATCCGCGTCCACTCCGACGCAATCACATCCACGGCCTCCTCCCAGCTGATTCTCTGAAATTTCCCTTCTCCCCGCGGTCCTGACCGTTTCATAGGATAGCGGAGCCTGTCCTCACCTAAAAATGTCTTGTGATAATTCAGACCCCTGACACAGGCTGTCAGAGGAACCCCCTCCCCCGCCGCCTCCTGGGTATCTGTGGTCAGCTTTTCTATCTTCCCGTCTCTCACATGGGCATGGATGACGCATCTGCCTCCGCAGTTGTTCCGTCCTGTGGTGTGGATGATCTTCACTTCTTCTTCATGGCTCATCGTTTCATCTCCAGGTTTATATTCTATTCACACATTGTCACCGTTTCGCGGCTTACCCGAGCCTAACGGCATATGCCCGTTTAAAACCCCCTGGCGGCAATGGGGCGCTTTCTTTGATCTCATCTCAAAATCATACATGTTTCAACAAAAACTCTAAAAAATATCCCCTTCCGTTTCCCATGTGCCTTGTGGTACACTTTAAAAAGAAAGGGGAGATCCATATGACCTTGACAGAACAGCTTAAACTGTGGTATCAGGCCGGAGAACACGAAAACATAACCACCGCCATCCTGGCGCTCCCTGTCCCTCAGCGCACAGATGAGCTTATGGGGGAACTGGCGGTGGCATACAACAATCTGGGGCGCTATGACCAGGCGATCCTCGTGCTCCATGAACTGGAATCCAGAAACAGGTACACCTGGCGGTGGCAGTACCGCATGGGCTACGCCCTGTACTACTCCGCCCTGAAAGCCTCCGGTTCCCGGCAGACCCTCAGACTTCTGGAACATGCCGGTGAATCATTTTCCAACGCGCTAAAACTGTCTCCCCCTGAACATATCCGGAAAGACTGCGTGGAATTTCTGGAATGGATCAAAGAAGACAAGAAGGGCTGACTGCCGCTGACCGCCCTTTACCGTCCGTCAGGCAAAACCGCCTTCAGACAGAGCCGCCTGCGCCAGATGTCTTGCCAGAACCGCCGTCGTCACCGCCCCCACGCCTCCTGGCACCGGGGTGGACATGGAAGCCTTTCCCTCCAGGGAAGCGAAATTCACGTCGCCGCACAATTTCCCATGTTCATCTACATTGATTCCCACATCGATGACCACAGCGCCCGGCCCCACATAATCCCTGTCTATCATCTCGGGCCGGCCGACGGCGGCTATAAGAATCTCCCCGCCTCTGCAGGTTCCCGGCAGATCCACCGTCTTTGTGTGGCATACCGTGACCGTGGCGTTCTCCTTCATCAAAAGCATGGCGAGAGGTTTCCCCACCACCATGCTGCGCCCCACGATGACAGCCCTCTTCCCGGCCATGGGAATCCCGTTGGCCCTCAGCATCTCCACCACCGCCTCCGCGGTGCAGGGGGCGAAACCGGTGGCATCTCCCGCAAATACTTTTGCTATGTTGACGGGGGAAATTCCATCCAAATCCTTTGCCGGGTCGATGATATTTTCAACCGCCTTCTCGTCTATATGCGCCGGAAGAGGCCGCAGAACCAGAATCCCCGTCACTTCCGGGTCTTTGTTCAGATCCCAGAACTTATCCTGGAAGGTCTCATCGTCTATATCCTCAGGAAAGGCGACGGACTGAACCTCCATGCCGAATGACGCCAGCTTTTTTATGGCTCCTCTCTCGTAGGACAGATCATCCGGTTTCTCTCCCACGCGGACAATAGCCAGCTTCGGCGTCTTTCCCTGACAGCCCTTAAGCATCTCCCCAACCTGCTCTTTTATTTTCGCAGACACGTCTGCTCCCTTTAATGTGATCATCTCTTATCATTTCCTTTCAGCCGCGCCAGGACACATTCATAGATTCGGTCTGCCAATGCCACTCCCCGGTCCATGGTTTCGGCGGCCCGGTCATTGATCTCCTCCGCTTTCTCCCGGTTCTTCATAGACTTGGTGTTGATATACACATTCATCACAGCTCCAGTAAGGGCAGTCCTGGCGAACTGCGCCGCCACGCCTACATCGCTGACAGCCATGACGCTTCCCTTCTTCTCCAGCTCCTCCAGAAGCTCAAGAAGCTCCGCAGCCAGCTCCATAACCCTGACGGGAACCAGGCTGGCAGCCAGAAGATTCTTTTCCATAACCTGCGCCTTGTATTCCTTTTCCTCCTCCGTGCCTGTGGGGAGACCGTAAGCCGCGGCCAGAGGGGCAAACACCTCGCCGTCCTCGTCAATCAGGCGGGTCATCTCACCTCGTGCGGCGGTGAGGCGTTCCATCATGGAAATCACCTCCGCCTCCACTTCCGCGTATCTCTTTTTGCCCACGGTCAGATTGCCCACCATCAGTCCCAGCGCCGCGGCCAGACCTCCCGCCAGAGCCGACGCCCCGCCGCCGCCGGGAACCGGCTGTTTGGAAGACAGGACTTCCATAAAATCATTTATAGTCTGCTGTTGTGTCATATTGTTCTCCATTCACTATCTGCTCTCTGCCATTTTTTAAGGAAGAAATCCAAATCTCTAGGGCAGCTTGTATCCGTATGCCTCCAGCGCCTTCAGCGGAAACTCCACCCGGACTGTCTTTAAGGGGTCCACCACCTGGCACACCACCATATTGGACAGAAGGGACATGAGCATCCCCGCCTCAAAATCATCCTTCCCCGCAGCCGTTTTCACAAACTCCTTCATGGCCTTGGCCGCCGCATCCCCGGCGCCGTCCAGAGTGGCCGCGGACTGGATCGTCATCACGTCTCCCCGGCAGTACAAAAACGGCGTGGGCAGCCGGCAGTCCTTCAGCGCAGTAACCTTCACCGTCACCTCACCGCCTGTCTCCAGGCCGCAGATCATCACCTCGCCGTCGCCCATGAGCCCATGGAGATCGCCAATGGACAGAAGGGCCCCCGGCACATTTACCGGGAGATACAGAACAGACCCCTTGACGATCTTCCGGCAGTCCATATTGCCCCCATGGCTCTCCGGTGTGTCCGTGGTAATGCCCGCCTCCGCCGGAGCCGTCCCTATGACTCCGATCATAGTATCCAGCTCCAGGGTCAGTTTTTCGTCAAAGACAGTTTTCCCGTCTTTCAGCTCAAAAATTCTCGCTGCCCGCCGGTCAAAGTCTTCGCAGAATACTCCCGCCGCAGGCGAACATCTCATAACCCCCCAGGATCTGGGAACAATGTCCAGAATCTCCACCTTCAGCACGTCCCCCGGCTGGGCATCCTTCACATACAGCGGGCCTGTGGCCGGATTCTCCATGGGATTCTCCTTGTCCCCCAGAGGCCTCTCCTCGCTGACCACACAGTCATCATAGCAGTCCCTGGTCTCAAAAACCACGGTCTCCCCGCTGTCGCACACCGCCGCCGGCTCCACATTCTTATCCAGAATATCCTGCACCTTATCTCTCCCGATTACCACCATCTCAGTTCTCCTTATATTTTAAAATCGCTCTGATCAGACTGAAGCTCGCCCAGATGCTGAGGGCATATCCAATCATAAGATTCAAAATAAATCCGCCCCAGCAGTCCGCATCCGTCATCAGCGTCCCAAAATTCATGATCACATACCGCACCGTGTCCAGGCTGGCATCCCACTCAAAGAACGCCTGGCACAAAGTCACCACATAATCCGCCACATTGGCAAAAAATACCATAAATGCCGCGATGAGCAGGGATATGACCGCCCCCTTCTTGTCCAGCTTCCCGGACAGCTTCTCATACCCCTTCAGCGCGAATTTCAACATCGCAAATCCGGCGACGCCGGCGATAAAGCCGATGAGGCTGATTCCTACCCACAGAATCACCCCTATCAGGGAACCGCCTATGGCGCCGATGATCCCCAGAAACACATTGCTCTTCTTCACCGGGGTCAGACGGCCCCCGTCGGCATTGTAAACCTCGCCGCCTGTTCCAAAGCCTGCGCCGCCCTGGCTTCCGCCGCTGTTCGGCCATCCGCTGTTCTGGTTTCCGCCTGCGTCCGGCCATCCGCCGCCCCGGCCTCCGCCTGAGCCTTGCCATCCGCCGGTTCCCTGAGCGCTTCCGCCTCCGCCCGGCCACTCGCCGGCTCTTTGAGTCCCCCCGTCTGACCAGCGGTATCCTGCGCTGTCCTCCCCCGGACTGCTCTGCCATGCCGCCATGCGGCGCATGGTTTCTTTCGCTCTCTCCTCCTCCAGGCACGCCTGATTCCTGCTCATAATATTTGCGATGAGGAGGACAAACCCCACGCTGCCAAACACGCCAAAGATGACAAAAAGGGAGGTCCCGCGGAATATGGCTCTCCCCGTGGGTTTCCTGGTCATGTCAAGGAGACTTATTCCCATATAGTCCTCAAAATACTCCTCTGTCATAAAATTCTCGTCGTCATACAGAATATTCAGACACTCGATGGCGTATTCCCTGATATCGTCCTCAATGGGAACCGCCACGCCCCTGACGCGTACAGGCTCCGGCTCCTCCGCCTCATCCTCATACACAAAATCCAGGCAGGGCTGGAATTCCTCCCCCAGCTCCCCCTTCATCTTGACAATCGTGAGATACCAATCCGGGTCAAAGGCAAAATAATAGTGATAAGTCTCCTTGAAATCCGCCGCAAACTCATCTGTCAGCCCCACGATCTCCCATGTCTTCCAGGAATCCTGAATGCCGCTGCTGCTGTCCTCCCACGGGTCAAAGGCAGTCTCCCTCCCCCGGGCTTCCGCCGCCACAGCTACCGAGTCCAGATAGAAAAAAAGTCCTGTCAAACCAGCTATCAACCCCACCATAAGGAGAAGCGCCGAGACCACGATCCCTGTCATGGCCCTTTTTTTATCTTTCTTGTAGTCCACGATTTTATTCATATGTGCAGATCCTCTCTGTCAAATCTTATGGAAATAGTATAGTCCAACTGCGGAAAATCTGTCAATATGCTTCTGTACAAAACTATAGACTTTATATTTTACTTATGATTTTCGATGCGGTATGTCAGCTATTTTCATGATTTGGAGGTGAGATTATGCCAAATGATGGTGAAGTTATTGAAAGGTCAATAAATGACTTTCAAAAAGTTCAGGCCCATATGAAGAACGCCAAAAAAGAGAACGCCAAAGAAACCTATGAGGGATTAAAGAAAGATTACAAATCTTTAAAAGCGGTTTTGACATCATTAGGTGTAAATCTTACGGATATTGATGAGATTAAGGAATAGCCGGAGGTAGAGGAATATGCCGGCTAACATCAACCTCACCGATATCGACGAGATTAAGAGAGAATTAAATGGCCGGCAGCTATAGGAATTCAACAAAATTTCTGCTCAGACTCTTTCCTCATTTCCTGAATCGCCTGACACACATTAACTACCTCTTCGCCTTCTTCATATTTTATTCCTGAATTCGTAATTGCCCCAATCACATCTGCCGCCCTGCGCTCCATTTCACTAAAACGCTTTGCATTGATGTCTCAAAAATGGCGTACTAGGATGCTCTCCCTCTTTTGCTATACTAAATAAAGGCATTGCGAAAGAAGGGAGTTTTTTGTAAACAGAGTAAACTAAGAGCAAAAGCCATATAAAAAGATCGGCTTGGCACTTTACGGTTATAGGCAATTGCGTAACAGATATAAAATTTGTTTCCGATAAGGCAGGAAACCCAGATGAGGCTGATCAGCAGGAAGCAGGATTTTGGAACAGAAGGTTCACATGGAGAGCACCTTTTAATTAACACAGTCAGTCAAATTTAAGAGATACAAACCTCTCTGACTCTGAGTTGTCAGCCATGTGATAATCAGAATGCAACTCATTTTTATTATAAAACCCAAATTTTCATTTACAGCAAATGGAAGCCTAGAATAAATCACGGTATTCCAATCTAAAAACCTCATTTCCAGACAATGCAAAGCCAAAATTATCATAGAATTTTTTCCGCACCACGCGAAAAAAGCTGATAAACGTTTAGATAATGTTTCAATCAGCAGGGAACACTTTATACATACCAGAACTCCAGCCATAGCTTCCACAAAGCAGATAACATAACCCGGATAAGATCTAGTTGCCATTTCAATGGCAGCTCCTTTTCTCGCGAGAAATAACCATATCAAAAAAACGAAACCCCAGATCCATATTCGTTTTGCGTTTTTTGATATCCAATCAGTTTTATGTAATTGATCGCCAATCCACATAAATGGCAGAGCGACTAAGGCAACATCTAAACTCCAGGGAAGAAATGCGTAAAGGAGCCCCACAGCTTCTCCTACCCCCGCTAACACAGCCATAATTAAAAATGAAAGCCACACTGGCGCTACCTCCAGCTTATTCATTAACATCACATAAATCATCCTAGATGCAAACAGACAAATCACAAACCAAACTAACCACACAGATTCGAAACGGATAAAATGATTGGAAATTTTACTCATCCCTATAAACATATCCGCGATACGGTTCAAAAAAATCCTGTAATTTGGCACTTCCCCACGGTTTTGGTTCACACATAAGATAGCTGAAAGTACACAAACAACACTATATGGTATCATTAATGATCGAACACTCTTTATAAAATGTTCATGAAGATTATAGTTTTTGATAAAGTAAGCATTTGCAATAAAAAAGAACGGCATATGGTAAGCAAATATAAGGCTTCTGATATACGGATCTATACAATTTATATGACCGAAAACCACAAGCAAAATCGTAATACCCTTTGCTATATCCCAGTATTGTATTCTTCCCTTGTTCCCCTTTTGATCAGCCATATCGTTTACCTTTCCTTTCTATTGGTATCAGTCCAAATAATTTTCTAATAAAATTCCAATTCGCGCATATTACTGTGCCCCAAATAATAAATATGAACTTTCCAATTAGAATTATATAGAATTCCAGTTTTGAAGGGAAACCATATACAATCAATTTCTGGGCCCAACTCCGCCACGGAAACATGTCCAATTCCACAACGTGCAAACACAGTACAAAAAGGCTGTTCTTTCCAACAAAAGCAAGCGCTCTGGAAACTTTATTGTTATGTTTTTCAAGATACCAGGAAAACAGAAGGATTATATAACAGCCGCAAATACTGCCCAAAATATCAATACTGCCTCTGCCTATATCGCAATGGACAAGCCAGAAAGATTGAAAATTTTTAATGAAATCTCCCCAGATCCAGAAGGCAAACAGGGCTATCATAACTTTCGATTCTAAGGAAGCTCTTTTAATTTCCTCTATCACCCCCCTTAATAAAAAGCCAAAATACATAAATAAAACCGCGCAGCAGCCAGCTTGTATACTAAAAGGAAACCACAACAGCCGTCTGGACCATCTTCCCATCGCAAATAATATCATAATCGTAGTGAGCCTTGTTCCTTTTTTCATCTCCAGAGTACACCTCAAGAATATACTCCCCCAGAAAGTCGCCCAGAGGAACCATATGGCTCCGATCTGTTTAATCACTAATGGTTCCGAATAGGAGTCCCCGGCACAATATACAGAGGCATATAGCCATTCTAACGCGGCTTGCTTTGCGGCATCGCTGCCATATAAAATTACGTTTTTTATAATAGCTATCAGTATAATAACTAAACACGTCCAACAATATGGCGCCAGCAACGTCCTGGCCTTATTTTTTATGAAATCTTTGACAGAACGTCTATTATTTATAAAATAGCCGGTAATAAAAAAGAATCAGGGAACATGAAACGTAAAAACGACCCTATTGATTTGCGAATTACCAAGATGTCCCAAGACGATGCACAACATAGCAATCCCTCTTGCTATATCAATATATTTAATCCGTTCCTTATCCATACATATCTCCAAATTTCTACGACTTTTTCTGTCAGTATACGTCAAATAACTATCTGTTTTTCATAATATAATGCTCTTTCTCAGTACTTATCATATCTGATTCTTAATTACCACCCCTGGTTTTTATCATATACGAAATCATATTTTTATACATGTTCTGTAAATTTGTAGTCGGATTCCATCCGAGAGCCTTTAGTTTAGACGTATCAAGATTCATATACAAAGTAGGTGCATATCCAAATTTTGAAATATCTTTTGCCTCATTCACCTCCACACTAATTTTTCCGCTTGCGCATTTTTCCGCTACAAGGCAAGCCATTTCATAAATAGAGCAATATGTTTCTTCGTTTGCCGCGTTATATGCCTCTCCGTCCTTTCCGTGGCAAAGAACCGTCAAAATTGCTGATACCGCATCTTCTATATAAAGATAATTCCTTTTTGTGTCACCTTTGGTATTTAAAATAATATTCCTATTTTCAATGACACACCTGGCAAATTCGGCAAACACCCGGCCATCATCATACTGAACACCCGGACCGAATGTTTGTGTCAACCGTACAACTCTTGCCGGAACTCCATATTCTGAGCTGTAAGAAGCGCATAAATTCTCACATATTCTCTTGCTCTCAGGATAACAAGCCCTTATATTCATAGTATTGATACCAGCGGAGTATAACTCATCTATTCTTTCGTCCCTCTCAGGTGTCCCATAAACTTCCATACTCGATAAATATACAAAACTGTCTACAGGATTCATTCTGGCAAATTCCAACATGTTCGTTGTCCCGTTGACCGCTGTCATTATTGTTTCTACCGGTTCGTTGACGAACGCCTTGCTTGCCGTCTGACTAGCGCCATGAATAATATAATTAACCCCAAGGTTTTGCGTTTTTAATGTAGATATATCTGATACAATAAATTCCAGATTAGCTCCCATATATTCTAAAAATATTTCCTTGGCCTTTTCTTCGTTTCTCACAACCCCTATAACTTTAGAATTATGATACTTTTTTAATAGACTTTTTACCAGGGCCTGTCCTATCAAACCTGTGGCTCCTGTAACTAAAATCGTCTTTCCATTGCAGATTGATATATCCATTTTTTACCTCCAGCTGATACATTATCGTTTCCTTATAGCCCTTACAATTAATATATGTCCCTAAGTTTTCTGATTTGTTTCCGCACGATTTCAGTTATTAGTGGTTCTTTAAATAATAAGAGTAAAATACCATATATAGTAAAATACACCGCAAATGAAATCATCAATATCCAAAAACAATCCAGACGTAATTTTTTAACCCATAAAACACTTATCAGAGAAATGATATTCGCGCCTATAATAGTTATGTAATTTATCCCGCCAAACATCTCTCTTCTGAGATCTTTCAAAGCATATAGTTGTACCAATAAAACTATAAACTCAGCTATCAGCGTACCTACCGCTGCCCCCGAGCATCCAAAAGAAGGTATTAATACAGAATTAATTACCAAATCAATAACAGCCCCAGCTATTTCAGAATATAGAACTATAACCTCTTGGCCTCTTGGGATCAATATCTCCAGCCCGGTAATATTGGATATTCCTACAATAAAAACTGTAGGCATTATTAACCGCATTGGTATAATTGCGCCACTATAGGCCTGACCTGACAAAAAGTATATTCCCTCTTCCGCGAAAATAATAAAATATATCGTAAGAGGAAGAGCTGATATAACGACAAATTCTATAGCTTTTCTAACAACTCTGACAAATTGGTCCTGCATATTCTTTTTTATGTAAAATGATACTCTTGGAAGCAAAACTGATCCCAACGCTGTAACAATACCCAGCAGAACCGCCCTGATTTTTACAGCGGCATTATAATATCCTACATCTATATCTGATTTAATTATTCCTAACATTATTGTATCTAAATTCACATAAACTGTTGTAGCACAGGACATTGCGAGAAATATTCCAATTGCTGTTAAATGCCGCTTAAAATGATAATTGTGTACAGGCTTTAATGAAATATAATGCCTTGCGTGAAACAAATTAAACAAGTTTGACGCCGAAGACGCAAATACAGTCAAAGCTCCATATACTATGTAATCGCCCCTTTTCCTTACAAATAAAAACATCATAAGTAACGCGATGAATTTAAATATTACTGAACGCACAGTTATATAGGTATATTGTTCTAATCCTTTATATAACCACTCCATCCCAATTACATTAAATAAAATTGTTACGCTTACAACTAAATATAACCATTTTTCTTTTTCGAATCTAGGAACTGTAAAAATCACTATAAGATACGCCATATATGTAATGCAACTGGTAACCAGATTAATAATTAACAATTCCTGTGCGACTTGATTAAGTTCTTTTGGGTTATCCCTTACCTGAGCACACTTTCTGATTCCATAAGTTGGAATACCTAATTGAGCAAAAATCAAAAAATATGATACTACAGACGTTGCCAAACTAACTCTCCCTGTGCCATCAGGCAATAAAACTCTCGAAATATATGGAAAGCTAATTAGAGGGAATATAAATGATGACATAGTCAATATTATATTCATAATAAAATTTACTCTTATTGATTTTTGTCCGCTCATAGGCAATATTTTTTTAACTCCATCCCTTTAGATTTAACTCTTCCCCTGGATGAAAACTTATGCATCAAAACTGTTCCCAAAGGAATCCAGAATGTATTGTGATATAAAAATAGCGACAAATCATCTATCATACTTCTGTATGCAATCAGCGAAATAACAAACAAAAGAATTATCTCCCCCTGTTTATATAATTGCCGCATAGCTAAAAATGTAACAAGCATAAATAATATCATAAAAATTAATCCATAATGCTGTAGCATTTGGACATAGAGACAATCAACCCACGAGTAAGCCTCTGTCGATGTTTCACCGAACGTATTCAATCCACTTCCAATCCATTCGATTTCCTGGCCCAAAAGTCTTATTCCATACTTATTTACAGATGTCTGACCAAAAAGTAAACGGTTTCCTAAAAACTTGTTAAGTAAACTCATCCACTCAACTTTCGGCGAATAAAGAATTGTAATTGAAATAGATATTACCGCACTGATTAAAAAAGATAAAACCTGGGCATACTGAAAGGCTCTATTTCTCAATATCTTTTCTTTATACTTATATATTATAATGAAAAGGATAATAATTATCGAGAGATAAAAGTTTGTTCTTGAAGCAGTTTTTAAATATATCCAGTAGTTAGCTCCCATTAAAAATAGCAAATTTTTCAATTTGATCTCTTTATGTTTTATATAGCTATATAAAGCAGT
>CAJTOT010000014.1:75996-89007 GCA_910577935.1 uncultured Hungatella sp. | reverse complement strand
ATAGCAGGTGGTTTTTTTGTCTATCGAAGTTCCGTTTTTCGGAACACGAAAAACTCCTCATCGATAAACAGGCCCTTGGCCTACAATAAAAACAGCCCCCCGATTGTCTGGGCGCTGTTTTTTCTTTCCTATCCAAACTCAGTTTATTCATGGAACCCCCGGTCCAACTTCCGGAGCTTTGGACACTGGCTTCTCTCCGGGATTTGTCGAACCGGAGGCATTTGGAATATCCGGAGACATACCCGGACCAGCGTGACTGTCGGCATCTCCAGGACCGGCAGGCCCGCTGGAACCAGGAGATGTCTGCGTCTGTCCCGGGCCATCTGGCGTCTGAGCTGATACTTCTGACTGACTTTCTGCAGCTTCCACGGACTCGCTTTCCTCCTCAGATGACTCTGCCGGCTCCAGAGAACTGCTTTCTTCTGATTCTGAAGAACCTTCTTCCGATGAGCTCTCTTCCGAACTTTCCATGTCCCCTTCTTCTATAGAAGGCTCTGGCGCAGAGCCCTCTGTCCGGGAAGCCGGCGTCTCCGCCTCAGCCGGCGCAGGATTGGTTTCTGGTGTCTCCCCACCTGATGCCTGAGAGGAATCACCGTTTTCACTTCCCTCCTCCAGTGCTTTCTGCCCGGCTATTCTGGCTTCGGGAGCATTGTCTGCCACCTCCCCCATTCCGCTGTCCGCCGCTATCTGGGCGCTGATCTGTTTTACAGTGGCAGAAGGCTGATATCCTTCCGTGCCATAGAGAAAATGATGAAGCTGAACCACATTGCTCTCCAGGGTCAGCGGGATAACACAATCCTTTTTTCCTATATGGGTCTCCCCCCTGGAGAACGGAAATCCGCCGGTTTCCCCGATGTGATATTTCTTAATATTTCTTGCCATGGGAATGATGTCATCAAGGCTGATGCTGGTGGACAGCTGGGGAATGACTGTTTTCGCGACAATGCTCAATGTCTTAAAGTCCGCTTCCTTGGCTTTGTTCATGGCCAGCTGGATGACCAGTCTCTGCCTGGCTGTCCGGTTATAATCCGTGTCCATCAGTCTCAGTCTGGCATATGCGACCGCCTGTACCCCGTCCAGATGATTCATGCCCGCATGTTCCAGGTGATGTGAGCCCAGTCCTGTAGATTCCACCGTCTCTGTGATAAACGCGTTAATATATTTGAACTCGCTGTCTGATATTTCCAGATCAATGCCTCCAAGAATTGTGATGGCATCTGCCACGGCTTTCCAGTTAAAGGTCGCATAATCGTCAATAGTCAGATCAAGATTTCTCTCCAGAGCTTCTACGGCCTGTTCATGTCCTCCCTTAAAATACGCTTCATTAATTTTGTGATATGTACCGTCAGGTGAAATTTCCAGATAAGTATCTCTGTACACGGATACAAGTTTTATCTCTCCCGTCTTCCTGTCGATGACACACAGCATCTCCACATCAGACAGTGCTCCCTTTTCCAGACTGCCGTTCCGGGAGTCCACGCCGAATACTGCAATTGTCCAGACTCCTGTGCCTCCTTGGATATACCTGTACCCAAAATACACCCCTGCAAAAACTGCCAGCAGAAAAAAGATTTTTAAGAAACCAAATCCTCGTTTCTTCTTATTTTTCCCAGCATTTCCCCTCTTTCTGTCCCTATTGTCCTTACTGGCCTTTCGAACCGAAGGGCGCCTGGTTTTTCTTGGCAAATCTTCATAATCATAGACTGTTTCATAATCATAGTTTCTGGTCTGAGCATGCCTTCTTCCAGGCTGTCTCTTTCTTGGGCGCTCTGATTCCAGGTCGTCAAATTCAATAACATTTAGTTCAGCCTCTTGACTTCGGGTTCTTTTCTGGCCTTCGGCTCTCTGATGCTGTCTCCGCCTGCGCATCCGCTCTATCTCATCTTCGTACTCCATTTGTCTCATACTCCTATTCCCCTCCGATTAGATCTCTATAATGAGAAACTTCTATATCATAGATATCGACAGTGACATTGTTTATATTTCCTGTAGTTTCATGAATCAGATACATGGACCCGTCTTCTGCCCATGCTAAAAACAGGTACACATGAGGCTGCTCCCCGGTCCGGACCAGAATATCTCCCGCCTGAAGCTCCTCCTTTGCTATTCCCCTTCCACAGCTGATAAGCCCCGATGTGCTCTGGGCAGGCACAGGATTTCCAAACGCAGTCCAATACACCCAGCTAATCCAGCCGGAGCAGTCAAGCCCTCTGAGAATTCTCCCGTCTTCATCTGCTTCCACCACTGTGCCGAAATGGTTGACCTCTAATCCTCCTCCGGACGGTTTACCTCCCCAATAATAAGGAATACACCCCACAGAAGCAAGCGCCTGGCGGACAAGCTCCCGGCGTTCAGGCGGCACCGTCTCAGGCAGCTTGTTCAGATAGAACGCAATCTCTGACTGCGAAAGCGGATTTTGGACATAGACACTGTTGAAACCGGACAACCCATACATTTCATACCAGTCCTGCTCTGCCAGATTCGCGGCATGGGATCTTGCTTCAATATCCCAGCCAGACCACTGTTCACCAAAACTCTCAGTTCGATTACCCACAGAATCTGCCTCATAAAGATTCTCGGCCTCTTTCAGACCTGTAATCTTCACGGAAATATTCAGATCCCTGTGCCCCGAACACGCCTTCCCGTAAACCGTCTCTACCGATACCCCCTCTCCAGCGTCAGATATCCCCGCTTCCAGCGCTCCAGCTTCAGGGGCAGGCATATCTGACACCGGCACACTCTCTCTGGCAGCAGATATCTCCTCTTCCCACATCCCCTTCCCTGCATCAGGCATCTCCGCTTCCGGCATCCCATCTCCAGCGGCAGACTGACCAGCCTTCTCCGCTTCCCCCCCTCCCTCTTCCGCATCAGACCGATCCGCTTCTGACACTTCCGCCTCAACAGCAGATGCCTCCTCTTCCGGCATCCCATCTCCAACAGCAGATTGATCCGACAGCTCTGATTCCTGCGGCACTGACAGCTCCGATTCCTGCGGCACTCCATCTCCGGCAGCAGGAGCATCCGCTTCTCCTTCCGCAGCTGAAGCATCCGACACCGTCTCCCCGTCTCCGGCAGCAGCTATCTCCTCTGCTGATTCTTCCGCCGCCAAGCCGCCAGGCCCGCTTCCTGTCTTTTCCGAGTCCTCAGAGCTTACATTTTCTAAAATCCCGGAAGATTCCGACCCCGCAGGATCTTCAGCGCTTTCTCCGGCGCAGGCAGCTGCATGGTCAGCAGACTCAGAAATACTCTCCACCCTGCCAGCTGTCTCCAGGCCAGGTTTTTCTGTATATTGACACTCCCCTTCACAGTAGTAAGGATCACTGACAGATATGTGGTAGGAATGTGATTGTCTCCACAGCGCATCTGCGTATTGAAAAAATGATTCATAATCATCCCACTGTTGAAAATAGGCATAAACACTGGCAAGAGAAATTATCTCTTTCGCGTTAGAGTAGCCGCTAATAGGAGCGCCATCTCCATTTCTAAAGATCACATTCACCCGGTTCCACGACGAAACCTCCTCTATGTCAACCCCCAGATAAGCGGCCATCTCTTCCGCAGGCCTCTCTCCAAGGCTGTATATCTCCCGAATCCAACTCCCATCCCTTTCTGTCAGCAGCTGATAAACCTTTCCTCCATAGCTCTCCTCCGCATCTTCTCCCTGAACACCTTCATCAAAAAGAAATGCGTAATTCAGCCGTTCAGGGGACATCTTATTCTTCTTCCGCTGTTCCAATGGCCCATACATTTTTGCCACATTGTCAGAACATGCGACGCCATCAATAGAAAAACCCCCTCCGGCACCCTGACTCTCATTCCCTGGTTTCCTCTGCCTTACAAAGGCGTCTGCCTGTCCGAGCAGACGCCCTGTCTGCCCCGCTGTTTCCGGTATTTCCAATATTTCCAGCAGTTCCGCTGTTTCCGGTGTTTCCGCCGCTCCAGCAGTTCCCGCCATCCCTGCGCGGCCCACTAAAAAAGCTCTTGTCCACACTCTGGAAATCTCCACAGAAATCCAGCCTCCCATCGCCATAATCACAACCTGAACTCCCATGGAAAGCCGGAGAATCCCCACCTTGCCGACCCGTTTTTCGGATCTTTTGCCCCCGGTCTTCTGCCCGCCGACCGGTCTGCCTGCGCCAAACCGCAAACCATGCCCTTTAGAGCGCATATTTTCTATTCTCATTGACATTACCTGATTTCTTTAGTTAACCATAAAAATATAACACAATCCTATTACAAATTATACTAAAAAATCATTAAAAATTAATTAAAAGACTGGGACAGCTTTATAAATCTTCTAAAGCCGGAAGTCCTGTTTACAGGAAACATCTTCTTGTCTGTCTACAGCAGACAGAAAGTATCGAGTGTACACCTGGCGGGGAATCCGAAATACCTGTGTTGAGTGTCCAGAATTTAGTTGACGCATAGAATATATAAAGCTATAATAAACAAAGTCTTATGAGGAGGAGGCATAAGTTTTCATGGCAAAGCCAAGCGCCAGTACCTGACCGTGAGCGTGAACGGGACGACCCCGGCGGTTCAGGTTGACGAGGTGAAGGGAGTATCGAATATTCGGCGGGTGCCCTTCCATGCCGTTCTGGGCGTGTTATGCAGACCGAAATATGCAGGCGACTGCAAAACAAACGTGCTGCATCCAGAACAACCATCATTCTCACTGCCAGAGCTTAAAAAATATAAAGCCCGGACAGGTCTTTTTTGTGTGGAAAAAATCAGGCAAACATGCCTGCTTCACGGCCTGTTAAAGGAGAGAAACATGTATGCGCGGAAAACTTTTTGAAAAACTTTTCCGAAAATGGAGAAAAACAAAAAATCAAAGGATTGGAGAATCAATAATATGTGCGGAATCATCGGATACAGCGGCCCTCTTGAGGCCAAAAATATATTGTTGGAGGGACTGGCCCAGCTGGAATACCGGGGCTATGACAGTGCGGGCATCGCCTGCTTTGACACCAGGTCGGCGGTTCAGGTTGTGAAACGAACCGGAAAGGTAGCCGCATTAAAGGAGGCCTGCGCCTCCATGCTCCGTCACTCCCACTGCGGCATCGGACACACCAGGTGGGCCACCCACGGAGGCGTCAGCGACACCAATGCCCATCCTCACCGGGCCGGAAGGGTCACCCTGATTCACAACGGAATCATCGAAAACTACCACAGCCTGACCAAGCGGTTTTCCCTGGAGTCCAGATTAGTCTCCCAGACTGACTCTGAGGTGGCTGCCTGGCTTCTTGATGCCTTTTATACCGGTGACCCCTACAGCGCCGTCAGACAGCTTGCAGAGTGTGTCCGGGGTTCCTACGGCTTCTGCATCATGTTTGACGACCGGCCGGGGGAAATCTACGGAATCCGGAGCGTAAGCCCTCTGGTGGCGGCGTACACCCGCTCAGGCGCCCTCGTCGCCTCCGACCTCACCGCCCTCATCCCATATACAAGGAAGTATTTTGTGGTTCCCGAAAATCATATCGTAAAGCTGACAGGCTACAAGATATCCCTGTACGACCTGGATGGAAACGCCGTCCTGCCGGAGATCATGGAGGTCAACTGGAACATGGACGCTGCCATGAAAAACGGCTTCCCGCACTTTATGCTGAAAGAGATCCACGAACAGCCGGAGGCTCTTAAAAATACCATCCTCCCCCGCATGACCAAGGGGCTTCCTGATTTTACCGACGACCAGATCCCGGATGAAATATTTACGGAATGCGCGCAGATCCATGTGGTGGCGTGCGGAACCGCCATGCATGCCGGGATGGTGGCCAGAGCCCTGATGGAACCTGTTCTGAGGATTCCGGTGATGGTCTCCATCGCGTCCGAATTCCGCTATGAGGAACCTCTCATCGACGAAAAAACCCTGGTCATCATTATCTCCCAGTCAGGCGAGACCATCGACACCCTGGCCGCCCTCCGCCTGGCCAAAAGCTGCGGTTCCAAAACCCTTGCCATCGTCAACGTGAAGGGCTCTACCATCGCCAGGGAGAGCGATTACGTCCTGTACACCCACGCCGGTCCGGAGATCGCCGTGGCCAGCACCAAGGCTTACTCCGTGCAGCTGGCCGCCCTCTACATGACAAGCTGCCGCATGGCTCTGGTGCGGGGAAAATTCACCAGAGAACAGGCCGCCGCCTTCCTCGCCGGGCTGCTGGACGCCATTCCCGCCATGGAGACCATGATCCGGCAGAAAGATACAGAACGAGAGCTGGTGACTCACCTGATTCAGCAGAACGACACATTTTTCATGGGGCGGGGGCTGGACTACGCCTTCTCCCTGGAGGGAGCCCTTAAGCTGAAAGAAATTTCCTATATTCACGCCGAGGCCTACGCAGCCGGGGAGTTAAAACACGGCACCATCGCCCTCATCGCCCCGGAAGTCCCGGTCATCGCCATCGCGACCCAGGAACATGTATTTTCCAAAATGATCTCCAATGTCCGGGAAGTAAAGGCGAGAGGCGCCTTCGTCATCCTGCTCACCAAGGAACATGCCAGGGTCGATGAGGGGCTGGCGGATATCCATATCAAAATCCCTGACCTGGATGACAGATTTACGGTATTTCCCATTGCGGTTATCCTCCAGCTCATCGCCTACTATGCTTCCATCGGCAAAAATTTAGATGTGGACCAGCCCAGGAACCTGGCCAAGTCCGTCACTGTGGAATAAAGACAGGGACACGGCCCTGGCGGCGCCGGAACCTTGCCTGCCCAGAACCTGGCCAACATCAGGACTTTGCCTGCCCAGAACCTGGCGGCGACCAGGATCTTACCAGCGTCAGACAAAAATAAGGGGAACCGCCTTCACAGACGTTCCCCTTATTAATTATGCTTGCAAATCATGCTTCTTATCGGTTTTATCTCACTTTCTGTGGGCCATCTTTATTTTCGCGAAGTTCTGAATAATCTCCACCGCCCCGTCAACGCCGGTCACGCTGCTGTTGATGCACAGATCATAGCTCTTGGCGTCTCCCCACTTCTTGCTGGAATAATAGTTATAATAACTGGCTCTCTGTTTGTCGGTCTTGATCATGATATCCTTCGCCTTGGCTTCCGTCACATTGTACAGATCCTTCAGATACGCCAGCTTATCAGACTCATATCCTGTGATGAACACGTTCACCGCGCAGGGGTTATCCGCCAGGGCATAGTCGGCGCACCGCCCTACGATCACACAGGACTCCTCTGACGCCAGCTTCTTGATGGTATCAAACTGAGCCAGAAAAATCTTGTGGTTGATAGGCATATCCATGTATGCGGACGTGGTATAGCCGAGAGAGTAGGTGTCCATGACCAGGGAATACAGGAAACTGTTGGTAGGCCTCTCGTCATGAGTCTCAAACAGTTCCTGGCACAGCCCGCTGTGCTTCGCCGCCTCCGCCAGCAATTCCTTATTGTAGCACTTCACCCCCATGACCTCTGCCAGCTTCCTTCCGATCACATTCCCCTTGCTTCCACAATGTCTCCCGATTGTAATGACTAAATGATCACTCATAAGCCTTCTCCTTTCTCCAGCCCGTTATTGTCGTACAAATCAAAACTTTATGTCTATATTATACAACAAAAAACAAAAAATGTATAGCCTTTTCCTCCAAAAGACTTGTCTAAAAGACTTCTAAAAAAATTCCACGTCTACATAGTTCTCAATTTATCCAGCAGCTTCTGAAAATATTCCGGAAGGGGGGCCTGAAATTCCAGATACTCCCCTGTCCTGGGATGGACGAAGCCCAGGACTCCCGCGTGAAGGGTCTGCCCCTGGAGCTTAAAGGGGCACCGCTCCGGCCCGTAGACCTGATCCCCCGCCACAGGGTGATGGATGCTGGCCATGTGAACCCGTATCTGATGGGTCCGCCCTGTCTCCAGCCTGCACTCCACGTAAGTAAACTGCCGAAACCGCTCCAGAACCCGGTAGTGTGTCACGGCGCGGCGGCCGTTTTTCTCGTTGATCCACATCTTCTTCCTGTCCGCGGGATGGCGGCCCACAGGCGCATCAATGACGCCCTCGTCCTCCTTGATCACTCCATGGACAACAGCCTGGTATCTGCGCTTTACGCTGTGCTCCTTCAGCTGGGCAGCGACGGAATTGTGGGCCATATCATTTTTGCACACAATCAGCACCCCGGTAGTGTCCATGTCAATCCTGTGGACAATACCGGGGCGGAGAACCCCGTTGATGCCGGAGAGATCATTTTTGCAGTGATGCATCAGCCCGTTAACCAGCGTCCCGGTGTAATGCCCGGCAGCCGGATGGACCACCATGCCCTTGGGCTTGTTGATCAGAATCACGTCAGAATCCTCATAGAGAATGTCAAGATCCATCGGCTCCGCCAGAATCTCCGGCTCCGAGGCCTCCGGGATATCCATCTCCACGCCGTCCCCCGCCGCCACCTTGCAGTTGGCCTTCACCGGGCGCTGATTAACCAGCACGGCCCCGGATTTCAGGAGCTTCTGCACATGGCTCCTGGACAGATCCGCACACACCCGGGCCAGAAGCACGTCGATTCTGGTTCCTCCGTCTTCCTGCGGGACAATAAATGTCTGCTTCACGCCTGCTCCTTTCTCCGGGGATACAGCATGTCAAATTCTTCCTCTTTATAGTGCCACAGAAGGAGAACCATGAGGGCGGCGGTGCCGACGGTAACATAGCAGTCGGCCACGTTGAATATAGGGAAATTAATCAATTTGAAATACAAAAAATCCACCACATATCCCTGGGACACGCGGTCTATAAGGTTGCCGGCCGCCCCGGCGCAGATGACAGACAGGCACATTTCGAGGGGAACAAAACGCCGCGCCGCCGGAAGCTTCGCCATGACATACATCACGATGCTGAACACCACAAGGGAGATGAACAGGAAAAACGTCTGCCTCCCCTGAAGCATGCCGAAGGCTGCGCCTCTGTTCTCCGAATAAAACAGCTCAAACACCCCGTCCCAGATCACACAGGGACTTTTGCCCATGAGGGATTTTACCGCCAGCTTCTTCGTCCACTGGTCCAATGCGGTCAGACATGCCATGACCAGCACAAATCCCAGCATGTGGTTGAATTTTCTTTCCATTATTTATAACCTCCGGAACCCTTTTACTGGAGAACAGCCGAAAGTCCGGCTCTCATCTCATCTTCTGTCACTGTCCTGTCCACAGCGGCCTGCCCTATGCCGCGCAGAAGAATAAACCGGATGGCGCCGCCATCCATCTTCTTGTCGCTTTTTGTGTCGCCGATCACCATCTCGCCGTCCACGCCCCCGACGCTCACCGGCATGCGGAGGGCTTCCATCAGGTCTTTCAGTGTCTCCACCGCATCCTTGGGAAGGTATCCTCTGTCCACAGACATTTTGACTGCCCCGATGCTGCCCAGGCCCACACAGTGGCCGTGAAGCATGGAGAAAGAAAGCTGCTTTTCCAGGGCATGGCCAAGGGTGTGACCGAAATTCAGCAGTGCCCGGGCTCCCTGTTCCTTCGGGTCTTCCTCCACCACCCGGCGTTTGATCTCGTCGCTCCGGGCAATCATCTCCAGGCAGACCTCCTCCTCCCTGTTCCCGATCTCCTCCCTGTGGGCCTGAATCCAGCCGTAGTATTCCCTGTCCTGGATCAGCCCGTGCTTGATCACTTCCCCCATGCCGGAGGAGTACTGTTCCTGGGACAAGGTCTTTAAAGTGCTCACGTTGGTGTACACCAGACTTGGCATGTGGAACGCGCCCACCATGTTCTTATAGGAAGCAAAATCAACTCCTGTCTTTCCCCCGATGCTGCTGTCCACCTGAGCCAGCAGTGTGGTGGGAATCTGGATAAAGGACACGCCTCTGAGATAAGTGGCAGCGGCGTAACCGCAGAGATCTCCCACCACGCCGCCTCCCAGGGCCACCAGCCAGTCCTTTCGGTCAAAATGACGGCGAATCAAGGTCTCATACAGCTGCTGTACCGTTTCCAGATTCTTCCGGGCCTCTCCCGCCTGAAACGTAAACACCACAATCTCCCCGCAGCATTCCTTAAAAATATCCCTCACCTCCGAGAGATACAGTTCCGCCACGGTAGAATCCGTGACAATGCAGACACGGCGCCCTTCAACCGCCAGCTTTTCCACTTCCGCGGACAGTCTGTCAAAAGAAGTGTCCAGCACAATATCGTAGATGTCTCTCCCATCCTGGTGTACGCTCAATGTCCTTGACATAGTAAATCTCCATTCTAAGAGAGCAAACAGCTTTCCACGCTCCCAGGCGCAAAAAACCATCTGCTCACCTTGCTTTTTCTATTGCCCATATCCGTTCCCTGAACTATATCCTTGTCCCCATTCTATCTACAGCCGCAGATTCAGCCCGGACATGTCCAGACTTCCTCCGACTCCGCCCAGCATGTCCTGAAAATCCCCGGAAAGCTCCACGGACTCCGGCGTGGCGATAAAAATATAGTTGGATATCTTCTGCAGGTTCCCGTTCATGGAGTAGGTCGCCCCCGAGGAGAAATCGATAATCCTCTGGGCCACCTCTGTATGTAATCCCTCCATATTCAGCACCACGGCTTTCCCCGCGAGAAGGTAATCACATATTTCTTTGGAATCTTCTATGGAAGTTGGTTTGATCATGGACACTTCCATGTTGCGTTTCATCGGAACAACTTTATTATTGTTAGAGGAAGAAGAACGTCCGAGAAATCTTGATCTCACCGGCTCTTCCGGTTCTTCTTCGTCCTCATCGTAGTACTCTTCATCTCTTTCTCTTTTTCCAAATAGACTTTTTCTGGGGGGTCTCTCTTCATCTTCATAATCATCATCTAAGAAGTACTCTTCATCGTCACCTTCACTTAAACGCAAGCTGTCCATAATTTTCCCAAAAAAACTCATATATATTCTCCAATCTTCTATCTTGTACCGAATATCCCGGTACCTACCCTCACCATGGTCGCTCCTTCCTCAACGGCAACTGTAAAATCCCCGGTCATCCCCATGGACAGGATAGTCATATCCTTATTATCAATGTTTTTAGTTTTCATGTCAACATAAAATTGATACAATTTTCTAAAAACTGCCCGATTTTCTTCGGCATTAGAGACAAATGGAGCGATGGTCATCAGACCTTTTACTTTCACATGGGGAAATTCTCTGATGGAATGAAGGGCCTCTTCCACCTCCTCCAGGAAAAAGCCGTACTTGCTCTCCTCCCTGGCTACATTCACCTCAAGAAGAATGCTGGTGACCAGATTCTGCCGCTCCGACTCCTTTTCAATCTCCCTGGCCAGCCTTAAGGAATCCACTGAATGGATAAGGCATGCCCTCCCCACGACCTGACGCACTTTATTAGTCTGAAGGTGGCCGATCATGTGCCAGCTGATGTCCTTGGGCATCTGGGGAATCTTGGAGACCATCTCCTGAACCTTATTCTCTCCAAAATGCCGGGCTCCTCCTTCATAGGCGTCCAAAAGCATGTCCACCGGCTTCGTCTTGCTGACCGCGATCAGCGTCACTTCCCCCGGCTCTCTCCCGCAGACGGCGCAGGCCTCCTCAATCTGCCTTTGTACCTTATGTAAATTCTCCTGAACTACCATGATCTCACTCCTTTTACTGGTAGACAAAACTCACTGATAGACAAAAACCCCTTCTTTTTCAATAATCGAAGCATTCAGAACAATATGGTCGTAGACATTGAGACCATAGCTCATATTCTTTCGGATGGTGTAAAATTCATCACTCTGGGCCAGCACTTCAATCTGCTTAAATACCGTGTATCCTCTGTTAATATTGTAGACTCCCTGGAGGGAAGCCGTGATTCCCACCTGAAACCGCTCCGTGGAATCAGGCTTCACCAGATAATCTCCCGCCTGAATAATCTGGTCCTTGTCGCAGTCGATATAATAATATTCGCCGTTAGAATAGTAGATGGTGGTGGGCACAAACACAACCGACGTGCCGGCCTCGGAATAAACCTCCTTGTTGAAGCCGTCATCAAAGCTGTCACCGCCCTTTGTGAGAAACTCTACAGGCACCAGGTAAAAGTTTTTGGTGGTAACAGAGCTGATGGGAATTTTTAAGCCTTCCGTGGTCTCGGTGATAATCTTAAAATCCACATACCTGTCCGACACAAACTGCACCATGTACTTGTCGAAATCCAGCTTGCCATAAGCCTTCCCGTCGCCTCCGGTGACAATGGAAAATACTCCGCTGGTCACAAGATTATGGCCCGGAAAAGAAACCTGCAGGCTGCCTCTTGAGCTGAATTCAAGGGCGTCTTCCTCCTCCAGGGGAAATACGATGGACCATGTGTCTTCCGTGATGACTTTGTAAACCGGAGTCCCGGGCTCCACCCTCTGTCCGGCTTTCGTGATAGCCTTTGCGTATCCGCTCCTGTCAAAGACACTCTCGTCGATCTGGGGAACCGTGAGGGTTTCATACCCGTCGATTCCATAGGAAATCACGCCGCTCACCGGAGTGATCACCTGCTTAAAGCCGATTCCCATCTGATCCATAAGCTGTTCCTGACTGTCCAGGGCGTTAAAATTCGTATATTCTATCACCATAGCTTCCAACGTATACTTGACATCATACACTGCGTCAAATTTTTCATCCGAGTAGGCAACGCTGTAGGCGTCCAGCTGCTTTCGTATGTTGGAGAGATCCTGAGCCGTGAAGGCTCCCGCTCCCTGATTCTGCTCCTCCAGAAAAGAAGACAGCTCTCCGCTCTCATCAACCGAATAAATACAGGTGTTGACGGAAGCCCGCTTTCCTTCCCGCACGTAGTAATTGATATATCCCGCGCTCTGTGCGTACTCTGTATTCTCCTGCCGCAGGATAATCCCTGTGTAGCTCTTGTCGTCCACGATCGAGCCTTCCGCCACTTCGTAAAACTGTACTTTTTCTTTCGTCAGGTAGGTATACACACTGAAAACCATGTAAATAAAAATCACAGCAAAGATCAGCATTCCAATGTTCAGATTCAAAGGTTTGCGGTATTTTATGAGCTTACCGTTGTTTTTTGCCATACGGCCCCTCCCCTTTCCAAAGTACTGGTCTTTAGC
>CAJTOT010000014.1:0-75986 GCA_910577935.1 uncultured Hungatella sp. | reverse complement strand
TTAGCCATATCTATTATACGTGTAAACGCCAAAAAGTTCAAGGGGGACCTGACATACAGGTCCCCCAAAACTCTTGTCATATGTATCCGCCCTACGCAGGCGTTCGGAAAATCCGCCGAACATGTATATTATAAAGAGATGATAACATCCTTTTTTGCATTCTCAGGTAATTCGTCAGCATCCAGAGACACACTCAGCACGAAATTCACGTGGAACTTCTCGCTGATAGCGTCCAGCTCCGCAACTGCCTCGGAGATGTCCTCACCCTCGAGACACGCAAGTTTCAAAAAGCTGTCCAGGAACATGATCTCCAGGTCGTGATCCTGAGAGATAATTCCGCAGACAAAACCGATAAAACCGGAACAGTCAGTAATATCAAATCCTTTTACATTGATTAATCGAATCTTATTATTCAGCTCATACATGTGCTTGGAACTTTTATCCAGATAAACGATAGAACCGTTTGCTTCTTTGATCGCCGCGTTGGCTTTGTCCAGCAAATGCTTGGTCTTTCCCTTACCCTTATTCCCTGCGATAATCTGAACCATAGTCGTGTCCTCCTTGAGTTTATTAATTTGTATACCTCTTCGGGTATCCTCTGATTCGTACTTCTGCAGTGTATGTCCTAATGTATAAAAAGACAGTTGATTTATTATTAATTATAGTATAAATAAGCCGAAAAGGCAATGACTTAATTGACAATTTTAGAAATTATATTTGTCATATTGTCGTAGAGGCTGTTTCTGTTCTCAGATTTCAGAATTATGGAGACATACTCCTTCCCCTGCTCCTCAGAAGCCATAACCAGGCAGCAGCCTGCGGCTTTGGTGGTGCCGGTTTTTCCGGAAAACACCGTGAGACCCTCCGGAGTCTCCTCCCGGCCTGTCATATACCAGTTGCCTCCCTCCCATGTCCTGCTCACCGGGCTGCCGTCCTTATCCGCATACTCGGCAGGATAGGCCGTAGTCTTGGTCACTTCCCTGAACTCCGGATATTTCAGCGCCTCCTGGTAGATCAGGTACAGGTCATAGGCCGTGGTGTAGTGGTTCTCGTCGTGGAGCCCGTGGGGATTGACAAAGTGGGTCCCAGTGGCGCCCAGGCGGAGAGCCTCCTGATTCATAAGCTCCGCGAACCCCTGAATGCTCTGTGACATGTGAACGGCTATAGCCGCCCCCGCATCGTTTCCGGAGGGAAGCATCAGTCCGTAGAGAAGCTGTCTGAGAGTAAGGACATCTCCCGGCTGAATTCCGCACAGGGTCGCTCCCGCCTCGGTGATCACCGCCTCATCTGTCACGGTGACTATATCGTCAAGATTGCCGTACTTGATGGCAATCAGGGCTGTCATAATCTTTGTGGTGCTGGCCGGATAAAGCCGCTCAAAAGCGTTCTTGCTGTACATGACGCTGTGGTCGGACAGGGAGAGCAAAAGCCCTGCCTCGGAGTTCACCTCTGAACCGTCATAGGCCGACTCGTCGGAGACAACGCATAAATCCTCCGCAAACAGGGGAAGGGTCTCCGCCTCCTCCACGGAAATCCCCGCCAGCTCAAAGGGCCTCTCCTCAAAAGAATACGGCTGTTCCAATTCTTCAGCCGAGACCGCGCTGCATCCCGCAAGCCACAGCCCCGCCCCCAGACTCCACAGCGGCCGAAGAAGCCGCCTTATTTGTAAATCTCTCGCCATTCCAGATCCCCCCGCTCCAGCGCCTTCACAAGCAGTTCCGCCGTAGCTACATTGGTAGCCAGAGGAATATTGTGCATATCGCAGACCCTCACTATGGGGCTGCTGTCAGGGTCAAGCCTCTTGGGAACCTCCGGCTCCCGCATAAAAATAACCAGATCCAGCTGGTTCTGCTCAATATCGGTACACAGCTGCTGTCCTCCGCCCAGATGTCCCGCCAGATACTTGTGCACATTTAAGTTGGTCACTTCTTCTATCAGTCTCCCTGTAGTCCCCGTGGCGTACAGCGAGTGCTTACTTAAAATTCCTCTGTATGCAATGCAGAAATTCTGCATCAGCTTTTTCTTTGAATCATGAGCAATCAAACCGATATTCATGTTAAATCCCCTCCTTCATTAGTCGTTGAACTTTCGCTGAAGCCCTACATTTAATACAACTCCCATACCGATATAAATACTCAGCAGAGAACTTACCCCTGAACTTACCAGAGGCAGCGGCAGGCCCGTATTGGGAAAAATAGCCGTCGCCACTGCAATATTGGCAAAACTCTGAAACGCGAACAGCGTCGCCATTCCCACACAGATCAGTCTCCCCGACAGATCTCTGGCCCTTCGGGCCATCAGCAGACATTCCAACACAATCACAAGAATCAAGGCCAAAAGAATCATAGCCCCTGCAAACCCCATCTCTTCTCCTACAATCGCAAAAATGAAATCCGTCTCTTCCTCTATCAAAAAATTTCCGTTTTTTACAGACGCGATGCCCGTGTTGCTCAGGCCCTTGCCCCACAGCTGTCCCGAGCCGATGGCCATAACCGAATTCTCCTGCTGGTAAAAGGCCTCCGCGTAGGTCTCGGGATCAATCCAGGCGAGAATGCGGTTTGCCTGGTACTGCTCTATAAACGGCAGCATGCCGTATCGAAGAAGGTACACCATGAGCACGGAGGACGGAATTACCGCCGCCAGGACTCCAAGAATCCACCGATAGCTGATCCCTGACGCGAACACCACCGCCGCGATGATTACCATCATAACCAGGGTGGTGGACAGATTCGGCTGTTTAAAAATCAAAAATGCCGGGATGGCAAAGAGGACGACGCCGATTCCCAGTACGGAAGGCTGATTCTTCTTTTCCTGGTATTTTTGGAAATACCAGGAAAAGAAGAGAATCAGACCGATCTTCACAAACTCCGCCGGCTGGATCTGCCCGATAACAGGAAGCACAATCCACCGCCTCGCGATGCCTCTTGCCTTCCCCATCAGGAGAACCGCCACCAGCATGACCACACACGCCAGATAGATCAGCGTGCTGAATGAGAGCAATCTGTGGTAATCGATAAGGGACAGCACAATCGCCATGAACAGGCCCACGGCGATTCCCAGGATCTGTTTGTTCACGGCGCTCTCGCTCTGGTTGGTAGCGCTCCAGATGGCCATAACCCCGATGCCGCTCAACGCCAGCATGTACAGCAGAATTCGGAAGTTATATCTTTTGAAACTGTAGTCAAATAGCATAATCAAATAATCCCCTTATAGGACAGACATCGTATCGGAATATTCGCGTAAAGAGCAGGCGCGCATTCCTGAATTCCATGAAACCAGGCTTTTGTAAGCCCAACTTCGATCTCGCTGGAATCGATATCTATGTATCTTGAGACAACCTGGTAAATGTCATCCTTTATCATCTCCAGAAATTCGGGAGAACTGTTTGTCTTATCTGCCGCCAGAAGAAGCTTTAACCGCTTTCTGGCGATTTCTCCGGAACGTTTTTGGGTGACACGCCGTCTCCGGTTCATGGTTTTTTCTCCTATGCCCGTTTTAAAAATCCCGTCAGCCTGGATATAAATCCCCTGCCTGCCTCGGGGATGGACAGCGGAATGTCTTCCCCCAGAAGGCGCTTGCATATATCCATGTATGCCTGTCCGGCAGGCGTGTCCGTGCCGGCGAGAGGCTCTCCCTGGTTGGTGGAGATCACTATGGACTCGTCATCCGGAACTGCGCCCAGGAGAGGAACCGCCAGGATATCCATCACGTCATCCACGGACATCATGTCCCCTCTGCGCACCATGTCGGTCCTGACCCGGTTGACGATGAGCTGAATCTGCCCCATGTCCCCCGTCTCCAGAAGCCCTATGATGCGGTCCGCGTCGCGAATCGCCGATACCTCCGGCGTTGTCACTACCAGAGCCCGGTCCGCGCCTGCGACGGCGTTGCGGAATCCCTGTTCGATTCCCGCCGGACAGTCCAGTAGTATGTAGTCAAAATCATCTTTCAAGTCTTCTGTCAACTTTATCATCTGTTCAGGATTTACCGCTGACTTGTCCCGTGTCTGCGCCGATGGCAGCAAATACAGATTCGGGTATCTTTTGTCTCTGATCAGGGCCTGCTTCATTCTGCAGTTTCCTTCCACCACATCCACCAGATTGTAGACAATCCGGTTCTCCAGCCCCATAACCACGTCCAGGTTGCGCAGTCCGATGTCCGTATCGATCAGCGCCGTGCGCATCCCAAGCATGGCCAGGCCTGTCCCAATGTTGGCAGAAGTCGTGGTTTTTCCCACCCCGCCTTTTCCGGAGGTAATCACAATGACTTCACTCATATTCTTTTCCTCCTGCAATAAATGCCTAACACATATATTCTACTCTATATTTTATAATATTTCCAGTATTAAATGGATTTTAACACATTAAAAAAACTTTTTTTCAAATTTTCTGTAAAAATCCGCCCTTCTTTCAGGCTGGCGGCCACAGGACCTCTGCCCATTCTCCTCCCCTTTTCGTTGACAGGGGTTTCCACGTCGGCGATCTTCAGCTGATAGGGGGCCATGGTCAGGGCCACCACCACCGCGTCTTCATTGCCCGCCGCCCCCGCGAACACGGTGCCCCGAAGCTCACCCAGGACTATGACGTTGCCCTTGGCGGTCACTCTCGCCCCCTGTTCCACATTTCCTATGACGATAATGCTGGCCTCTGATTCCAGGGACTCTCCCTTCTTTAGGCATCCCTTGTAAAACTGTCCGGTGGTGGAGGAAAGCTCCATCAGTTTTTCGTTGAGGGCTTTCTCACATCTTCTCGTTCTGTTGCTGTCCAAATCCACCAGGCACAGGATCTCGATCTGAGAATGCTCCATGATCACATTGACGATCTCGAACTCCTGCTGGGGCGTCAGGGGACGCCCCGTCAGAGTCAGAACCATCTGCACCGATCCCCAGAATTTCGCGCTGTCCTCAAACTTGCTGGCAATGTCGCAGAGCAGCTGCTCAAATGGCACCTCCGGCGCGAGAATTACAGTCATGCCGGATTTATTGCTCTTAATCACTACTGTATTCTTCATACTATATACCCACCTTCTTAATTTAACGGAATTCTTATTAATCTCCAATGATTACGTTGGTTACGGCTGACGCGCCTGTATTGATGATATATTCCAAATCCGTATATCCATAATACAACCGATAAACATCTTTTGCAACTGCAACTGCATTGGAAGAGGCATAACCGTATGGAATATTGACAGTCACGCTGATCTCAGGATTCGCAAACGGGCCGTAGGATATAAAAAACGCGTGGTTCGCTCTGGTATTCTCCTGGGCAGTGCCGGTCTTTCCGGCGATCTCCACCTCCAGATCCCTCAGAATTCTGTTTGCCGAGCTGTTGGTAACCACCCGGCGCATTCCGTTCTGCACGGCATCCCATGTGGTATCCGCAATCTCCACGTAGTTGGATATCTCCGGAGTCCGCTCCTCTACAATGCTTCCGTCTGAGTCGGTGATCTTGTCTATGAGGCTCAGTTCGAAAACGGTCCCTCTGTTGGCGATGGCCGTCACATACCGGGACAGCTGTACGTTGGTGTAGGCATTATCGCCCTGGCCCATGGCGGAACGCTCCGGGTCCTCGGTGGTGAGCTTGGGAGCGCTCTCGGCGATCTCGATCCCGGACGGGTGGTCCAGACCGAACATGGTGGCATATTTTCTGATCAGGTCCAGTCCTCTCTCCGTGGAGTACACGCCATCCTCGTTGGTGGACAGCCGGTGAGCGACCTCGGAAAAGAAATAGTTGCAGGAATTCTCAATGCCGCCGGACACGTTAAGCTTCCCGTGGCGTCCCGGATTGATCCAGCAGCGGATAACCGGGAACACGATATCGTAGATGCCTGTACATTCGATCTCATCCTCTGTGGTGATCACCTTCTCCTCCAGCCCCGCGATGGCGGTGATAGGTTTGAAGGTGGACCCCGGCGCTTTCAGAACCTGGGTGGCATTGTTGTACAGGGGCAGGGACAGGTCGTCGTTGAGCTGGCTGAAATAAGCCGCGTCCACGGTTCCCGACATCAGGTTGTTGTTGTAGCTTGGGTATGTCACCAGGGCCCTGACCTCGCCCGTCCGCACATCTGTCACCGTGCACCCGGCCGTGCACGGGTCCAGGGCCAGCTGCGCCGGCGTGATGTCCAGGTTGGATATCTTGTTCATCAAAAAGGTGAAGGCGTAGTCGGTGCCTCCCGAGTACAGAAGCTGCACCTGCTCCTCCTCATAGGGAAGGACTCCCTGGGAATACAGCGCCAGACACAGTTCATTTCCCGTCACGATGTCCTGGTTGATCAGGTAGCGGTAAATTCTCTTTGTGAACCGGGTGTCTGCCTCCATCTGGCTGATGACGTAATCCACCAGCGCCAGAAAGCTGTCATCCGCGTTGGAATACTTGTTCTCGATTCCCAGCTTGGTGGTGTCCACCCAGTTCTGGGAAATTCCGTGATACAGATACTCTCTGAGACTGATGGTCTCCTCCTGCCATGCCACGGCCTCCGGGCTCGTGATGTCGATCTTGTCTCTCTGTATGATCCCGATGGTCGCCGACGAGAGCCAGCTGTACACATACTGCATATAGGCTTTCATGTCTTCCGGCAGCTCTCCCATGGGGAGGGGAGCCGGGCTGGTGAGCTGAGAGCGCATATCCGACAGAATCTGCTGTCTGGAAGCCGTGAACTTGCTGTATATCTGCTTTTCCACCGCCCCGGCATCCTCTTCTTCCATGGATTTGAGAGAGAGGACATTGTTGTTGATCAGCTGGTAGTAGGCGTCCTTTATGGGGATCTTCTTTTTACTGGAGTCCCGGTTTTCCTCCTCCGTCACATCCCTGTTCACCAGATGACCTGTGAGAATTCCTGCCAGATGCTGTTCCAGAAGATGATAGATTCCGATCTGCAGGTTTCTGTCCAGGGTCAGATAGATATCGTTTCCCGCCACCGGTTCCGTGGCGTCGTCAAGAACCTTCAGCACATGCCCCACGCTGTCCACATACATGTTCCTGACCCCTTTTTTTCCCTGAAGAACATGTTCCATGGCAGATTCGATGCCGATGCGCCCCACCGTGTCATTCAGCTCATAGCTCTCGTCGATTTTGCGCAGCTCCTCCAGCTGCTCCTCGCTTTGAACCTTGCCCGTATAGCCGATGATGGGCGCGAAATACAGGGCATCCTCATAAATACGGGTGGTGGACTCGGCGATATCCACCCCCTGAAGCTCTGCCATATGCTCGGATATGTCAGCCACCGTCTCCTCTGTCACGTTGGAGGCGATGGTGGTCGTCTTGTAGCTGGTGTAGGCCGTCAGGGACATAGTGTAGCGGATGTTCCCTATCTTCAGGGCCTGGGCATCTGTCAGGACCAGAGGATTCCCCTTGCTGTCCTTCAGCTTGTCCAGTTCATACCGTTCCTTCGCCAGTTCAAAGACATCCCTTGCCGTCACGGCCGAGGGATACTTCCCGTCTTCGTCATCCAGCATGTCCACGGAACGAACGCCGTAGAAATCCCGCAGGAATCTCAGCCTAGCCGCCTCCGAAGCGGTTGTATATACAAAGTCCCCGTTCTGGTCAATGGTAATCTCCATCTTCCCCTCAATGGTCTCCCCCTGTCTGTCCAGAATCCGGACCAGCTCATAGATCATCAGATTCCTGGCCTGGTGGGATCGGTAGACGCCCACGTCCTGAATAGTCACCGAGTACGCAAGCTCGTTCCTGGCCAGAACAGAACCGTTTCTGTCGTAAATATTTCCCCTTGTCCCGGTGGTGTACACGGTTCTCAAAATCTTTGATTCATAATCGCTCATATATTCTTCCCCATGGACGATCTGAAGGCTGAACAGACGCCCCACCAGAACAGCGAACATACAGATATATATGACCGCCAGGGCAAACAGCCTTGACGTGATTACTTTTTTAATGGCTATCTGTGCAATTTCCAACAAATCTCTAAACAATGGTTGTATCTCTCCTATTTTCGAATTCTGTCAGTCGTCTGTTGATATACAGAAGCAGGCGGTAGATAAACAGTGTGGTCACAACGGTAAAAATGGTTTCCGGAATCACCAGCTCCCGGAAATAGTACAGAACGTTCAGCCTCCCTCTCACCAGGAAGCGGAACACATACACGTACAGATTGTACGCCAGCTCATTGAGTATGCTCAGGACCAGGGGGAGGGTGATGTACTCTTCATAGTAGTATTTTGTGCATATCCCGTTGACAAATCCCACATAGACGTAAAACAAGGTGTAGAAGCCAAAGGGACCGCTGTAGAATAAATCCAGGAGTATCCCCGCTAAAACCCCATAGAGCATGCCCGCTCTCTGTCCGCTCATGAACCCGAAGGAAAATGTCAGGATCAGAAGCAGGTTGGGCGACGCCGACAGAAAGGGGATCAGGGGAAACACGCAGTTTTGTATGGTAAAGGCAGCGATAATCAATACGAGATTGATGACGATTCTCTTCATGCTGTTCTTCATGCTACTCTCCCTCGGGCTCCCCCGTCTCCTTCACGTCGGTTATGATCAGCACCTCCTGAAGGTTGCTGAACTCGGCTGCCGGAATCAGGTATCCTGAGCTGGTCAGCTGGTTGCTGTCGATGGAAATGTCAACCGCGTACCCCACCAGAATCCCCGGCAGAAAGCGGGAACTGATGTTGGACGTGACGATCCTGTCCCCTTCCTTGATGTCCCCGTCTTTTTTTATGTTGGTGATCCGCAGCCGCCCGTCTTTGTAGAGCGTCAGGTCTCCCGCCACGATGCAGGTGTCCGCGGACTGGAGAGCCATGGCGCTGACCCGGCTGGAATCGTCGATGATGGACCGCACCGTGGCGTAGTGGGCTCCCACATCCGTCACGATTCCCGCCAGGCCTCCCCCGGCTAGAACGTTGTTCCCCACCTGTATGCCGTCGGCAGAGCCCTTGTTCACCCGGAACACCTGGAACCAATCCCCCGAATCGTTGGCGATGACTCTGGCGGCCGTCTTCTCATACTGCATATAGTCCTGGTCCAGGGCGTAGAGCTCTCTCAGGCGCTGAAGCTCAAACTGCTCCGCCATAAGCCGGTTGTTCTCCTCCACAAGCCGGTCGATCTCCTCCTGCAGCTGCCGGTTCTCCTCCAGAGCCCCTTTCAGCTGCCCATAGTCGGACAATTCCTGGTATATGGACACTCCCACCTTGTTCACCCCCGACTGGATGGGAATCAGCACATATCCCACCCCGGTGCGCAGAGGCGCCAGCCATTCGTCATTGACCAGGGTAATTCCGATGAGCAGGACGCAGAAAACCGTGAGTCCCGCCAAAATATATCGATTCTGTTTTGTTTCCATCTACAACATTCCTTCTTTTTTAAAACTGCAAAAATTATTGTCTCCGATGACAACGTGATCTAAAAGCTGTATGCCGATCAGATTTCCCGCTTCCCGGACCCGCCTGGTGAGAAGGGTGTCATCCCTGCTGGGCGTGGAATCGCCGCTTGGGTGATTGTGGACCAGAATGATGCTGACGGCCTGATGCCGGAGGGCCTCTATAAAAATCTCCCTGGGGGAGGCCAAGGAGGCGTTCACCGTGCCCTTGGATATGAGCAGATCCCTGATCAGCGTCTGCTTGGTGTTGAGAAGCATGGCATAGAGGTGTTCCTGCTGTAAATGCCTCACTTCTTCCATATAGTACTCTGCCACCGACTCGGGGCTGTCGAAAACCCCGCTCCTGGCAACGGCGGAACGTCTGCTGATGCGCTTCGACAGCTCACCGATGCACAAAAGCTGAATGCCTTTTACGGTTCCGATTCCCTCGAGCTTCTTCAGTTCTTCCAGACTGAGCCTGCACAGCCCCAGAATCCCGTCTCCCGGATAGCTGAGCTCCAGCACCTTCTGGGCCAGCTTGAGGGAACTTGAATTTCTGCTGCCCGTCCTGATGATCACGGCCAGAAGCTCCGCCTCGCTCAACCCCTCCGGCCCCAGACGGAGACACTTTTCGTAGGGGCGGTCGTTGGCAGGAATGTCCTTCATCTTGATGTGTTCCATGGAAAACTCCTCTCCGCGCGACTCTCCGGTACACATGGGGAAGCCTGCCGGGATTTTGCCTCGGTCCGGGGCCTCCAAACCGTCCGCGGCCCGGCTCCGGCAAAATCTCTAGGGAGATTTTACCATATGATGAAAAATCTGTACATAGACTTTATAAAATCTTAATGGCGCGGACTCTGACCCGGAAGGGAACAGACTCCTGCCTCCACCAGCTTCTGGAGGGACTTGAGGATTCCAAGCTTGGCGTGATACCAGGTAAGCCCCCCCTGGAAATACACCGCGTAGGGAGGCTTTATCGGCGCGTCGGAGCTCAGTTCGATGGAGGACCCCTGGACGAAAGCTCCCGCCGCCATGATGACGGGGGAATCGTATCCGGGCATATCCCAGGGCTCCGGCGTCACGAAGCTGTCCACCGGGGCCGCTGCCTGGATTCCCTGGCAGAAAGCGATGACGCCCTCCGGCGTGCCGAAGGTGATAGCCTGGATGATGTCATGGCGCTCCTCGCGGCTGTCCGGCGCCACGGCAAATCCCAGCTTCTCGTAAATATTTGCGGCGAAAATCGCTCCCTTCAAGGCGCCTGCCACCACGGTGGGGGACAAAAACAGTCCCTGGTACAGAGACTGGTTAAGCCCCAGGCTGGCTCCCACCTCTTTCCCCAGGCCGGGGGCGCTTAAGCGGAAGGAGGCCCTGTCCACACAGTCCTTTCTCCCCGCTATATATCCCCCGATAGGAGCCAGGCCGCCGCCCGGATTCTTGATCAGGGAGCCCACCGCCATATCCGCCCCCGCCTGGGTGGGCTCTGTGGTCTCCACAAATTCCCCGTAGCAGTTGTCCACCATACAGATAAGATCCGGCTTGATCTTCTTGGCAAAGGCGATGACCTCCCCGATCTGCTCCACGGAAAAGGTGGGCCTGGCGGCGTAGCCCTTGGAGCGCTGGATGGTCATCAGCTTCGTCTTCTCGTTGACGGCCTTGGCGATGTTGTCGAAATCAAAGGTTCCGTCCGGCAGAAGGTCCACTTGGCGGTAGGAGACCCCGTACTCCTTAAGAGACCCTGGAGACTCCCTGATGCCGATGACTTCCTCCAGGGTGTCGTAGGGCTTCCCGTTGGGGGATAGAAGCTCGTCTCCCGGCCGCAGATTGCCCGACAAGGCGATGTGGAGCGCGTGGGTCCCGCTGATGAGCTGAGGGCGGACCAGAGCGCTCTCGGTCTGAAAAACCCTGGCGAACACTTCTTCCAGTGTATCCCTTCCCAGGTCATTATATCCATACCCCGTGGTCGCGGCAAAATGGATGTCGCTGACCCGGCTCTCCTGCATGGCCCTGATCACCTTCAGCTGATTGTACTCCGCCCGGCTGTCGATGGCCTGAAAGCGGTCCTTTAAAGAATCCTCCACGGCCTTCGCGAAATCAAGCACCTGGGAGCTGACCCCCAGGGACTGGTACATAGTCTCTAAATTCATAATCCTCTTCTCTCCTGTTATTTATTCTCGTGAAGACGGAAAAAGCCCCCGCCCAGCTCTCCAAGAATGTGTTTTAAAACCAATTCTCTGTCATTGTAAAAATCCGGCAGATTCAGCCACCGGACATCCCTCTCTCTCTTAAACCAGGTAATCTGCCTCTTGGCGAAGTGCCTGGTATCCCTCTTGATGGCATAGACTGCCTCATCCAGGCTGCACCGCCCTTCCAGGTAATCCAGAATCTCCTTGTATCCCAGGCCCTGCATGGACACCATATCCCTGGTGCAGCCCATGCCTGCAAGGGTCTTTACCTCCTCCACCAGCCCTTGGCAGAGCATCTCCTCCACCCGCTCCTCGATGCGCTCATAGAGAACCTCCCTGTCTGTATTCAGCACATAGTAAAACAGGTTGTAGGGGGATTCCTTCTTCCTCTCCTCCTGGTTGTGCTCCGAGATCCTCCTCCCGGTCTGCCGGTAAAACTCGATGGCGCGGACCACTCTTTTTATGTTGTTTTGGTGGATCTGCTTTGCCGCCTCCGGGTCCGCCTCCTCCAGCATCTTGTGGAGATATTCCGGCCCCTTCTCCCCCGCAAGGGCCAGAAGCTCCCGGCGGAGGCTCCCGGCGGGAGCATTGTCCGCGAAATCAATGTCATACGCCAGCGCCTGAATATAAAACCCAGTTCCCCCCGCCACCACAGGAATCCGGCCTCTGCCGTAGATTTCCCGGAGAGCCTCCTTGGCCAGTTTCTGGAAAACAACCACATTGAATTCTTCTGTGGGGTCCAGTACATCGATGAGGTGGTGGGGAACACCTGCCATCTCCGCCTCCGTCACCTTGGCGGAGCCGATGTCCATGTGGCGGTACACCTGCATGGAGTCTGCGCTGATGATCTCCCCTCCCACCGCCCTGGCAAGTTCAATAGAAAGACCGGTTTTTCCCACAGCCGTGGGGCCGGTCAGGACAATCAGGGGCAAAGCCATGAACATTTCCTCCTTACACAATGCGTTTGAATTTTTTCTCCAGCTCCCGCCTGCTCATGGAGATGATAGTCGGCCTCCCGTGAGGGCAGGCATAAGGATTCTCCAGCTCCAGGAGCTCATCAATGAGATGGTCAGCCTCCCCGGGGAACAGGCGGCTGTTGCCTTTCACCGCCGCCTTGCAGGACATGCTGGCCACCTTCTCGTATATCATATCCGGGTTCCCTTTAAAAATGTCGTCGGACAGATTGTCCAGAATCTCCATGAGAAGCTCCTTCCTGGCTATGGAAAACAGATTGTCGGGGATGGCTCTGACAGCGTATTCCCTGCCTCCGAAGTGCTCGATCTCAAAGCCGATGCCTGTAAAATAACCCATGTATTTTTCCAGAAGAACCTGCTCCTCGCTTCTCAAAGTCAGAATAATGGGAGGATTCACCATCTGAGAGGTATACTCCCTGTTTTTTAAGGACGCCACGGTTCTCTCGTAGAGAATCTTTTCGTGGGCCGCATGCTGGTCGATGATGTACAGATGGTCGGAAAACTCCACCAGCCAGTAGGTGTCAAACAGCTGCCCGATGAGCTTGTGGCGAAGACGGCTCTTTGGCTCTAAAAGCTTCTCCTCGAACAGGTCCAGCTGCTTTTCCTCTGTCTGCCCCCCGGAAGCCCCCGGCGGCACGGCACCGGACGGCTCTGGCGAATCCGGCGCTGCGGCACCATAGGGCGCGGACCCGGAAAACTCCGGGAGAACCGGTCCCTGCTGCCTGAAGGATCCGGAAGGCATGGCCTCCCTGGGGCCCCCACACACTTTGCCTCCGCCATCCCTCTCCTCAGCCCCCGTGTTCCACGACGGCCCTCTCTCGGCCACAACCTGGCAGACGGGAGGGGTTTTGCAGGAGAGCTCCCTCTGCCGCTTCACCTCAAAAGGCTCCGGTCGGGGTTCCTCTCTGCCATGGAAGCCCTGCTTTTTTGGTTCCCCCGCCGGCCTGTTCAGCTCCACCTGGGGAATCAGCTCCTTCTTTGACAGGGCCTCGCTGACCGCCTGGAAAATAATTCCGTAAATCCGCTCCGGCTCCCTGAAGCGCAGCTCCATCTTGGTGGGATGGACGTTCACATCCAGATACTCCGGTTCCACGGTCAGATGGAGCAGGACAAAGGGATACTTGTGCTGCATCATAAAGGGCTTGTATGCCTCCTCGATGGCCTTAGCCACCAGAGTGCTCCGGATATAGCGCCCGTTGATATAATAGTTTTCAAAATTCCTGTTGCTCCTGGCAATCACAGGCTTCCCCACAAACCCCTGAACCTGCATGATCTCCTGGCCGCCCCGGGCCGGCAGCAGGTTGGCGGCGATCTCCCGCCCGAACACCGTGTAGATAATGTCCTTCAGATTGTGATTGCCCGAGGTGTGGAGCTTGTTCTGGTTATTCTGTATGAACCGGACGGAGATGTCCGGGTGGGACATGGCGATCTTCTCCACCAGCGCCGCCACGTGGGAACCCTCCGTCTGGGCTGTCTTTAAAAACTTCTGCCTGGCCGGAGTGTTGTAGAACAGATTTCTCACCACAAATGTGGTCCCCTCAGGGGCGCCCACCTCTTCCAGGGACCGCTCTTTTCCGCCCTGGATCTGGTACCTCACCCCGGAGAGCTGTCGGGGCGTCTTGGTGATCAGCTCTACCTGGGACACGGCGGCGATGCTGGACAGCGCCTCGCCGCGGAACCCCAGGGAAGCCACGGTAAACAGATCCTCCACGGATTTGATCTTGCTGGTGGAATGGCGCAGAAACGCCACCGGCACTTCCTCCTTGGGAATCCCGCACCCGTTGTCGGTAACCCGGATGAGGGAGATTCCCCCGTCCCGTATCTCCACGGTGATGGCCGTCGCCTGGGCGTCGATGGCATTTTCCAGAAGCTCCTTTACCACGGAGGCCGGGCGCTCGATGACCTCTCCTGCCGCTATCTTGTCGATGGTATTCTGATCCAGTACTGTAATCTGCGCCATAGCTCCTCCTCCACGAACGTTGTCACCACCTGTTTTTCAGTCTGCCCTGAAGGCGGCTCAGTATGTTAATGGCCTCCACAGGGGTGATCTCGTTAATCTGTATATCCTCGATCTCCTTGATAATATCCTCGCTTTTCACCGTGTCGAACAAGGTCATCTGGTTTAAATCCACCTCGTCCGGCTTGGTGACAGCTTTTCTCGGGGACGGGGACGGGTTCTGCCTGGCGATCTCCCTGGCCCTGGTGGCGATATCGGCGCTGCTCAACTCCTCCACCAGCTCCTTTGCCCGGCAGATTACCTGGTCGGGAACCCCCGCCAGCTTTGCCACCTGAATCCCGTAGCTTTTATCCGCCCCGCCCTTTATGATCTTTCTCAGGAAGACGATGTCATCCCCCTGCTCCTTCACGGCAATGCAGTAATTGTTCACCCCGCCCATGGCCCCCTCCAGCTCCGTCAGTTCGTGGTAGTGGGTGGCAAACAGGGTCTTGGCCCCAAGAAGCTTTGTATTGCTGATGTGCTCCACCACGGCCCATGCGATGGACAGCCCGTCGAAGGTGCTGGTGCCTCTCCCGATCTCGTCCAGGATAATCAGGCTGCTTCTGGTGGCGTTCCTCAGAATGTTGGCCACCTCCGTCATCTCCACCATGAAGGTACTCTGTCCCGATGCCAGGTCGTCGGAGGCTCCCACCCTGGTAAAAATCCGGTCGCAGATTCCTATGTCCGCCTCGTCCGCCGGCACGAAGCATCCCATCTGCGCCATGAGGACGATGAGGGCGGTCTGGCGCATGTACGTGGACTTTCCCGCCATGTTCGGGCCTGTAATAATGGAAATCCTGTTCTTTGAATTGTCCAAAACCGTGTCGTTGGACACAAACAGATCGTTTTTCAGCATCAGCTCCACCACCGGGTGGCGGCCGTTCTTGATGTGAATCACGCCTTTTTCGTTGATTTTAGGCTTTATGTAGTTGTTTCTCGTGGCAGCCAGGGACAGGGAACAGAACACGTCCACGCCAGCCAGCGCCTTGGCGGTTTTCTGTATCCGCCCCGCCTCGGCCCCAACCTTGTCCCTGATATCGCAGAACAGGTCGTATTCCAGGGAGAACAGCTTGTCCTCCGCCCCCAGAATAATATCCTCCAGCTCCTTCAGCTTGTCAGTGGTGTACCGCTCCGCGTTTGCCAGGGTCTGCTTCCTGATGAAATACTCCGGCACCATATTTTTGAAAGAGTTGGTCACCTCAAAATAGTAACCGAACACTTTGTTGAACTTTATCTTAAGATTTTTGATCCCTGTCTTGTCTCTCTCCTGGGCCTCCAGCCGGGCGAGCCAGGTCTTTCCCTCGGTCTTGGCATGGCGGAGCCGGTCCGCCTCCTGATTGTAGCCCTCCTTGATGATGCCTCCCTCTTTCACGGTCAGAGGCGGGTCGTCCGCGATGGAGGCGTCGATAAGGGCAAACAAATCTTCCAGCGGGTCCAAATCCGCGTGGATATTTTTCAGAAGAGGCGCGTTCAGCTCTCCCAAAAGACTCTTGATATGGGGCAGCATCTCCAGGGAATTCCTGAAGGAAAGCATATCCCTGGGGTTGGCGGACTTGTAGCTTATCCGCCCCATGAGCCGCTCCAGGTCATAGACCGAGTTCAGATACTCCCGTATCTCCTCCCTGGTGATATAGCTCATATTCAGCTCCTCGATGGCGTTCTGGCGGTCCAGTATAGCCCCCCGCTGCACCAGGGGCTGCTCGATCAGGCTCCGCATAAGCCTGGCGCCCATGGCGGTTCTCGTCTTGTCCAGGACCCACAGCAGAGACCCCCGCCGCTGTTTCTCCCTGAGAGTCTCCAGAAGCTCCAGATTCCTCCTGGTGGAGGTGTCGATGACCATAAACTCCCCGGTAGTGTAAGGGGTGATGGACACGATGTGGTCCAGGGTGTTCTTCTGTGTCTCATACAGATATTCCATGACTGCCCCGGAGGCGATGACGCCGGCATCGTAGTCCCCCAGCCCCAGCCCTTCCAAACTTCCCACCCGAAAATGCTCCTTTAACACTTTTCGGCAGGAATCGTCGGAAAAGTAACGGTTGTCCAGGGCAGAGACAGCCACATGATACCTGTTTTTTAAATCTTCCAGGTCCACTCCGCACATGTAGAACGCCTCATTGCAGATGATCTCCGACGGAGAAAACTTGTGAATCTCGTCCAGCAGGTTTCTCTCCCCCTCCACCTCCGTCACCAGATAGTCCCCGGTGGTGATGTCGCACACGGAGATGCCGAAGATATCCCCCACATACACGATGGCCATAAGGTAATTGTTCTTCGTCTCATCCAGCGCCTGGCTGCTGGTGATGGTCCCCGGGGTTACAACCCTTGTAACCTCTCTTTTCACCAGCCCCTTGGCCAGCCTTGGGTCCTCCATCTGCTCCGCGATGGCAACCTTGTAACCCTTCTGCACCAGCTTATACAAGTAGGAATCCACGGCATGATAGGGAATCCCGCACATGGGGGCCCTCTCCTCCAGCCCGCATTCCTTTCCTGTCAGAGTCAGCTCCAGCTCCCTGGAGGTGGTTACCGCATCGTCAAAAAACATCTCATAAAAATCCCCCAGCCTGTAGAACAGCAGACAGTCCGGGTATTGTCTCTTGGTCTCCATATAATGAGCCATCATCGGTGATAATCCGGCCACGTTGTTAACCTCTCTTCTTTAAAGTAAACCTCCATGCGCCCGGAGGCGTACGCACCGCCACCCGTGAAAGTCTGCGGGCGCATTTGGCATACCTGAATACATGCCGCCTAATCGGCGGCGGGACTTTCATACTAAATATTTGCTCTGTAAAAATCGGGAAAGGGGCTGCCGCATATCGCCGCGGCATCCCCGTCTTTAGGAAAATCGTTCATGTACCGGCCACAGGCAAAGGCGAGCCCATGTAGTAGAATCCTCTGGATTCCTCCAAATACACAGGAAGGATGGTTCCTGTCAGGGAAGGATCTCCCGGAAAATGAACCAGGGTGTTGTTCCCAAGACGCCCTGTGACATACCCCTCCATGTGGTCGTCGGGGCCTTCCACCAGGACCTCCCGGACCGTGTGGAGATCTCTGGCGCACACTCTGGCGGATATCTGCTGCACCTGAGCGAGAAGCCGGTCAAACCGGTCCTTCACCACCTCCGGCTCTACCTGGTCTTCCATGGCAGCCGCCGGGGTCCCTGTTCTTTTAGAGTAGATAAATGTAAACGCGCTGTCAAACTCCACCTTCCGCACCACATCCATGGTCTCCTGGAAATCTTCCTCCGTCTCCCCGGGAAAACCTACGATAATGTCTGTGGTCAGGGAGATGTCCGGCACCGCGGCCCGTATCCTGTCCACCAGCTCCAGGTACTGCTCTTTTGTATAGCGCCGGTTCATGGCCTTGAGAATCCGGGAGCTCCCCGACTGCACAGGCAGGTGGAGATGATGGCATATCTTCCCGGACTCCTTCATGACCTGAATCAGTTCATCGGACAAATCCTTCGGGTGGGAGGTCATAAACCGGACCCGCCTCAGCCCCTCTATGCACTCCACCTGCCTCAGCAGCCCGGCGAAAGTGAGTGGGGTGTCCAGGTTCTTGCCGTAGGAGTTCACATTCTGGCCCAGGAGCATGACCTCCACCACGCCCTCTGACACCAGCCTCCTGATCTCATCCAGAATATCCTCCGGCTTCCTGCTCCTCTCCCTGCCCCGCACATAAGGAACGATGCAGTAGCTGCAGAAATTATTGCACCCGAACATGATATTGACCCCGGACTTGAAGGGGAATTTCCGTTCAACGGGAAGCTCCTCCACAATCTGCTCCGTGTCCTTCCAGATCTCCACCACCTGTCTGTTCTCCGTCAGCCTCCGCCACATGAGTTCGGCCAGCTTAAAGATGTTGTGGGTACCGAAAATCACGTCTACGAACCGATAGCTTTTCTTCAGCTTCTCCACCGTCTCCGGCTCCTGAGTCATACAGCCGCACAGGGCGATCATCATGTGGGGATTCTTCTTCTTCAGCGTGTTGAGATATCCCAGACGCCCGTACACCCTCTGGTTGGCATTCTCCCTCACGGTGCACGTGTTGTAGAGGACAAAATCCGCCGTCTCCTCCTCCGTCTCCGCAAATCCCATCTGAAGCAAAATCCCTGTCAGCTTTTCGGAGTCTCTGGCGTTCATCTGACACCCGAACGTTTGAGTAAAAAAGCATGGGAGACGTCCGTTTTTCCGTTCAAACTCCCGAACCCATTCCCGGCATTTTGCCATAAAATAGTACTGCCTGGCCGGCTCCTCTGTGGGCGGTTCTGCATTTAGATTTATTTTAGCCAAATCAATTTCATTATACATTTCTCTTGACATTTTTACCTCGCTATTATATAATCGAATAAAGAAATGAGTTTTTAACCGTACAGTCTTATGGCTCAAGCGGGGGAACTCGTTTCTTTTTTTATGTTCATGATGTCATATAAGTACATTTTTTTATCTTCTGCCGTCATCAAAAATCGGATTTGCTTTAGCTTTTGAAAGTGGGAGAATGCCGTCGGAAAATAATCTCAGATATTATAGCACAGGTTATTTCAAACCACAATCCAAAATGTTTAATTTTTTCCGGCCTTCCGACTCGTGGTACTGTTCACAGGTCCCCTGTGCACGTAACTGCCATGGGAGGAACACCTGGTGTACAGTAACCGGCCTCATCTCAGTCCTTCCACGGCAGCCAGGGCGTGGTTCACATAGAGCTCCCTGATGGCCTCCAGCTCTCCAAGCCCCTGAAGCAGGCACTCCACCTGGTATCCTTCTGCCATAAAAACGGATTTCCAGGAGTCTTTGCCGTCTCCCGCCATGTCGTTGTTGGCGTGGTCGCCGGCCACCAGCATGAGGGGAGTGAGCACCACCCTCCTGTAGCGTCCCCTCTCCCTCAGAATCTTCGCCAGATCCCCGGCGGCGGGCCCTGCCTCCACGGTGCCTATGTAGTAATTGTCAAGTCTCTCGTCGGCAAAGGTGCTCTGCAGCCTGCCGTAAACCCGGTTTGACTCTGCCATCGTCCCGTGCCCTATGTATATCACGGCCGTCTCGCCGTCATCATAGACGCCTGTATGGCTGGCAGCCGCTTTTGCCACTGCCCTGAAATCCTCCTCCCCCCAGAGCAGAGGCCTGCCCACGGCGATCCGGCAGAAGCTGTCCCTGTGTATGTCCAACTGTCTCATCACTTCATTGTACTCGAAACCATCCATGATGTGGGTGGGCTGTACCGCCAGGTTTCTGATTCCGTCCGCCGCCGCCCGTTTAAGCGCCCCGGCCACATTGTCGATCTTGATCCCCTCCCGGTCTCTCAGAATATTTATGATGGTCTGGGAAGTAAATGCCCTCCGCGCCTCATATCCGGGGCATGCTTTGGCTATGGCCTTCTCCACAGCTCCTATGGTGATATCGCGGCTGTCATTGTAGCTTGTTCCGAAGCTGACCACTAAGACAGCCGTATCCGCTGATTTGTCATATGTGTTCATGGTTTCCTCCTTCCGCCTGTGTCCCGCAGCGCAGACAGACAGTCCGCCCTGACAAAGCAGTTTGGACAAACAAAAAGAAGGCCCCACCAGGAACCTTCCTATTATACAAAGTTCTCCATCCTGTGTCCTGTCCCCATTGTAAAAGGGGTACAGAAAAATGTCAACCACTTATTCCGTCACCAGGACATAACCGGCTCTCCCTGCGTAGCCATCCTCTTCCAGATTATCCTCCTTCCACTCTGCCGTGAGCTCATACACCTTGTCCTTCTCCAGGTCTATGGTAAAAACCGGGCAATAGTAAGTGATCATGCACTCCAAAGCCCTGTCCTCCTCGCCGGCATCGTCCTTGTCCCACCGGCATACCACCAGCTTGTCCGGAGCTGCGGCTGTCGAAAGGGCGTAGCAGACCTGGTCGACTCCGTTGTACGGGGGAATCTTCAGTCTGTCCGTTATCTCCGGGAACTCAAGGGGCGCCGCCCCGCAGGCAACTACCGTCACGGCCTCCCCGCCTTCCATGGTGCTCCAGCTGTAGTCCCTCGGCTGAATCTCAAAGCTCTGGTACTTGCTTGAGAGGACATCCGTCAGTGAGAGAGAGGGCGGCGATGTGAGAAGAATGTCCGCCTTTCCCTCCACGGACTCCGAAAGAGCCATGATCTGTTTCGCCCTGAACAGCTCCAGGCCGTCATGGGCCTGTGTCCCGGTATCTTCCATGAGGACGAACACAGGCGTTCCTCCTTTCAGTTCTCCCTCCGCCGTGAGAGATTTGGCGCCTTCGACCCAGAAGACGCCGGGGAAATCGTCGGTGTCCGAGGAGATCAGAACCTGGTCTTCTCCGACCTCCTTCACATGCCCTCTGATTCCCACATACTCTTCGGCATGCCTGTGTTCCTGAAAGAACGCCCTCACCTCCTGGACAGGATTTCTTATATCAATGTAGTCCTCCTGATCCCGCGCCGACACGGCCCTGATGTACATTGGCTCCTGGTCCATCACTCCGCCTCCCACAAGCAGGCAGAAATCATCGTCAATGTCATATTTCAGGATATGCAGGCCTGAGCCGATGTCTTCCGATGGATAATCCTGAAAATCCTCCCATGTCAGATCCTCCCGGCCGGACAGCTCTAAAATCCTGTCCACGGTCAGCAGCTTCTCGGTCTCCGGCTCCGACGCCGGCTCTGACGAAGGTTCCCCTCCCGCGGTCTCACTCTCCCCGGTTCCTGCTTTGATTCCTGCATCGGCTCCGGCGCCGGTCTGCGGGCCGGCCTCCCACGCCTGGACGCTTCCCGCCCGGCTCTCCTCCCTTTCCTCTTCTTCCAGGGCGGCGGTTTCCTGATGCGTCCCGCCTGCCGGCTCCGGCGGACTGCCGCATGCCCCCAAGGCCAGGGAAGATGCTGCAAAAAAGATTGTAAGTTCGGTTCTTGCTTTCAAAAAATCTCCCTCCTCCTCAAGTGTTTCAAAAAGTATATCACAGGTTTATGAAGGATATGGTATGTTTTTTCTTACAATCTTATGAAAGCCGCCCCGCCGTCTGGATATTACCGTACCGCTCCCACTGCTATGGCGATGAGGATCACCAGGATATTGCAGATGCTTTGGACAGGCACTGCCTTCTTGCAGTAGTCATCTACATCCAGTTCCAGCAACCCTACCCCCACATGAGTCGCCGCCGTGAAGGGGGAGGAACCGGTTGCCAAGGTCATGTTGCAGACAAAGGGCGCCAGCACATCCGGGCCTGACAGTCCGAATTTAGATCCGATGGAGAGCAGCACCGGATACATGGAGTTATAGATTTTGTTGGGCATAAAACGGATCACCAGCACCATCACCGCCGCCAGGACGATATGAATATACCTGGTCAGGAAAACCGGCACGCTGCCTACCACGAATGTGGCAAGGGCATCAACCATACCCGTTCCCTGGAACACTCCGATAAACGTTGAGATTCCCACCAGCATCATCAAAGTATTATTGAACCGTTTGCCAGCCTCTCCGAGGAGTTTCTGATGGTCCTTGGGATTCGGGTAGTCTGCCAGAATCGTGATGAAGGACGCTATCATAAAGATCATAAAAGAAGGCATTTTGTTCAACGCCAGCATGGCGATCACCACAAGAAACAGACACAGGTTAAACCAGAACCGTTTTGGCCTTGCCAGACCGTCATCCCTGCCCGCCTGTCCGGCGCCGGCCTCCTCGTCACTCCACTGGATGACAACAGCTCCTCCCTGTTTTTTATGCCGGCTTCCAAAATAAATCCACTGCAGAATAATCACCGGGATAAAACAGGCTGCCACGGGAATCAGCCTCCTGGAAAGCTCCATGGCGTCAACCCCGGCGAACACAGACGAGTTGACCACGGCGATTCCCCATGGGACAAAACACATGGACGCGATGGCTGTCTGCGCGATAATCATGGCCGCCGCCCTGTCGAATTTCATCTTCTTGTACAGGGGGAGCATAATGGGAAATACAATCAGGTAAGCCGATACCACTTGGGCGGTCAGCATACTGACCGCCGCTATTACAGAGGTAATGATCATAACCATATAGACATTGATGTTTCCCTTAAACAGTTTGATCAGCGACTTGATTAATGTGTTAAACATGCCCGTCTTTCCCAGCATGGTAAAATAGATCATCGCGAACATGCACATATAACCTGCTGCCTTCATGGAGTTGTTGATGGAGGCTATGACCATGTCTCCTGTATCCTTCACGCTGTAACCTAAAAGCAGACAGCAGATCACCGGAACAACGCAGAGCACAAACTGCATAGGTACATTTTTCAGAAATACCGCGGCAATCACTGCGGCGATCATAAGAAAAGCAATCAGTGTAATATAGCCGAACATCATCTTGGTCAGGGAGCCGCCGGAAATCCTGTTGACGCTGGACGCGCATTTCTTTACGAACTGAGTGCGGTTAAACCCCGCCGCCACGACAAACATGGAAAGCATCATGATGCCGTTGGCATTGCCGAAATATCCTGCTGCCGTGTTAGGGTCCAGGCAGCCTGTCAATACAAAGGCGGCCATGCTCAACATGGCGGTCAGGCCCATGGGAATCTTTCCGGCGATATAGCTGACCATGGTGACAAGGCAGATAATCAGGCAGATGGTTAAGCTTGACATATGTTTCTCCTTTTTGTGAAATGTACTGTTTCCTGGTTCCTGCTACACAAACCTGCACACATGGTCCACCGCAATGTCGGAGAACCCGTAAGCCTCCGCCTTTGTCATCTTTCCGTTGCAGATGTCCAGAATCACCGCCAGCAGGTCCCTTCCGCACTCCTGAAAAGTCCTGGTTCCTCTTATGATGCCGCTTAAATCCACATCCATGTTGTCCTCCATCTTCTCGAAGGTGACGGCGTTGGCAGTCACCTTCAGCACCGGGACGATGGCGTTCCCCGTGGGGGTTCCTCTCCCTGTGGTAAATATCACCGCATTGCACCCGCCTGCCACCATGGATGTGACAGAGGAGATATCGTATCCTGCCGTATCCATAACGATGGCGCCGGATTTTTCAGGGCGCCCTGCCTGTTCCACCACTTCCACGATGGGACGCGTTCCGCCTTTGCGGATACAGCCAAGACTCTTCTCGTCCAGGGTAGACAGGCCTCCCGCCTTGTTTCCCGGCGTCGGCTGTCCGGCGCGGCAGTCCTGCCCTGCCGCTTTCAAGTGATCCTCATAGTTTCTGCATACCTGAATAATCTGGTTATGTATCTCGGGGGTGGCCGCCCGCTTGGCGAGAACATGCTCGCCGCCGATCCACTCAATGGACTCGCTCATGACAGTGGAGGCTCCCAGGTCGATGAGCAGGTCGCTCAGTTCTCCCACCGCCGGGTTGCTGGCAATGCCGGAGGTGGCGTCGGAGCCGCCGCACTCAATCCCCAGAAGAAGCTCCGAGATGTCGCACAGCTCTTTGGGCTGCATGGCTGCCTCTGCCGCCATATCCCTGGCAGCCCTCACTGCCTTCTCAATGGTCTTTAAGGTCCCGCCCTCATCTTGAATCCCGAAGGACACCACCGGCTTGCTGGTCATGGACTGAATCTTTTTTCTCAGCTCCATATGAGGCACGGTCTCACATCCCAGGCCGATAATGACCACGCCGTAGACGTTGGGATTGCAGGCAAAACCTGTGAGAACCTTCTGGGACATGGCCGTGTTGTCCGCCACGTCGGAACACCCGGTGTTAAACACAATATTTACCGCTCCCCGCACCTGGCTTGCCACGATGCGGGCGCTCTCGCTTCCGCAGGCGCAGGCAGGAAGAATCAGCACATGGTTCCTGATTCCCGCCCGTCCTTCTTTCCTCTTATATCCCCAAAACTGCATATTCTCTCTCCTTCCTTCTTCTTGCTGTCTGAAGCCGCCTAAACACTTACCAGTTCGCTCTCATAATCCCGAGGCACGCTGTAGATATTGTGGTGAGATACCCAGTGCCCCTTTTTCACAGGTCCGGTGGTTCTTCCGATAAGCTCCCCGTATTTGATCACATCCTCCCCCCGGGCCAGGTCGTTCAGGGCAATCTTGTGACAGCAGGGAATCTCCTCCTCCGCCGTCAGGGCGCATACCTCCTCTCCTTTCCGGTAAACGACCTTTTCCCCGGCGGGAACCTGCGCCACACAGGTGACTACATTGTCGTTCAGATCCATAAGCAATCCGTTGATCTCCATAGCCTTCTTCCTTTCTTTTCCGGTGCTGCCTTCCTTTTCAATACATCGTATCTTTACAATAACACAAGAATAATATATAATCAATTTTATGGAATTTATAATAATATAAATGAGGTTTATACTATGCAGCAGGATATGAAGTACATTTACCAGGTGTACGAGGAAGGGAGTTTTTCCAGAGCAGCCCAGCGCCTCTATATGACCCAGCCGGCCTTGAGCATCGCGGTGCAGAAAGTTGAGGAGTCCATCGGCATGCCCCTGTTTGACCGGAGCAGACGCCCCCTGAAGCTGACTGCGGCAGGTCAGATTTATATTGACGCGGTTAAAAAGATGAATGGTCTGGAACAGGATCTGGAACGTCAGATTCAGGATATCCGGGATTTGAACACGGGACAGATTCGTCTGGGCGGCTCTCACTACCTCAATGCCTATATTCTTCCCAAGGTGCTGGCCAGCTTCAGCCGGAACTATCCGGGAATCCGCTTAGAACTGATTGAAGAAAGTTCAGATGTGCTGGCTGACATGCTGACGGAGAGGAAAATTGACCTGACTTTCAGCTGCAACACTGCTTTTATGCGCAATTTTGAGCGCTATTCTCTTTTTTACGACCACATTCTGCTTGCGGTCCACAGGGAAGAGCCTGTCAATCAGAAAGCTTCGGACATGGCGCTCACTGCCGGCGATATTCTTGACAACAGGCATCTGGAGACAGACTGCCCCCTCCTGCCCCTGGAGACTTTCCGCGATCTGGAATATATTCTCCTGACGCCGGGAAACAACCTGTACGACCGCGCCCTGGGCCTGTTCCAGAAGGCCGGGTTTGAACCCAGAATCAAGCTCCATCTGTCACAGCTGGCCACAGCCTATCATCTGGCAGAAAAAAATTTTGCGGCCACCTTTATCAGTGACCGCATGGTACAGAATGCAGATTCTCCTCTTTTGTTTTACAAGCTGGACTCCCATCTGGCGGAGAGGCTGTTCTATGTCCTTCTCCCCGACAGAAACTATACGGCCCATGCCGTGAAGATGTTCATCCAGTATCTGCTTCTCAATGTCTGAGTTACTTTCTCACGGCCCCCGACGCCTCTGCCGCCTCCCCGACCCGCCGGGCCACATGCTCTGCCACCCGCGGGTCGAGGGCTGAGGGGATAATATACTCCGCGCACAGCTTCTCCGGCTCCACCAGCTCGGCGATGGCCCTGGCCGCCGCCAGCTTCATCTCGTAGTTAATGTCCCTGGCGCCCGCGTCCAGGGCTCCCCGGAAAATCCCCGGAAACGCCAGCACGTTGTTGATCTGGTTAGGGAAATCGGATCGGCCTGTCCCCATGACCTTCACGCCTGCCTCCATGGCCTCGTCGTACATGATCTCCGGAACCGGGTTTGCCATGGCAAACACTATGGGGTCTGGGTTCATGGCCTTTATCATCTCTGTCTTTAAAACCCCGCCCACGGACACGCCTACAAACACATCGGCTCCCGCCAGGGCATCTGCCAGGGTTCCTCTCATATCTTCCAGGTTGGTTATGTCACACAGCATCTTCTTGTGATCCACGATTCCCACGCCTCTGTCCTTGTAGAGGATGCCGTTCTCGTCACAGGCGATGATGTGCTTCACCCCTGCGGTCAGCATCATCTTGATGATGGCGGTTCCGGCAGAGCCTGGTCCGTTGAGCACCACTTTAATCTCGTCAAGCCTTTTGCCCACCACCTTCAGGGCGTTGAGCAGGGCCGCCGTCACCACAATGGCCGTGCCGTGCTGGTCATCGTGAAATACGGGGATATCCAGCTCCTCCTCCAGCCGCCGCTCGATCTCAAAGCACTTGGGGGAGGCGATGTCCTCCAAGTTGATGCCTCCGAACACCGGGGCGATCTGCTTCACCGCCTTGATAATCTCCTCCGTGTCCTTGGTATCCAGGCAGATGGGAAATGCGTCCACGCCTCCGAACTGTTTAAACAGGATGGACTTTCCCTCCATAACCGGGATAGCGGCCTCAGCCCCGATGCTGCCCAGCCCCAGAACCGCCGTCCCGTCGGATACCACGGCTACAAGATTGCTCTTTGCCGTGTATTTGTAGACGTTTTTCTTATCCCTGGCGATCTCCTTGCAGGGCTGTGCCACCCCCGGCGTGTAGGCAGTGCTCAGATCATCCCGGTTCTCCAGCTTTACCTTGCTCACCACCTGAATCTTGCCTCTGTGCTCCTCGTGCATCTTAAGCGCCTCTTCATAATAGTTCATGGCATCTTCCTCCTTCTCGTCGACGAATCATTATCTCCTGTAAGAATATCCCCAAAAGCCCCTCCCCGGACCAGAAGAATCGTTACTTCTCTCAATAAATCTAATTATTGAGAAATAATTACTGTCTCTCCTCTTCCTGGATATAGATTCTGTCCCCCGCCCGCAGAACCTGCTGAAATCTCCCGATCTCCTGGTTGACCTTCAAGATCACTGTGCCCTTGGGATGCTCTAAGTCAATGCCTGCGTACTGGATCAGATCCATGAGATAATAGGGGCGTCCATCTTCTTTTTTGGGGAGGCGCAGGGGAGCATCGTTCAGCTGGAACAGCACGGTCTCTCTCTCCGGCACGATTTCCTCCGCCGGCCTCCCTTCCGCCTCCAAGGCCCCAGGAGCCTGGGCTTCCGGACTGTCTTTGGCATCTGCGGGAGAGAGGCCGCCGTCATCGGACGCCGGGGATGTTTCGCTGCCCGCCCCGGATTCTTCACTCTCGTTCCCTGCCTGGAATATCCTGCTGTCACTGTCCGTCACCGGCGCGCCGCTGTCGTTCCCCGGCACAGATGTCCCGCTTCCGCTGCCTGTCCCGGACGTCTTGTCCTCATTCCCTGCCCGGAGCATCCCGCTTCCGCCGTCTGACGGGAACACGCTGCGGCCATCCGACAGCGCAGACATCACGCTTCCGCCGTCCGACGGGAGCGCGCTGCGGCTATCCGACGAAAGGGGCGGCTCCGGCGCCTCTGCCTGCTTCTGGGCTCCCTCCGGTTCTTCCTCTGCCCTGTTCTCCTCTTCTTCCCTCTTTACGATGATCACGTCGCCGCTTTTCAGATAGGTCTTCAGAGAGGCCTGCATCCCGTTGAGCGTCACGTCCGCCCGGGGCGTCACTCCGTCGATGTCCCCCAGACAGGCCTTGGCATCCCTGCCCTGAACCGCCGGGACAAAATCGATAAAGTCTCCCGCGTGGATCACGTCGGAAAGTTTCCCCTCCTTCTGGTTGATCAGGAGGGAGGCCGGCTCCGACGCCATCCCGTAGAACACCTTCCTCTGCCCGTTGACAGTCACGGTCAGGTTCATGCCTGCCCGGCCCACGATGTCTCTGAAATTATACCCGTTCATCATCAGCAGGTTCAGCGCCGTGAAGGTTCCGCTTCTGAAGAGCTTGGCCGGGCGGCCGTTTAGGGTCACCCGGAAGCTGTCATTGATCATGTTGAGACCGGAGGACACGGCTATCCCCAGGGGAGTGGCGTACTCCGGATTGTTTAAATCATATTCCTCCGAAAATGCGTTGGTACGGAAATAATTTCCCGCAATGGCCACACGGCTGGCGTCCATGCCCAGGGCGTCGGTGATGCCGTCCTTAAGCCCCGCCAGCTTGCTTCCTCCTCCTGCCAGAAACAGGGCCGAGGGAGCCGTCCCGTTGATCTCCACCACCTTGTCCGCAATCTCCTTGGAAAGGGCCTCCACCGTGCCCCTGATGCACCCTGCCACCTCGGTTCTGGGCAGGATCTGCTCTATACCCAGAATATTGGCGAACCGTATCTCCTCCTGGAGGTTCAGCTGGGCCTTTATGGTCTCGGCTGTGGAAAAATCCACCAGATACTGCTTCATAATCGTCTCCGTGACCTCGTCCCCCGCCATGGTGGCCATGGTGTAGCCGGTGACGCTTCCGCTGGTGCATGCAGCGATATCCGAGGTTCCCGCCCCGATATCCACAAGCACCAGGTTCAGAAGCCTGATATTTTCAGGAATAGCCGCGTTGATGGCGGCAATGGGCTCCAGAGTCAGGCTGGCCACTTCAAGGCCGATCTTGTTCATGGTGGTATAGAGGCTCTCCACCACCTCGCTGGGCAGAAAGGTGGCGATAAGGTCCACCTTGATCTCGCGCCCTCTGTGGTCTTTTAAGTTGGATATCATATATTTGTCCAGATAATACTGGCACACCGTGTAGCCCACCAGATAAAAGCGCCTGGAATCCTCCGCCGACTCCTTCTCCGCGTCGAACGCCTCCTCCGCCCTGGTGATGGCGCCCGCCTCCAGACGGCTGATGATCTCGTCGTCGATCAGCTGGGTTCCGGGAAGCTCCATCTCGTAGTCGGCCCTCTTGGTCCGCAGAGCCCGCCCCGCGGCGGCCACACAGACTCGGGACAGCCTGATATGGGTTTTGTCCTCCAGCCGCTTCTTCACTTTGCCGGCAAGAGTCGAAACCTTCTCTATATTCTCGATCTGCCCGTCGATCATGGCTCTCTGGGCATGCTCCTCCCTCTCCACCGCAATGATGTTGACCTTGCCCTCCTGGACAACCCCTACCATGCCGATGATGCTTCTGGTTCCGATATCCATGGCAAACACGACTTCGTTGTCCTGCTCCCTCATGGGAAGCTTCGCCTGCGCGGGAACCTTTGCCTTTCTGGAAACCTGCGTTTTTTTCACTTGTGGTCTAGCCATACACCCCTGCTCCTTCTGCATGATTATTGCTTTCAGACAGCCACGCTGCCGTCTTCGCTGTTTGGTATTATATGATGCCGGGGTTAAAAGGTCATGTATGACATGCCTGCATGTCAATACATGACTTTGGAACCCGTAAAAACATGAAAAAGCAGCCCGACAGGGCGGATTTTTCATGTTTTTAGGATTGTAAGAGCACGTAGTGCGGAACAATCCGCGGGCATCAGGGGGCAAAATACCTTTTGCCTCCAACATCATTATATAAAATTAATAAACTGATGTAAATCATTTTCTCACTCGTAGATGGTAATATAGCTCTCTGTATTCACCGTCACGTCTCCGGGAAACCGGGTTCCTGCCGCCGCCTGGGCGTCCACGGAGATCAGCTCCAGCTTTTTGCAGGCAGTCAGGGGGGACAGATCGCTGATCTTGTTGTCCTGGAGGCTGCACCTCCTCAGATCCTGCAAATCTGCCACAAAGGAGATGTCTGTCAGCTCACATCCGTCCAGATAAAGGCGCTTCACGCCTGGATAGCAGGAGAGAAAGGCGAAACCCAGCTCCTCTCCCGTCTCCAAATCCCTGGGGATGCAGTTGAGGAAGCCGATCTCCTCCAGCGCCTGGTTGTCTGTCACAAGAATCGGGTTTATAAAAATGCTGGACTCCGTAGAAAAACGATCTCCCCACCGGAACACCTTGAGGACCGGCAGCTGCAGAACCGGCTCAATCCCTATAATGTCCGAGCCCCAGAAATTATCCATGTACAGGTATTCCAGATTTACAAGGCCTGCCAGGGGGGACACGTCCACAGGGACCTGGTACTCATTGATGGACATGTGAAGATCCAGATATCTCAGGCTCTCCATGGCGGCGAGGACCGACAGGGATTCCGCCTCGTTGACGGCGATGGTCAGCTCCTCCAGCTGCCCCAGCTTCGCCAGCTCCTCCACGGGGATATAATTGCTGTCCAGGAAATCCACCTTTCTCAAATTCGGAAGTTTTTCCAGGACGGAGAGATCCGGGTCTTCTCCGGTGTACACGGAAAGCTCCCTGAGCAGAGGCATGTTTTCCAGAAATGTACAGTCCCCAAGCTCCACCTTGTCGATGGAGAGGCTCTCCAGCCCCGACAGCTTCTCAAGTCCCTCAAGCCCCGTGTAGGATTCTCCGCACCGCAGCCGCAGCCGCTTTAGCTTCCCGCACTCTCCAAGGCCGGTCAGATCCACGGCCCTGCTGGAGATATTGGTGTCCACCTCCAGCTCTGTAAGATTTTTAAACTGTCCGATATCGTCCAGGTTATTTCCCATGGTTCCGATGTGCAGGACTTCAATCTGCTCCGGATTCAGCAATGAGGCCACAGTGTCCAGTCTGTCGTCCGTGTCCACGCAGGTGATGTGGTTGTCCGGGGAGAAGGTTCTCATAGACATCCACACGCTGTCCGTGGTGTCGATTCTCGTCAGGCCTGTGAGCATGGTGTAATCAGAAGGCCAGGTCACCTGCTTGGTCCGGTAAGTCCATGTCTCTATGGTATCCTGAAATTCTTCCTCGCTTTCACAGTCCTTGTAGTCCGTGAAGCTGTATGCGATGGAGTTAAAGCTCTCTCCCTTCTCATTCTCATAAGAACATTTGATGTAGCGGATGCCCGCCAGCTCCTGGGCGGTGATGTCCTTGTACTCCTTCCCGAATATGTCCGTAAAAAACAGCTGCAGAAGCTGTCCTCCGGGAAGATCCGAGTCGGAGCTGGAGAACACCGACTTTTTCGCGGCGATATTGAAGCCCAGGATAATGACCACCAGAACCGCCGCCACCGACAGAAAGATGATCAGGGCGTTCCTGGCGCTGTTCACCGCCTGGCGCATCTCGTTGTTCCCGCTGTAGTCCACCTGGATGTTGATGACCGTCCCCTTGGCCTCGTCGATGAGGTATTTCTGGCCGCAGTAAGGACAGACCGCGTGAGTCCTGTCTGTCAGCTCCAGAACGCCTCCGCAGTTTCTGCACTCCAGCCCCATCAGCTCCGGCTTTTCGTTGAACGCGGAGGTCTTGATGGTGTAGCTGTCATCTTCCCGGCCCTTCCCTCTCTGAACCTTCATGTCCTTTGTCTCCTCCTTGTATGTTATAGCAGGCTGACCGCCTGTTTACTCCCGGACCATCGCGACTCTGTCCCCGTAGGTCTGCTCAAGCTGCTCCCACTGCTCGTCCGTGATGTACCAAGCAGTCTTTCCAGATATGGCAAACCGCTTCAGGGAGGGGAGGGACAGGAGTTCCTCCACCAATCGGAAGGTGTCCTCCTCCTTCATCTCCACGTGGAACAGCACAAGCTGCTCCAGCCTGTCAAACCCCTGGAACATATCTGTGTTTTTCAGTGCCGCCTCCTCCAGGAGAAACCCCTTTATGCCCTGAAGATCCTCCATAAAGGAAAAATCTTCCAGCTTTTCCGCCTTGAGGATAAGGACCTCCTCCAGAGTCTCCTTATTCACATTTTTGAAAAACTCCGGCGTCCCGTACCGGGACAGGCCGTCTGTGCAGATGAGATAGCGCAGGACGTTGTCCTCGGGAAGGGTGTAATTCTGCCACGCCTCCGTGTACAGCTCCAGCCTGGTCAACCCTGTAAAATACTGGACATTGGAGGGTGAAAAGTCTTCCTTCTTCCCATCCACGCTGACCACGCCCAGGGTTTTCTCATAGCCTGCCGGATCCTGATAATCGTAAATATCTTCAAAGCTGTATGTAAACAGATAGTCCTTGTCCTTTTCGATCCGCAGATATTTTATCCGGCTCAGATCCTCCTCGCTGATATCTGACGCCGGCTTCTCATAGACTTCCATGACAAAGTCCCGGAACACCACGCTGAACCGGCTGGCGGATGCCACCAGGCGCCCTGTGTAGAACTGGTATCCTGCCACGGACATCCCGCCGACCACAATAGCCGCCGCGATGCACAGCATGATGATTCTCCCTGCCGACATGCGGACAGAGACCTTGTGAAGCCTGTTGGCGGACACGTAATACTTTCTCCCGCAGGAGCTGCACTGGTACTCGTAGGAGTTGATACGCACCAGCGTTCCCCCGCAGGAGCCGCAGGGTTTCTCCTTTGTCTGTGATTCCTGGTCCACGCTCTCTCCCTCCCTGTCTGTCACGGCCTCACCTGGCCGTCTCCGAAGATTATATACTTGGTGGTGGTCAGCGCCTTGAGGCCCATAGGCCCTCTGGCGTGAAGCTTCTGGGTGCTGATCCCGATCTCCGCCCCGAATCCGAACTCATAGCCGTCGGTGAATCTGGTGGAGGCGTTGACGTAGACAGCCGCCGCGTCGATTTCCTCCAGAAATTTCAGGGCATTGGCGTAATCTGATGTGATGATAGCCTCGGAGTGTCTGGTGTTGTACCGGTTGATGTGCCTGATGGCCTCCTCCAGAGAGCCCACGGTCTTCACGGAGATGATGTAATCTAAATATTCTTTTCCCCAGTCCTCCTCTGCGGCGGCGGAAAACTCCGGCACAATCCTCCTGGCCTCCTCATCCGCCCTGATCTCCACCTGTTTCTTATCTAAAACTTCCTTGAGCCCGGGAAGAAACTCCCCGGCTGCTTTCCTGTGAACCACAAGGGACTCGCAGGCGTTGCACACGCCGATTCTCTGGGTCTTGGCATTGTAGACGATGTCCAGGGCCATCTGGATATCTGCGGATTCGTCCACGTATATATGGCAGTTTCCCGTCCCCGTCTCGATAACCGGCACGGTGCTGTTCTCCACCACCGCCTGTATCAGCCCTGCCCCGCCTCTGGGGATCAGCACGTCTAGGTACTGGTTCATAGTCATAAATTTTTTTGTGGTCTCCCTGTCCGTGTCCTCGATGAGCTGGAGGGCGCTTCCGGGAAGCCCCTCTGTCTCAAGCCCCCTCCTCAGACAGGCCGCCACGGCCTTGTTTGAGCTGAGGGCGTCGCTTCCGCCCTTTAAAATCACCGCGTTTCCCGTCTTGAAGCACAGCCCGAAGGCGTCTGCCGTCACGTTGGGCCTGGCCTCGTAGATCATGCCCACGACTCCCAGGGGAACCCGCTTCTCCCCGATGAGAAGACCATTGGGCCTGGGCTTCATGGACAGCACTTCCCCTACAGGGTCCTCCAGCGCCGCCACCTGCATAAGCCCGTCTGCCATAGCCTGAATCCGCTCTTCATCTAACATGAGCCGGTCCACCAGTCCCGGAGCCATCCCCTTTTTGACGGCCGCATCCACATCCTGCCTGTTGGCTGCCAGAATCTCCTCTTTTCCGTCCATGAGGGCTTTGGCTGCTGCCTTGAGCCCCTGCTCCTTCTTCGCCGTCCCCAGACGGCCCAGGGCGCGGGATGCCTCCCTGGCCCTCTTCCCCATGTCTTCTAAATTTGTCATGCCGCATACCTCCGCCTTATTTCAGTTCAGAGCCCTACTCTGTCTTCACGCCGCCGTATTTCTTTCCGAGATCCGTGATGGTCCCGTCCGCCTCCTGTATGGAGATGCTGTTTAAGTTGGCGCGCATGTTGGTCCGTATAGTCTGAATATATTCCTGGCGCAGCTCCTTCTGCTCCAGCTTTTCCTCCTGGGTCAGCCCCACATCCTGGGATTTGTGGTACAGCTGGTTGATCCTGTCGATCATTTCCTGGGTGATCATAGTCTGCCTCCTAGTACTCGTTGTTCAGATAGTGCATCAGGTCAAAATCCTGGTTCCTGTGGGCGAGGAACAAGGTCCCCCTGTCTTCTCCCTGAAGAATCTCGTGGATCACCTCCACCTGCTCTCCGTTGGCGATGACCATGTCGGAACCGCTGTCCGTGGCGATGCGGGCCGCAGCCAGCTTTGCCGCCATCCCCCCGGTTCCCACGTCGCTTCCGGCAGAGGCCTTTCCCATGGACATCAGCTCCGGCGTGATCTCAGGCACAAGGCCGATAAACTCTGCCTCCTTGTTGGTCCTGGGATCGTCGGAGTAAAGTCCGTCTATGTCTGACATGAGAATCAGAAGGTCCGCGCCGATAAGGGCCGCCACCACAGCGGATAGCCGGTCGTTGTCTCCGAAGTTGTCTAAGTAGGGAATCTCCGAGGTGGACACGGTGTCGTTCTCATTGACCACCGGCACCGCCCCCAAAAGCAGCAGCTCGTCGAAAGTGTTCTGGGCGTTGTACCTGGAGCCGTCGTTGACCATGGTGTCCTTGGTCAGAAGGACCTGGGCCGCCACCTGGTTGTACTCCGCGAACAATTTCTGGTACACCATCATCAGCCTGGCCTGTCCCACCGCCGCGAAAGCCTGCCTCTGGGCCAGGCTCGCGGGCTTTCTGGGGTAATGCAGGGCCTGCCTTCCCGTGGCGATGGCTCCCGAGGACACCAACACCACCTCTTTCCCCGCGCCCTTCAGATCGCTGATGATCCTCACAAGGCGCTCGATCTTCAGCAGGTTCAAATCTCCTGACTCCGGATGGGTCAGGGAAGAAGAACCTATCTTGATGACGATTCTTTTTTTATCCTTCAATCCATATCTCACCGGCTGGTTCATCTCATCCAAAATCTCCTGTCTCTTCTTCTTGTATAGCTCATATCCGGCCGGGGCCGGAAGGAAGGGGTCACTGTCCGCCCCGGACAATCTCCTCCGCCACCCGGATGCCGTCCATGGCAGCCGACGTGATTCCGCCGGCATAGCCTGCCCCCTCGCCGCAGGGGTACAGACCTCCCACGCTGCTCAACAATCTCTCATCCCTGTGGATTCTCACCGGCGACGAGGTGCGGCTCTCAACCCCTGCCAGGATGCTGTCATACCTGGCAAACCCATGTATCCGGTGTTCAAACTGGTCCACGGCCTCTATGAAAGGCGCCGACAGATACTCCGGCAGCACCTTCCTTAAATCGGCCAGCTGATACCTGCCTTTTATTTCCGGTTCCACATCCCCGAATCCTTCGGAGCTTCTCCCCGCCTTAAAGTCTCCGTAGAGCTGCAGGGGAATCTTTCCTCCCCCCTGTTCGTACGCGGCCTCCTCCAGCCTTCGCTGGAACTCCAGGCCCGCCAGAGGGGACTGCCCCGGAAAATCCTCGGGGGTCACGGTGACGATCAGGGCACTGTTGGCGTTTCTCCCGCCTCTGTCATGATTGCTCATGCCGTTGACCGCCAGGCGCCCCGCCTCCGACGACGCGTCCACCACGTAGCCGCCGGGGCACATGCAGAAGGAGTACACGCCCCGCCCTCCTGATGACTGCCAGGTGAGCTTATACGGGGCCGGGCCCAGAATATCCCAGTGCTTCTGCCCGTACTGGGCCTGGTTGATCATCCTCTGGGGATGCTGAATCCTGAGCCCCACGGCAAAGGCCTTTGCCGCCATGGGGACTCCTCTGTCCCTGAGCATGAAAAAGGTGTCCCTGGAGCTGTGCCCGATGGCCAGAACCACCTGGCGGGCCGACACCGTCTCTTCCCCGTTGACCTCTACCCCCGCCACACGGCCGTTCTCCACAATCAGGTCTGTCACCCGGGCGCCGAACCGCACCTGCCCTCCCAGCTCTATAATATGCCGACGGATATTTTTCACCACCCGGCTCAGAACATCCGTGCCTATATGGGGCTTTCCCACATAGAGAATCTCCGGATCTGCCCCGTGTTCTGCCAGGATCTCCAGAACCTTCCGGTTCCTCCTTCCAGGGTCTTTCACCAGAGTATTCAGCTTTCCGTCGGAAAACGTGCCCGCGCCCCCTTCTCCGAACTGGACATTGGAATTCTCATCCAGAATCCCCTCTCTCCAGAACCGCTCCACCTTTTCCTTCCTGGTGTCCACGTCGTCGCCCCGCTCCAGAATCAGAGGCTTATATCCCGCCTGTGCCAGCATCAGGCCGCAAAACAGCCCTGCCGGCCCGCTCCCCACAATCACCGGGGAACAGGAGGCCTTGCCCACCGCCGCCGGGAAGCGGTATTCCTGTTCCCTGACCACCTGGATCTGGCTGTTTCCCGCCTTTTTTACAAGCTGCTCTTCCTTGTCCGCCTCCACGTCCACGGTGTAGATAAACAAGATGTCATCCTTCTTCCGGGCATCGATAGACTGCTTTACCAGCTTTATGGACTTTATGGCAGCAGGCGAAACCTTCAGAAGCCTTGCCGCCTTGTTCTTTATGTCGTCTCTCTCGTGGTTCACATGTAGCTTTAACTGTGTGATCCGTATCATGTCTTCCTCCGTTCTTTGCATGTCCCGCATCCCAGACAGACGCGGGCAGGCTGTCCTTCTCTCACCCTGCGGCTGCGCTGCGCCCCGCGGCGGCTCCGCTGGACCAGGCCCACTGCAGGTTGTAGCCTCCGCATATCCCGTCCACATCCAAAAGTTCTCCGCAGAAGTACAGTCCCTCCACCAGGAGGGATTCCAGAGTCTCCTCTTTTACCTGTCTGGTGTCCACGCCTCCGCAGCACACTTGGGCATTTTCAAATGGATTGGCAGCGGCAATCCCTGTCTCATAGTCCGTCATCAGCTCCCGAAGACGGTTCCACTGGCTCCGGGAGACAGACTTTACCGGCTGTTTTTCCTGAATTCCCGCAAGAAAGAGGAGCACTGCCGACAGCTTGCTGTTTAAAAGCCCGTTCATCCACTGAATGCAGGTCCTGTCCCCCAGGTCTCTCCTCCTCTGGTCCATCAGCTTCTCCGCCTGCCTTTGGTCCATGTTGGGAAGAAAATTGATCCTGGCCGTCACATCCTGCTTTCTATGTAGCGCCATGGAGGCATACCGGCTGACCTGGAAGACAGGAATACCGGATATTCCGTAGTCTGTCAGCTGCAGCTCCCCCCGGTCCTCTGCCAGAAGCTTTCCGTCGGCGAAAAGCCGCACCCCGGCCTCCGAGCGGACCCCCGCCAGGCGCTTATAATGCTTCTCTCTGCACCGGAGCTGCACGAGGGCGGGGAGAGGCGTGACAAGCCGGTGCCCGAACCCCTGGGCCAGCCTGTATCCGCTGCCGTCGGAGCCTGTGGCAGGCGCCGCCCTGGAACCTGCCGCCAAAATCAACGCGTCTCCCCGGAACCGCCCCTGGCTCGAGGACAATATAAAGGTCTCCCCCTCTTTTGCCGCCTTCGTCACAGGGCACCGGCACACGGTCCTGACTCCCAGATGCTCCAGCTCCTGCACAAGAGCATCCAGAACCGACGACGCCTGATCGGAATTGGGATAGATATATCCGTTTCTGTCCTTGGGCACAATCCCCAGGCGGCCGAAGAATTCCAGGGTGTCCTCCGCGGAAAACCTGCCAAGCGCAGACGCGGGGAACCCGGCCTGGCTGCAGCGGTAGTACTCGTCCTTCTGGTCCCTGTTGGTCAGATTGCATCTCCCGTTGCCTGTGGAAAGCAGTTTCTTGCCCGGGCGCTCCTTCTGTTCCAGGAGAGTGACTTTTGCCCCCTCCCTGGCAGCATGGATAGCCGCCGTCATCCCCGAGGCCCCGGCTCCCACAATCAGTACATGTCTCTTCATAGGTTCCTCCACATCGATTTTCAGAATCCATTTTAGACTGTTTGTCCCTCTATTTCAAGTCATATTTGTCAGCTTGTATAGGATTCCAGGTAATGAAAGATTTCCATCATAGAGGAAAACCAGATTCCCGCCCGCAGCTTCTCCTGCTCCTTCTCCGGGAACTCTGTGATGGGAATGTGGGTGTGCAGACATATGGTGGACTGATCCTGGGCAAAAACCAGGAGATATCCGGTCTCGGACACAAGATAGAACTCTTCCCTCCCGCTGACTGTCACCACAGGCTCCACTTCTTTCTGGTTGACGACCGCCTGGGTCTGCAGAACTGTCTCCGTCTCCGTCTCTCCCTGGCTCTCGGCCACGCCGGTCTCCTCCTCTGTTCCCGGTCTTCTCGCCAGAAACCCTGCCCCGAAGCAGGCCACGGCCACAAACAGAATCAGCGCCGCGCAGATACCATACCTTTTCATGGATGCTCCTCCTTTAGAAACCATAAAAAATGTTCTTACCCTAGTATCTGCATATGTCTGTCATTTTAAACATTTTTATCCTGTATCATGGTTTCCCGCGATGACAAAAAGCCCCGGATTTTACTCCGGGACCGTAAACCGCCTGACTCCTACCAGTCCTCCGACAGGGCAAATGCCACCGTAAAGACCACCATTGCGCACACTGCCACCATGGCTATGTTCAGAGCCACCCTGACAGGGACCGCCAGTTTCGTGTTGCCGGAGATAGAGATTGTGGCCATGACTCCGGCTATGGCCAGAAGCGCTCCCAGTACCCCGTTTATAAAGTTGATGCCGTGGATTACGAGAAACACATAGGCCCATCTCGGGAATTCCGGCGGCGTAAAAGGCTCCCCGGTGGCGCAGTCCACCCCTTCCATCGCCAGCTTCATGCCGCCTATCCAGGTATTCACATAGAGCTGGGCAAGCCTTCCTCCCACGGGCACCTGGTACACTCTGTAAAGTCCTTCTCTGCCGGACGAAAAATTTTTAAGCTTCGTCTTCTCCCCGTCTATCACCACGCTGCCTGACCTGGCGCTGATCTGATAGAGCCTTCCTTCTACTATGACACTCCACGACATCATGTTCATATCCTCCCAATCATGCTCTTCCCGACTTACGGGCTCTATTTTACAACAGAACCTTGGTTCTGTCCGCATACAGTCACATCAGGCGCAGTTTCCTGGCCAGTCCCAGCAGCCTGGTCCCGCCGGGCATTTTCCGGAGCTCCTGGGCGTCCACGCCCTTGAGCCTGATTAACAGCACAAAGTACACGGCAACCGCCACCAGAATGGCCGCCCCCGTGCTGAACCCATTGCCCAGAGCCTTGAAACACACCTCATAAGTTCCCCGCGCTGCCCCTCCCATAACGACAGAGCAGAGGAAAGGAATTAAAAATGTCTTCAGGATCTCCTGCCTGTATCTCACCGCCCTGGCTATGGATACGGCGTTGAGCACGCACATCAGAGCCGCGAACAGAATGTTGGCGTACACCACGCTGTAGACTTCCAGGTGAAATACCCGGAGCATCACATAGAGGGCGCCGATATGAACCACCAGAGACACCGCCGAGTTGATGATGGGCACCGTCATCCGGTTGATTCCCTGGAGCACGGCGTTGGTCACCGTGGACAGGGAGAAGAACACCACCGCCGACGAGCCCGCGAACATCATTGTGATCAGCATGGCGTTGTCCATGCCGGAAAACAGCAGATTGCTCACAGGACCGGCGAGAACCGTAAGCCCCACCGCCGACGGGATCGCGATGATCATGGAAAAGCGGATTGCGCTGGAAATCCTGGACAGCACCTGACGCCTGTTTTTCTCCGCCACCGCCTTGGAGAGAGACGGAATCAGGGACGAGGACAGGGAGTTGGCGATGGCCACAGGTATGTTGAAAAGCAGATGATATCTCCCCATATACACTCCCCAGTGGGAAGCGATCTCCTGCTCGCTCTCCCCCAGGCTCTTCATAACGCTCCCGTAAATTCCGTTGTCGATGACATTGCTGATGTTGTACACCGCGCTGCTTATAATGATGGGCAGAATCGTCATAAACAGCAGCCTGGATATCTCCCCGTACCCCTCCCGCCTGCTGCCCCGGTCCTTTCTCGCCTGCCTTCTCATAACCGGGTGGTACATGGCCAGAAGAAATAAAAACAGAATCAGGGCTGTCAGCGCTCCCGCCCCCGTCCCGATGGCCCCGCCGGCGGCGCCGAAGGCGTAGGAGTACTCCGTGCCCCCGAACACAAGATTGGATTTCAGTCCCATGTCAAACAATACCGAAGCCGCCACGATGCTGACCACCGCGTTGACCACCTGCTCGAATATCTGGGACACTGCCGTGGGAATCATGGTGGAATGCCCCTGAAAATATCCCCTGAGCACTCCCAGATAAGCCATGATCCAGATGGTAGGCGCCAGGGCCTTGATGGCGTAGACGCTGAAGGGCATGGAGATCGCTTCCGCGAAATGCCCTGCCCCGAACCACAGGGCGCAGAAGCCTGCCAGCCCCGCTATGGTGGCGTAAAACAGGGCCGCCCGGAAAATCCTGGCAGAGTTGCGGTACTGTCCCTTGGCCAGCCTGACGGAGACCATCTTGGACACGGCCACGGGAAGGCTGTAGGATGACATGATCAACAAGATGGAATAGATGGAGTAGGCCGCGTTGTAATACCCGTTGCCCACATCCCCGATCTTTCTGGCCAGCGGGATGCGGTACACCATGCCGATGAGCCGGACGATGATCCCGGCGACGGCGAGAATGCTTCCCTGCACCAGAAAGTTAGAGCCGGATTTCTTTTTTTTGCGTGCAGAAGCGCCGGGGACGGATGCCTGTCCTGCCGCCCCCATGGACCTGGCTGTCTGCCTCGGTCTGGCTGTCACTCTGTCCTTTTGCCCTCTCCCATACTCACCGGTCCCTCCGGCCCTTCCCGGTCTCTGGCCTGATGGGGCTGTCTGCCGGTATCTTGTCCGGTCCCTGAAGTCGTCATTCCCCCGCCGCGCTGGTCTAGTCGTCTTTTCCATGAATCTCCGTCTTGTCGAAATCACGGGTGGGAATAATGCAGATCCATGTCTTGCCCCTGTTCAGCGTGATTTCTTCCTTTTCTGTATTATAATAATGGGTTACCCCAAACTGGCCGTCTTTCTCCCATGACAGGGGAATCGCCCTGCCGCCAGTTATGTAATATCCATACTGGGGCGTATGAACGTCGATGTTCAGATACTGGGTGGTAGCGTAATTGCCCACCGAACAATACTGGAAGATAACATTTTTCACAGCGATGGGCCCCTCATCTCCCTTGTGGGGGCCGCCGTACTGATACCGGTAGTACAATCCGTCTTCCTCATTATACTCAAAATACGCTTTGTTCATTATATAACCCGGGACAACCTTCCACGCTTCCAGAGAGTTCTCAAGGACAATCTCCTCCCCGCTTCTGGCAAACCGGTAGTGTCCCTGGTACTCTTCGTCATATTCCTGGGAATACCCAAGTTTCTCTATGGCTGCCTGGATCTTCTCGAAGCTGGCGTAGGCGTTGTGAGGAGCTTTTCTGTCGCCGGAGCGGTAAAACGCGCTGCTCCCCACACCCTCAATGCCGTTGATGTTGTCCACATTCACAAGATAGGGCTTGGCAAAGGTGCTCTGGCCGAAGTGGGCATAGATGGCGTCGAACTCCCTGGCAAAATAGGTGTAGTAGGTGCGGCAGCTGCGCACGGAGCCGATGCGTTCCAAATCATCGTAGTCTTCGATGATCGCCATGTACCGGTTCATGGAACCCTCCACAGGCGCCTCATACACCACCCCCGCCCGGTTGATGCCGTACTGGGGAAGAGACTCCTTGTCATTGCTCATCATGATGGCCAGAGGCCTCCTGTCGGCCTTCTCCACATCCACCATCTCGCCGGTGAGGTAGCTTCTTATCTTTCCGTCCACCTCCACCCGCTCTTCCGGCTCTTCCTCTTTTGACTCCTCTGTCTCCTCCTGCGTCGTCTCCGGCTCGGGAGCCGTGGTGATCTCCACCACGGTGGTCGTCTCCTCTGTCTCTGAGGAGACCTGTGAGGCGGCCACCTCCGCCTCCTTCTTCTGACATCCCCCTGTCAAAAGACACACCGCCGCCAGCACTGCCACAACCGCCTTTTTCATCTTCTGTACCCCCTGGATTCCAGTATCTCTTTCTGTTTTTGTTCCATGACCAGCCGCTCCGCCTCTTCCATGTGGTCGTACCCGAAGAGGTGAAGCATGCTGTGGGCCGTGAGAAAGGCCAGCTCCCTGGCGGGAGAATGACCGTACTTCTCTGCCTGCTCCTCAACCTTGTCCACGGATATCATAATATCCCCCAGCATCAGCTCCCCTGTCTCAGGGTTGAAGCAATCCGCGAACATGTCCTCCACATGGTCAAAATCAGAGGGGCTTTCATAGTCCAGCATGGGAAACGACAGGACATCCGTCGGACTGTCTGTGTCCCTGTATTCCCGGTTCACCTGGCGGATGCCCGGATTGTCTGTCAAAACCACGTTGACCTCCGCCTCGTAAGGACACTTCTCGTAATCCATGGCAGCGTCCACCACATCTTCTATGATCTCCCTGAACGGAAGGTCCAGTTTCTTCTCCGCCTCATAGTCTATGTTGATCGTCATTGGTATCCTTCCCCTCTACCGTTTTCTGTCTCTCTGGCGGCGGCTCTTCTGACCGTCCCCTTTCTCGTATCCGGACTCGTAGTCGTCGTATGCCTGGACGATCTTCTGAACCAGCGGATGGCGCACCACGTCGCTGCTGGTCAGATAGCAGAAGCCGATATCCTCCACCTTCTTCAGCACCTTTATGGCCGTGTCCAGCCCCGAGGCGCTTGTCCCCGGAAGGTCCTTCTGGGTCTGGTCCCCGGTGATCACCACCTTGGAGCCGAAGCCGATGCGGGTCAAAAACATCTTCATCTGGGCCGGCGTGGTGTTCTGGGCCTCGTCTAGAATGATGTAGGCGTTGTCCAGGGTCCTTCCCCTCATGTAGGCCAGAGGCGCCACCTCAATGAGGCCCTTCTCCGAATTGTGAAGGTAGCTCTCCGCCCCCATGATCTGATACAGGGCATCGTAGAGAGGCCGCAGGTAAGGGTCGATCTTGCTCTGGAGGTCGCCGGGGAGGAACCCCAGCTTCTCCCCCGCCTCTATGGCGGGACGGGTCAGGATTATCCTCCCCACCTCCCCGTCCTTAAAGGCCTGGATAGCCATGGCCATGGCAAGATAGGTCTTTCCTGTTCCCGCCGGGCCTATGCCGAAGACGATCATCTTCTGTCTGATGGAATCCACGTACTGCTTCTGTCCCAGTGTCTTGGGCTTCACCGGCTTTCCGTTTACCGTCCGGCAGATAATATCCTTGTCAATCTCCAGAATCTCGTGGTCCTTCTCTTCAAAGGACAGCGCCAGCGCGTAATCCACGTTCTGCTGAGTGATGGTATTGCCCCGGACGGACAGCTCCACCAGATTGCCGAAGACGCTCTTGGCCCTTCTGATCATCTCCTCGGGGCCGATGATCTTTAACGCCCCGTCTCTCCCAACCATGGTCACATGGAGAGTCCGCTCTATCTTTTTAATATACTGATCAAACTGTCCGCACACATTCCGCTCATGTTCCGCGGGAATATCTATGATAGTCTCAATTATGCTCATCGGTCTCGCTCGTCTCCTCGAATTCTGTAATATAGCGCTTCACGCCGATCTGTTCTTCCCCTACAGCAGTTCCCACCACTTTCCAGGAAACACCACACTCTTGTATTTTAACATTATTTTCGATAATTTGAACCCCCTTTTCCATTAAATTTTTAAGATATTGCTCCTGAACCTTCAGAGCCTCCTGTTCCTTCTCCTCATCCGTGTAGGGACGCTCATAGGACACGAAGGACTCGCCGGTGATTCTCTCCACATAGACAGGCAGATAAAAGTCCTCAAACAGATGAAGCTGGGTGGTGTCAGAGACGAAATTCCAGGTATTTTCCTCAAAATCCGGCAGGAGGACTCTCAGGCGGAAGGAACCTGCCGCCACCCCGAAGCCCTGTCTCTTTTTCCCTGTCTTCACGTCCACCACCTGATACTGGGGAAATTCCGCCTCGTATTCATGGAGAGTCCTGGCATAGATATCCGCATCCGCATGCACATAGGCGGTGCGCACTGCCTCCCCCGCATCGTTGAGAACCGATAGCTGTCCCGACACCAGCTGCTGCCCTTCCTCCACCGTGTCCCCCACCCGGACCGACGACTTCCCCTGCCTCACGATCATTCTCGTGATGGTTCCGGGAGAATCCGCTGCGATGTCGCAGGGCGCGCTGTCCTGTTCCGGGATGACAGACAGAACCTGGTTTTCCTTTATTTTTACCAGAAGGCGGGTCCCTGATACACGGGCAGACACCCATGTGATCTCCGGAAATCTGGTCCGTATGCTTTCTTCCAGCTCCTCACAGGAAATCTTGTACTTCATCATCCCGTATCTGATTCCCTGCTCCTCCAGAAAGCCCAGAAGCGTCTCCCTGGTATAGCGGTAGTTTCCGTCAAAGGAGATATTCCATATAAACAGGGACATCATATAGAGAAGCACAAAAAAAGAAAGGACTGCCGCCCCCAGCGCCGCTCTCTTCCGGTTCTGCCGCAGCACAAAAGGCAGGCCTGCGCGGGAAATAACCCTCATGGACATATGGGATTTTCTCAGCAGAGGCCTGAGCCTGAAAAAATCTTCCAGGGACATATAAAAATAGCAGCCCTCCCTCTGCCTGCTCACCTTCCAGTAATTCAGCCGGGCGCTTTTGCACAGGTTAAAAAAACGCTCCGCCGAGCATCCGCTGACGCAAAGGCGCACATACCCTCCGGCCCACCGGCAGATTCCAGTCTTCAAAGCCATCACCCCTTCATTTCTGATCTTCTGCATTTCTGATCTCCTGCCCCGCCGCCGGCAAAACCGCTCCCGGAGACAAGAGCCGAAACCCCAAGACAACACAGGCCCAAACACGGACCTCCGGCGCAGGCCTGGAAAGTTTAAGTCAGCTCTCCGTCATAACGGCGTGAATCAGCCCGGTGATGAGAATATCGTCCCCTGTGTAATACTCGATCTCCAGCCGCTTTCCCCTGACCACAACCCTGCAGGTTTTTGCCTGGAGTTTAATCTCGTTGTCTACAAAGCTGATAATCCGGTTATAATTTTCTATGTACACATTCCGCCGTCCCGTGACCGTGATCACCGGCTCTCCGGGTATCACGTCCTGGGGTATATTGAGAAATGATGCCGCCCGCGAAAATACCTGCATCAGTCAAAAACCTCTTAATGCCATATAATTATTATCAATCTATGACTTAAGTACAGAAAAAAGTCCTCAATCTTGCGACTGAGGACTTCTGTTTCTTCCAGCTTAGTTAAACTTACGCTTTCTCGCAGCTTCAGACTTCTTCTTGCGTCTTACGCTGGGCTTCTCGTAATGTTCTCTCTTACGAATCTCCTGCTGAATACCAGCCTTTGCGCAGTTTCTTTTGAATCTGCGTAAAGCGCTGTCTAACGATTCATTATCTTTAACAATAACGTTCGACATAGCTCACACCTAACCTCCCTCCAGTTGTGTACTTGTGCATAATACAACTGTTTGGGTATTTTATAGCACTGGTATGATTATATCATAAATTATTCGTACGTCAACAGGTTTTTTCAAATTTTCCAATTTTTGTCGCTGTTTCTGTGTTACTGTTCAGGCAGGTCTGCGCACTGGCTGCGCTGACCGTATGATAACCTGGGCGGGCAGGCAAAAATCTCATCGCCGCAGGCGATTTTCATGGATTTTTGCTGGTTGCTGTGAACCCATGTGAACAGTAACGTTTCTATAGCTGTTTCTGCACCTGGCACCGGACTACCTCCGCCACCTTGGCCAGAGCCTGGTCGATGCCTGCCGGGTTCTTGCCGCCTGCCTGGGCCATGCCCGGCCGGCCGCCGCCGCCGCCGCCCACAAGCCCGGCGATGGCCTTGATGAGATTCCCCGCGTGGGCGCCTGCCTCCTGGGCTCCCTCTGTGGCCGTGGCCATAAGGTTCACCTTTCCGCCCTGGGCCGACGCGATGACGATAACGCCCTGTCCCATCTTTTCCTTCAGCTGGTCTCCCAGGTTTCTCAGACCGTTCATGTCCACGTCCGCCACCTTGGCAGCCAGCACCTTGACGCCCTCTATCTCCACTACCTGGCTCATGACATCGCCTATGGCGCTGTTGGCCATCCTGCTCTTTAACTTCTCATTCTCGGCGCTCAGGGCTTTGATCTCTCCCAGGAGAGTCTCAATCCTGTGGGTCAGCTCCGCCGGCGTGGTCTTGGCAGCCTTCACCGCCTCGTGAAGCTGTCTCTCCGCCTCCTCATAGTATGCCATCAGCCCTTCTCCGGTGAGGGCCTCAATCCTCCTGACGCCGGCGGCGATTCCCGTCTCGGACAGGATCTTGAAGGCGGTGATCGCCCCCGTATCCTTCACATGGGTTCCTCCGCACAGCTCCACGGAGAAGTCCCCCATCTTTACAACCCGGACCACCTCGCCGTATTTTTCGCCGAACAGCGCCATGGCCCCTGACTTTCTCGCCTCGTCCAGGGACATCTCCTGGGTGACCACGGCCAAGTCCTCTCTGATCTTCCCGTTGACCAAGTCCTCCACCTTCTTTAACTCCTGGGGAGTCATGGCGGAGAAATGGGTGAAGTCGAAGCGCAGGCGGCCTGCGTCCACGTAGGAGCCGGCCTGCTCCACGTGATCTCCCAGAACCGTGCGCAGGGCCTTCTGCAGCAGGTGGGTGGCGCTGTGGTTCCTGCCTGTGGACAGCCGGTTCTTCTCACAGACCCTGAGCGTCACCTTGCCGCCGGCAGTCAGCATGCCCTCCGTCATCCTGCCCACATGGCCGATCTTGCCGCCCTGGAGATGGATGGTGTCCTCCACCTGGAATCTTCCGCCCTGGCAGAAGATAACTCCCACATCGGCCTGCTGGCCGCCCATGGTGCCGTAGAAAGGAGTCTCGTCCACAATGACGGTTCCTGTCTGGCCGTCAGTGAGAGCCTCCACGATCTCCGTCTCCGTGGTGAGAACCGAGATGACCGAATCATGTACAAGCCTGTCGTACCCCACAAACTTGGAGGTTATGTGGGCCGGGATAGACTGATACACGGTCACATCGGCTCCCATGTAGTTGGTAGTCCTGCGGGCCTTGCGGGCCTTCTCCCTCTGCTCCTTCATGGCAGCCTGGAAGCCTTCCTCGTCCACCTTAAGCTCCCGCTCCTCCAGAATCTCGATGGTGAGATCCAGCGGGAACCCGTAGGTGTCGTACAGCTTAAACGCATCGGCGCCTGACAGAACCGACTCCCCGGCGGCGGCCATGGCCTGTTCCATGTCATTTAGTATGGACAGCCCCTGATCGATGGTCTTGTTGAACTTTTCTTCCTCCTCGCTGAGCACCTTCAGGATCATGACCTGCTTCTCTTCCAGCTCCGGATATCCGTCTTTAGACAGGGCGATGACCGTCTTGCTCAACTCAGCCAGAAATCTCCCCTCAATTCCCAGAAGCCTTCCGTGGCGGGCTGCCCGGCGCAGGAGACGGCGCAGCACATATCCTCTGCCCTCGTTGGAAGGCATAATGCCGTCGGAGATCATAAATGTACAGGATTTTACATGGTCCGCGATAATCCGCAGGGACACGTCTTTTTTCTCGTCCTCCTGGTACTGGGTGCGGGCCATGGCGCACACCTGGTCCAGAAGGGCCTTGTTGGTGTCCACCGTAAACAGGGAATCCACATCCTGCACCACGACTGCCAGACGCTCCAGCCCCATGCCTGTATCGATGTTCTTCTGCTTCAGCTCCGTATAATTGCCGTGGCCGTCGTTCTCAAACTGGGTGAACACGTTGTTCCACACCTCGATGTAGCGGTCGCACTCGCACCCCACGGTGCACCCCGGCTTTCCGCAGCCGTATTTCTCCCCTCTGTCATAGTAGATCTCGGAACATGGACCGCAGGGGCCTGCCCCGTGCTCCCAGAAGTTGTCCTCTTTTCCGAATCGGAAAATCCTCTCCGCCGGGATTCCCATCTCCTTGTTCCAGATATTATACGCCTCGTCATCCTCCAGATACACAGACGGATACAGGCGGTCCGCCTCAAGGCCCACAACCTCCGTCAGAAACTCCCAGGACCAGTGGATGGCCTCCGTCTTAAAATAGTCCCCGAAGGAGAAGTTCCCCAGCATCTCAAAAAAGGTTCCGTGGCGGGCAGTCTTGCCGATATTCTCGATGTCGCCGGTGCGGATGCACTTCTGACATGTGGTGACCCGCCTTCTGGGCGGAATCTCCTGCCCTGTAAAATAAGGCTTTAAGGGAGCCATGCCGGAATTGATCAGCAGAAGGCTGTTGTCATTGTGCGGAACCAGTGAAAAGCTTTTCATGGCCAGATGACCCTTGCTCTCGAAAAATTCCAAAAACATCTTTCTCAACTCATTAACGCCGTACTTTTTCACGCTGCTTCCTCCGCAATCTACTTATTGTCCTGGCCTTGCTTTGCCTTTTTATTCATGCCCATCTTTTTCCCGCAGAGAATCCCTGCCCAGGCTATAAAAACAAACACCATGACTTCTACCAAATTTTTAATGACGCTGACAAGAATTGTTCCCATAAATATTCCCTCCTTTGTCTTGTTCTGCTTTTATATCGCATTATCGCTATTATCCTAACACAAGGCCCGGGATTTATCAAGACAGGAAATCAAAAAGAAAGAAAAAAGGAGCTGCCTGTAACAGTTCCTTTTTTCTCTCACTCTGCCAGCTCATCTGCGTAGATCTCAATCAGCTCATAGGCTCTCTGTCTGGTGGATTCTGTCAGCGAGACCGTATACTCCACGCTCTCGCTGGAACCGCCTTGTGAGTTCTTGGCAGCCTCCATGGCCAGACCGTCCCGGGTCTTCATCCATGCCCTGTGGTCCTCCACCAGCTTCTCGGAGCGCTCTTGATCCAGTTTCTCCAGAATGTCATTGTAAATGGTGTTAAGCTCGCTGTCCCACAGCTTCAGCTCACTGGCGGCAGCTGTCTTGGCAGAACTGCTGATGCCGGACACGGTCTGGGACTCTCTGCTCTTCTGAATCTGGCTGTCCAGGTCAAGAAGCCTCTTTTTATATGGGGACACAGACTCTGCGGCAGCGCTCCTCTCCCCGCCGGCCTCGGCCTTGTCTTCCATCACCGCCTGGGCGGCCGGAGCCGTGTCCAGAGGAGATATGGATTCTGTCACTGCCTCTTCCCGGACCCTCTCTTCCTCAGCCGGTCCGCCGCTCCTTCCGGCAGGCAGATCATAAGACCTTCCCTCTGCCTGTCCCCCGCCGCCGGCCTCTGCCAAAAAACTGTCTGACAGAGCCAGGGCAGCGGCCCTCTCCTCCCCCGCGTCTTCCGCGAAAGAACTGTCTGTGGTGGCAGCGGCCGTCTCCGGGGCCTTCTCCACAAAGCGGTGAGTGCCTTTCGTGATCAGTATCCCAACGGCAAGCAGGGCTGCCAGTGAGATCACAACTCCTTTATTCTTCATCCGGATCTTCCTCTTCTCAAATTCCGGCCTGCCGCGCAGGCAGGACAGAACTCTGTGATAAGTCTAACATATCACAATGCGGCCGGAAATGGAATAGCCATGCAGAATTAGTAATATATTGTAAGATTTAGTTAAAAATTCATGTGTCAGTTGTCCAATCCTTCATCCACCAGCAGCTCCGTCCCGTCGGCCGCCGACGTGGCCAGCCGGTCGCACCTCTCGTTCTCCGGATGCCCGGCATGGCCCTTGACCCAGATAAAGGACACCTGGTGGGGCTGCTTTGCTTTCAAAAGGCGCTCCCACAGGTCGATGTTCTTTACGGGGCCGCTTTTTCCCCGTTTCCAGTTGTTTCTGACCCAGTTGTCGATCCACCTCTGGTTGAACGCGTCCGTCAAATACTTGGAATCTGAGTACAGCTCTACCTGACAGGGCCGGTTCAGCGCTTCAAGACCTGCGATGGCCGCCATCAGCTCCATGCGGTTGTTGGTGGTGCGCACGTATCCCGCAGACAGGGTCCTCTCGTGGAGGACCCCCTTCTGATCCCTATAGTGCAGTACCACCCCGTACCCTCCGGGACCGTCAGGATTGCCCCTGGCCGCCCCGTCGGTATATATCAGCACTTTTCCCATACAGCAAAACTCCTATCTGTCCCACTTGTCGCACAGCGAATGAATCTGATCCGCAAATTTTGCCAGATCCTTGTTGGCGCCGCCTTCGTTGTGGAGAATCACCCTGGCCAGCCGCTCGCCTGCGGCCACCAGACGGGCAAATACAGAGTCGGAACGCTTGCGGGCCGGGGTCACGGCCTTCGCAACCGGAATGCCCTCTGTCTCAACCAGCCACTTGCCCTCGGTCAGGTCAAAGACAGCGCCGCTGAATGGCGCCGAGGCGTTGAGCCCCAGCTCTTTTCTGAGACGGTCCGCGAAAATATCGCACACCTCATCGTCCCCATGGACTGTGAACACCATATCCGGCTTTTTCTCAAAAGCCTTGATCCACTCCATGAGCCCGTTGACATCCGCGTGGCTGCTGAGTCCCTTTATGGACTTAATCTGTGCTCTCACATCGATGCTCTCTCCGAACAGCTTGACCTCGCTGGCGCCGTCGATCAGGCTTCTGCCCAGAGTGGCCTCCGCCTGGAATCCGGCGAACACGATGGTGCATTCCGGTCTCCACAGGTTGTGCTTCAGATGATGGCGGATTCGCCCCGCGTCGCACATGCCCGACGCGGAGATGATCACCTTCGGCTTCTGGTCAAAGTTGATGGCCCTGGAATCGTCGCTGGTAACCGACAGCTTCAGTCCCGGAAACTCGATGGGATTGATGCCCTGCTCCACCAGAGCCTTCGTCTCCTCGTCGTAACATCTCATAAGATTCTTTTTAAATACATTGGTAGCCTCCACCGCCAGAGGACTGTCCACGTAGACCTCGAAGCCCTCATGGCCGAAGATGAGATGGTCCGACTTGATCTTCCTGATAAAATACAGAAGCTCCTGGGTGCGGCCCACTGCGAATGCCGGGATGACCACGTTGCCCCCTTTGTCCAGGGTCCTCTGGATAATCTCCGTAAGCTCGTCGATGTGCTCCATGACGGCCCCGTGGGTCTTGTTGCCGTAGGTACATTCCATGAGCACATAGTCTGCGTCCTTTACATACTCCGGGTCCCGGATCAGAGGCTTGTTCTTGTTGCCGATGTCGCCTGAGAAAACGATCTTCTTCTCCGCTTCCCCCTCCCTGCACCACATCTCGATGGAGGCGGAGCCCAAAAGGTGGCCTGCATCCGTAAAGCGCAGGGAGATATTGTCGTTGAGCCTGACCATCTCCCCGTACTCAAAGGTCTTCAAGTGACTGAGCGCCCCCTGGGCATCATCCATAGTGTAGAGAGGCACCACCTCCGGCTCGCCGGCCCTCCTGGCTTTCCTGTTCTTCCACTCCGCCTCCATCTCCTGGATATGGGCACTGTCCCGAAGCATGATCTGGCACAGGTCGCCTGTAGCGTAGGTGGTGATGATCTGTCCCCGGAACCCCTTTGCGTAGAGAAGGGGAATACAGCCGGCATGGTCGATGTGGGCGTGGGTCAGAAGAACATAGTCCAGCTCCGCGCAGGGCACGGGGAGATCCACGTTCTCGTAGATGTTGACGCCCTGTTCCATACCATAATCCACCACCAGCTTCGTGTCTCCGCATTCTACATAGTGGCAGCTTCCGGTCACCTCATGGTCCGCGCCGATGAACATTAGCTTCATACTTAAATCCTCCTTTATGTTTAGTATGTTACTGTCTGAATCTTTTAAAGCCGTGCCGAAAATATCTATGTTCATCTTACCATAAATCTGCCGGTGTTGCAAGGTTTCCAGGCCGGCGCCTATAAACCGGCCGCCGGTCCTGCGGACTCCCTCCACATAGCCGGCGGTTTTTTCTCCTCAATCAGATGATGATGCAGATCATCCCCCCTTTGCTGTCGTTTATAATCTTCTGCAGCGTGTCCTGGAGCTTCATCTGGCAGTCCTCCGTCAGCTGGGACACCTTTGCCTGGATTCCGTCCTCCACAATCTGTTCTATGGATTTTCCGAAAATATTGGTGCTCCAGATGCCCTCGTCGCTCTCCCTGGCGTTCTGCTTGATGTAGGCGATCAAGTCCTCCGCCTGCTGCTGGCTCCCCACTATCGGGGCGATCTCCGTCTCTATGTGGGCCTTGATCATGTTGATGGATGGCGCTTCGGCCCGCATCTTCACCCCGTATTTGTTGCCGTGGCGGATCACCTGGGGCTCGTCGAGGACAATCTCCGACTTCTCGGGAGTCACCACCCCGTAGCCCCGCAGCCTCACCTGGCTCATGGCGTTCTGGACCTTCTCGTACTCCTGCTTCATCCGGGCTAAGGAGCGGAGCTGCTGCATAAGCTGATACTCTCCCCCGATGGGAATCCCCACATAGTCGCTTAGAATTTCATAATAGTAGTGATCGTCCACATTGACATCCACGGACACCACGCCGCTGGATAAGTCCATACGGTCTGCCTTCATGCCCCTGACCACGTCCGTGACCATGTCCGTCAGGGCCCCCGCCACGTCTTTCATCTGATTCACCTTGCCCAGAAGGTCCTTCACGCACTGAATCACCCCTGCCTTCAGCCAGTGGTCAGGCGGGAGGATCTCCAGCCACTTGGGGATTCTGAAATTCAGCTGGGTGACAGGGAACTCTTTCAAAACCTGTTCCAAAATATGTAAAATATCTTCCTTTTTCAGCTGCTCGCAGTTGACTGGGAGAACAGACACGCCGTACTTTTCCCCAAGCTCCCAGGCCAGCTGTCTGGTCTCGTCTGAGAAAGGCCTGACAGAATTTAAAAGCATGATAAACGGCTTGCCCAGCTCTTTTAACTCCTCCACCGTCCGCTCCTCCGCCGGTCCGTAGGCAGGCCTCTTGATATCTCCTATGGTTCCGTCCGTGGTCACCACGATTCCTATGGTGGAGTGGTCCGTGATAACCTTCCTGGTGCCGATCTCCGCCGCCTTGGTGAAGGGAATCTGGTAGTCATACCAGGGCGTCTTCACCAGCCTCTCGCTGTCATTTTCAATATGTCCCGCCGCCCCGTCGATCATAAAGCCCACACAGTCGATGAGGCGGACCTTCACGTCGATGCCGTCTCCCAAAGCCACCTCCGCCGCCTCCTTGGGAATAAATTTGGGCTCCGTGGTCATGATGGTCTTCCCCGCCGCGCTCTGGGGCAGCTCATCTCTGGCCTGGGTCCTGCTGTGCTCGTCTTCCATCTCCGGGAGCACCATCAGCTCCATAAACCGCTTGATAAACGTGGATTTTCCCGTCCGCACCGGCCCTACTACCCCCAGGTAGATCTCGCCTCCGGTTCTCGCCTTGATATCCTTGTATACAGAAAATTGCTCCATAAAAATACCCCCTTGCTGTGCTGTTACAATATATGCAGGGGGGTGATAAACTATTCACTTAAATATGCCTTCTTCACGGAATCGTCATTCATCAGCTCCTTGGCATCGCCGCTTAACACGATCTTTCCCGTCTCCAAAACGTATGCCTTGTCAGCGATGGACAGGGCCTTCTTGGCGTTCTGCTCCACCAGAAGCACCGTGGTGCCGCCGTCGTTGATCTCCTTGATAATGTCGAAAATCTCGTTGACATAGATGGGGGACAGGCCCATGGAGGGCTCGTCCATGACAATCAGCTTGGGGTGGGACATAAGCGCCCTGCCCATGGCAAGCATCTGCTGCTCGCCGCCGCTCAAGGTTCCCGCCGGCTGGTTCTTTCTCTCCTCCAGGCGGGGAAAACGCTTGTAGATGGTCCCCAGTGTCTCGTCAATCTCTTTTTTGTCTTTCCTGGTGTAGGCCCCCAGCTTCAGGTTCTGCAGCACGGTGAGCTGGGCGAAAACCCTTCTGCCCTCGGGCACATGGGCCATCCCCATAGACACCAGCTTGTGACTGGCGATGCGGGTGATATCATTTCCCTCGTATATGATCTTTCCGGCCTTGGCCGGAATCAGGCCGGTGACTGTCTGCAGCGTGGTGGTCTTCCCCGCGCCGTTGGCCCCGATGAGGGCAATGATCTCTCCCTGGTTCACCTCAAAGGAGATTCCCTTGATGGCCTGGATGACACCATAGTACACTTCCAGATCTTTCACTTCCAGTATTGCCATAACGTCCTCTCCTCCTACTCCCCAAGATACGCGGTGATAACCCGCCTGTCGTTGAGCACCTCCGACGTCTCGCCCTGGGTCAGCACCTGCCCGAAATTCAGCACCGTCAGCTTCTCGCAGATACCGGAAACCAGCTTCATGTCGTGCTCAATCAGCAGAATGGTCATGTCAAACTCCTCACGCACGAACCGGATGGTCTCCATCAGCTCCGCCGTCTCGTTTGGGTTCATCCCCGCGGCGGGCTCGTCCAAAAGGAGAAACTTTGGGTCGGTGGCCAGCGCCCTGGCAATCTCCAGCTTTCTCTGCTTGCCGTAGGGCAGGTTGGAGGCCTTGCAGCCGGACTCCCCGTCCAGGTCAAACACCTTCAAAAGCTCCATGGCCCTGTCGTTCATCTCCCGCTCCACCTTGTAGTACCTGGGAAGACGGAAAATCCCCTCGATGGTTGAGTAGGGATGATGGTTGTGCAATCCTGCCTTTACGTTGTCCAGGACAGTGAGCTCCTTAAACAGGCGGATATTTTGAAATGTTCTGGCGATTCCGGCCTGGTTGATCTCGATGGTCTTTTTTCCGGTAATATTTCTCCCATCCAGGTGGATGGTGCCCAAGTCAGGCTTGTAAACACCTGTAAGCAGGTTGAACACAGTTGTTTTCCCCGCCCCGTTGGGGCCGATGAGACCGTACAGCTGGCCTTTTTCAATGGTCATATTAAAATTATCTACCGCCTTAAGGCCTCCAAATGAAATGCCGAGGTTCTTCGCTTCCAACATTGCCATTTTCTCTAAGCCTCCTTTGCAGCAGATTCTGATTTTTTATGTCTGACTTTTTCCATGAACACGGTTCTCATCTCAATGGCCTTGGGGCTGGAGTTGAACAGCATCATCACAATGAGCACAATGGCGTAGATGAGCATGCGGTAGTCGTTGAGCCCTCTCAAAAGCTCCGGCAGAGCCGTGAGGATGATGGCCGCGATGACGGAGCCGCGTATGTTGCCCAGGCCGCCAAGAACCACGAACACCAGGATCATGATGGACTTGTTATACCCGAAATTGGCGGATGTGGCCGCCAGGGTGGCCAGGCTGTGGGCATAGAGGACGCCTGCCATGCCCGCCAGGGCGGCGGAGATGGAGAATGCCATCAGCTTGTACTTGGTAATGTTGATTCCGATGGACTCTGCCGCGATGCGGTTGTCCCTGATAGCCATGATGGCCCGGCCTGTCCGGGAGTTGATCAGGTTCAGGACGATAACCAGAGTCAGCAAAAGCAGAAGAACGCCGATGGTGAAGGTGGCGGCCCTGGGTGTTCCCGTGATGCCCTGGGCTCCTTTTACAATCACCTCTCCCCCCTCCTCCAGGCCGAGGGACAGACTGTCCTTGATGGAGAAGTGGAAGCCTCTGGAGTCGCGGCCTATAAACATGACATTGATCAGGTTCTTGATGATCTCGCCGAAGGCCAGGGTCACGATGGCCAGATAATCTCCCTTCAGGCGGAGAACCGGAATTCCGATGAGGATTCCGAACACCCCCGCCATGGCGGACCCCACGACCAGGGCAAGAAAAAACCGCGCTCCCACACTTGGTATGGAGGCCTCCATGCATCTGGTGATAAAAGCCCCGGTAAAAGCTCCCACGCACATGAAGCCCGCGTGCCCCAGGCTCAACTCTCCCAGTATCCCCACCGTCAGGTTCAGGGACACCGCCAGAATCCCGTAGATGCACAGGGGAACTAAAAGCCCCTTCATCAGGCTGGACACATGGCCCCCTGCGGACAGAATCTGAATCACTGCCCAGAAGGCGATGACCATGGCGTATGTAATGCCGTTTTGAATCAGTATCTTGTTCTTCTTCACCTTCATCATCACACACACCTACACTTTCTCATTGATTTTCTTTCCCAGTATCCCCGTGGGACGAACCAGAAGAATCACAATCAGCAGGGAGAACACGATGGCATCCGACAGCTGGGACGAAATATACGCCTTTGACAGGTTCTCCACCACTCCAAGGATAACGCCTCCCAGAAGAGCTCCCGGGATGGAGCCGATGCCGCCGAACACCGCGGCCACAAAAGCCTTGATTCCCGGCATGGAACCGGTGTAGGGAGTCAGGGACGGATAGGTGGAGCACAGCAAAGCTCCCGCGACAGCCGCCAGGGCCGAACCGATGGCAAAGGTGATGGCGATGGTCCGGTTCACGTTGATTCCCATGAGGGCGGCCGCTCCCCTGTCCTCGGACACCGCCAGCATGGCCTGTCCGATTCTGGTTTTGTTGATAAACGCAGTCAGTCCTGCCATGATGACAATACACACAAGAATGGTAACGATGGTCTCGCCTGATATGGACAGCCTGCCCTCTGCCAGCTTTAAGCCCGGCATGGTGACCACAGATGTAAACTGGCGGGCGTTGGAGCCGAAGATGAGCAGCGCCAGGTTCTGGAGCAGGTAACTGACCCCGATGGCCGTGATGAGAACCGCCAGGGAGGAAGCCCCGCGAAGAGGCCTGTACGCCACAAACTCGATGGTCACTCCCAGGATGGTGCACACCGCCGCCGCCGTGACGATTCCCAGCAAAGGCGCCATCCCCAGGGTGCTCACCACCGTAAAGATGGCAAAACCGCCCACCATAATAATATCCCCGTGAGCAAAATTCAGCATTCTTGCGATTCCGTATACCATAGTATATCCAAGCGCGATGATGGCATAAATGCTGCCAAGGCTGATCCCGCTGATTAAATAAGAAAGAAAACTCATGAATCCACCCCTCTAGTTGGCTGTCAGAAAGTCGTCAGAACTTTCCAGTGATCTGAAAAACAATAATATGTCGAATTATATCATAGGCGGAAACGATGCGCAAGACCAAAGATTTCCTGCCCTGTGAACAGTAACAGCAGTACGGAAAAAGGGCCGTCCCAGGGACAGCCCTCTCCGGATCATTATATTTCCATGCAGGATATGCAGACGGAAACATCAGCTTCCCTTCGCTACTGCATCTCGTATACGCCGTTTACGATCTTTACTGCTTTCGGCGCCTTGTCGGGCTCGCCTGCTGCGTTCCAGGTCATACCTGCGCCTGTAAGTCCGTCGATGCTGATCTCGGTCATGGCAGTCTTAAAAGCTTCACATACGGTTGAGTAATCCGCGTCAACAGCCACGCCGGACTTCTCGATAGCCGCCCTGATGGCGTAGACCGCGTCGTAGGAATCAGCCGCGAACTGATTGGGCTCGATGCCGTAAGCCGCCACATAAGCCTCGGTAAAGGCCTTGCTGCTCTCCTCAGTGGTGGAGAAGGGGGTCAGAAGCATCAGACCCTCGGCCAGAGAAGTGTCAAAATTCTTCACGGTCAGAATACCGTCCATGCCGTCGCATCCGAAGAAGATAGGCGCGAAATCCTTGTCGCTGGCCTGCTTTAAGATGACGGAAGCCTCCTGGTAATAGACAGGAAGGAACACCAGCTCCGCGCCGGCCTCTTTCGCCTTGTCCAGCTGGACGGAAAAATCAGTGGCGTTGTCGGCTGTAAACGCCTCGTCAGCCACAATCTCCAGCCCCTGGTTTCCTGCTTCCTTCACGAATGCCTCCCGGATGCCTGACGAATAGGTAGTGGAGCTGTCATAGATCACAGCCACCTTGGTGGCCAGCTTGTGCTCTCCGATGTACACGGCGGAGGCAGTTCCCTGGTCCGGGTCTGCGAAGCATACGCGGAACACGTTGTCCGGAGCCACACACTCTACCGCGGAGCCTGAAGGCGTGATCTGGAACATATTGTCATTGGAAGACTCGGCTGCGACAGCGATACAGGGGTCCGATGTGGTGGAGCCTACAATCACCTGGGCGCCCCAGTCCTTCAAGGTGTTGTACGCATTGACGGACTTCTGAGCGTCGTGCTCGTCGTCCTGGGCGTTTGACTCAAGCATGAAGCCGTTCACGCCGCCGGCTGCGTTGATCTCCTTCACCGCCAGGTCGGCGCCGTTCTGCACAGCAATGCCGTAGGCTGCCGCCGGACCGGTGAGAGGCCCGATGACTCCGATCTTGAAAGTCTCTCCTTCTGCCGCTTCCCCGCCGGCTGCCGGAGCCTCCGCTCCTGCTGCTGAAGTCTCTCCTCCCGCCGCTGCCGTGGTATCTGCAGTGCCGCTGCCGGACCCGCAGGCTGTCAGCGAGGCAACCATGGCGGCGGTTAAACCTAATGTAAACAGTTTTTTCATAATGTTGTTCCTCCTCATAAATATGCAAACATTTTTATGTAAAACTTTTTACATTATATCCATAACCCTTTCCCTTGTCAACCGTTTCCGCCCCTATACGGCGCCTTAATGCCGCTTTAAAGCCATACAGAAAAGTTATACTTGGTATAACCGGCCTTCCCTTCTCACTTTTTCTTCGCGCTGATCTTGTTTTCCGTTCCGTGAATCAGGCGGTTTAAATTGGCCCTGTGCCGCAGAAACGCCAGGGCGGCGATGACCGCGGCCACCCCGTAAAACTCCAGCCGCAGGCTTTCTCCCAGCCCGTACTCTCCCATCTGGCCGAACACGATCATCCACGCCAGGAAGATGCTGACAACCACCAGTGAGCCCAGGGACACATACCTGGTGACCGCCACGATGATGACAAAGACGATCAGGCATATGAGCATGAGCCGCCAGTCTATGGAAGCCAAAAGCCCTGCGGTGCAGGCGATGCCCTTTCCTCCGTTAAAGTGCATGTAGAAAGGATAGTTGTGGCCCAGAATCGCCCCCAGAGCCGCGTAGAGGACGAGAAGGTTCACCATGTCAGGCCGGTTTCCGAACAGAACCCTGGCAGCGAGGCAGGCCAGTATGGTCTTCCCCGCATCCCCCAGGAACACGATGATTCCCGCCTTCACTCCCATGACCCGGAGCACGTTGGTGCTGCCGGAGTTGCCGCTTCCCTCTTTTTTGATATCCACGTTGTGCTTTTTGCTGTAGAGATAGCCTGTCTGAAACAGGCCGAAACAATATCCCAGTACCAGACATATGATCCGTTCCATCATTTTCCTTCCTTTCCCGAACGTTCCCTGATAATAAACTTGAGAGCAGTCCCCCGGAATCCGAATGCCTCCCGGATACGGTTTTCCAGATAACGGGTATATGAAAAGTGCATAAGCTCCTTGCTGTTGACAAAAATCACGAAGGTAGGCGGCTTCACTGCCACCTGGGTGATATAGTAAAGGCGGAGCCTCTTCCCCTTGTCCGAGGGCGGCTGCTGAAGGGCCACCGCCTCACTCATAATCTCGTTGAGCACGCCGGTGGAGACTCTCATGTTCTGGTTCTCCCGGACCATGTCGATGAGCTGGAACAGCTTTTCCAGGCGCTGCCCTGTCACCGCCGACACGAAGATAAGCTCCGCGTAGGGCATGAAAGACAGGGTATTCCGGATTCTCCTTGTAAACTCATAGATGGTCTTATCGTTCTTCTCTATGGCATCCCACTTGTTCACGGCGATGATGATGCCCTTTCCTCTCTCGTGGGCAATCCCTGCGATCTTGGCGTCCTGTTCCGTCACGCCCTCCGCCGCGTCGATGACCACGATGACCACATCCGCCCTCTCCACCGCCGTCACTGCCCTGATGATGCTGTACCGCTCCAGCTCTTCCTTGATTTTGTTCTTTCTCCTCAGGCCCGCCGTGTCTATGAACACGTATTCCGCGCCGTTGAAGACCACCTCCGTGTCCACCGCATCCCTGGTGGTTCCCGCCACGTCGGACACGATGACCCGGTTCTCCCCCGTCAGTTTGTTGATGATCGAGGACTTGCCCACGTTGGGCTTTCCCACGATGGCGATGCGGGGGCGGTCATCTTCCTCCTCCTCCAGATGCTTCGCCGTAAAATGGCTGGTGACCACGTCCAGCATATCTCCCAGCCCCAGCCGTGATGCCGCCGAGACGGGGACAGGCTCCCCGATTCCCAGGTTGTAAAATTCGTAAACGTCATTGCCGTACTTCTGGAAGCTGTCCACCTTGTTGACCACCAGAACCACCGGCTTCTTGGACTTTCTCAGCATCTCCGCCACCCGCTGGTCGGAATCCACCAGCCCCTGGCGCACGTCCACCAGGAAAATGATCACGTCCGCCGTGGCGATGGCGATCTCTGCCTGTTCTCTCATCTGGGACAAAATAATATCCGTGGTATCCGGCTCAATGCCTCCGGTGTCGATCAGGGTAAAATTCATGTCAAGCCAGCTGCACTCGGCATAGATCCGGTCTCTGGTGACTCCGGGAGTGTCCTTGACGATGGAGATGGTATCCCCGGCAATTGCATTAAACAGCGTGGACTTTCCAACATTGGGACGCCCTACCACCGCTACGATTGGTTTGCTCATTCTTAAGTCTCCTCACTTTAATTCGTACCCCCTGTAAAGAGCCGTTTCGTCTCTCCGGGGGCATAAAACCGCGTCCACAAAAGCTTGTCCGCTTGATTTTACAATATGAACCGGAACTTGTAAAGCATTTTTTACCTCTTCCCTGGTCACGTCGTCGAGAAACACTTCCTCGCCGCTGCGGAACATACATTCCGGAAGCAGCAGACGCTCCCCCAGCCTGCAGCCTCCAAGCTGCGCCATCAGGTCCCTTCCGGTGATCAGGCCGGCAACCGTGATCTGCTCCCCGAAGAAGCGGTTGACAATCTTGTAAAGATAGACCCTGACCTTCGGATACTTCTTCTTGATCTTCTCCAGGCACTGGGCAATATACCCCCACGCCAGGACCCCGGTGGCCATGGATATCTCCGCCTCCCTGTCGTCTCCCTCAAGGCCTTCAAGGGCCTGGTCCACCTCGTCCAGGAGAAGCCTGACCATGCCCACCCCGTTCTCCAGCTGGATATAGCCGTCATACCGCTCTGCCTCCGGCATGTCCCTGCCTGCCAATATATAGAATTCGTCGCTGGCGTGGACAAAATGGGTTCCGCGCTCCCTGTACAGTTTCTCCTGCCACCGCTCCACGATGTCGATGGCGCGGACGGCGTCCTCCTTCTCCACAGGCTCCAGAGGCTCTAAGCCGTCCCGAAACTTTGACAGCCCCACAGGGACCACGGACAGGCTCTCCATATACGGGATATACTCTGACAGGTCTTCGATGGTTCTCTCCAGCTCCTCCCCGTCGTTGAAGCCTTTGCACATGACGATCTGGCCGTTCATAGGTGTCCGGGCCTGATACAGCCGGCGGATCTTCTCCAGTGCCTCTCCGGCAAACCGGTTGTTCAGCATCCTGCACCGCAGGGCGGGGTTGGTGGTGTGCACGGAGATGTTGATGGGGGACAGCTTAAACCGGATAATCCGGTCGATATCCCTGTCCGACATGTTGGTCAGGGTGATATAGTTTCCCTGGAGAAAGGACAGCCTGGAGTCATCGTCTTTAAAGTACAGCGTCTCCCTCATACCCTTTGGCATCTGGTCGATAAAGCAGAAGATGCACTTGTTCCTGCAGGAACGGTACTCGCTCATAAGGCTGTTCTCAAAGGTGATGCCCAGGTCCTGGTAATCGTTCTCGATCTCCAGCTCCCACTCCTCCCCGTTCTCCTTCAGCACCACCGCCGTGACGGCTTCGCTTCCTATATAATATTCGTAGTCAAAGATATCCTCCAGCTCATGTCCGTCTATGGTCATAAGCCTGTCTCCGGGGACCAGCTCCAGCTGGTCCGCGATAGATCCCGGAGCCACGGCCTTTATGACATGTCCTCTTTTCATGGCAATCCTATTTCCTTTCTTTTCCTTGCTTCATGATAGCAAGATTCTTAAGTTTTGTAAAGGCGGCCTGGCGGGATTGTACTTTTTGTAGTACTTTTTCTGTATTTGTTGACTATTTTTGGCCAAAAATGTTATAAATAATCATACAGCTTTATAACAACAACTAAACATTCTCAATTCACGTCCCCACAAGGACACGGAGGAATACCCCCATGGCAAATAATTATGCGTTTAAAGACTGTCTTCCTGTCGCTCCCCTGAAGCTGGCGGCCCTCGACGGCTGCCAGGAGCTGGCCTCGCTGGTAAATGACCACATCGTCTCTTTCCGCAGGCACGATATGGAAGAAATGATCAGGCAGAAGAAGGACCTCAACTTTCGCGGCTACCATGTAGACTCCTATCTCCTGAACTTTAAGTGTCCCCGGTTCGGCTCCGGGGAGGGAAAAGCCATACTGGCCGAGTCTGTCCGGGGAACGGACATCTTCGCCATGGCCGATGTGACCAATCACAGCCTGACCTACCAGATGTACGGAAACACCAACCATATGTCGCCGGATGATCATTTTCAGAACCTAAAAAGGCTTATCGGAGCCGTCTCCGCCACATGTCACCGCCTCACCGTGATCATGCCCTTCTTATATGAGAGCCGGCAGCACAAGCGCAGCTCCCGGGAGTCTCTGGACTGCGCCATGGCTTTGGAGGAGCTGGTGACCATGGGCGTGAAAAATATCATCACCTTCGACGCCCACGACCCGAGAGTCCAGAACGCCATCCCCCTGAACTGCTTTGACAACTTTATGCCCACCTACCAGTTTGTCAAGACTCTGCTTCAGCGCGAGCCCAACCTGGTTCTGGACAAAGAGCACTTGATGATCATCAGCCCGGACGAAGGCGCCATGGACAGGGCCGTCTACCTGGCCAACAACCTGAGCGTCGACATGGGCATGTTCTACAAGCGCCGGAACTACTCTCAGATCGTGGACGGGCGCAACCCCATCGTCGCCCACGAATTCCTGGGCTCCTCCGTGGAGGGAAAGACGGTTTTGATTATCGACGACATGATATCTTCCGGTGAGAGCATGCTGGACACCGCCAGGGAGCTGAAAGAACGGAAGGCCAAAAAGGTGATTATCTGCTGTACCTTCGGCCTGTTCACCGGCGGTTTTGAAAAATTTGACGAGTTTTATGAGAAGGGCTGCATTGACCATGTGATCACCACCAACTTAAACTACCGCCCCAAGGAGCTTCTGGGACGGCCGTGGTATCTGGAAGCAGACATGAGCGAATTTCTGGCCGCCATTATCAACTCACTGAACCACGATGTCTCCATCGAGCGCACTCTGTCCCCCACGGAAAAGCTCCAGAAGCTGATCCGGCGGTATCGCTCCGGCGAAAGCCTCGACAGCCCGGAGACGACATTCGGGGTCTGAAAAACGAAAAACCGGGAAATGCCACGAATCTCTTCCCCATGGCGTTTCCCGCGCTTTTTGTTTCTGCTTTTAGTCCCCATGTAAAGGCAAAGGCGCAATGCCCTGGACAGACCAAGGGCTGCTGTCATCTACTCCCTCAGACAGAGAAAAGCTGCCAGGTTTCCTCTCTCGTTTCCCATGACCCTGTGGGAGAACAGGTGCACAGGGTTGCACTTGGTACAGATATTGGTAATCTGGAGATGTTTCTCTGCCACCCCCGCCTCTCTCAGGACAATCTCGTTGGCCTTCCATAAGTCCAGCTGATATTTTCCGTTCTCTTTTCTGTAAAACAGCTCTCGGTGGAACCGTCTGTCAAATTCCCTGCAAAATTCTTCCGCCACTTCCTCCCCCACCTCAAAACAGTCCCGGCATATGCTGGGGCCCACGCAGCACAGCACATCCTCCGGCCTGGTCCCGTACGCCTCCGCCATGGCCTCCAGAGTGACTTTTCCCATGCGCTTTACGGTCCCCCGCCATCCGGAATGGCTCAGGCCGATGGCCCTATGTACCGGATCCAAAAAATATAAGGGGACGCAGTCCGCGTAAAAAGTCACCAGAGTGATCCCCGGCACGTCTGTGATCAGTCCGTCAATATCCTTGTAATCCCGAGGCCTGGCGATGCCCTTCCCCTCATCCTCCTCTGTCACTCTGCGCACGTTGGTGGTGTGGGTCTGATAGGAGAGAACCATCCGCTCCAGGTCCACGCCCAGGGCTCTTGCCATACGGCGGTAATTCTCCATCACATGTTCCTGTTTATCTCCTCTCGTGAAGGTAAAGTTCATGGTGGCAAACCTCCCCCGGCTGACTCCTCCCAGCCTGGTGGAAAAACAGTGGGACACCAGCCCGCTCTCCTCCAGAAGGGGAAATGACAAACGGCAGACGCCTTCTGTCTCTCTCTCCACCGGCACATTTTCCATGCCCGCTTTTCGTATCCATCTTTCTTCCATAACGCCTCCCCCTTTCGCCTGATGTCAAAACGCGTCTCTGAACAGAGAGATCTCCTCCCCCACAATGCTGACTACGTCAAACCGGCAGGGAGTATCCTCCCCGTATCCGTGTCGGTAAAGATACCAGGAGGCGGTGTGGCGGATTCTTCCCTGCTTCCTGGCGGACACCGCCTCCTCCGGGTATCCGTTCCTCATATCTCTCCGGTACTTTACCTCCACGAACACCAGATAGGCCCCTTCCTCAGCCACAATATCGATCTCCCCGAACCGGTCCCTGTAGTTCTTCTCCAGGATCACATAGCCCTGCTGCCGCAAAAAGGAGACCGCCTTCTCTTCATACTGTCTTCCGGTCTCACGCCTGTTGGGAATCTGTCTTTTCACCGTCCTCCTCCAGATGAAAATTTTTCAAAAAACTTCTCCTGTGAATGGGACAGGGCCCGTGGACGCGGAGGGCCTCTATGTGGGCGGCGGTTCCGTAGCCTTTATGCCTGGCGAAGCCGTAGGCCGGATACAGCTTGTCATACTCCGCCATCATCCGGTCCCTGGTCACCTTTGCCAGTATGCTGGCGGCGGCGATGGACAGGCTTTTGGCGTCCCCTTTCACAATGGGCACCTGCTTCACGTTAAGTCCTGGTATGGTCACCGCGTCGTTCAGAAGAACATCGGGGACAACCCCCTGGGCCTCCAGACGGCCTACCGCCTGCCTCATGGCCTCGTAGGTGGCCTGAAGTATGTTGATCGCGTCGATGCGCTCCGGACTCGCCATGCCGATTCCGTACGCCGCGGCTTTCTCCCGGATCTCGTCAAAGAGCATCTCCCTTTTTTTCTCCGACAGTTTTTTAGAATCGTTGAGATACAGAATCCGGCAGTCCCCTGGGAGAACCACCGCAGCCGCCACCACCGGCCCGGCAAGCGGCCCCCTGCCCGCCTCGTCGATTCCGCAGATACAGCGGTATGCCCCCCAGGCGCGCTCGTACTCTTTCATGGCCTCCAGACGGGCCAGCTCCTTCTCAAGTTTTTCTCCTGTCAACGGTTTTACTGACATGTTTCCCGCTCCTCTTTCACACTGCCGGCGCCCTGTGGAAATTCCAGGGTGATTCTTCCAAGCCTTCCGCTTCTGTAGTCGTCCAGAAGCAGATTGGCCGCCTTCTTCAGATCGTATTCATTCCCCTTGAGCACACAGCCCCTGACCCTGGCTATGCCCTCCAGGGCAGCCACGGCTTCGGTCATGTGGGTCCCGCCCTGCACTTCTTTGCCGTACCGCCCAGGCAGAACCTCCGGATATCTCTGTGACAAAAGCTTTATAAGCTCCGCCGCCAGCTCCTCTCTGTCCAGAATCTCGTCGTTGATGGAGCCGATGAAGGCCAGGTGGAGCCCTACCTCCCGGCTCTCGAACCTGGGCCACAGAATTCCCGGCGTGTCCAGAAGCTCCAGTGTCTTATTAAGCCTTATCCACTGGCTGCCCTTGGTCACTCCAGGCTTATTGCCTGTCCTGGCGCTGGCTTTTCCTGCGTAGGAGTTGATAAATGTGGACTTTCCCACATTGGGGATGCCCACCACCATGGCCCTCACCGGGCGGTTTAAGATTCCCCGCTTTCTGTTCCTCTCAATTTTCTCCCTGCATGCCTCCGCCACCGCCGCCTGAATCTGCTTCAGCCCCGCCCGGCTCCTGGAGTCCACCTTTACCGCCTGGATTCCCTGGCTCTCAAAGAAAGAAATCCAGGCGTCGTTGCCCTTCTCGCCGGCCAGGTCCGCCTTGTTCAGAAGAATCAGCCTGGCCTTCTGCCTGCCCAGCTCGTCAATATCCGGATTTCTGCTGGACAGCGGAACCCTGGCATCGACCAGTTCTATGATAAGGTCCACCAGTTTTATGTCTTCCTTCATGGCCCGCTTCGCCTTTGTCATATGCCCCGGATACCATTGTATGTTCATACGTCTCTCCTATTCCACAAAACCTATATGAATCAGAGGCAGCAGGCGCAGCCAGATCTTCCCCTGAATTTGTTCCCTTTTTACATTGCCTATATTGATAAAACGGCTGTCCTCGCTCCCGTCCCGGTTGTCCCCCAGAAGAAAATATTCGTCTTCCCCCAGAGTCACCGGATTCTCCGCGAGGCCTGCCAGAACCGCCTGGTCCAGGCCGTTGTCTGCCTCCAGCCGCTCTCCGTCTATATAAATAAAGCCGTCTTTAATCTGGACCACCTCTCCCGGAAGGCCGATCACCCGCTTCACGTTGGACTTGCGGTCCTCCCGCTGAAAAACCACCACATCAAATCTGGCCGGTTCCGTGAAATCATAGGTGAGACGGTCCATGAGAACCACGTCGTCTCCTTCCAGACCGGGCATCATGGACTGGCCCGCGATCCTGATCTGGGTCCCAAACCCATAGGCCGCAAACCACGCCAGAGAGATCACCACCACGATATCCACCACCCAGCTAACCGCTCTTCTCAAGGTGTTTGTCTCGTCTACATGATAAAATTCCAAACTTACATCTGCCTTTCTGGACTTCCATATTCTTTTGACCCTGGCATCATCATATAAATACAGGGACAATAAATCTCTTTATTGTCCCTGATGCACCGGAAGATAAAATTATCTGACTAACTCTTTTACCTTGGCAGCCTTGCCCACTCTGTCTCTCAAGTAGTACAGCTTCGCTCTTCTCACTTTACCTCTTCTCACTACCTCAATGTTGTCCACAAAGGGGGAATGCACCGGCCATGTCTTCTCAACACCGATTCCGTTGGAATTCTTTCTCACGGTGAAGGTCTCTCTTGCGCCGCCGTTCTGTCTCTTGATCACGGTTCCCTCAAAGACCTGGATTCTCTCGCGGTTGCCCTCCTTGATCTTGTTGTACACCTTTACGGTGTCGCCTACGTGGAACTCCGGCACAGATGCCTTTAACTGAGTTGCTTCAATGCTCTTAATAATCTCGTTCACCTTGGAACCTCCTGAAAATATGTTTGATGTTCTTAATACCCGCGCTTCGGTAACAGAGGACCATCTCTTATTTTAAAACCAATTTATTCTATCACAATATTTTCCTGGGCGCAAGCCCTTTCTCTCAAAATTTCTTCCAAAAACGCCTGTTCCTTCTTGCTGAGAACCGCCTGTTCCAGGAGATCCGGGCGGCGCTCCAGTGTTCTCCTTATGGCTTCCTGACGCCTCCAGGTGTCAATATTTTTGTGATGGCCTGACAAAAGCACCTCCGGGACTCTCAGCCCTTCATAAATCTCCGGCCTGGTGTACTGGGGGTACTCCAGCAGGTTGTCGCTAAATGACTCGATGAGGGCGGATTCATCATTGTTTAGCACTCCGGGAACCAGCCTGGAGATGCAGTCGATCATCACCATGGCAGGCAGCTCCCCGCCTGTGAGCACATAGTCTCCCACAGACAGATAATCGGTGACGATCAGGGACAGAGCCCGCTCGTCGATGCCTTCATAGTGGCCGCAGAGAAACACCAGATCCTCTTCCCCGGCCAGTTCCTGGGCGATCTTCTGGCTGAACACCCGGCCCTGGGGCGTCATGTACAGCACCCGCGGCCTCTTTCCCAGATTCCGGCAGAGAGCCTCGTAAGCATCGCATACCGGCCCCGGCTGCATCACCATCCCTGCGCCGCCGCCGTAGGGGTAATCGTCCACCTGGTTGTGCTTGTTCCCGGAATAGTCCCTGATATTCATCGCGTTCACCGTGATGACCCCTTTCTCCATGGCCCTGCCGATGACGCTGGTGTTGAGCCCCTGGAGAACCATGTCCGGAAACAGGGTGAGAATATGATAATTCATTGCCGTCCCCTCCTACAAGTCCATCAGTCCGTCCAGGACATGAACCAGGACTTTTCCCTCGTCCAAATCCACATTCAGGATACACTGTCTGATCGCCGGGAGGAGCAGCTTTTTCCCATGGGGCATGGTGACCTCGTAGACATCGTTGGCCCCGGTGAGAAGCACGTCTGTGAGGGTTCCAAGGTCCTCCCCCTCATCGCTGACCACAGACAGGCCTATGAGATCCACGATGAAATTCTCGTCAGGCCCCAGCTTTACCGCCTGGTCCCTGGTGATCAGAAGATCCTTTCCCTTGTAGATCTCTATATCATTGATATTGTCAAAGCCCTTGAACTTGAGGATGACCATGTTTTTAAAGAACCTCACCTGCTGTATCTCCATGGGCAGAAGTTCCTTCCCCGTGTCCAAAAGCACTTTTTTCAGTGTTTTAAACCGCTCCGGGTCGTCGGTGGTGGGAAATACCTTGACTTCCCCGCGGACTCCGTGGGTGGAGGTGATGACCCCTACCCGCAATGTTTCTTCCATATAATTGTGTATACCTTTCCCATGCGCCCGGCGGCAATTGACAGAATCGACAGATAAGACCGTCTTCCTCATGGAACGGCGGTCTCATCTGTCACAGCTGTGCTGCGTTTTTTTCTACTGAATCTCAACAACCACTTTCTTGTCTTCCTTCGAGGCTGCCGCCTTGACAACAGAACGAATCGCCTTGGCAATTCTGCCCTGCTTTCCAATGACTTTTCCCATGTCGGAAGAGGCTACCTTAAGTTCAATGACGGTCTCCCCGTCCTTCTCCGTCTCGGTAACAGTAACTTCCTCGGGATGTTCCACAAGGGCCTTTGCCATTACTTCAACTAATTCTTTCATATTCTCACCTCAGCTTACTGGATGCCGGCGATCTTCAGCAGTTTTCCCACAGTCTCAGTAGGCTGGGCGCCTGTGGCCAACCACTTCTTTGCTGCCTCCTCATCAAACTTGATTACGCTTGGCTCCTGATTCGGATCGTAGTAACCAATTTCTTCGATGAACTTACCATCTCTTGGAGATCTGGAGTCAGCAACAACAACTCTATAGAAAGGACTCTTCTTGTGTCCCATTCTTCTTAATCTCATCTTTACTGCCATGTCAATCTCACCTCCCTCGTCGGTTTTCCTTCGGGAATCTGCCTGTTTTCAAAGGCAGTCCCTGTTCTATAGACAAAAACAGAATAACTTCTGTTCCGCTAACAAGGTTAAATGTCCGCCCCGGCCCGCCAAAGACTGGCCAGAATTTACGGGCGCGGCATTCACCGCCGGCATGTCAGAACGGCATCTTCATCTTACCGAATATTCCGCCTAAACCGCCCCGCCGCTTGCCTCCCATCAGTCCGGGCAGCTGCTTCATCATCTTCTTCATCTGATCAAACTGCTTGACGATGCGGTTCACCTCCTGGATTCCCACTCCCGCCCCCTTGGCGATTCGCTGCTTTCTGGATGGGTTCAGAATCGAGGGGTTGGCCCTCTCCTCCCTGGTCATGGAGAGAATGATGGCCTCCACACGGTTCATGGCAGAATCATCGATGTCCATGTCGCCTTTCATCTGGGGCATCCCAGGCATCATGCTCATGATGCTGGCCATGCCGCCCATCTTCTTGATCTGATTCATCTGGTCGAGAAAATCGTTAAAGTCGAACTCCGCCTTCTTCAGCTTCTGACTCAGCTCTCTCGCCTTCTCCTCGTCCACCTCCAGCTCCGCCTTCTCGATGAGGGAGAGAATATCCCCCATCCCCAGGATTCTGGAAGCCATGCGGTCCGGGTAAAACTGTTCCAGGTCGGAAAGCTTCTCCCCCATACCGATGTACAGAATCGGTTTTCCTGTGACGGCTTTGATGGAGAGCGCCGCTCCTCCTCTGGTGTCGCCATCCAGTTTGGTCAGCACAACACCGTCGATGCCGATCTTGTTCTCAAAGCTCTCCGCCACATTCACCGCATCCTGGCCTGTCATGGCGTCGACGATGAGCAGCGTCTGATGAACGTCCGCTTCCCTCTTGATCCGGGTGAGCTCCTCCATCATGTCCTCGTCCACATGGAGACGCCCCGCGGTGTCCAAAATCACCACGTTCAATCCGTTCTTCTGGGCGTGTTCTATGGCGGCCCTGGCAATATCCACCGGGTCCTGCTTGTCTCCCATGGAGAACACGGGAACCCCCTGCTTCTCTCCGTTGATCTGCAGCTGCCGAATGGCCGCAGGCCGGTACACGTCGCAGGCAGCCAGAAGAGGCTTCCTGCCCTTGGACTTGAGCTTTCCCGCAATCTTGGCGGTGGTGGTGGTCTTGCCCGCGCCCTGGAGACCTGCCATCATAATCACAGTGATCTCGCTGGACGGCTTTAAGTCAATCTCTGTAGTCTCTGAACCCATGAGCCGAATCAGCTCTTCATGGACGATCTTCACCACCATCTGGCCGGGAGTCAGGCTGTTGAGCACATCCTGGCCGACGGCCCGCTCCTGCACAGAGCTCACAAACTGCTTTACCACCTTGAAGCTCACGTCTGCCTCCAGAAGGGCCATCTTCACTTCCTTGAGAGCAGCCTTTACATCCGCTTCGCTTAAGCGGCCTTTGCCTCTTAAGTTTTTAAATACTTTCTGCAGTTTGTCTGATAAACTCTCAAAAGCCATGAATATCCCTCCTGTCCGGATTGCAGCGCGGCAGTTCATTTCCCTCTGCCGCTTGTGCTATCATACATGAAAAAGCGATGTCTGTCAAGTATTTTTTCTTTACGAACATGTATTCTATTCAGTCATGATAGGATTGTTTCTCCGATCAAAATCAAAGTTTTTCCAAATCTTCTCGGACGAGTAATAAAAGTCACCTAATCCTCCGTCTCCCACCACGTCTTTATAAACTAGGTTTTATCTGCATAAAAACAGTGATTTTTCCGCATAAACTCAGAATCCTGATTTCCTATCCCTACCGTTTTTTCCATTATCGCCCGTTCCTTATTCCTCACAATGCCTCTATCTCCCTGGCTGCCTTTCTCGCCTCCTCCAGCAAGGTCTTATCGCTCTTTTTCTCATATTCATCCAGCAGCTGTTCAATCCTGTCCGCCAGCCTCCTTGTCCTCTGAAACTTCTCCACCAAGCGCAGCTTCTCTTCGTATTTTTCAAGAATCCTGTCACACCGCCTGATAAGGTCGTGGACCCCCTGGCGGGAGATTCCCTGTTCCTGGGCGATCTCGGCGAATGACAGGTCGTTAACCACCATGTCCTCATAGACCTGGCGCTGATGCTCCGTCAACAGCTCGCCGTAAAAATCATACAGCAGCCCCTGCCAGACAATTTTTTCCATTGTTATCACCGCTTACATTTTCACTTTGTCAGAACCTGTTTTATCCGCTCCGCAATAAATGTCTCCACCTCTTCCGCAGGGATCTCCAAAGGGATTGACAGCTCCCGGTACAGATTCTCCTTCGCCTTCTTCAGATACCGTTCATCTACCTCTGTCAGCCGTTTTCCCCTGGCCAGGCGGTCTTTTTTCCTGAAATGCAGGGTCTTGATGATGCCGATCCACTCCCGGCAGTCACAGGTCTTAAGGGCCTCCTTGTACTTAGACTCCCTCTGTTTGTCGTCAGTGATCCACAGCTGATCCACATCCTGGATTCCGTCAATCAGCCTGTATGCCTCGTCCCTGGACAGAATGGGCCGCAGAATGCTCTTGTTCCCTTCCACGGGGGTCATGATCCTGCTTCCGCTGACCCCCACGGGTTCCAGCACATAGTACAGCTTCTCTTTACCGCTTCCGTCCGTGGACATAGCCGTGATGTCTCTCACCCGGCATACGCCGGTAGTTCCATAAACAATATACTCTCCCTTGTTGAACAATCTTCTCATCCTTTCTTCTGGTCAGTCAATGTAGCCGTTAACGGGATATGAATTATATTGCTTTCGTATCTTTATGACAACCGCTCCGCTCTCCTCTGTAATCTTCTCCTCAACCACATATTTTGTCTTGGCGTTATCAAGCTTTTTGCAGTATATTTCCAGGTCCTTCTCCGGGTTGGCATCATTGTAAGTATCGAATCTCATAGTCTGAAGCAGGCATGCGCTGGCAATCCTTCTCATAAAAACTCCTCCATTTCTCATTATAACTATATTTTAGCACTTTATTCAGAAAAATGTCAGTGTTTTTTGAAAATGTCGCTTAATTTTGTGGATTTTTCTCAGGTTCTGCCCTGTATTTTTTGTGCATTTTTTCTTTCGTTTCAGTCATTTTGCCCAAGAAGAAGTTCTGCCAGTTCTTCCACCGAAGCCGCCGTCACAGCGGCCCCCGCATCCTCAAGCTCCTCTCTGCTTCCATATCCGAAGAGAACGCCGATGCAGTCCATGTGGTTTTCTCTCGCTCCTATGACATCATGCTCCCTGTCTCCCACCATCACCGCCCCTGTCACATCCCTCACTCCGGCCGTCTCCAGGGCATAGGCGATCACATCTCCCTTTTTCACCCTCTTCTCGTCCATGCTTGCCCCGCACACATAGTCGAAATACCGGTCCAGATGAAAATGTTCCAGAATCCGCCTGGCGAATTCTTCTGGCTTTGACGTGGCCACAAGCAGCGTTTTTCCTTTTGCCTTCAGGCGCCTGAGCATGTCCTCCACACCGTCATATACCTGGTTTTCAAATATGCCGGTCTCTGCGAAATATTCCCGGTATTTGCCGATGGCCTCCTCCGCCCGGGCCTCCGGAAAACCGCAGTATTTCATAAAACTGTCCTTGAGAGGCGGCCCGATAAACGGACACAGGGCTTCCAGACCAGGAGGGTCTATCCCGTAGGCCCTGAGGGCGTGCCGGACGGACTTTGTGATTCCCACCATGGGGTCCGTCAGAGTCCCGTCTAAATCAAACAATATGTATGTGGCTTTCATCTCCGTCTCCATATTTGCGAAAAGGACGCAGCCGTGGTGCTGCGTCCTCCTGGATTGTGTTGATCTGTTGTCTGGTCTGTTCTTAATTCAGCTCGGCTACTACTTTCTCCAGCGCTGCCAGAGCATCGTCGGGAAGCTTGTCATATCCCTCTTTCGCGGAGGCAAACTCTTTGATCTCATTGACACGATCGTTCATGCGGGCCTTCAGCTGGCCGACATAATCCGCGTCGTTCATATCCGGCACAAAGCCCTCCCAATCCATGATCTCGATGTCGGAGAAGGGGCCCCACTGATGGAAGTTTGCGGTTCCCTCCACGATGGCTTCCAGGATTCCCAGTGTGTCGGCCGGTTTTACCTTCTTGCCCATGAAATCTCCGGTGTTTACAATATAACAGTCTACGTTCTTCTCCTCCACCAGCTTTTTGAACTTCTCATAGTCATTAGCCAGAGGATAAGTTCTGAACGGGTTGGCGTAGGGAACCACAACCAGCTTGTTGGGGTCTACTCCGGGAGCAAGACGCTCTGCGGAGGAACGCTTGGTAGCCAAAGTCGCGCCCATGACAGATGCCAGGGAAGCGCCTTTCAGCTTGACTACCGGCGGGATGGTGGGGTCCTTCATAATCCAGAAGATGGCGTTGACAGGAGCGTCGATCTTGTCAACACGGTTGGGAGACCACAGCTTGGACTTGATGGCGCGTCCGTTGCCGTTGCGGATGTCCTCGGTCACCAGCTGGAGCTTGCCGTCCTCATCCAGAGTCGCGGAGCAGTTCTGAGCCGTCAGCAGGTACTTGTTGTCCGGGCAGCCGGTAGGATAGTCGGCAGTCTTGTCAAAATATGTGGGCTCCAGGGCGATGGAGGCGCAGGTGTCGGTATTGATGATAAAAGCGTCATCGTGGAGAACCTTGATCTCGTACTTTCCGCCGTGCTTCGCGTGGGTCAGAGTTGACTTTCCGGAGCCTGACAGACCGTACACGGAAGCCACATACTTGCTTCCGTCAGCCAGAGTGTACTCCTTCTGTCCGCCGTGGCAGGAAGCGTAGCCGTTGCGGTTGGCGATGGCCCATGCCATGGTCAGAGTTCCCTTCTTGTGCTCGCCGAAATATCTCATGCCCAGGATGCAGGCGCAGTTGGTCTCTGTGTTGAAGTAGCACAGGGTCTTCTTCTGGGGGTCAGACAGGCAGTCCAGAGATACGTTGGGACGGTCGGAACCGGTCCACTGAGGATCGGAGAAAATAAAGATATCCGCTTCCTTGCCGTCGCCCACAGGCTTGGAGTTCTTATACATCTTCACATACTCGTCGGACATGTACTGGAAATTCAGCATCCAGTTGTACATGATGTTCTCTTCCCCTTCCGGAATCAGAAGGTGAGCCTTTACCATAAATTCAGGATCAAGACCTACGAAAACCTCTGCGTGATACATGGTTTTCCAGCGGGACTCGTAGACGGCATCCATAGCCACTCTGTCGAGAGCAGCGCAGTTCACTCCCGGCTCGCCGGCAATACGGCGCGCGGTGGCGTAGCGCCCTGTGATCGCTCCGTCGTTGAACAGGAGAACCTTGGCGTCCTTCTCAAGACCGAACTCCTCGCCTCTGTACACAGGCATGTCCGTGACAACGGTTCCCGGAGAATTCTTCGCTAACTCATAAGCCTCTTTCAGGGTGTTCACTTTCACTACATTGTTCCCATAGAAAGCAGCCTCGATAATCGATCTGGTGGTGGAAAAGCCTGTCTTTCCCGATCCAATTTCACTCACTGGGTAATAAGCTTTTGTTGACATATAAATCCTCCTTAAATTTAAAAAACCAAATTTGGCTTTATTATCTCACTTTGTCAAGAAAAAGTCAATGCACATTTTCAAAAAAACTTGTAAAAGTCTTTATTGTTAACAGATAGTTAAAAGAGTATTTACAATTTAATGATACATTTTTTTCCATACCACAATATTTTTCATGCCATGATATTGAGAGGAGCTCTACATCTATGATACAGATACATGTTTCACCCAACAATACAGACGGTTTTTCCTCTGTGGGACAGGCCCTGGCCTCCCTCCCCCCGTACAGCGGCGAAGAGGCTATTCTGTATGTCCACAAGGGCATTTACAGGGAACAGCTGACCATCACCCGCCCCCACGTGACGATCCTGGGAGACTCCCCTGAGGACACGGTTCTCACCTGCAGCCTGTACGCCAGAATGACCATGGAGGACGGCAGCAGGCGGGGGACCTTCAGAACTTATTCCTGCCTGGTGGACACCCACGACGTGACTTTCAGAAATCTCACCCTTTCTAACACCTCCGGAAAAGGGCCCGACGTGGGACAGGCCCTGGCTCTCTATGCAGACGGGGACCGGCTGATGTTTGACAGCTGCCGTTTTCTCGGAAACCAGGACACGGTGTTTACCGGCCCTCTCCCTCCCAAGGAGATTGAGGCAAACGGCTTCGTGGGGCCTAAACAGTTTTCTCCCAGGATCAACGGCCGCCACTACTACAGAAACTGCTACATAGAGGGAGACATCGACTTTGTATTCGGGAGCGCCACCGCCTACTTTGAAGGCTGCGAATTTTTTTCAAAAGATATCGGCCGCCCTGTCAACGGCTATGTCACCGCCGCCTCCACTCCCCAGGGCCAGACCTACGGTTACGTCATGGAGGGGTGCCGCTTCACCAGCCAGTGTCCTCCCCGCACGGTCTATCTCGGAAGGCCCTGGAGAGAATATGCCAGGACAGTGCTGATCAACTGCTACATGGACCGCCATATCCGCCCCGAAGGCTGGCATGACTGGGACAAGCCTCAGGCCCACGAGACCTGCCTGTACGGCGAGTACCAAAGCTTTGGCCCGGGGGCGGACATGGAAGCCAGGCCCGGCTGGGTCCGCCGCCTTGGTTCGGAGGACTTGGAACTGTACAGACGCGAAAACGTCCTGGCGGGAGACGACGGATGGAGCCCGTGGAAAGACGTATAAAGAATTTTTTTCATGGCAAGTCAAGACCACCGGCTTAGCCGGTGGCTTGCCTGAACCCTATAAGGGTTCTTTTCCGGCTCTGGGTCTAAAGACCCGTCGAGTAGTTCGCCAATCGCAACGTCATTTACTTACTAAGCCCTGAAGGGCTTATCTTATTTGTTTCTCTTTACTGGCTCACCCGTGAACGGGTCAAAGTACTCTTTCATCGTCATTTGATCATATTCCAGATCCTCTTGTAACTGATTTTGTATATATTCCTGTATTTTCTTTGCATTTTTCCCTACCG
>CAJTOT010000013.1:56696-90478 GCA_910577935.1 uncultured Hungatella sp. | reverse complement strand
TATGTGGGGTGATATGGGGTGATATGGGGGTGATATGGGGGATGGGGGGACCGGGCGGGTCGCCGGCAGCAACCGCTGGTTCCTGCGGAACCATCGGTTGTGGGGCTGCGCCCCATATCAGATGAAAGATAAGAGTGCTTCTGTGAGCAAGCTCACGGCGCACTCTTATTTTTCATCTGCTGCGCGGCTTAGTGTTGGAGCATGTTTTCAATAAATATCCCGTATCCTTTGGTGCTGTCTTGGATGAAGACGTGGGTGACGGCGCCGATTAGTTTTCCGTTTTGTATAATCGGGGAGCCGCTCATGCCTTGGACGATTCCGCCGGTGAGGGCTAGGAGGTCGGGGTCTGTAACCTGTATTACCAGGCTCTTGTTTTGGTGGGAGGTGGAGTAGTCTACTTTTAGGATTTCTATCTGATAGTCCCGTATTTCACCGGAGATTCCGCTGCGGATGAGGGCAGGGCCTTTTTTTGCGTCTTGTCTGTAACCTATTTCCATAGGTTGCATGTTTACGGCCTGGCGGAGTTTGTCGCCGGCCGTGCCGAAGATGCCGACTTCGGAGTTGGTGTCGATCTCACCCAGGAGGGAGCCGGGGCCGTAGTAGATGACTCCGGACATGACGCCGGGGCTGCCGATGCGGCCTTTTTCAATGCCCACAATCTCTGTGTCGAAGAGAGAGCCGTTTGAGATCTGTACAACCTCGCCGGTGTCGCTGTCGCTGATTCCGTGGCCCAGGGCGCCGAACTGGCCGTTTAAGTCTAAGTAGGTCATGGTGCCGATGCCCTGGGTGTCGCTGCGCACCCAGACTCCCAGCTTGCTGGTGCCGTCCTGGCAGGCTACGGGGCGGAGGGACACGTCTATGAGCTGCTCGTCTCTGCGGACAGTGAGCACGGCCTCGTTTCCGCCAAGCTGGTTGACGGCCTGGGCCAGCTCTTCCTTGGTCTCCAGGGACCGGCCGTTGATGGCTTCGATGTAATCGCCGGATTTGAGGATTCCGGCCGCCGGCTCCGAGGGGAGTCCGTCCAGGCCGGTGATTTCTCCCGTGCCGATGACCATGACACCGGCAGACTTGAGATAGATGCCTACGGGGGCGCCGCAGGGGATGGCGTACTGGGCGGTGACCACATCCACCTGGATTTCTTTAAAGCGGATGAGTCCGAACAGATCCAGAGCCAGTTTGTAGCTTCCCTGGGACTTGCCGTACAGGCTGAACTGCCGGTTCTGGGTGATGGTGATCTGGTCCTGGGGGATGGCGGAACCGCTGCCCAGCACCACCTCCTCGCTCTCGCTTTGAAGGGTGGCGCTTAAAGGAAGGGAAAACTGAATCGTCTCCTCCTGATTCTGGATTATATTGATCCGGTCAGGAATCACAAGCTTCAGCTGATAATAGGAAAACCCTGTGACAGACACCACGCCTATGAGGAAGGACCACAGCAGGAATCTGAGAAATTTATGTCCCTTTCGGCGCCTCTTAACACATGCCTCTGACGGGGCGGGCGCCTGGTCTTCGCCGAAGGGAAGGGTATTTTTTTTCAATGGGATACACCTCCATAAGTGATGAATTTGATGCCGTTCACTGGCGGGCCAGCGAAAGAAGATACACTTATTATGTGCCGAGAAATGAAAACCAATCTGTTATTTTTTAGTTGTCACTTTTTTCTTCATGTGTTAAACTGGAAACGTTTCTAAAAAGTTCGGTCTTCAGCCGCAAAAAGGGGAGTATTTCAATTATGGGAAATAAAAATTTTTGGATTTTATTGCTGCTTTTGCTGTCGGGAATTGTTCTGGGCGGTTTTGTAGGAGACCTGGCCCAGTCCGTTCCCTGGCTGGCATGGCTGGGCTTCGGCCAGTCATTCGGCCTGGATTCGCCTCTGACTGTCAATCTGGGAGTGCTCATCATCACATTCGGACTTACCATCCGCATAACCATGGCCGGTATCCTGGGCGTGGTGGCGGCAATCGTCATATACCGTATGCTCTAAGGTGTCGAAACTTGCGGTAGAATCCCGTTGCAACAAAAGAAAAACAGAGACTATAATACATCTTACCAGCCAAAAAGGAGGACAGGATATGACAGCATTAAACGTTGCAATTGCAGAGGATAACCCGAAAACCATGGAATTATTGAATGATATGTTGAAAAATGAAGAGGGAATACAGGTGATCGGCAATGCGGGAACCGGGGAAGAGGCCTACAGGATGATTCTGGATTCCAAGCCCGATGTGGTGCTTTTGGATGTGATCATGCCGGGTATGGACGGCGTGGAGGTTATGGAAAAAGTAAAGACCGAGGGGAATTTGGAGAAAAATCCCAGCTTTATTATGGTGTCGGCGGCAGGCAGTGAGAATGTAACGGAGGATGCGTTCCGCATGGGCGCCAATTATTTTATCATGAAGCCTTTCAACAAAGAGGTGGTTATAGACAAGATACGCCGAGTGGGAAGCTACAAGTCAAAACCAAAGGGCTTAAGCCACATATCGAGCGCCAGAAAGATCAAGCCCTATGAAAATGTGCTTGAATACATGGAACAGAACCTGGAAAATGACGTGACTCAGATTCTTCATGAGATCGGGGTTCCGGCCCACATCAAAGGATATCAGTATCTGAGAGACGCCATTGTGGCATCTGTGGAGGACCAGGACATGCTCACCTCCGTGACCAAGGTGCTCTATCCCAACATCGCCAAGAAGCACCAGACTACGCCCAGCCGTGTGGAGAGGGCTATCCGCCATGCCATCGAGGTATCCTGGAGCCGGGGAAAGATGGAGACTATCAACGAGATTTTCGGCTATACGGTCAGCAACGGAAAAGGAAAACCTACCAACTCGGAATTTATTGCGCTTCTGTCTGATAAGATCCGCCTGGATTACAAGCGCATGTGATGTAAAAAATTTGCCGTTACAGAAGACAGAGGGCAGACAGCAGGGATAACAGATGTACAGAATGCACAATAAATAGGAAAAATCATTATTTCGCTTCCTAAAATTTAAAAAGTGTTGTATACTGTTTCTGTTAGGGGTTTGAAGATTTGCTCTAAATCGAGGAGGTTTTTCAGATGAAAAAGATATTATTTGTTGCATCAGAGGCAGTGCCTTTTATCAAGACGGGAGGGCTTGCGGATGTTGTAGGCTCTCTGCCAAAGTGTTTTGATAAGGAGTACTATGACGTGAGGGTGATGATTCCCAAGTACCTGTGCATCAAGCAGGAATGGCGGGACAAGATGAACTATGTAAATCATTTTTATATGGATTATATGGGACAGAGCCGCTATGTGGGAATTCTGGAGTACGAGTATGAGGGGATCAAGTACTACTTTATTGACAATGAAGGATATTTCAGCGGCCCCAAGCCCTACGGGGACTGGCTCTATGACTTGGAGAAGTTTGCCTTTTTCTGCAACGCGGCCCTCTCCGCGCTTCCGGTCATCGGATTCCAGCCGGATCTGGTTCACTGCCATGACTGGCAGACAGGTCTGATTCCTGTGTACTTAAAGGACCGTTTCCACGACGGAGAATTTTTCCGCAATATGAAGTCCGTGTTCACCATCCACAACCTGAAGTTCCAGGGCGTGTGGGATGTGAAGACCATACAGAGATTTTCACAGCTGTCCGATTACTACTTCGCGCCGGACAAGCTGGAGGCATATAAAGACGGCAATCTGTTAAAGGGCGGCGTTGTCTACGCAGATGCAATAACCACAGTGAGCAACACCTACGCGGAGGAGATCAAGATGCCCTTCTACGGCGAGGGTCTGGACGGGCTTATGAGGGCGCGGGCAGGCAGCCTGAGGGGAATCGTCAACGGCATCGATTACGACGACTTCAATCCTGCCACAGACACCATGATCGCCCAGCCCTACGACGCCAAGAATTTCCGCAAGGAGAAGGTCAAGAACAAGAGAGCGCTCCAGAGAGAACTGGGCCTGGAAGAGAACGACGGCAAGATGATGATCGGCGTGGTGTCCAGACTGACCGACCAGAAGGGCTTCGACCTGATCCAGTATGTGATGGAGGATTTGTGCAGCGACGATATCCAGCTGGTGGTTCTGGGAACCGGCGAGGAGCGGTACGAGAATATGTTCCGCCACTATGACTGGAAGTATCACAACAAGGTGTCTGCCCAGATATACTATTCCGAGTCCATGTCCCACAAGATCTACGCGGCGGCGGATGCTTTCCTGATGCCGTCCCTGTTCGAGCCCTGCGGCCTAAGCCAGCTCATGGCCCTGCGCTACGGCACCCTTCCCATCGTCAGGGAAACAGGCGGATTAAAAGACACGGTAGAGCCATATAATGAGTTTGAGGGAACCGGCACAGGCTTTACATTTACCAACTATAACGCCCACGAGATGCTGGGTTCCATCAGGTACGCGGAGCGGATCTACTATGACAGAAAGCGGGAGTGGAATAAGCTGGTGGACAGAGCCATGGCGAAGGACTATTCCTGGAACGCTTCTGCCCTGAAGTATCAGGAGCTCTACGACTGGCTGATCGGATATTAAGTTTAGATTCGGGGAATAGAGAGACATGAATGCAGGGAGAATAGGGAAAGAAGAGTTGATACAAAAAAGCGCCCTCTGGGCGCAGGACCAGGAATATATTGACTGTGTGAGAGATATTCTGGAGAGCGAAGTATTTCAGTCTATGGATCAGTACATCCAACACGGGCACACCACCTGTAAGGAGCACTGCATTCAGGTCTCTTATATCGCTTATCAGCTGTGCAGAGACAGAGGGTGGGACAGCCGGTCCGCGGCACGGGCCGGCTTGCTCCACGATCTGTTCCTGTACGACTGGCATACCCATGCCAGAGAGACCGGAGAGCATTTCCATGGTTTTACCCATCCAAGGGTGGCCATGGAGAATGCCGTCAGATATTTTCAGATACCAGAGAAAGAACAGAATATGATTCTCAGGCATATGTGGCCGTTGACTCCGGTGCCTCCCAGATATAAGGAAGGGTATACCATTTTGTACGCGGATAAGTTCTGCAGCCTTGCGGAAGTGGGAGCTCACCTGAAGGCATGGTTTGTGCTGGCCTTCTGGCCCAGGCAGATGGGATAGAAGAAGGGCTGCCGGCAGGACCGGAGGCATATAGTGATGCCGGGGACAGAGATGATGCCTGCGGCTTTTTGGGTCTGGCATCATATAATCAACAGGAGTTTATACTATGAAGATATGGCAGGAGATGCTTGCTAATCAGATACTGATCAGCTCGGTGATAGGCTGGGTGGTGGCCCAGGTGTTAAAAACCATCATTGACTGTACCCTGAACCACGGTTTTTCGCCGGAGAGACTTGTGGGGTCCGGGGGGATGCCCAGTTCCCACTCGTCCACCGTGTGCGCCCTGGTGGTTTCCAGCGGAATCCGCTGCGGCGTGTCATCCTCCGAGTTCGCTGTCAGCTTTGTGCTGGCTGCGGTGGTGATGTATGACGCCATCGGCGTGCGCCGGGAGACGGGCAAGCAGGCGAAACTGCTGAACATGATCCTGGAACAGGATTTTTTTAAATTGAACAACCGGGAATTTCAGGAAAAGCTGAAAGAGTTTGTGGGGCATACGCCGCTGCAGGTGCTGGCGGGGGCGGTGCTGGGTATCATCATTGCCTTATTGGTAAATATGGCGTATTAGCTTTTGTTTATGAATTAAGAAAACGTAAAGATTTCATACTTGTTTTCTGAAAAAAGATATAGTATACTTTTGTAAGTTTCGGGGAATGAATATGGAGGAAGTATGAATATTTATTACATGATCAACTGGTTTTTTCTTTGCAGTCTCCTGGGATATCTGCTGGAATGTGTGGTTCTCACATGGGAAAACCACACTCCGGTGTTCAACCGGGGATTTGGTCACGGACCGTTCTGCATCATCTACGGGTTCGGAGCCCTGGGAGCCAACCTGCTGCTGAGTCCCCTGGCGGGAAACACGGTAGGGCTGTATCTGGCAGCCATGATTATGGCCACCATGATGGAGCTGGTCACGGCAAGGGCGATGATCCGGCTGTTCGGCAGTTTCTGGTGGGATTACAGCAAGAAGAAGTTTAACTACAAAGGGATTATCTGTCTGGAGAGCAGTCTGGGATGGGGACTTCTGGGAATCGTTTATTTCCGGTTTCTCAACGGTTTTCTTCTTCATCTCACCGGTTTCGTGCCTGAGAGGTTTGAGAAGCGGATGGCGGTAATGCTGGTGCTGTTTTACCTGACGGATTTTATCTATTGTCTCCGCGTTCAGATAAGGAAGCGGGGAGAGGAACAGGAACCCATGATCGGGAGATTAAACGTTCGTCCATAGGCAAAAGCCTGGGACGAATTTTTTTGTTACAGTTCGCGGGGCGGACGCCCGATGCCTCTTGTCCGGCATAGCCGGGCAAGAAGATGCCCTGGTGCTGCTGTTCACATGCGTTCACAGCAACCAGCAAAAATCCATGAAAATCGTCTGCGGCGATGGGATTTTTGCCTGCCCACCCAGGTTATCATACGGTCAGCGCAGCCAGTGCGCAGACCTACCTGAACAGTACCCCCCCCGGTGAACAGCAGCAATTTTTTGTCCGGGTTTCCATTGAATATTTACGGAGGATATCGTAAAATATCTGTGACAGCGTACAATTTGATATTTGGCAGAAGGTATTTGACAGAAAGGCAGATAGATTCATGAAAAATACAGACATTATTCTGGCATCCAGCTCGCCGAGAAGGCGGGAGCTTCTGGAGCAGATTGGGGTCCGGCCGGTGGTTCGGCCAAGCCGGGTGGAGGAACATGTCACCTCCCGGATACCCCGGGAGGTTGTGGAGGAGCTTTCCAGGCAGAAGGCGGAGGACGTGGCGGCGGAGGCGCCTTCGGGGACTCTGGTGATAGGGGCGGACACGGTGGTGGCCGCGGACGGGGAGATTCTTGGAAAACCTGCTGACCGCGGGGATGCCGTCAGGATGCTGAGAATGCTGCAGGGACGGAGACACCAGGTGTACACAGGGGTGACTCTGATCTGCACGGGAGAGGGCGGGAGAAAGACAGTCACGTTCTCGGAGAAGACGGAAGTTTTCGTGTACCCCATGACGGAGGAGGAGATAGAGGACTATGCGGATTCCGGGGAGCCGGCGGACAAGGCGGGGGCTTACGGGATTCAGGGAAAGTTTGCCGCTTATATCAGGGGAATAGACGGGGATTATAACAATGTGGTAGGCCTTCCTGTGGGCAGGGTCTGTCAGGAGTGGAAGAAAATGATGGAAATCAAGGAGGACGGCAGAGATGATCAGACTGATCGCCAGTGACATAGACGGAACCCTGGTGAGGGACGGGGAACATCAGATGAACCCTGAATTTTTCCATGTGATTATGAAACTCAGGGAAAAAGGAATTCAGTTCGCCGCGGCCAGCGGGCGGCAATGGGCCAGTGTGGAGGCGATCTTCTGGCCGGTGAAAGAGAAGATCTTTTACCTGTCGGACAACGGCGCCTACGTGGGCTGCCACGGCAGAAATCTGTTTCTGAACACCATCGACAGGAACGATGCCATGGAGATGGTAAAGGGCATACGCCGTGTTCCGGGGCTGGAGGCTATGATAGGAGGCCCGGATGTGGTGTATGTGGACACAAAGAATCAGGATTTTATAAACCTTTTAAGAGAAGGCTATCAGTTCCGCACCGCCCAGGTGGAGGATATCACCAAAGTGGAAGACCAGATCATCAAGGTCTCCGCCTACAGAAAAGAGAAGATACAGGAGGCGGCACAGGGGCTTGTGGACAGCTTTGGAAGCCGGCTGAAGATGACTATCTCAGGGGACATGTGGCTGGACTGCATGGCTCCCGGCGTGTGCAAGGGACAGGCGGTGCGGCTTCTCCAGGAGAGCCTGGAGATCAAGCCGGAGGAGACTATGGTTTTCGGAGACCAGCTCAATGACCTGGAGATGATGGAGCAGGCTTACTACAGCTTCGCGGTGGCCAATGCCAGGGAAGAAGTGAAGAAGGCTGCCAGATTTCAGGCGGACAGCAACGTAAACGGCGGCGTTCTGAAGATTTTGAAACTGCTGCTGTCATAGCAGAGGAACTTGTGAGAGAGGAACTTGTTCATGAAGTGGAAGGTCAGATGGAGAAGATGGTTCGCGGCGGAGGCGGCAGCGCTGGCCCTTGTGCTTGGCGGCTGTTCAAAAGAGGCGCCCAGCGTCACGGAGCCCCAGGAGCAGGTGACTTATACGAAGCCTCAGATCATGATCATCGCCGCTACTGAGAGAAACCGTTATCAGCAGGTTTACACAGACAAGATATGGGATGCGGTGATGGAGAACGGGGAGACCTTTGAGGAGTATCTCCTGGAACAGGTCCGGGTTTTTATGGAAAATTTAAAGACTATGACGCTGCTGGCCCGGGACAGGGGAATTGCCTTGAGCAGCGGAGAGCAGGACAAGGTGAGACGGCTTGCCAGGGATTACTATTCCCAGCTGTCCCGCGCGGAGATCGAGTACATGGGGATTACCGAGGAAGACGCGGTGATTTTGTACCAGGACTATTACACGGCGAACAAGGTGGTGGCAGAGCTGACAAAGGATGTGGACCTGGAGGTCAGCGACAGCGAGGCGAAGGTGATCACCATACGCCGGGTGAGGCTGTCCGGTCGGGAGGCGGCGGAAGCCATGCACGCCCGCCTCATGGAGGAGGGCAGCGATTTTTCGGCCATTGCCAGGGAGGTGACAGGGTCCACTCCTCCGGAGGAGCAGCTGGCCAGGGGAGAGGAACCGGAAATTCTGGAAGAAGCAGCTTTTCGGCTGTCCACCGGGGAGATCAGCCCGGTGACGGAGTCAGAGGACAGCTTTTACATTATCCAGTGTGTCAACGACTATGACATGGATGCCACACGGGAGAGAAAAAGCCAGATTCACAAGGAGAGGAAAAACTGGGCTTTCCAGCAGATATACGCCCAGTTTCAGACAGAGCACAAGGTGTCCATCCCTGACGAGCTGTGGTCGGAAATCAGTTTTGAAGGCGGGGAGGACGTGATGACAAACAACTTTTTCTCCCTGTACGAGGAAGAGTTCGGGAATCAGAGATAGGGGGAGAGAGATGGTAGCGCTGAAAGTGGAGGATATGAAGCAGTTTACGTCAAGTCTGTTTATCGGAAATCTGTTTGACGGATTTTTGGTGAGAGAGGCGGAGATCGTCACGTTCAACACGTTCCGCATAGACGGGAAGGTGCAGAGGGACTACTATACAGAGGCGGAGCTGGAAGAAAAGCATATAGGAGAGCTGTCCCGCTGGGAGGCTCTGAAACCCATATGCTTTGCCCTGATCAAGGGCAAGAAGCTGCCTGGAAGCTTCCGGATCGTGTTTCAGCTGTCCCTGAGCCGGACAGAGGAGTTTTTGGAGAAGAGACAGCTGCCGGTGAGAGCGGACCAGATCAGCGGTCTGTACATGAATGTCCGGTACGAGGGGGGCAGTCTGTACTGCGTCACAGGCACGTCAGTCAATTATTTTACCATGGACAAAACTTTGGAAAATGAGTGGGATGACGCTGTAAAAGAGTTTCTGCGGGATAATAAAATTCCATATGTGTCAGATTAGAATAGAAAGAGGCGGTAGAGAGCAGTGGCAAAGTTATATTTCAGATACGGGGCCATGGGGAGTTCCAAGACAGCCAACGCGCTGATGGTGGAATACAACTATATGGAGAGGGGGAAACAGGCCCTCCTGGTGAAGCCCCGCACGGACTCACGGGACGGGGATTATACTATCCGCTCCCGGATGGGGCTGGAGAAAGAAGGAGTCTGGCTGGAACAGCTGACGGAGATGGGCGACCAGGACATCCGCGCTTATGACTGCATCATCGTGGATGAGGCCCAGTTTGCCTCCAAGGCCCAGGTGGAATTTCTGGTTCACATTGTAGATGACCTCCAGGTGCCGGTGATCTGTTACGGGCTGAGGACGGATTTTCGAAGAGAGTTCTTCGAGGGGAGTCTGTGGCTTATGGCCTGGGCAGATCAGATCGAGGAGATCAAGACCGTGTGCTGGTGCGGCAGAGCTGCCACCTGCAACGCCAGGGTCGGCGGGGACGGAAAGATGATCCGGGCGGGTGAACAGATCGTCATGGGGGGAAATGACAAGTACACGGCCTTGTGCCGCAGGCATCACAGAGAAGGGAACTTAGGCCCTGGGCAGAGGGAGGAGCTTGCTGCCGGCAGGTGAGCCGTCGTGGATTGCTAGCACTCGATTTCATTGAGTGCTAAATTTTTGTTGACATTTTGTTATAATGGTACTAGAATACTCTGTATAGGCAGCAAAAAGAAAAATCAGAGAACAAAGGAGTGTTTACCATGGCAACAAAGACTGGCAGTTTATCTATAAGCAGCGAGAACATATTTCCGGTGATCAAGAAGTGGCTGTACTCCGATCACGATATTTTTTACAGAGAGCTGGTGTCAAACGGCTGTGACGCCATCACCAAGTTAAAGAAGCTGGAGCTGATGGGCGAATTTGAGAAGCCGGAGGATCTGGAGTACCAGATTCACGTGACGGTGAACCCCACGGACAAGACCATCACGGTGACGGACAACGGCATCGGCATGACGGAGGAGGAAGTGGAAGAGTACATCAACCAGATCGCCTTCTCCGGAGCTCAGGATTTTCTGAACAAGTACAAGGACAAGGCCAACGAGGATCAGATTATCGGACACTTCGGTCTGGGCTTCTACTCGGCCTTTATGGTGGCAGACAAGGTGACAATCGACACGCTGTCCTACAGGGAAGGCGCGAAGCCGGTGCGCTGGGAGTCGGAAGGCGGCACGGAGTTTGAGATGGGGGATGGGGAGAAGGACACTGTGGGAACTGTCATCACCCTGTATCTCAACGAGGACAGCGTGGAGTTTTCCAACGAGTACCGGGCAAGGGAGGTTCTGGAGAAGTACTGCGGATTCATGCCGGTTCCCATCTTCCTCAACAACGCGGAGGCCGAGCCTCAGTACGAGACCATCGAGAAGGATGAGCTGACAGAGAAGGACACTGTGGTCGAGACCATCGTGGAGGAGGCGAAGACCGAGGAGAAGGAGAACGAAGACGGGGAGAAGGAAGTCGTGGAAGTGTCCCCGGCCAAGGAGAAGTACAAGATCTTAAAGCGCCCGGTGGCTGTCAACGACGTGAATCCTCTGTGGAACAAGCATCCCAACGAGTGCACGGAGGAGGAATACAAGTCCTTCTACAGAAAAGTATTTATGGATTACAAGGAGCCTCTGTTCTGGATACACCTGAACATGGACTATCCTTTCAACTTAAAGGGAATCCTGTACTTCCCCAAGATCAACACCGAGTACGACAGCCTGGAGGGAACCATCAAGCTGTACAACACCCAGGTGTTCATCGCGGACAACATCAAGGAGGTTATCCCGGAATTCCTCATGCTGCTGAAGGGCGTCATCGACTGTCCGGATCTGCCGCTGAACGTGTCCAGAAGCGCGCTTCAGAACGACGGGTTTGTCAAGAAGATCTCCGACTATATCACCAAGAAGGTGGCGGACAAGCTCACAGGCATGTGTAAGACCGACAGGGAGAATTACGAGAAGTACTGGGATGACATCAGCCCCTTCATCAAGTTCGGCTGCTTAAAGGACGACAAGTTTGAGGAGAAGATGAAGGAGTACGTTCTGTTCAAGGATTTGAACAAGAAGTATCTGACTCTTCAGGACTGCCTGGATGACGCCAAGGAGAAGCATGAGAATGTGATCTACTATGTCACCGACGAGAAGGAGCAGAGCCAGTATATCAACATGTTCAAGGAAGAGGGGCTTAATGCCGTGATCATGGGGCACAACATCGACAGCCCCTTTATCAGCCAGCTGGAGCAGAAGAAAGAGGGCCTTAAGTTTATGCGCATCGACGCCGATGTGACCGACACCTTCAAGGAGACGGTGGCGGAGGAAGACGCCGAGAGCTTTAAGGCAGACACGGAGAAGCTGACGGAGATCTTCAAGAAGGCCCTGAACAACGACAAGCTGGAGGTCAAGGTGGAGAAGCTGAAGAACGGGCAGGTGGCTTCCATGATGATCGTGTCCGAGGAGAGCCGAAGAATGCAGGACATGATGAAGATGTACAACATGTACGGCATGGACCCGTCCATGTTCGGCGCCAACAGCGGCACCCTGGTGCTCAACGCCAACCACAGCCTGGTGAAGTATGTGCTGGACAACCCGGAGGAGGAGCTTACCGGGAAGATCTGCCAGCAGCTGTATGACATGGCAGCCCTGACCCACGGAAGCCTGTCCCCGGAGCGGATGAGCGGTTTCGTCAGCCGGAGCAACGAGATCATGATGATGATGACCGGTTCCCAGGGAACATCGGAGCAGTAATTGGCCCTGAACGGTTGCTGTTCTTTTGAACGGCGGCAGAAGTGCGGCGCAGGGGGATTGCAATCTTAGAAATTTGTGCTATAATATGTAGTATTGAAAACTATGTAATATAGATATGGATTTCAGGAGGAACAGCATGAGTTATAAAATTATTGGCGATAGCTGTCTGGATTTGACAGAGGAGCTGAAAAAGGATTCCAGATTCCAGATGATTCCCCTTACGCTGCAGGTAGACGATACTCAGGTGATAGATGACGAGACTTTTGACCAGAAGAGTTTTCTCCGGCTGGTGAAAGCCAGCCCCAACTGTCCCAGGACCGCGTGTCCTTCCCCGGAGACGTTCAAGAGGGCCTATGAGTGCCCGGAGGATGATGTCTATGTGATCACCTTGTCCAGCCATCTAAGCGGCACTTACAACAGCGCGGCGCTGGCGAAGCAGCTCTACGAGGAGGAGCACGGGCCTAAGAATATCAAGGTTATTGATTCCTGGTCCGCCTCCGCGGGGGAGCTGAATATTGCCTTGTATATAGCGGAATTGTGCGAGTGCGGCATGGAGTTTCAGGAGGTGTGCGAGAAGGCGGAGGCGTTTAAAAGCCAGATGAAGACTTATTTTGTTCTGGAGTCTTTGGACACGCTGAGGAAGAACGGGAGACTCACAGGCCTCCAGGCATTTTTTGCCACCACGCTGAACATCAAGCCTGTGATGGGAGCCACAGAGGGCGTGATCATCAAGGAAGACCAGGCCAGAGGGTTCCACAAGGCCCTGACAAAGATGTGCGATTACGCCAAGAAGAATATAAAGGACAGTCAGGAGAAGACGGCAGTTATAGCTCACTGCAACAATCCGGAGGGCGCCCTGACGGTGAAGGAGGAGCTTTTAAAGAGAGCGCCCTTTAAAAGGGTGGTTATCACCGACACGGCGGGAGTGGCCACGGTGTACGCCAACGACGGCGGCGTGATTCTTGCCTGCTGACCGCGGCGGTGAGAGCCGGTGTCTGTCACCGGGCAGGAAGATTCGAAAGAAAAGGGGTTGTCGTGATTTGCGGCAGCCTTCTTTTTGTATGTGGGGGCCCAGGGCGGATACCGCCGGAGCGGCCTGTCTTTGCCGGTCCGGCCCGAACAGGGAAAAGGCACCCCGGAGGGTCCTAAGACAGGGCAGTCGGCAGGCGGCGGAAATTGTAGAAGAGAGGAGAGGCGGTACGATTATGAGACGGACATACACAGGAGTTGTCTGCCTGGCGGCTGTGGGGATCGTGGTTCTGACGGTTCTGGCGGCAGCTCTCTTCCTGCAGAGGAGCAGGGAGCAGGCAAGAGCGGAGGAGAGGGGGAGGTTCCGGGTGGCCGGGGCAGAACCGGCTGCCGTGGAGCCGGCGGGAGAGGGACAGGCTGCCGTGGAGCCGTCCGGAGCAGGGCAGGCCGGAGGAGGAGCGGTGGGTGAGGAGCCGGGCGCCGCAGGGCAGAAAGGAGAAGCTGCCGCCGCCGTGGGGATTGGAGAAGCTGCTGCGGAGGAGGAGAACACTGCGGAGGGGGAGACAGAGTCCCCTGTGAAAAGCTCTTCCGACATCGTGATGCTGTTCGCCGGGGATGTGTATTTTTCTGATCATGTCTTGAGAGCCTACGACAGCGCGGGGGGAATCCACGGCGTGCTGGACGAGGGAATACGGGCGGAGATTGAGAAGGCGGATATCTTCATGGTGAACCAGGAGTTTCCGTTCACGGTGAGGGGCACTGCGGCGGAGGACAAGCAATTTACCTTCCGGGTGCCGGAGAGCAGGATACATATTCTTCAGGAGATGGGAGTGGACATTGTAACTCTGGCCAACAACCATATTCTGGACTTCGGGGCAGAGGGGCTTTTGGACAGCTGTAAGGCCCTGGATGAGGCGGGAATCCTCCACGTGGGCGGAGGAGCGGACTTTGACCAGGCCAGCGCCTTGGAAACCATAATCGTGGGCCAGAAGACCATCGGGTTTCTGGGAACCTCCCGAGTCTATATGGATGCCGGCTGGGCGGCGGGAAAGGCCCATCCGGGCGTATTTTCCACATACGATACCACCCTGCCTCTCAAGGCAATCCAGGAAGCCAGAAAGGCCTGCGACTACCTGGTGGTCTATGTCCACTGGGGAGTAGAGAGAGAGGAGACGCCAAAAGACTATCAGAGAGCCATGGGGAGAGCCTACATTGACGCCGGCGCAGACCTGGTGATAGGCAGCCACCCCCACGTGCTCCAGCCGGTGGAGGAGTACAACGGGAAGACCATCGTGTACAGCCTGGGCAACTTTGTGTTCGGCAGCAGCATCCCCAGGACGGCCCTTCTGAAAGTGGTCTGGGGGGAGGACGGGGCCCAGGTGTCCGAGATTTCCTGTACTTCGTCGGGAGGCTGTACCAGACTGAGCCAGTGAACTTCCCCGCCGGGGGCCGCCTATGCCCTTCTGGGCGGCATGGGATGGAAGATGTCCCCGGGAACAGTAACGCGAAGTGACAAAAAATGAAACGATTCATAAAAAAATGTATGTCCTATGGGCGGAAGATTTGGTATACTGATATCAGCAGGACAATATATGTCCCGAGGGGCTCATAAGCATAGAAAGGAAGAGAAGGATTATGAAGACAGATACTCTCAAAAAGCTGGATTCCGCCCAGGCAAAGGATCTTATGGCAGTTTTGTACGGGGAGGCCCAGGCGGAGGCGAACATTGTCAGATACAAGGCTCTGGTGGAGAAATTCACAGAGGAGTTCGGCGACAAGGACATGAAGATGTTCAGCTCGCCGGGGCGCACAGAGATCAGCGGAAACCACACGGACCACAACCACGGAAAGGTTCTGGCAGGCAGCATCAACCTGGACTGCGTGGGCATAGCGGCCAAGAACGGCACCGGCAAGATAAATATTGTCAGTGAGACGTTTAACCAGAAGTTTTCCGTTGACCTGGAGGAGCTGGCCCCCAGCGCCAAGATGGGAGGAACCGTGGACCTGGTGAAAGGACTGGTGAAAGGATTTCAGGAGAAGGGCTACAAGGTGGGAGGCTTTGACGCCTACATAACCAGCAATGTCATCAGCGCCGCCGGCGTCAGCTCCTCCGCAGCCTTTGAGATGCTGTTGTGTTCCATGCTCAATGTGTTTTTCAACGACAACAAGATGGACGTGGTGGCCTACGCCCATGTAGGCAAATATGCGGAGAACCACTACTGGAACAAGTCCTCAGGGCTTTTGGACCAGATGGCATGCGCCATGGGCGGGCTGATCACCATCGATTTTTATGATCTCCAGAACCCGAAGGTGGAGCAGATTCCCTTTGACTTCGGCTCTCAGAACCACAGCCTGATTATCGTGAACACCGGCAAGGGCCATGCGGATTTGAGCGCGGATTACTCGTCGGTGCCGGCGGAGATGAAAAAGGTGGCGGAGTATTTCGGAAAGGAAGTCTGCGCCCAGGTGAAGGAGGAGGAGGTTATCGCCTGCCTTGCCAAGGTGCGGGAGTTCGCGGGAGACCGGTCTGTCATGCGGGCGCTTCATTTCTTTGAGGAGAACAGGCGGGTGGAGGCTGAGGTTGCAGCTTTGAGGGAGAACCGCTTCGATGATTTCCTGGCCGGCATCACAGCCTCCGGCAACTCTTCCTGGAAATGGCTTCAGAACTGCTACACCACCGCCGATGTCCAGGAGCAGGGCATCAGCGTGGCCCTGGCGCTGACAGAACTGTTTATCCAGGATAAGAAGAGGGGAGCCTGCAGGATTCACGGCGGCGGTTTTGCCGGGGTGATCATGGCCATGCTGCCAAACGACCTGGTGGACGAGTATGTGGAGTATATAGAGAAGGCCCTGGGAGAGGGCAGCGCCTACCGGATGAGCATCAGGCCGTACGGGTCCATCTGCGTGGATCTGGTCATGTAATTTGAGGCCGGCTTAAGGGGAGGTTTGGTGAGAGCGCGGCGAAATGAAAGGAGCAGAAATGCCTATGAAACGGTTTAAACGGATTTTTACCATCGTCATCGACTCCCTGGGAATCGGGGCCATGCCCAACGCGGCAGAATATGATGACGAGGGCACGGATACCCTGGGACATATCGACGACCATATGGACCCTTTTAAGATTCCGAATCTTGCCAGGATGGGGCTGGCCAACCTTCATCCCCTGGCCCACGTGGAGGCGGCGGAGGAGCCGCTGGGATACTATGGGCGGCTTCTGGAGGCCAGCGTGGGGAAAGACACCATGACAGGGCACTGGGAGATGATGGGGCTTCACATCACCAAACCATTTCAGACATTTACGGATACAGGATTTCCCAAAGAACTCCTGGAAGAATTGTCCGCCAGGACCGGACACAAGATCGTGGGGAATAAGTCCGCCAGCGGCACGGCGATTCTGGATGAGCTGGGGGAGCACGAGATCGCCACAGGGGATATGATCGTGTACACCTCCGCGGACTCGGTTCTCCAGATCTGCGGCAATGAGGAGACCTTCGGCCTGGATGAGCTGTACCGGTGCTGCGAGATCGCCAGGGAGCTGACTATGAGAGATGAGTGGAAGGTGGGGCGGGTCATCGCCAGGCCCTATGTGGGAAAGAAGAAGGGTGAGTTCAAGCGCACTGCCAACCGCCACGATTACGCGCTGAAGCCATACGGCAGGACTGCCATGGACGCCCTGAAGGCCGCCGGGTACGATGTCATCAGCGTGGGGAAGATCAGAGATATTTTTGACGGCGAGGGGATCACGGAGAGCTGGAAGTCGAAGAGCAGCGTTCACGGCATGGAACAGACCATCGAGATCGCCGAAAAGGATTTCACAGGTTTGTGCTTTGTGAACCTGGTGGACTTTGACGCCCTGTGGGGACACCGGAGAAATCCTGTAGGTTACGGGCAGGAACTGGAGCGGTTCGACGAGAAGCTGGGAATTCTTCTGGGAAAGCTGAGGGAGGACGATCTGCTGATCATCACCGCCGACCACGGAAACGACCCTACCTACAAGGGGACGGACCACACCAAGGAGAAGGTTCCCTTCCTGGCATATTCTCCTTCTATGAAAGGGAGGGGACAGCTGCCTGACAGGGACACATTTGCCGTCATCGGCGCCACCGTCGCCGACAATTTTCAGGTAGACATGCCGGAGGGAACCATCGGCGCGTCGATTTTGGAGGAACTGAGATAATGGGCCGGGCAGAAAACCGGCCGGAAAAAACCGTCTGCAAGTGGATTGCAGGCGGTTTTTTTTGCGCGCTTTAGTCTGATAATGTAGTAGCAAACGAAGAACAATTCAGAGAGAACGGAGAGTCGAGTATGAAAAATTTTAACCAGCTTAAAAATATTTTCTGGATACTGGCAGGCAACACGGCCTACGCCATGGCGGTGACCATGTTTATCCTGCCAAACGGCCTGATCACCGGGGGAACCACAGGCCTTGCCCTGTTTTTCTACCGTCAGATCGGGCTGCCGGTCCAGGTGTTCGTGTCCGTGTTCAACGTGGCCATGTTTCTGGTGGGGGCGGCGGTGCTGGGAAAGACATTTGCCCTGACCACCATCGTCAGCACCTTATACTACCCGTTTATCCTGTCCGTGCTTCAGAAGATGCCGTGGGCAGGGCAGATGACCGGCGACAATCTGCTGGCGGTGATTTTCGCAGGGCTTTTGATCGGCGGCGGCATCGGGGTGGTCATACGGGCGGGAGCTTCCACAGGGGGCATGGATATTCCGCCGCTGGTCCTCAACAAGAAGGCCGGCATCTCCGTGTCAGCCTCCATGAACTGCATGGACACGGCGATTCTGCTGCTGCAGATGGTATTTTCCGACAGGGAGAAGGTGCTCTACGGCATCCTGCTGGTGCTGATCTACACCACGGTCCTGAACAAAGTGCTGCTTCTGGGAAAGGCCAAGATGCAGGTGAAGATTGTGTCGGAGCGGTATGAGGAGATCAACCAGGCCATCGCCGAGGAGCTTGACAGAGGCGTGACCCTGTTTAAATCCAGAACCGGGCATCTCAAGAGGGACGGGTATGTGGTTATGTCCGTGGTCAGCAACCGGGAGCTGGTGCAGTTAAACCAGCTGATACAGGCCATAGACCCCCAGGCATTTATCGTGATTCACCAGGTCAACGAGGTGCGGGGGAGAGGATTTACTCTGAAAAAGGAGTATGACTGAGGCAGAACGTCCCCCGCAGCCATGGCCTCTGCAGCCATGGCCCGGGGGGACCTGTCTCAGATGTATTGTGTCTTGTCTGTCTTCTTTTCATAGCAGAGGGTCATGGTTCCCGCCTTCAGGCACATGGCAGTTTCGTTATAGGACGGGGACAGGGCTTTGCACCGGGAGATGAAAGCCTCCAGGGTCATATCATCCTTTCCCCCTTCACAGATGCAGAAGTAGGCCACCTGGTCCCCATAGCTGCGGTATTCACAGTCAAAAACCTGGTCCTGGTGGACTTCCATGGGGCGGCTGCACCACAGGGCCAAAAAGCCGTTCCCCTTTTTCCCGAACAGCCACTGGCCTTCATGGACAGACTTGTGGAACTTGACGCCCGGCCAGAAGACGTGAGTAAAATGGATGGGATGTTCTTCTGGTATCACGTAGACCGCGCCCAGCATCCCCCTCTCCTGGCAGATAGCCGGCATCACGCCGTTGCCGAACCAGTAGCCGGGCCTCATCTGGCTGGAGTCGCAGCTGCCGCCTGGATGGTTGGCGAACACGTGGGTCTCCCCGTCCAGGGCCGCGCTCCACATATGCTGCTGATAACCATAGACTCCCGGTTCAAAACAGGTGGTGCCGTGGAACCGCTCATTTAAGGATTTTGTGTACTCGTGGGTTGTCCTGTCCACCTTCTGGGTCTCCTCCAGCAGGGTGAGATTGGACCAACGGATAAATTTCTCGTCGGTTCTGGGGGACTGAACCGAGGTGAGGCAATAGTCTTTGTTCTTCTCCAGACATATCAGGGCATTTCCCGTCTCATACGCCGTGGACACCTCCTGTTCCATCATCTGTTTTAACCCCTCGGGGAGCCGGTAGGAGCTGGTGGCGTAGAATGCCAGCCATCCCTCTCCATAGGAGTAGGGAACCTCCGGGTTCACCAGATTCATCAGAGCCTGGGCCCCCTGGAGGAACGGGTAGATGATCTGGCGGTACACCCGCCCCATGGGGGCGATCACCGATCCCTTGAAGGTGTGGAGAGCCAGCATGGCGAGGAGCCGGTCCGTCACCTTGGAGGCCCTGGCCGAAATCTCTTCTGTGGTGTAATCTACAGCGTTTAGAAGGCCGGCGAAGGTGACGCACATATAGACAGTGCTTAAAAATTCTTCAAATCCGTGGGACTCCACGTCGTCCAGCCACTGTTCCACCCTCTCCTTTCCCGCCTGGTAGAGGCCGCGCCCGTCCATGCGGGCCCTTGGGAAATACTCGTCCGGGTACATCTCTCCGGCGTTCATGGCAGAGACGTAGAACATCAGGGAGTGGTTCTCGCTCCAGAAACACATGGCGTCCGACCCTTCCTGGTCCATCCAATAGCGGTAATTGAGAAGGACTTCCTTCACCCGGTCTGCCAGCTCCTGGTCCACAGGGTAATTTTTTAAGTACCTCACCAGACCGCAGACCAGGAAGTCAGAGCAGTCAAACCGCTGTTCAATCTGGTCAAGAGTCTCAAAAAGCAGCTCCCGGTCCCTGGGAGAACCTATCCCCAGGCAGGTTCTGGCCAGAATATTGGAGATGGAAAAACCGAATTTACCCCCTCTGCTCAAGGACTCCACCTGGGCTGTCCTCCGGAAGATGGCCTGTTTGTTGTCCTCCTGGCTGAGGCCTGTGAGAAGCCGGGGCCGGATCATGGCCACATCCTCCATCTGCCGTCTGAGGGTCTGCCCGTTTACCTGCCGCTCTGCCGCGATATAAGGCCGTCCCGGCTCCAGCGCTTCTTCTGTTCGGCCGCCTATGGGATGGAATTCCAGTTTGGATGCCGCCTCTTTGTAATCCGGGCTCATGGAATCATATCCCAGCCGGGCGTCTGCAGGAGCGGCTTCTGGAAAATGCACAACGCCGTTTTTCAGCTCAAGCCTGTCCAGCCATCTGGCCGCCTCCAGCACGGGGCCCGTCCGCTCCATGTCGGGAAGAGTCACCGAGATGTCCTCCCTGTGGTCCAGGAGCTGTATGCCGAACAGGGTTCTGGTATCCCGCACTCCCAGGGTCTGAAGGCGGATATAGAGAGGATTAACTCCCTCCTTCAGCTCCAGTTCCAGCTCCTGGCGCCGGATGGGCTTGTACACCGGAGGCTCCATGGCGCACACGTGGACATGGCTGCACCACAGATCCACGGAGGCGTAGGACCACAGAACTACCCGGACCTTCACCGGCGCCCTGGCTGTCAGACAGGTGCAGGCGTCCAGCTCCACCCTGGTCAGCACGGAGTAAAAGGTGCTCAGATCCACGAACCAGCTGCCGTAATTGTAGTAGTAGCGCCAGGGAAGCCCAAGAGGGCTGTCCTCCCCAAGGCGGATGGAAGCCTGGGGCTCCTCAGTCTGCTTCCTGGTGATGACGGAGCGGAGATATTTTTCATATCTCAGCTGGTTCTCATCTGTGGATGAATCTTTGAAATCTGTTTCTTTCAAGCCGGAAATCAAATATTCTGTAATAAATCCTTCCGGGTTTAACGGATATATGTTCATATCTGCCACCTAACCTTTCACCGCTCCCGCGGTCATTCCGTTCATAAACTGTTTGCTGGTAAACATATAGATCAGGACAATGGGGATGATGGAAATAGTCGCTCCCGCGAACATCAGGTTCCATGCCGCCGTCCCATCCCCGCTGTTCTTGAGCATGGTGACGCCTACGGTCAGCGGCCGCATCTTCTCGTTGGACATGGTGAACACCAGGGGCATGATATACTCGTTCCAGCCGGTGCGGAAGGACAAAAGGCAGATGGTGGCCAGGATAGGCTTCAGCAAGGGCAGGATAATCTTGTAGTAGATCTGGAAAAATGTACAGCCGTCGATTTTGGCGGCGTCGTCCAGCTCCCTGGAGATGGTGTTCATAAAGCCCCGGACCAGGAAGATGTAGGTGGCCTGTCCGGTTCCGGCGGAGATGAGGATGACGCTGATGAGGGAGGTGTTCATCTTCACCTTTACTGCCAGCTCAAAGAGGGGGCGCAGGGTAACGCTTCCCACATTGACAAACATGAAAGCCACGAACAGGCTGTACAGCAGCTCTTTCCCCCTGAAATTCTTTCTGGCGAACACGTACCCGGCCATGCTGGTGGCCACCAGGGTTACGACCATGACTCCCACGCTGATGATGACGCTGTTCAAGGTGTATCTGGCGAAGTTGGCCTTCTCCCAGGCCTCCTTGTAGTTGTCAAGAATAAAGGTTTCCGGAAGAAGCCTGGTGCCGCCCTTTAAAAGCTCCGCGTTGGCCTTGAAGGAGCCGAGCACGATGTACACCAGCGGATAGAGGGTGAAAAAGGCCACCACCACTAAAAACAGAGTGAGAAATCCCCGGATTATTTTTGTCTTTGTCGAATAGACAGTATGAGTTTTTTCCATAAAGATATCCTCCTAAATCACATCATCTAGTTTCCGCGCCACAAACATATAGACTGCCGTGATGATTCCGATGATCAGCGCCGCGACCACACTGAGCATGGTGGCGTACCCGATCTGGGGGGTGGTGCTGGAGCTGAAGATCAGCTTGTATATGTAGGAGAACATCACGTGGGAGCGGTTGTTAGGACCGCCGTCGGTCATGACGATGATGGACTGGTAATCTTTAAATGCCGTGGTGATGGCCAGCATGAGAATTACCTTCAGCACCGGACTGAGCATGGGGAGGGTGATGTGGAAAAAGGTCTGAGTCTCTGTGGCGCCGTCGATTTTGCTGCTCTCGTAGATCTCCTCGGATATGCTGGTCATGCCGGATATAAACAGGATCATATAGTTGCCGAAGCCGCCCCACACGGCCACGATGACCACGGAGATCATGACCACCTTCGGGTCTCCCAGCCAGTCGATGGGCTCCGTTATCCAGCCGAGGCCTTTGAGGGAGGCGTTGAGCACTCCGTTGTACACGGCGAAGATGAATCCGAAAATCAGGCTGTAGATGGCGGCGCTGATGACTGTGGGCATAAAGTAGATGCCCCGGAAGAGCCCGGTTCCCTTAAGCTTCTGGTTCAGCAGCACGGCTAAGAGCAGGGACAGGGGGATGACCACCACCAGCTTCATCCCGGCATACTCAAAGGTGTGAAGCACGCTGCGCCAGAAGGTCTGGTCTTCCAGCATGCGCATAAAGTTTCTGGAGCCTGTAAAGTAGGCCTTGAATCCGTTGTAGTCATAGCAAATATACCGAAACAGCCAGAAAAAGGGGTAGATGGACATGACAATCAACAAAAATACCGCCGGAAGCATCATAAAAAACGCGGCAAAATCCCCCCGGTTCCGGGCTCTGGCCAATTTTTCTGAAAACGTATGCGTTTGTTTTTTTCCCATAGAATCCTCTCAATCTCCGCCTGGCGGCACAGGGACTTCTGAGAAAAGTTCCCGTGCCGCCAGGCGGATTGTCAAACTATCTGTTTAGTCGGTATACTCAATGGTTCCTTCGTTTGGCCGCATGGGGTCAAAATCCTTGATCACCACGCGCTTGATCTTGCCCAGCTTGATGTCATTTTCCAGAGCGTCGTTGTAGCGCTTGTTCAGATCTGCGATGGCTTCGTCCGCGCTGATATCGCCCATGATGGCTCTCCACAGAACCGTGCCGTAGTCGTCGCCCTCCAGGGAGATGGCGGGCACTGCCGGGTAGACGCTCTCATAGTCGGTGAGCTGGAAATCCGCAAGGCGCCCGGTCTTGGACTTGTCGATGAGACCGTCCATGTAGTTGGAGATGGGAAGGTAAAGGCCGGCCTCCAGATATCCCTTTAAGAAGTCCTCACTGCTGAAAAACTTGATAACCTCCCATGCCTTGTCTTTGTTTTTGCTGGAGGAGAACATCATGTAGCCCTTCTGGGGCTGGATGGTCTCGGCTCCTTTGCGGGTGCCGTCCAGGGTGGGAACCTCTGCCACACCCCACTCGAACTTGTCGATGGGGAACTGGGAGGTGAACACGCCGGCTTCCTGGGAGGCGTTGCCCCAGATGCCGAAGGTTCCCTCAGCGAACTGGGCTCTCATGGCATCCACGCCCTGGGAGGTGGAACCTGGAAATACGCTTCCGTTTGTGAAGAACTTGTTGGCCTTCTCAATGAGAGGCTTGTAGCCGTCAAAATTGAAGGTTCCTGTGGTAAAGTCATAGCGGTAGATTCCGCTGGTCTCCGCGGTGGCTTCCAGCCAGCGGTTTAAGGGGACAGACTGGGTGAAGCCTACCCCGTAGTAGGTTCCGCCTCCGTCCTTGGTGATCTTGTCTGCCAGTTCGATGACCTCGTCCAGGGTCTGGGGGAACTCGGTGTACCCGGCTTTCTCTACCAGCTCCTTGTTGTACTCGATCCTGGTGCCGCTGCGCATGCCTGTGGGAATCCAGTACACATTGCCGCTGATCATATTGATGCCCTCAAACTGAAGGCGGCTGGCCTCTGTCACTTTCTCAAATTCAGGGTCTGTAATATAGTCGTTGAGAGGGTCGATGATGCCGGCTTCCACGAAAGTCTTTAAGTCAAAGCCGCTGGTGGCGCCTCCCACGCCTGCGATATCCGGCGCGGTTCCCGAGGAGAATGCCAGGGCCATCATGTTGGCATAGTCGTCGGTGATGATATTCATGACGATCTCAATTCCCTTGTCGTTGGTCTCGTTGAACTCCTTGATCTTGGCTTCCACATACTCGGAATCGTGGCGGTCCATGCTCCACACGGTGATCACGGTTTTTTCTCCGGAGCTTTCCGGGGCCGCTCCGGCTTTCTGGGTCTCGCCGCCTGCCTCCTTCCCGCCTTCCGCCGCCGGGGCCTGTGTCTGGCTGTCCCCGCTGCCGCCGCACGCCGCCAGGGAGACAGCCATCATGCCGGCCAGTGCAATACTCACGAGCTTTTTGTTTCTCATATCGTTCCTCCTTGTACAATATGTTTTTTAATGGCTTGATTTTATCACATAGAATTGTGTATTATGATGACATATTTCATGGAATATGTGGCATTTTTCATGATTTTATATAATTAAGTGGTGATTCTTGTTAAGCCGAAAAATTTATGGTAGACTAGTGCTGTGCTGTCGATTGTTCTGTGTCGTCGTAAGAAGGAGTTTTCTATGAATGTTGGACGAACCATTCAGGTTTTGATCGCCGATGACGAGGCGGCTGTCCGGAACGGCCTTTGGGAGAATGTAGATTGGAAACAGCTGAATATGTCTGTCTCCTGCAGCGCCAAGGACGGACTGGAGGCGTGGGAATATATAAAAGAATATAAACCTGATATAGTTATCACCGATATCCGCATGCCGCGCATGTCAGGGCTGGAACTGATCAAGGAATGCCGCAGTCATGACATGAAGACCATGTTTATCATCCTGAGCGGGTATGACGATTTCGCCTATGCCCAGACTGCCATCCGCTATGGCGCCAGGGCATATGTGCTCAAGCCGCTCAAGATCGAGGAACTGACCGCGGAGCTGGAGACCCTGAAGACGGAACTGGAACATACGGCGGAAGAAGCCGTCTCTGACCGGCCGGATTACCGGCAGCTTCAGGCTTCCTCGAAGAAACTTTTTTTAAATCAGCTTATCCACGACGAATTCCGCTATGAAAGCGATATCAGGGCAAAGCTGGAGTCCTTTCCCCACCGCCTGGGCGGCGGCTCTTACAAAGTGATAGTCTTCTCCCTCTTCGCCGAGGAGGTGAGGGACTGCCCGGAGCTGATCCAGAAGGTCAGGGAAATCGGCGCAGGCCTTCTGGAAGGGCATCTGGGGGAGATCTGGGTCAGCAATCCGGCCAGGGCGGTTCTTCTCCTCCACTATCCGGAGGAAGAAGAGGAGACTGTAAGACAGCGGCTTTTGTCCTGTCACGAGACATTTAAAGCCGGCTCGGACTGCCACATGGCCATCGGCGTCGGGTCCAGGGAAGAGGGGCTCATCCACGCCTCGGCCTCCTACAAAAATGCCATGAACGCCCTGTCCTACAGTCTCTACGAGTCGGGGCAGGTCTTGTACACAGAGTCTGTCATCCACACCGGCTCCCCGGCCCTGTCGTCGGGTAACGTGGACACGGAGCCGCTGATATCGGCTATCCGCCTGGGGAATGCCGGGGAGATCCGGGATTACTGCCGCCGGTATTTCAGAGCCCTGCTCTATGTGCCCATGCCGCCCCCAAGCTATATCCGCGGGATGAGCATCTACCTGGTGACTGACGTGCAGAACGCCCTGAAAAGGCAGATCACGGAAAAACTGGATTTCTTCACGGAGATTCCCTATGTGTGCATCAGCCGCCAGGACACCTTCAGGCAGATTGAGGAGTGGGTCACCGAGCTGTTTCTCTTCTACGGAGAATTCCTGAGCCAGTACTTTTCCAACCACAAGGACGGCATCATCGCCGGCGCCAAGGCCTATATAAACAGCCACATTCACCAGAAGATACCTGCCGAGGAGGTGGCGGCCGAGGTGAATTTAAGCCCTTCTTATTTTACGGTATATTTCAAGGCCAAGACAGGAATTAATTTCCGGAATTATGTCTTGAATATGAAGATGGAGGAGGCCAAGCGCCTTCTGGAAATTTCCCCTGCAAACATTAACGAGATAGCCTGGCGGGTAGGTTACGACGATTACCGGTCTTTCTACCGGGCATTCAAGAATTACACGGGCATGACGCCTTCCCGGTATCAGGCCACCTATTGTTCATAATGATAAAACCATTGTCTGCTTTTATAGCTAATCTGAATATTGCCTGCAAAATCCTGTTCTCCATGCTTGTGATCGCCATGTTTCTGGCCTCCTTCCTGGGGCTTTTTTCCAGTGTGCTTTTCGCCCGTTTTTACCGGGAAGACACCTATGTGCAGACGGCGGATTCCGTCCAGGTAGGAAGCCAGGCGCTGGAGGACTCCTGGCAGCATCTGCTGTACAACGTGCTGGAAACCGCCTCCTCCCCCGGGTTTGCCGATATGGTGGGGGATGCCCACGGCGGCGACTTGGGACAGTACCGCCAGCATAAGATGACGCTCCAGGAGTATATAACCAGCCTGACGCTGTCCAACGCTCTCCTGGATTCTGTGGTGGTTGTGGGGAAAAACGGGGAGGTTTACTCCCTGTTTACCAAGACCCTGAAAAAGGAAGCGGCGCCGTCGGAGTATTTCGGCCTGGATTTTTCATATATGAAGGGAATCACCTGGTTTCCTGTGGGCGAAAGCCCGTTCAGGCAGAATAACCTGGTGATTCCGGTGGTGCTCCCCATCAGCCAATTGCCGAAAACCAGCTATTTGAAGGTGGTGGACTTCCCGGAGGAGGCGGATGTGTTTTTGTTTCTCTTTCTCGACAGCCAGCGGGTCAATGAGCGGCTGGCGCTGGGGCAGAGCTCCTACTCCGACCGCATCATGTATATCGCCGACAGCCAGGGGACGAATCTTAGCCTGACAGAAGATTCCCCCTACTATGAGCTTTCGGCGTCACGGTCCGTCACGGAGGCTCTGGGCCGGATTCCCGGAGACGGCTCCATGGAGCTGGTGGAGGACACGGCGGACTACACCATCTACTCCAAACCGCTGAATTTCGGAGATATGAAGATGGTCTGCATCCTGCCAAAGGATATACTGTACAGCCGGCTGATGAACATGGATCTGATGATTGCTGTCTGCGCCGCGGCCGGGCTTCTTCTGGCTGCGCTCCTGGCTCTGAAGCTGTCCCGGTTTGTCACCAGGCCGTTTCACCAGCTCATATCCAATGTGAAAAACATCGAGAATAACACATACGACACGCCCTGGGAGATGGCGTATCATGACGAGGTGGGACATCTCAACCAGGCCATCAACTCCATGTACGCCACCATACAGCAGCAGTTTGTCCGGATTAAGGAGACGGAGCGCTCCAAGTTCCGGGCGGAGATACAGCTGCTCTCCGAGCAGATCAACCCCCACTTTCTCTATAACACGCTGGAATGCATCAATATGGAAATTCTGGGAGGCCACCGGGAGGAGGCATCCTCCATGGTCACCAGCCTCAGCGATTTTCTGCGGACAGGCCTGAATTACGGCAATGAGATGATCCCCATCCAGAGGGAGATCGCCCACGTCAGGGCCTACATTGACATCATGAACCACCGGTTTAACCAGAAGATCCGGTTCGAGTGCAGCATCAGCCCCGAGCTGGAACGAATGTCTGTGCTGAAGCTGATCCTTCAGCCCCTGGCGGAGAACTCCATCCGCCATGGATTTAACCAGGAAGAGTGCTGCGCCGACGCCATACTGATGCCTGCCATCTCCGTGCGTATCAAAAAATGTGACGACTGTGTCCTCATGGAGCTTTCTGACAACGGCTGCGGCATTGATGTCCAGAAGGCAGAGGCCGCCCTCCACCCGGAAAACACAGAGGGCACACAAAAGAGCCATGTGGGCCTGTACAATATCTATCAGAGACTGTCGGCGTGTTACGGCAGTGTTTCCATAGAGTTCGAATCCATCCCTTTCTTCTGCAATACGGTGCGGATACGCATTCCGGGGCCGGAGGAGTAGTCCCGGCTCCCCGGCCTTTGTCCGGCCTTTTTAAAGTTCCTTTTAATCCTCCATGTACGGATTTCTCCGATCATAAGACATGGTCTTTCCTTTATTACCCCATAAACCTGGCTTCTTCGTCAATAGTATAATTCCCATATATATGTTTAAAAATCTATATAGAACACGAAAATCTTAATATAAGAGCATAATCTAAAAAATCAAAAATTGAAAATACAACTGTAAAATGTATAATAAAGCCAGGAATAAAAAGCCGAATTCTATAAATAATGCACAAACACAAAAAGGAGGAACCATTGATGAAGAAAACACCCAATCTGTACAAGGCGGCAGCCGGCGCTCTGACGGTCTGCATGATGGCCGGAGCCCTGGCGGGATGCGGCAAGGCAGGGGACGGCGGAAGCGGAGGGCAGGCGCCTTCCCAGGCGGCAAAGAACGAGACGGCAAAGGCCGGGGAAGCCGGGGGAAACCAGGAGACGGGAGGAGGCGGCGAAGAGCCGGTCCACTTAAAGCTTTTCCTCACCAATAAAAATATTGTAGACGGGTCATATGCCAAGCAGATGATCGAGGAGGCCACCAACACGAAGCTGGAGATCATCCAGGTTCCCACGAAAGAACTGGACAACAAGCTGAATATCCTTCTGGCGTCAGGCGACCGTCCGGATATCATCCAGTGCGAGACAGAGACCATGGAGAGCCAGCTGCTGTCCTCAGGAATCCTTCTCCCCATAAACCAGTACTGGGACAATTACCCCAACATTAAAAACGGGCGGGACGAGGCCACCTGGGACCTGATGAGATACACAGACGGAAATATTTACTCCATCGGCATAAAGAACCCCAACCCCCTCTCCGAGATTGCCTACAGGAAGGACTGGCTGGACAAGCTGGGGCTGGAGGTGCCCGCCACCCTGGACGAGTACTATGAGGTGGCGAGGGCAGTGGCCCTTGACGACCCTGACGGCAACGGGGTAAATGACACCTTCGCCTTCGGCGGCTACCAGAATGTGGACACCACCTGGTTTGACCATATCTTCGGCGCCTACGGGGCTCTTCCCAACTACTGGATGGTGAAAGACGGCCATATTGAGAACGGCTCCATCCAGCCGTCCATGAAGGATGCCCTCATCTATCTGAACAAGATGTACCAGGACGGCCTCATCGACCCGGAATTCGTCACCGACGACGCCAAGAGATGGCAGCAGAAGGTGAAGTCGGGAATCTACGGCGCCGGCGTCACCAAGATTCACATCTTTGACCACAACAACTGGTCCAACTACTACGAGCCCTTTATCCAGGCGTACCCGGAGGGAGAGCATGTGTACGGCCCTGTGCTGAAAGGCGGCTGCGACAACCCGGTGGGCATCCGGATGGCCAGCGAGAGGGGATGGCTGAGAACCTTCATATCGAAGGATTCCAAGAATATAGACGCGTGCCTGAGGCTTATTGACTATCTCATGTCCGAGGAAGGAAACCGCTTTGCCCAGTACGGCGTGGAAGGCGAGCACTACAAATGGGAGGGCGACGTGCTGGTGAGGCTGATCGACGATCAGCAGACAAATGAGCTGGATTTAAACAAGTTCTTCATCGGGAACACCGTGCTGTTCGACCACTCCTCCCCGGAGCTGTTCGACGCCTTCGAGCATTCCCACACCATCTGCACCCCCAACCCGGTGGACGGCATCTTTATCGACGAGCTGAACGAGCTGTACCCTAAGCTGAAGGAGATTACCAACACCCGGTACATCGAGATGATCGTAGGGGAGACTCCCATCGAGGGAGGCTTCGAGAGCTTTGTGGAGGAGTGGAAATCCAGAGGCGGGGACGAGCTGACAAAGGCCCTGGATGAAGCATATCAGGCAAAATAGGAAGGGCAGGAGGTTGACATGGCAGGACCGAAGGCAAAGTCATTGCCGGCAAATGGCAGCAAGGCGCGGAGAGGGTTAAAGGAACACAAGACTCTGTATCTTTTGATGGTTCCCGGACTCTTGTATTTTATATTGTTTCGTTACCTGCCCATGTTCGGCCTGGTAATTGCTTTCAAAGATTATAATATTTTTAAAGGCATCTGGGCCAGTGACTGGGTGGGACTGGAGAATTTCAGAGACTTAATCAGTTCCGGGGATTTCTGGAATGTTATGAAAAACACCTTGAAAATCAGCTTTACCAAGATTCTCATCGGGTTCCCCATCCCGATTCTCCTGGCCATACTGCTCAACGAGATCAGGAAGGTGAGGTTTAAGAAGGTTGTGCAGACCTGTATCTACCTGCCCCACTTCCTGTCCTGGGTGGTCATCGGCGGAATCATGCTGAATCTGTTTTCGCCGGTGTTCGGCCTGGCGGGCCAGTTTTTTAAGGCCACAGGCATGGAGGCGGTAAATATTATGGCGAAGAAGAACACGATTTTCTGGGTGGTCATCTTCTCGGACATCTGGAAAGAGGCGGGGTGGAGCACTATCGTCTTTCTGGCGGCCCTGACCCAGGTGGACTTAAATCTGTATGAGGCCGCCAGAATGGACGGGGCCAACAAGGTGCAGCAGATGGTGCACATTACCCTGCCGGCCATCTCCTCCATCGTGATCGTCATGCTGATTCTCAGAATCGGAAAGATCATGAATGCCGGATTTGAGCAGATTCTGGTGCTGCAGAATCCCATTACCCGAGATGCCATCGACATTTTCGACACTTATGTATACCGGGAAGGACTGGGGCGGGGAAGCTACAGCTTCGCGGCTACGGTAGATATGTTCAAGTCGGTCATCGCTCTGATTCTCGTGGGCAGCGCCAACAAGATCAGCCGGTGGTTCGGAGAGGAGGGAATTGTCTGATGCAGGCCAGGCACAAAAAAATACACCCTGCCACGGCGGCGAATTACCTGTTGTTTATCATCATAGGCATCATCATGGTGTACCCGTTCTGGTACGTGGTTATGTACTCCTTCAGCGTTCCGTCCCAGAGCTCCTTAAACCATCTGTATCTGTGGCCGGCAGGATTTACCCTGGATACGTACAGGTATGCGTTTTCAAAGAAGATTTTGTTCAGCGGATTTTTTAATTCCGTGTTCCTGACGGTGACGGGAACCGCGGTCAATATGCTGCTCACCATCATGCTGGCCTACCCCCTCTCCAGGGAGAAGCTGCCGGGCAAACAGTTTTTCTCCGCCTTCGTGGTTTTTCCCATGTTGTTTAACGGAGGCATGATTCCCACCTACCTGGTTATCAAGCAGTTCGGCCTTATGGACAGCCTGTGGTCGCTGATCACATCCATGGCGGTTAACGTGTACAACCTGCTGATCCTGACCAAATTTTTCAAGAGCATACCCGACAGCCTCATCGATGCCGCCAAAATCGACGGATGCGGGGACGTGATGACTCTGGTTAAGATCGTGCTGCCTCTGTCCAAGGCGTCCCTGGCGACCATCGCCCTGTTTTACGCGGTACAGCACTGGAATGAATTTCTCCACGCCACCATCTACATCAACACGGATTCCAGGTGGCCTCTCCAGGTGGTGCTGCGCAACATTATCGATATGGTGGCGAATGACTTAAACAGCAGCGGGGAGGTGTTTATGAACCCGGAAAACTTTAAGATGGCAACCATCGTCATCACAGTCCTGCCCATCATGTGCGTGTATCCGTTTTTGCAGAAGTATTTTACCCAGGGAGTGATGATGGGGTCTGTGAAGGGCTGATTTGTGGACAGATAATGTAGAAAGGGGACAGTATGTACAAGAAGACAGGGGATAACCCGGTTGAGACAAGAGAGGATCTGCAGGCGCTGGCGCGGGAGATGATCGGCGCTGCCGCCGGCAGGTTCGGCCGGGGCGGCATCTCCGCGTGTGAAGGAGAGCACGGAGCAAAATATTCTCACAAGACAGCCTGGATAGAGGGACTTTTACGCCCTCTCTTCGGGCTTGTCCCGCTTTGCGCCGGAGGTTTCGAGAGCAGCCTTGACAGCGGGGCGCAGGCTTTCTTCCGGGAGAGAATCAAGGCGGGGACAGACCCGGATTCAGACGAATACTGGGGAGAGCTGGAAGGAAAAGACCAGAAGATCGTGGAGATGGCGTCTCTGGGCATAGGGCTTGTGATGGCGCCGGAGCTGGTGTGGGAACCTCTCGATGAAGAAAGCAGGGAGAATCTGGCCCGCTGGCTGCGGAAGGTCAACGAGGCGCCTCTGGCAGCCAACAACTGGCTGTTTTTTCCCGTCATCGTGAATATAGGCCTGAAGAAGGCGGGGGCGTCCTACAGCCAGGAGATTCTGGAGAAGGCGCTGGAGGGGATTGAGAAAAATTATCTGGGAGACGGATGGTATTCTGACGGCCCCTCTCCCCAGAGAGATTACTATGTGGCGTTCGCCATGCATTTTTACGGGCTGATCTACGCGGCCGTGATGGAGGAAGAGGACCCGGCCCGGTGCCGTCTGTATAAGGAGAGGGCGGCTCTTTTTGCCGGGGATTTTATCTGGTGGTTCGGGGCGGAAGGAGACGGGCTTCCCTTCGGGAGAAGCCTGACCTACCGCTTTGCCATGTCCGCCTTCTGGGGAGCGCTGGCCTGGGCGGGAGTGGAGGTTTTCCCCTGGGGAGTGATAAAAGGGCTTCTCCTGCGCAACATCCGGTGGTGGATAAGGCAGCCTGTCTGGGACGGAGACGGGGTTTTGACTGTTGGATACAGATACCCCAACCTGAAAATGGCGGAGTTTTACAACGCTCCCGGCTCCCCCGCCTGGGCCATGAAGGCGTTTCTGGCGCTGGCCCTGCCGGAGAGCCATCCGTTCTGGAGCGCCGTGGAGGAGGAGCTTCCTGAGCCGGGGAGGGTTTCCGTTCAGAAGCATCCGTTTATGATCGTCATGAGAGGGGAAGGGGGAAGGCACGTCCAGGCTCTGACTTCCGGCCAGTATGCCCGGTTCGAGCCCACCTTCATGTCTGCGAAATACGAGAAATTCGCTTACTCCAACGTGTTTGGATTCAGCGTTCCGGGGGGAGAATACGGGTATGACCAGGGCGCCTTCGACTCCATGCTGGCTCTGTGTGAGCGGGGAGACGGCCTGTACCGGGTCAGACGGAACTGCCTGCAGGTGAAGGTCAGCCGGGAGGGGATCTACAGCCTGTGGAAGCCCTGGGAGGACGTGACGGTGGAAACCTGGCTCATCCCCTGGGGCTCCTGGCATGTGAGGGTCCACAGGGTGGTCAGCGCCCGGACTCTTACCGGCGGAGAAGGGGCCTACGCCGTGGGATGGGACGGCAGCGGATATCCGGAGACGGAGGGCCGGAGAGTCAGCGGCGCCGCGGCAGAGGGAGGAACGGGAGTCAGCGGCGCCCCCGCGGCGGGGCTGGAGGAGTCGGATGATGCCATGGCCAGGGCCTGGCATACCCTGGGGTGCACCGCCATCGTCAACCTGGAGGGGCGGCGCAGGGGGCAGGTCGTGCTTCCCCATCCCAACACCAACGTGCTGTATTCCCGCACGAAGCTGCCCTGTCTCATGGGGGATATGGAGGAGGGAGAAACCTGGCTTGCCTGCGCCGTCCTGGGAACCAGAACCTGGGACGAGGCCGTGAGGGAGTGGAGCCGGACTCCGGTTTACTCCAGGGACAGTCATGGGTTCTCGGTCTCATATGGCGGGGAAACCACATGCTGGAGATCCGACACAGAAGAATGGGGGAGAGACAGTGGAAAAGACGTGTGAGAGCCTGCTGCGCTCATGGTGCGGCGGACTGTTAAAACTGCAGGTCCGCAATCAGAAGGAGCCTGGTCTGCGGGGAGGAATCTTGTGTCCTTCCTGCGGGATGATCCACGGAAGATGCTTTGACGCCATCTATCCGTTTTTGTACCTGGCGGACAGAGACGGGGACGAGGCGTATCTGGAAGGGGCAAGG
>CAJTOT010000013.1:0-56597 GCA_910577935.1 uncultured Hungatella sp. | reverse complement strand
GAGTTCGAGGTGTGCAACGTAAACTACCGGATCGCCTGCTGCCTGGCCATGGAGGTGTGCGCGGATCTTCTGGGGAAGGAGAAGTACCGTAAGCGGGGGAGGGAGCTGGCCCGGCTGGCGGTGTCCCAGCTGACCGGGGACGGCATCCTGGCGGGAGAAGGGCGTCCTGTAGACGGCGTCAGCCCCAGGGGATGCCGTCCCGTGGATGTCGGATACAATCTGGAAGAATCCCTCCCCGCCTTTTTCCAGTACGCAGTAAAGACGGGAGACGCCCCGCTCAGGGAGAAACTGGTCAGGGTGTGGAGGCGCCATCTGCTGTTCATGCTGGATGACGGAGCCATGGACAACAGCTTCGGCACAAGGAATTACAAGTGGACTTACTGGGGAAGCAGGACCTCCGACGGATGCGGGCTGGGATGTCTTCTGGCGGCCCGGTGGGAACCGGACCTTGGAGCTGCCGCCTTCAAGAACCTGTCCCTCCTAAGCAGGTGCACCTTTAACGGCCTTCTGTACGGAGGCCCCCACTTAAAGGATACAGGCGAGCCGCCCTGCGTCCACCACACCTTCACCCACGCCAAGGCGCTGGCGGGGATTCTGGACCAGGGGCTCTGGCGCCGGCTCCGGGACGGCAGCCTTCCCAGAAGCCGGATGAAAAAGGCAGAGTATGTGAGAGAACTGGATACTCTGGTGATTCCGGGGAGGGAATATACGGCCACGGTTACCGCTTATGACTGGGAATATCCGGGGCTGCCCGGAGGACACCCAGGCGGCGGGACCCTGTCCCTTCTCTGGCACAGGCAGGCGGGGCCCGTGCTGTGCGCCGGCATGAGCCGGTACTCGTTAAAAGAACCGTACAACATGACTCTACCCCGGCGGGGGAATCACCGCTGCATCACTCCCAGGCTGGAGCTTTGCCAGGACGGCGAAGTGTACAGCAATATGTTTGACCACACATGCGGGATGGAACAGGAACAGGGACAGGGCCAATTCCGGGTCAGAGTCCGTGGGCGCCTCACCGATATTCACAAAAAGAAGCATGAGAACGGAGAGTACCAGGTCTTTTACCTGTTTGAGCCTGACAGGGTCTGTGTCCAGGCGAAGGTTCCGCCGGGAGCCAGATGGATTTTGCCGCTTGTCTCCAGGCAGAAAGAGGAGGTTGAGGCCGGAGAGCGCAAGGTGACGGTAAAAAGAGACGGGACGGCGGTGACGGTTGCCAGGGAGCGGGGGAGAATCACTCTCCCCCGGGGCCTGGAGAGAATCTACAACCTGGTTCCGGGAGTGGAGGCCCTTGAGCTGGATATGGAGGAGGAAGACGGTGAAATTGCCTTTTGTCTGTCATTTGATTATGATAGTAAACCTTCATGAGCCCGGCAGAAGACCCACCACCCATGAAAGCTATGGCGGGCGCACTTGGCATACCTGAATGCATGCCGCCTATTCGGCGGCGGGACTTTTAAAGTAATAGGAGGTCTGGCTATGAGAGGACAACAAAAGGCAGCCAAGAGCAGGGTGTTTTATCAGCTGTATATTGTGAATATTGTAATCACGGTGGTGTTTATCTGCATGATCGCGGCTGTCTGCAGCATATTCAGCACCAGCCTGATTCTGAAGCACATGACAGAGTTCAACGAGAGTATGCTGGAAGAAAAGCGGCAGTCCCTGGACGAGAGGGTGCGGCAGCTGGATGAGACGGTATATTTGATCCTGGGGGACAGAAATGTATTTAACCTGATCATGACCAGAGAGGCTTACAACGGAAGGCCCATGGCTCTTCTGAACATAATCCGCCATTTTCAAAACGTGTGCTCCAGCAGCAGCCTGATCATGGGCGTGGAGCTCATCGACCTGCAGAGGGGAATTTCCGTCACGGAGAAGGCGAAGACCACGATTCAGGCGGACAGGCTGAATGTGGAGTTCTCCTCCAAAAGCCTGTTTTTGATCCGGGAGCAGGAGGGGGAAAGGCATCTGGAGCTGGTCCAGCGCCTGGAGCCTATCCAGGGGGAGAAGACGGTTTACATGATTCTCACCGTGGACCTGGATGCATTTACGGACAATATACTCATGGGCAACGAGGCGGGGATGGTGAGAAGCTGCCTGATGGTGGAGGACGGCGGAATCATCATCGGGGGAGACAGCCGGCAGCCGGATGTAGATGAACAGCTTATGGGCCAGGAGGCGGGGGTGGAGCACTTTGAGAGCCAGGGACACCTGTTTATGCTGTACAAAAAACAGTCGGAAAGCTCCAATCTCACCATAGGGACGGTTCAGGACTACACATACCTGACCAGGGAGAGCAGCAAGGTAAGGCAGAAAATTATCCTGGTCAGCCTCCTGGTGATTGCGGCGGCGTCCGTGATTATCTACGGCTTTTCCCTGTATTTTTACAGGCCGTTAAATCGCCTGGGAAGCAAGCTGGCCATCATGACCGTGAGGGACGAGCCCCACATGGCAAAAAATGAATATATGCTCATTGAAGACGTGGTCAAGGAGCTTCAGACGGACAAGGAGTACGGCCTCCCATCGGTGGTGCGGGATTCGGTGAGGAAGCTGGTGACAGAGGTGTTCGACCAGGAACGGTTCGGGCATCTGAAGCGGCTCCTGCGCCAGAATATGGATTTTGCCTGGTATGTCCTTATGATCGTGGAATTTGACGATGAGGCGGACCGGTTCCAGGCCCAGAGCGCGTGGCAGAGGCTGGTGGGGGACGAGAGGCAGATCGACGGCATCATAGCAGGGCTTACCCAGACAAGGCTGGTGGGGATTTTCAACACGGACCTGGGCTACGAGGAATTTCTGGGGCTGGCAGAGCAGCAGAAGCGGGAGCTGGAAGAGTGTGAAGGCATCCTGTGCACCTGCTGTGTCAGCCAGGAGTTCCAGAACCCGGAGAACATGAGCCTTATCTACTCAAGCATGCTGAGAACCCTGGAAAAGACATTTTTTAAAGGGAAGAACACATTAATCTACGAGACCGCCCCCACGGCCGACTACAAAGAGGAATACTACAAAAAAGAGACGGAGAAACAGCTGAACCAGCTGGTGAGAGAGGGGAAAGAGGAGGAGGCCGTGGAAGCGCTTCACAGCCTGACACGGGAGCTGTGCGCGAAAGAGACGGACATCCAGTACACCCGGTTCCTGTATTTTCAGATATGCAGCAAGCTCATAGAGAACGTTATGGAGCTGGGAGGCCGCCTGCCGGGAGAGTATCATGAACGGGCAGTCTTTCAAAAGATTTTCCAGGCGAGAGACTTGATGGAGCTGGAGCAGATATCGGAGAAGATTCTCATAACCTGCGTGGAGAAATCCGGCAAAAAAGAACAGTCCTATTCTCCCAACGTGGAGCGGGCCATCGCGTTTATCATGTCCAACTACGGAAGAGACTTGTCCCTGGACGACGTGGCGGGGAACGTGTTTTTGTCAGCCGGGTATCTGAGCATCATCTTTAAAGAAGAGACCGGTTATACGGTTCTGGAATACATCACCTATATCCGGATGCAGAAGGCGAAGGAGCTGATTCTCCAGGTGCCGGCGTTAAAGGTAAAGGACATCGCGGAGAGGCTGGGGTACAACAATGTGCAGAGCTTTATCCGGTATTTTAAAAAATATTACGGCGAAACCCCGGTGGCCTTCCGGAAGAAAACCGACAACAAAAATTGAAGGATATAATAAAAATAATACATGTTCATCTCCACGCGGCGGCGCTATAATAGGCATAAATACTATTCCGATGGAGGTTGCATTATGTTCAGGGAAATCGCCGAAACCTCGTTCCCACAGGGGCTTTTTGCCGCTTATCCGCCGGCTTCCTGCCGGGAGTCCTGGGAGAGTCTGCCGGAGGCATACAAAAATCTGCTTGTCAGCGAAGGGGAACGGCGGCTTGACTACCAGTTCCAGCCCATCTACGCCACGGACTTTATGGAGTTTGGCCGCACGGGAAACAGGAGCCGCTACGAAGAGAAGCTGTTTAATAGAAGGACGGTTTTAAATGCCCTGGTGCTGGCGGAGTGTGTCCAGCATCAGGGGCGCTTCATGGACACCATCATCAACGGCATCTTCCAGATCTGCGAGGAGAGCGCGTGGCAGCTGCCGGCCCACAACACGTACATACGGGACACTCCCCAGTTCCTGCTCCCCGACGTGACCAGGCCGGTACTGGATCTGTTCGCGGCGGAGACAGGGGCAGTGACGGCCCTGGCGGAATACCTTCTGCGGGAGGAGCTTGAGAAGATCAGTCCGGCGGTGTCCGTTCTGGTGAACCATCGGCTGGAGGAGCGGATATTCACCCCCTATCTGAAAGAACATTTCTGGTGGATGGGGGACGGTAAGTCGCCTGTGAACAACTGGACCTCCTGGTGCACTCAGAATGTGCTGCTGGCGGCGTTTACCAGGCCTCTTCCGCCGGAGATTCACAGGGAGATCACGGAGAAGGCGTGCAGGAGCCTGGACTATTTTCTGGATGAGTACGGGGAGGACGGGTGCTGCGACGAGGGAGCCCAGTATTACCGCCATGCGGGGCTGACCCTGTTCAACAGCATGGAGATTCTCAACCAGGTGTGCGGCCGGGCCTTCGAGAGGCTTTACGCAGAGCCTAAGATCCGGAATATAGCAGATTACATACGGAAGGTTCACGTGGCGGGGCCGTACTATGTAAACTTTGCCGACTGCTCCCCCAAGGCCGGGGCCTGCGGCGCAAGAGAATACCTGTTTGGAAAGCGGGTGGGCAGCCGGGGGCTCATGGCTTTCGCAGCCGGGGATTATCAGGGGCAGACAGGAAGACATCAGCTGGATTTGGAGGAACACAACCTGCTGTACCGGGTCCAGGCGGCATTTTGCCACAAGGAGATCATGGACTTCCGGCCGGGGGAGGAGACCCCGGCGCCCGACTGTTATTTCCCCAGCACAGGTCTCTTCATCGCCAGGGACAGACGGTTCTGTCTGGCGGTGAAGGCGGGGGACAACCATGACAGCCACAACCACAACGATGTGGGCAGCTTTACCATTTACAAGGACGGAAGCCCTCTGTTTATCGACGTGGGGGTGGAGAGCTACACGAAGAAGACGTTTTCGCCTGAGAGGTATGAGATCTGGACCATGCAGTCCCGGTATCACAACCTGCCCACCTTCGGCGGGGTGATGCAGGAGGACGGCCAGGAGTTTGCCGCCTCCTGTGTGGAATATGAGCTGGGGGAGGAAAAATCCTGGATTCAGATGGAGCTGGCGGGAGCGTATCCGGAAAACACGGTGACATCCTACGTCCGGCGGGTCTGCCTGGAAAAGGGGCGGGGAATCACCGTCACCGACAGGCGGGAAGGGGGCGGAGAGACGGCTCTGTCTCTGATGACCTGGGAGAAGCCGGAGATTCTGTGGGAGGATGGCCGCCGGGACAGCCGGACATGCCGGCTCCGCCTGGGCTCTCTGGGGTGCTGCCTGGTGGAGGGAACCGCCTTTGTGGAGACAGAGGAGATTCCCGTCACCGACCCGAGGCTTATGACCGCATGGAAGGACAGAGTCTACCGTACTCTGGTTACTTTCGCGGGGGCACAGGTGCGGCTTGAGATGGATGAAGAAGAATAACGTCTGCCTTCACGACAACCGAAGGCCGGCAGAAGGCGGAGGAGCCGTGTCAGGGTTCCTCCGCCTTCTGCTGCACAAATTCTCTGGGAGACACGCCTGCCACCTTCTTAAACACCTTGCTGAAGTAGAAAGCGCTCTCAAAACCCAGTCGGTCCGCCACCTCGTATACCCGCAAGTCCTGGTCTAAAAGCATGGATTTTGCCTTGCTCACCTTCATCTGGGTGATGTATTCGGAAAATCCCACGTTGCAGGTTTTTTTAAACAGGACGCTTAAGTAGTTGGGGCTCAGGCCGAACACGGCGGCCACCTCATTGAGGGTCAGCCGCTCCTCGATGTGGTTTTGAATGTATTTCTGGACGCTGGAGATCACGTGCTCCTTGTAGGTAACTCTCTTGGATTTCAGGGTCTCGCAGAGTCCGTCCCTGAGCCGGGTCATCCAGTCCGTGACCTGTTCCACGTTGCCCATGCGGTAGATGGAGCGGTAGCCGTCGGCGTCCTCGGAGAAGATCTCGCTGAGAGCTTCCTCGCCGTTTGGCATCAGGGACAGGGCCAGGTAGAGGATGTTGCAGGCTCCGTCGATGGCCTGGAGGTAGCGGAGAGGGTTCTGGACAAACAGGTCGATGATCTGAGTGAGGGTGTCGTGGAGGACGACGGAGTCAAATTCCTCAAAGGCCCTGGTCAGGTCATTTTTAAACAGAGTGATGTTGAAAGAATTCTTGATGGCCTCGGGCTTCACCTGGTTGTAATCCCGGTAAGGCTCCCGGGTGGTGGCGGAGGTGAAGGCGATCCGGGCGTCCTGGTAGGAGTCGCTGATTTTCAGAGGGGCGTCCACCACAGAGCCGATGCCCACGGTGATGTTCACATTGAAGTAGTTGTGGACCATGGAGCCTGCGTTGTGGAGAGCCTCCATCATCTTTCCCCGCCCCTGGTCGTCTGCGGAGGGGAAATGGAAAATCACGGAAAAATGTTTCATGTCCAGGGAGTTGACATAGCACGGAAGATGGCGGTTTAAAATATCCCTGACCATCTGCAGGGTGCTGGCATAGAGATTCATCAGCTGGTCATGGGTCATCTCCTGGACCGTGGCCTCCAGAATCTCGCAGTGGGCCGCGGCGTAATACTGATGGTCAAAATCTAACCCCAAGTCCTTGGCCTGGAGACGGAACTGCTCCTCATTGTCAAAGAGATTGTGGAGGAGACGGAGAAAAAATTTGTCCATGTAGGTCTGCAGAAGAGGCCGGCCGCCGGCGCGTATGGCCTCGGTGGCTTTCAGCTCCTTGAGGCGCTTCAAGGTGTTCTCAATGGTCTGGGACAGGGTCTGGGCGTCCAGCTCCAGCTTGATGAGATAGTCCACCACCTGGTAGGTGAGAGCCTGTCTGACCAGCTGGAATTCGTCGTAGCTGGTGAGGATGATAAACAGCGGGATGCGCCCGTAGGTGTCCCGGCAGGTCTTTGCCAGCTCCAGCCCGTTCATGATGGGCATGCGTATATCGGCGATGACGATCTCCGGCGAATATTCTTCAATCATATCCAGAGCCACGGCGCCGTTCATGGCGGTTCCGCAGATTTCGATGCCGTAGTCGGCCCAGTTGAGCATGGATTTTATGCCGATCTGAACCAGAGGCTCATCGTCAACGATCAGTAATTTTATCATAATGTATCGTTCCTTTCCTCCCCACCCTGTGTGATGCAGGGAATCAAAATTGTCATGGTAGTGAAGACTCCGGGGCAGCTGGAGATGGAGATCCCGTAGGACGGCCCGTAGTCATACTGAATCCGCTGGTTCACGTTGGCGATGCCCACCTGCCGGAAAAAGTCGGCGCTTTTCTTTGACGGGGACTGGTGGAGAACCTTGTCGATCATCTCCTGGCTCATGCCCACCCCGTTGTCCGTGACGGAGATCTGCAGATCCTTTCGCCCCTGGTCCGTTCTCACCACCGCTTCCACCAGAATCTTTCCCGCGGAGCCCTTTGGCTCAATGCCGTGGAACAGGGCGTTTTCGACAATGGGCTGGAGAGAAAAACGGTGGATCATGTACTGATAAAGCTCCGGGGATTGGATGCTGTATTCGATGGCGATGCTTCCCCCGTACCGGTATTTCTGAATAAGAAAATAGTCTTTTACCAGATCCAGCTCCTCCTGGAGAGTGATGGCGGCAGAGGAGCCTTTGGCAACCCTTTTTAAAAGCCGCGCCAGGGCGGTGGTCATCTCTGCGATGCCCGACGCCCCCTGGATGGTGGCCATCCACTTGATGGAGTTCAAGGCATTGTACAGAAAATGGGGGTTGATCTGGCTCTGGAGAATCTGGTACTCCAGATCTTTCTTCTGCTTCTCGTCGTCGATTCGCTTTTCCATGAGATTCACCACGTTCAGGGACAAGGTGTTGATGCCCTTTCCGATATCCCCCAGCTCGTGATCCCACTCGATGGAGTTGTCCCTGGAGAAATCTCCCTGGGCGATCTCGCCGATCTTTTTCTGGATCCTGGACACGGGCTGGCTGATGGTGCGGTTTAAGGAGAATACCATGAAAAGGCCCAGGGACAGGATCACCCCGCAGATGGCGGCGATGAGGAGAAGGTACACTGCCCGCTGCTGTTCCAGCTGCTGCCTGGAGAGAATCTGGTGGATATACCAGCCATTCTGCCCCAGGGACCGGGTGATCAGGGTGCCTGCGGAGCCGTCGGCCATGCGTATCTTCCGCACCAGGGTTCCCTCCCCCACGCCTTCCACCTGCTCCCTGGAGATAACCGTAAAGTCCTCCTCCATCTCCCGGAAGGAGGAGCCCTGGATCAGATACAGCTTGTCGCCTATGGTGAGATACAGCCGGCTGTCCTCCGGGAGAGGGAAGGACTTTAGATGGTCCGTGATCAGATCGGAGGAGATGGACAGATACACCCACCCGATGGCCTCATTTCCAAAGCTGTCCCGGACAGGGCGTATGACAGGGATGATGAGGGCGTTGCGGGAATTCTGATAAAAAGGGTCTCTGACGATGCCGACCCAGTAAAAATCAGGGCTGTCCAGGAGAGGGGAAAAATATTCCCAGTCCGTCAGGGCGTTCACCTTGTAGGCGGATGTGTCCCCAGTGGTGTCCAGGATCTGGAGAAAGTTGGAGGTGCTGTTGTTGGACACGATGAGCCTGGTCATGTAGCGGGAGGGGGTGGTGCTTCGGTACTGCTCTCTCAGACGGTCATAGGCGTTGATGGCAATGCTCTTCAGGCCCTTGTCGCTTTTTGAGGCCACGGCGAGAGGGTCCTTGTCCCGGAAAGTCTCCAGATATCCCAGAATATCGCTGGACGAGGCGCACCACCTGGCAAAATACACCAGGTCCTTCATGTCTGAGGACACGTTGTTGGCGACCAGCTGGAGGTTAAACTCCACGCTCTGGATCTGGTTTTGTCTTAAAAGGGTCTGAAACACGAAGAAACAGACGCCCACGGTGACCAGGGTGATGAGGAAGGTGGTTCCTATGGTGATGGTGATGATTTTTCCTTTGATGGTCTTGAGAAATGCATGCAGCTTCATAAGTGTCAGTCCCCCCGCGGTTTTCATAAGTATGATATATTTATTATAAAAAGTCAACAAGAAGAAGGAAAATAAACTTTTCATTTTAAAGCATCTTGTATACAAAGATAAAAAATTACCAAAACTCAGTAAAAATTTACATGGAAATTTGAAAAACAGGGCTGTCAGGAATAAATAGTTAATATTTTGCAATGATAATTCCATTCTGCGACAAAAGAATTGCAGGTATACTTGACACATAGCGATAAGCTGTTAATGAAAGAGGAGGAAAAGACATGAAAAAAAGATTACTCGGACTGACACTGGCATGCACCATGACGGCCGTGAGCCTGGCAGGCTGCGGGGGAGGCTCGTCAGGAGACACCGGCGCGACGACGGCAGGTGACACCACCACGGCGGCCCCGGCGGAGAGCGGAGCGCCGGAGGGAACCACGGCGGCTCAGGCAGAGAACGCGGCCCCGGCGTCGGGAGACACGGTTTTAAAATGGGCGGTGTGGGATATCTCTTCCACCGTATATTATCAGCCCCTCATCGACGCGTTCCAGGCGGCCAACCCTGGGGTGAAGATCGAGATGGTAGACCTGGGATCTGCCGACTACCAGACGGTTCTGGCCACGGAGCTGACAGGAAGCGGCTCTGATTTTGACATCGCCACCATCAAGGATGTGCCGGGCTACACCACCCTGGTGAACAAAGGAGTTCTGGAGCCTCTGGACGACTACATCGCCAAAGACGGGGTGGATCTGTCTCAGTACGGCGGCATCACCGACCAGGTGACAGTGGACGGAAAGCTGTATGAACTGCCTTTCAGAAGCGACTTCTGGGTGATGTTCTATAATAAAGACGTATTTGACAATGCGGGAGTCAGTTATCCCACCAACGATATGACCTTTGAGCAGTATGACGAGCTGGCGAGAAGCGTCACCAACGACACTCCGGGCCAGGAAGTATACGGCGCCCACTATCACACCTGGAGATCCGCTGTCCAGCTGTTCGGTATCCTGGACGGCAAGAATTCCATCGTGGACGGAAATTATGAGTTCTTAAAGCCCTACTACGAGATGATTCTGGCGCAGCAGGAAGACGGCGTATGCCAGGACTACGCAACCCTTAAGACTTCCAGCCTCCACTACTCAGGCGCCTTTGCACAGGGCAATGTGGCCATGATGAATATGGGCTCCTGGTTTATCCCCACGCTCATCGAGAAGATCAAGACAGGGGAGTACGGCCCGGAGGTAGCTAACTGGGGTCTTGTGAAGTATCCCCACGCAGAGGGCGTGGAGCCGGGTTCCACTCTGGCCACCATCACCTGTCTGTCCATCCCCACCTCGGCTCCCAACAAGGACCTGGCATGGGAGTTTGTAAAATTCGTCTGCGGCTCTGAGGGCGCAGAGGTTGTCGCCGAGACAGGCACCATCCCGGCCATCACCACCGACGCGGTGGTAGAGGCGATTTCCGGCATGGAAGGCTTCCCCGCAGACGACGCCAGCGCGGAGGCCCTGCGGACAGCCAACACATACCTGGAGATGCCGGTTCACCCCAAGAGCTCTGAGATCGAGACCGTTCTCAACGAGGGCCATGACAACATCATGACCGAGGGCAGCAGCATCGACGAGGGCATCGCCGAGATGACAGAAGGCGTGCAGGCGATCCTGGGAAATTAGGCAGCTGAATTGTTGCAACTGAATACTTTGTAAACATCGCGGACGGGCCAGGCTTTTGACCCGTCCGATTTAAAGACGGCAGGCAAAATAAAAAAGGAGGGTAAGCCGGTTTCAATGGCTTTGGGAACTATGGCAAATCAGAAAAATGTTGACCCGCAGGTGGTCAAAGAGAAATTGGCGAAACTGGAGCCGCAGCTTTCCGCTCTGCAGGAGGAGCTGAAAAACACCTCAGACAAGCGGAAACGGGATAAGCTCATCAAAAAGATAGAATACACCCAGGGGAAGATCAAGCAGGCGAAGACCGGAGAGCGGCTGGGCAGACAGACGAAGAGAGACCTGGTGGCATACTCCTTCATCGCCCCCAACTTCATCGGATTCTGCGTGTTCACCTTAGTTCCCATCATCTTCGCCTTCATACTGGCGTTCGCGGAGTGGGACGGAAACAACGCCATGAAGTTCGTGGCCTTCAACAATTTTGCGCAGGCGTTAAAAAACGACCGTTTTATAGCCTCCCTGAAAAACACCGTCATCTACTGTATCGCCACGGTGCCCCTGACCCTCATCTGCTCCCTGGGCCTGGCCATCATCCTGAACCAGAAGGTGAAGGGGAGGAACTTCTTCAGGACCGTCAGCTTCTTCCCCTATGTGGCATCACTGGTGGCCGTGGCGGCGGTGTGGAACATGCTGTTCAGCCCCCAGAAAAGCGGACCTGTGAACATGATTCTCTACAATCTGGGAGTGGCGGCAAAGAGCCTTCCCAAGTGGTCCGCCGACAAGGACTGGGTCATGTTCACGGTGGTTCTGTTCAGCGTGTGGAAGAACATGGGATACTACATGGTCATCTACCTGGCAGGCCTTCAGGGCATCAACGCGGAGCTCTACGAGGCGTGCAGCCTGGACGGCGCCAACACCTGGCAGAAATTTCTCTACATAACATGGCCTCAGCTGCAGCCCACCACGTTTTTTGTCACCATCATGCTGACCATCAACTGCTTCAAGGTCTATGATATCGTGTATATGCTGGCAGGCGGCTCCAACGGCGTGCTGAACAAGTCGGCTATTGTCCTGGTCTACCACATTTACGAAGAAGCGTTCCGCAACTGGAACTTGGGCTACGCCAGCGCGGTGGCCATGGTATTGTTCCTGATGGTTCTGGCCGTGACTCTGATTCAGTTCAGAGGCGAGAAGAAATATGCCAACTAGGAGGGTGAGAGATGAAAGTACAAAGCAAAAGCTATAAATTCTGGCGGTTTGTCCTCTACGTGGTTTTGATCGCCCTGGCGGTTCTCATGCTGATTCCCTTCGCGTGGATGCTCTCCGCCTCACTGAAACTGGATAAAGACGTGTTCATTTTCCCCATCCAGTGGATTCCCGAGAATCCCAGATGGCGGAACTATATAGATATCTGGACCAAGATTCCGCTGTCAAAATTTGTGCTGAACACCACCAAGCTGACCATCATCGTCACGCTGCTGCAGCTGCTCACCAGCAGCTTCGCTGCCTACGCCTTTGCCAAGCTGGATTTCAAGTACAAGAACCTGCTGTTCATGGCCTACATCTCCACCATCGCCATGCCCTGGCAGGTGTACATGGTTCCCCAGTTTATCATGATGCGGGGCATGGGCATGAACGACAGCCACATGGCCATCATCTGCCTCCAGGCGTTTTCTGCCTTCGGCGTGTTTATGATGAGGCAGTTCTATCAGGGAATTCCCGACGAGCTGTGCGAGGCGGCGAGAATCGACGGCATGAACGAGTACAGGATCTACTCAAAGATCATGCTGCCCCTGTCAAAGCCGGCTCTGTCCACCCTGACCATCTTTACCTTCGTGGCCACATGGAACGACTTTTTGGGCCCGATGATCTACTTAAAGACCGAGTCGAAGAAGACCCTGCAGATCGGACTGAGGATGTTCATCAGCCAGTATTCTTCCGAGTACGGACTGATCATGGCGGCTTCCGTGCTTTCCCTGATTCCGGTGCTCATCGTGTTCCTGTCCCTGCAGAAGTACTTTGTGGAAGGAATCGCGGCTACGGGAGTTAAGGGCTAGGAGCAGGCAATAATACCAGGAGGCGCAATGTATGAATGAACATATATATGATTTATTAAAGAAAATGCCTGAGATCAGCGGCGGTGAGGCGGAGAAGGCCTTGGATTTCGCGCTGGAGCAGACGGTGGGGAATCTGGAGACATTTACCCATGATTTTAAGCGGGCTTTCAGCGAGAACGGCTTTTATACCCCCACAGGGAACGTGAACTGGACCACAGGGTTCTGGACGGGGCAGATATGGCTGGCGTGGGAGCGGGCGGTGAAGAATGGGAAAGAGGAATGGGCCCGTCGGCTTAAATCGGCGGGAGAGATCCAGATTGAGAGTTTTCTGGACAGGATTGACGAAAAAAAGGAAGTGGACCACCACGACATGGGCTTCCTGTATTCGCCCTCCTGTGTGGCAGGCTATAAGCTGGTGGGAAGCGGAAAGGGGAAAGAGGCGGCTGTGAAGGCGGCCGACCAGCTGATCACCCGCTTTCATCCGGTGGGAGAGTTCATCCAGGCGTGGGGGCCCATGGATCAGCCGGAGAATTACCGGTTCATCATCGACTGCCTGCTGAATCTTCCGCTGCTCTACTGGGCCTCCCAGGAGACGGGGGACAGGAAATACAGGGATATCGCGGAGAAGCATATCCACACGGCCATCGCCAACGTGATCCGGGAGGATTATTCCACATGGCATACCTTCTTTATGAATATGGAGACAGGAGAGCCTGACCACGGGGCCGCCTGTCAGGGCTACCGGGACGGCTCTGCCTGGGCCAGAGGCCAGGCCTGGGGCGTGTACGGCACGGCCATGGCTTACAGGTACACAGGGAGGAAGGAGTACATTGAGGACTTTAAGCATGTGACGGGATATTTTCTGGAACATCTTCCCTCGGACCTGGTTCCGTACTGGGATCTGGAGTTCGGCGAGGGGTCAGAGGAACCCAGGGATTCTTCTTCCGCCTCCATCGCCGCCTGCGGGATGCTGGAGATGGCAAAATATATGGAACCGGAGGACGGGGAGTATTACACAGGCATCGCCAGAAGGATCATGAAGTCTGTGGCTGACGGCTATGCCGTGAAGTCGCCGAGGGAGTCAAACGGCCTGGTGCTGCACAGCACCTACTCGAAAAAGTCCCCCTTCAACACCTGCACACCGGAGGGGGTGGACGAGTGCAATATCTGGGGGGATTACTTCTATATGGAGGCCCTCACCAGACTATGCGGGGACTGGAATCCCTACTGGTAACGACGTAAAATTAATTGCCGCGGTCTGCCGTTTTTGGCAGGCGGCGGCATATGGTTTGAGAGGAGGCAGGATATTATGAGGCTTGAGTCAAAAGAAGATTTCAGACAGTGGATGCGCAAGGTTCTTGATCCGCTGGCGCCTTTGTACAGTGAGGGCAAGGCCCGTCTCCATCTGGGGGACAGCGGGGTGACTTACCCCCAGGTGAGCATCGAGATGGAGGCATTTTCCAGGCCGCTGTGGGCGCTGGTTCCCTTCTGGGCAGGCGGCGGCAGAGATGAGAGGTTTGAGGAGATCTATGTAAATGGCCTGGCAAACGGAACCGACCCTGAGCACCCGGAGTACTGGGGCGGATTCACCGACTACGACCAGCGGTTTGTGGAGATGGCCGCCATCGCCAGCGGCATCATCTTTGCGCCGGAGAGGGTGTGGGAGCCGCTGAGCTCTCTGGCAAAGCAGAACCTGGCGGACTGGCTTTACGGCATCAACGAGCACGTCATTCCCGACTGCAACTGGCAGTTTTTCATGATTCTGGTAAATGCGGCCCTGAGAAAGCAGGGATGCCGGTACAGTCAGGAGAAGCTGGAGGAGGGGCTTGAGAAGATTGAGTCCTACTATCTGGGGGAGGGCTGGTACCGCGACGGAGGATCGGCCCAGAAGGATTACTATATCTCCTTTGCCATGCACTATTACGGACTTCTGTACGCCGCGGCCATGGACAAGGAGGAGCCGGAGCGGTGCGGGAGGTTCAGAGAGAGGGCGGAGATATTTGCCCGGGATTTTATCTACTGGTTTGACGAAAATGGTTCTGCCCTCCCCTACGGGCGGAGTCTGGCCTACCGCTTCGGGCAGGCAGCCTTCTGGTCAGCCTATGTGTTCGCGGGCCTTGACCGGATTCCGGCAGGGGTGGTGAAGGGGATTCTGTCCCGCCACTTAAACTGGTGGGACAGCCAGAGGATGTATGACAGAGACGGGGTTCTGACCATCGGTTACAGTTATCCCAACCTGATCATGGCGGAGCGGTACAATGCTCCGGGCTCTCCATACTGGGGGATGAAAAGCCTTTTGTGTCTGGCGCTGCCTGACAGTCATCCCTTCTGGCAGGAGAAAGCCGCGCCTCTCCCGGAGCTTGAGCGGGTGAAGGCCTTAAAGCAGGCGGATATGATCATGCACCGCCTTGCAGGCGGGGAGGTGGTGTCCTACCCGGCAGGCGTCTGCGAGAAGTACGGACACGGCCATGTGCCGGAGAAATACTCTAAGTTCGCCTACTCCACAAGGTTCGGTTTCTCCGTGGCCAGAAGCCAGATCGTCCTCCACGAGAACGCCCCCGACTCAGCCCTGGCATTTGTCATCCGCGGGGACGACTATGTGTTTGTGAGGAAGCACAGCCTCTCCTGGGAGGTGAAGGAGGACCGTGTGGTCAGCACCTGGCAGCCCTTTCCCGGAATCTTGGTGACCTCCACGGTGATGCCCCGGGAGGATGGGCACAGGAGGATCCACGAGATCGACAGCGCCTATGACTGCACGGCCTACGACTGCGGGTTCTCGGTGGAGAAATTTACGCCGGGGTATGTACAGAGGGCAGAAGGGGACACGGCGGAAGTGAGATATGAGACTATGGGATGCCGCGTCCGGGGCACCGGGCCGGAGGCCAGAGGCGTGGTCATCGAGGCGGACCCAAACACCAACGTGCTGTACCCCAACGGGAGCATCCCGGCTGTGTCCTACCAGATCCGGAAGGGGGAGAAGGTCCGGCTGGAGACCGTGGTAACAGTGAGTACATTTGTTTAACAGTTGTTGTGAAAAGTGTATATACATTTTCGAAAAAAATCATTATAATAATAATAAGTTCAGAACCTCGGGCTTTTGAGCCTGGGGTTTTTGGCCTTTTTGAACAAAAAGCGACAGGAGGAAGCAGTATGAACAGCAGAGTACCAGACCTTGCCTGGCTGGAGAATCCGGAGGTTTATGCCGTCAACCGTGAAAAAGCCCATTCGGATCATGTATTTTATGAGAGCGCGCAGGCCATGGAGGCAGGAGTGAAAGCCGGGGGAGCCATGGATCTCCGCCAGTCTCTTGACGGCGCGTGGAGATTCGCTTACGCGGACTGTCCGTCCCGGCGTCAGGCGGATTTCTATAAGGCGGACTTTGACCTGGAAGGCATGGACGAGATTCAGGTTCCGGGCCATATTCAGACTCAGGGATATGACAAGCGCCAGTACATCAACACCATGTATCCCTGGGACGGACACAGCGAACTGAGACCGCCTCATATCGACTGGGAGTACAACCCGGTGGCCAGCTACGTGAAGGAGTTTGACTTGAAGGAGGAGCTGAGGGGAAAGAGGGTCTTCGTGTCCTTCCAGGGGGTGGAGACGGCGTTCTACGTGTGGCTCAACGGGGAGTTTGTGGGCTACGGCGAGGACACATTTACACCTTCGGAGTTTGAACTGACAGACTTTATAAAAGAGAAGGGAAACCGTCTGGCTGTGGAAGTGTACAAGCGCAGCAGCGCCAGCTGGATCGAGGACCAGGACTTTTTCCGGTTTTCCGGAATCTTCCGGGAGGTATACCTCTACGGGATTCCCAAGGTACATGTAAGAGACATGTTCGTGAAGGCGGACCTGGTGACGGATGCCGCCGGGCAGCCGGAGGAGGCAGAGAGCGGGGCAGTAAGCGGAGACGGGGCAGCTAAAGGACCTGGGACCTGGGGGATGGCCATTGGGCGCAGCAGCTTGAAAAAGGGAACTCTCCAGGTGGAGATGGAGCTGTCCGGGGAGACGCCGGGCTGTCAGATCAGGCTGGTTCTCTCTGACCCTGAGGGGAAGACGGTGGGCGAGGCCGAGGCCGGGGATATATCCGGCGGCAGGGCGGCGGCGTCCATGGAACTTCCGGCAGTGATGCCCTGGTCGGCGGAGGACCCGGTTCTCTACCGCCTGTGCGTGACCGTGACAGACAGCCTTGGACAGGTTGTGGAGGTGGTTCCCCAGACTGTGGGCTTCCGCCACTTTGAGCTCCGGGACAAGATCATGTACCTCAACGGGAAGAGAATCATTTTCCGGGGCATCAACCGCCATGAGTTTAACGTTCAGCGGGGGCGCGCCGTGACCAGGGAGGACATGCTGTGGGATATCCGGTTTATGAAGCAGCACAACCTAAACGCCGTGCGCACCTGCCATTACCCCAACCAGACTCTGTGGTATCAGCTGTGCGACCAGTACGGCCTGTACATGATCGACGAGGCTAACTTGGAGAGCCACGGTTCATGGCAGAAGATGGGGGCCGTGGAGCCGTCCTGGAATGTGCCTGGAAGCCTGCCTCAGTGGAAGGAATGTGTGGTGGACCGGGCAAGGTCCATGGTTGAGAGAGACAAGAATCATCCCGCCATCCTCATGTGGTCCTGCGGCAACGAGTCCTACGCGGGGGAGGACATCGCCGCCATGTCCCGGTATTTCCGGGAGAGAGATCCCTCCAGAGTCGTCCACTATGAGGGAGTCTTCTGGAACCGGGAGTTTGAGGACATCAGCCAGGTGGAGAGCCAGATGTACACCAAGCCCCAGGATGTGATTAAGTATCTGGAAAATAATCCCAGGAAGCCGTTTATCCTGTGCGAGTACACCCACGCCATGGGCAATTCTCTGGGAGGGATGAAGAAATACACGGATCTGGAGGATCGGTATCCCATGTACCAGGGCGCCTTTATCTGGGACTACATGGACCAGGCCCTGGTCCGCCGTGACCTGGACGGGACCCAGGTGCTGGGGTACGGAGGGGATTTCACGGACCGTCCCACGGACTATAACTTCTGCGGAAACGGCATCGTCTACGGAACCAGGGAGCCGTCGCCAAAGGCCCAGGAGGTGAAATTCCTGTACCAGAGCCTTGCCATAACACCTGAAATCTGTTGGAGCGAGAACGGACAAATGCAGGCGGAGGCGGAGATCAGAAATAAGAACCTGTTTGTGGATACTAGTGACCTGGAATTCGTGTGCCAGGTTTTAAAGGACGGGGAGCCTGTGGCGGAGACTGTCTTCCAGGCAGCGGTGGAGGCGGGGGAGAGCCGCAGGGTGTCTGTCGCCGTGCCTGTGGAGCGGGAGCCGGGAGAGTACGTGTGCCAGGTGTCCGCCGTGCTGAGGGAAGGAACCCTTTGGGCGGAGAAAGGCCATGAGACCGCGTTCGGCGAGTGTGTATGCCAGGCGGCGGGAAGGGAAGGGAGCGGACAGGAAGCAGGCGGAACACCGGCCGCGCCGGAGAGCAGAGCCTGGGGCGAGGATACCCTGGCAGCAGGAGCTGCGCCGAAGAAGCCAGAGGAGGCGCCCTCCATGAAGGTGATCCACGGGGATGTGAACCTGGGAATTAAGGGAGAGAACTTCTCTGTCCTGTTCTCAAGAGCAGACGGAGGCATGGTATCCCTGCGATACGGCGGGAAAGAGTGGATGACCACCAGGCCGCCTATGCCCACTTACTGGCGGGCCACCACGGACAACGACAGAGGAAACGGGTTCAGCGTGAGAAGCGCCGCGTGGCTTGGGGCCGACCAGCTGTGGCAGTACAACAACACCCAGATCCAGGTAGACGAGGCCCCGGACAAGGTGACCGTGACCTACACCTACGGCCTTCCCGTGGTTCCGGCCACAGAGACCAAGGTGGTCTACGAGGTGACGGCTGACGGAAAGATCAAGGTGAATGCCCGCTATTTCGGGAAAAAGGGTCTTCCGGGCCTTCCCCTGTTCGGCATGAGGTTCCGGCTTCTCTCAGACGCCGGCGCTTTCACCTATTATGGATGCGGACCTGAGGAGAATTATCCTGACAGAAACAGCGGGGCCAGGCTGGGAATCTTTGCCGGCACGCCGGAGGGAAATCTGTCCCGCTATCTGATGCCCCAGGAGTGCGGCGGCCGCACAGGGGTGCGGTGGCTGAAGGTGTCGGACAGCCAGGGCCGGGGGCTGAAATTTACGGCCACAGACAAGCCCTTCAACATGAACGTGCTCCCCTACACGGCCCAGGAGCTGGAGAGCGCCCTCCACAGAGAGGAGCTTCCCGTCCCGCCCCACTACACTATCGTCAGCATTCTCGGAGCCGTGAGAGGCGTGGGAGGCGACGACAGCTGGGGCGCCCCGGTGCATGAAGAGTACGAGATCAGCGGAGAGAAGGACGCTGCAGTGGAATTTGTGATTGAAGGAGTCGGCGGCTGAGAATAGAAACATATGTGTTCACAAATATATGTATTCACAAAAAACCAGGAGCAGCCGGCAGTCTGCTCCTGGTTTTGCGTATATAATAAAACAAAAATTAATCCCCAAAATTAAACATCGAACTCCCCACTGTAGTCAAAGGCATGGGAGTGCTGGTAAAATGCGTCCGGCGTCTCCCCAAAGACCTGGGCCAGCTGGGGCACCATCTCTTCCTGAAACCGGTTCAGGGCTTCCTGGAACAACTGGAAGGCGGCCTCGTCGGCAGGGATATCTTTCCGCATTCCAAAATCATCGTGAAGAGAACAGTGATAATTCACCTGGAAATTGACCCCGTAGCAGATAAGTCCCATATTCACCGGCTGCGCGTACCGGGCAGTGGGGTTGACGGACAGGCACAGGTAGAGCCAATACCCATGGGGCAGGCGTTTGCACCAGCCATAATCGTCCCATCGGCACAAATCATGACGGGCAAAACCGTTGCGCTCCAGGAACCTTCTGGTGAGAGTCCTGGCGCTTACCGGTCTGTCAGGCGGCATCTCCCGCGCCCGGCGGTAGAGATCCGCCAGACTCTCCGTGCCCGCCTTTCTCCAGGAATCAAAACGAGGGCGCATGTATGCCAGCCTGCCGGCGATCTCATCTCTCATCTCCCAGGGGAAAACCGCCCGGACACATTGTTTCGCAGGCTTTCCAAGCCGGCGGGCGAAGCGTTCTACCACCGCCAGCGCCTCCTCCATGGGGTGTTTGTCCGTGAGCTCCACGCGGACCTCCAACTCCGGAGGAGTGCCGAAGCGGCTGGACAGAAGCAGGCAGTTGCTCTGGTAGCCCACACAGCACTCGTAGAAATCGTGCTCATCCGGCCACTCCCCAGGGCCGAAGTCATCCAGGCCGTGTCCCAACTGGATATTGCGCAGGGCAGGGGTGAGGTCGCTGTCCGGATACCAGGGAATGGCGTCCCACACTATGACGGAAGAGTAGAAAGGACAGGGACGGGGAATAGTGGCGCACACCTCCTCCAACAAGTTCATATCTATGGCAGGGTCCTCCGGCCAGAACACAGCTCTCCCCTCCCGGCGTCCGGGAAAGTTGGAGAAAAAGCCGTATCCATGAGGCCTGGTTGGAGGGATTGGCGCGTCCGACCACACAGGCCTCTGGTTCATCGCCGCGTACCGCTGGGAAGTATTGTGCCAGTAGGGCCTGAGCTGAGGGAACCGTTTCATCGCCTTGGCGTGGGGCGTATACCCCTCGGAGGCCGCGTCATTGATGTCATACAAGTCGAACAGAAGCCTTCCGGGAGTCTGGTCTCCCTCACTGAGCACCTCTCTCAAAACAGGAGGCACGGTGACAAATGCCCTGTCTTTCGGTTTGAAGTCAAAAACAGCATTAAGAAACATCCGCATAGCAGTCACCTCATCTATATTAATAGCATTTCTTTTGGTTATCCATCTTGCTCTGGGCGTCCAGCAGTTCCCTTGCGGTGTGAATCAGATAATCCTGGAGAACCGGAGACAACTCATCGAAAATAGCAAAAAATTCTTTTTGCTTTCTGTCATTTTCCACGAACATATCCCCCACACCGGTGCGCAGCCAGTTCTCGTTGACGCTGAACTGGGAACAGATCACCTTGATATTCTGTTCCGTCACCGTAGACCCGCCTTTTTCCATATAACTGATAGCATTCTGCTTTAAACCGATTCTGTCTGCAAATTCTCTCTGGCTTAAGTCAAGCGCTTTTCTCAATTCACGAATACGAGTGTTCATCCGCAATACCTCCAGTGTCATGATATCAACCAATGATAGGAAAGTCAAGGAAAATAGGATAAACTGATTGACATTAATCAATAATTGATTTATAGTTATTGAATAAAATCAATAAAGGATAATAACGAAAAATATTAGGAGGTTGCAGCTATGACAAGCAGACGAGCGGACATGCAGGACTTATTTGCCGAGCTTTCGGAGGAGAACAAAGAGGTTATGCTGTTGATTGCCAAGAGCATGAAGGCGGCCAAGGAGGCTGTGGAAGAGATGTACAGCCAGCCAAACCCCACGGTTTAGAGACAGGAGGCAGGCAGTGAAGGCGGAGGGAGCAGGATTTCAGAATCGAATCGAGGACTTTATCGCCGCCCAGGTCACAGGCAGAGGTCTGGACGGCCGGACGGAGAAGGCCTACCGGCAGGACCTGGAGAATTTTTATATGTGGCTGGAGAAGAATCCGGTTTTTGAGACTGCCGGGGGAGCCGAGAGAAGCTGGGAGACGGAGCTGGAGAGCTACTTAGAGTACTTATCCGGGGAGAGAAGGCTGCGCCCTTCCACTGTCACAAGAAAGCGCAAGGTGTTTACCTACTATCTCTCCTACCTGGTGAGACAGGGGATTCTTCCGGCCTGCCGGCCCCTAAAGATATCCGCGCCCGGACCTGGGATATCAGCGGCGTCAGGAAAAGCCGGAACCGACGCATCCCAGGCGCCGGAAGGGGTGGGAGTGTTAGGAGGGATGGAGGCGCCGGAGGCGAAAGGTGCAAAAGTGGCAGCGGAGGTGGGACAGGCGTGGGAAGGTTCAGGGGGTAACGGAGAAAACAGATCCGGCGTCCTGTCAAAGCAGGAGGTGGATGCCCTGTTCCGGGCGGTGAATCAGGAATATGAAAACCTGGACAGTGATTTCCGGAGACGTGTCTGCCTGCGCGACCTGGTTATGCTGGGGCTTCTCTTTTATCACAGGGTGGAAGTGAGCGAGCTTCTGCGCCTGCAGGCGCCGGACTATGACCCGAAAACGGGATATCTTTTTCTGCGCAGAAAGCGGGGGAAAGAGGGTTCCGTGTATGTGTTCTCCAGGGCTCTGAGAAGACAGATGGAACAGTGGCTTGGGGAGCGGGAATATTTTGAACACGACAACGAGTACCACAACTACATGTTCCTATCCAAGCTGGGAAGGCCGCTGTCCATGAAAATGGTGATTAATGTGGTGGACAAATACCGGAGGATAGCGGGGATTGAGAAGGAGATCACGCCGAAGGACTTAAAGAAGGGCATGGAGCGGTATGCCAGGGAGCTGGTGATGGAGAGGTGTGGGTGAGGTAAAAGAAAGATACGTTTTGGAAGATTTAGAGATTTTTAGAAAGTATGAGAGTCAAATATGGGCGAGCTTGTTTCAATTATAACACCGACTTTTAATAGCGCTAAATATATTGAGAAGACTATCAGGTCTGTTCAAAATCAAACCTATCAGGATTGGGAGATGATTATTGTAGATGATTGCTCTACTGATGAGACATATAACATTGTAAGGAAAATAGCAAAGGCTGACATGCGTATCCATATTTTTGAACAGGATAAAAATGCAGGCGCTGCAATGGCAAGAAACCGTGCGCTAGATACTTCCTCGGGGAGATTCATTGCATATTTAGATGCGGATGATATATGGCTACAGGACAAGCTTGAGAAACAAGTAAGCTTTATGGTGGAAAATAATTATGGGTTTTCTTGTGCCTCCTATGAAGTAGTTGATGATAAAGGAAATGATTTAAACAAAAAAATTCATATGCTGCCAAAAGTAGATTATATTGGCTTTTTAACTAATAATTTGCTTCAAACCGTGGGTATCATGGTAGACACCAATATAGTAGATAAAAAATATTTAATAATGCCGGATATGCGGAGACGCCAGGATGCGGCAACCTGGTTACAAATATTAAAGGCCGGCTACAAATGTTATGGATTAAACGAAGTTTTAGGTCAATATCGAAGAACAGATAATTCATTGTCAAGTAATAAGATAAAGGCTGCAAAAGGAGTCTGGCACTTGTACAGAAAAACAGAGAAATTATCGTTGGCTTTTAGCTGTTATTGTTTTGCACGGTATATCGTACTTGCTGTATGGAAAAGAATTTATTGGCGGGAGAAAGTAAGATGAATTTGTTAATGCTTACAAAATTTTATCCATTCGGAAAAGGTGAAACTTTCATTGAAAATGAAATAGGAATAATAGCTGAATATTTTGAAAGCATTACAATAATTGCATGTGATACAGATAAAAAAGATTGTATCACAAGAACATTACCGGAAAATGTCACAGCTTTTAAAGTTCCCGCCAAGTCTAAATACAGGGATTTGATATCTGGGCTGAATTGTTTGTTTACAAAAGATAAAATTGTTTGTACAGAAAGAATAGAATGCAGGAATTTAGCCAGAAAGATATTTTTAGGATATTTCGAAGCAAAGAGCACACGAATTTATAATTCTATTATGACCAATGGTTATGCAGAGAAGATTATAGATGAACCATTTGCAATATATAGTTATTGGCTTTTTGTTACAGCAAGAGTTGGAATATTGATTTCGAAGAAGCGCCAACCTGTTTATAAGATTACAAGAGCTCATGGATACGACTTGTATGAAGAAAGGAATGAATTAAAATATCTTCCATACCGTAAATTGTTTTTGAAAGAATATGATGAGATATTTCCGTGTTCTGAGCATGGGACTGTTCATTTAAAGTGTAAATATCCGGATTTATCAGGTAAAGTAAAAACTTCTTTTTTAGGGACTAAGGATTGTGGCGTTTCAGAGGAAAGCAGAGACGGTTTGTTTCGCATTATCAGTTGTTCCAGGGTCGAACCAGTAAAAAGGGTTCATCGAATAGTAGAGGCTCTTCATATTCTTGAAAACAGTGATTTGAATATTGAATGGATTCATATCGGGGATGGAGTTGATAGGGAAAAAATTGAAAGAAAGGCTGTTAAAAACCTACATAATATTAAATATAGATTTTTGGGAAATATTTCTAATTCTGATGTGTTAGATTTATATAAAAAACAGCCAATTGATTTGTTTGTAAATGTGAGCAGCAGCGAGGGTGTTCCGGTGTCGATTATGGAAGCTATCAGTTTCGGAGTTCCGGTAATTGCGACAGATGTAGGAGGAACATCAGAAATTGTCATAGATGGTGTTACAGGCAGTCTTATAGACGCGGATTTTACAGACAAAGAACTGGCAGAGGCGATCAGAAAGTTTTTTAAAGAGGAAAATTTTTCTGTTAAGCGTAAATCATGCAGAAAATATTGGGAGGAACATTTTCAGGCAGATGACAATTATCATCAACTATATGGTTTCTTAAAAATGAAATATCATTTGCATTAAGAATAAAAATAAGGGGAATGGTATGAATATTGTTTTATGCGAATACGTTAATAAAAATAAATATAACGCCGGCAATAAAGCGAGAAACGATGTCCTTTTAATTACTAAAAAACTTGGGTATAAGCATATTGCGTTATATAGAAGCGGTGCATCAAAGATTTTAGTTATGATTCATCTGATTCGTGGAAGCATCGATGCCGTTCTTTGTGCTGGAAAAAATGAAAAGATTCTTATCCAATATCCTTACTATCCATCGGCAGTAAATAAACTTCTCTTTGCTGTTTTGAATTTTGGAAAAAAAATCAAGAAATATAAATTGGAGTTGGTCGTACACGATGTGATAGGGCTGAGAAACGGAAAATTGGATACCGGAGAAGGACAAGCTGTTTTAGCCTCAGAGATAGGAAAAATGAGCATATTTGATAAAGTTATATGTCACAATGAGGCCATGAAAAAAGTATTTAATACATTTTCTCCAGAGACGAATTGTAAAGTATTAGGGCCGTTTGATTATTTATATAATGGAAAATCAATTGTTGCAGAACCTGAATTGCCGTGGAAAATTGTTATAGCCGGTAATTTAAAACAGGAAAAATGTGGATATCTTTATAAATTGCCAAATCTGAGTAATATAAAGTTTGAACTATATGGTCCGGATTATTCTGGAAGTCCCGGGGAGAACATTTCATATCATGGAAGTTTTTCCCCAGACGAATTGATTTCCCATATCAATGGACACTTTGGATTAGTTTGGGATGGCGAATCCTGTGAGCTCTGTTCAGGGGCTTATGGGCAGTATCTGAAATATAACAATCCGCATAAGTTTTCACTATATCTGGCATCAGGAATCCCTGTAATCGTATGGACAGAATCTGCAATAGCCAGATATGTGGAAGAAAAGGGTATCGGACTTTGTGTCAGTTCTTTGGAAGAAATGGATATAGTGTTGAATGATCTTGAGCGTGAGAAGTATTATTCCATAAAAGATAATGTATTAAAGATTAGAAAAGATATTATTTCAGGCAAACACCTGATGGCAGCGCTGGCGGATTAAAAGACACTCTCAGAATATGATATTGATGAAGGATGTTATTGAATGAAGATAAAAGCGAACTTGTCAGCTGGGAATATTATAGAGTGGCTGTTCTCAATACTATTGATACTGGAAGTGAATTCAGTATTTTTTAAGTCTTATAATTTTGATTTTTATATATCAGAACTGGCTTGCGTCTGTGTTCTGGCATTGATAATTATTAACAAGGTCAGCGTGAACAAGCGTATTCTGATATTTCTATTGATATATGAGTTTTTCGCATTATTTTATTTATTTATACTGGTGAATACATATGCTGATGGTATGGTGCCATACTCGGTAAAGTTTATTATTTTTCTTCCAATTATGGTCGTGTACTATGGAACAAATGAGAACAGAGGTGTTTCTCTGATTATCAAAATGGCAAATTGTGTCGTTATACTGGCAGCTGCATCTCTTGTGGCTTATTTTGTTTCTTATGTAGTAAGTCCGTTTGGATACTTTACAGTAGACTGGGGCGGCGTTAACAATTATGGCAATTACATATTCTTTTTTTTAGGACAGAAGCAAGAAATAGCGGGACGGCATTTTGTTCGAAATATAGGAGTGTTTTGTGAAGCGCCTATGTACGCTTTTGTGCTTTCGATGGCTTTTTGCACACAGCTCTTTTTTTATCGGAAGCCCAGAAAGGTTAAGATTGTAATACTTATTATTACGATTCTGTCTACCCTGTCTGCCTCCGGAATTGCTGTGATGGCAGGATTGCTTGTGTTAAAGTATTATTTGGGAGATTTGACTGGTCTGGAATATGGGAGTGGAAAAATATGTAAAATAAAAAAGAAGGGATTTCTGAAGTATGTGTTAGGGGTCATCGGAATTGTCGCAGCTGCAGTTGTGGTATACGATCTATATAAATTCAAGGTCAGCACTGGTAATTCATACCGTATCAGGGTTGATGATTATGTTGCTGCTTTTAAGGCCTGGCTGTCAAATCCGATATTTGGCGTCGGTTATGATAATTCAGCGGCAATTATTCAATATATGGCTGATTGGAGAATTAAGCGGTACAGCAATCAGGGATTTAGTAATGCAGTATCACATATTCTGGCAACTATGGGTATCTTTGGCGCAGGAACATATATATTGGGATTTTTTTATGGGATAAAGGGAAGTATTAAGAAGAAAAAATCTTATGTAGCAGTACAATTTATGGTTTTGCTGGCTTTGATGAGTGTGACAGTAGTACCTATGCAGCTCTCTGTTTTGCAATATGTTGCCCTTGGCCTTGTAGTTATGTGTCAGACTTCACACAAAAGAACGGTGGTGAATATATAAACCCACAAGAAATTAGTAATAATCTGGGGTAAAAGGATTATGCGAAGACAGAATTCATTGACAGTCAACTTTATAATGAATACCATACTTACAATGTCATCATTTATTTTTCCGCTGATTACATTTCCCTATGTATCACGTATTCTTTTGCCAGAAGGAACAGGAAAAATCGCATTTGTCACGTCTGTTGTATCTTATTTTTCTATGTTTGCACAGCTTGGCATTCCCACTTATGGAATTCGGGCATGCGCCAGAGTGCGCGATGATGAAAAAGAACTGAGCCGTACCGTTCACGAATTATTTTTAATAAACTTAATAATGAGTGTTTTCGCCTATACTGCATTGTTTATAGCCATTACATATATACCCAGGCTGCGTCAGGAGAAACTTCTGTTTATGATTATCAGTCTGACGATTATATTTAATGCTATCGGGATGGAATGGCTCTACAAGGCTTTGGAACAATATACTTATATTACAATACGATCTGTGATATTTAAGTTTATTGCGCTTCTTATCATGTTCTTTTTGGTGCGTGAGCAGAAGGATTATATATGCTATGGAGCGATTACAATATTTGCAGCTTCCGCCTCAAATATTTTTAATTTTATCAATATTTATCACTATATAGAAATAAAGCCTTTAGGAGAATATGACTTAAAGAAACATATAAAAGCAATTGCGGTTTTTTTTGCTATTTCTTGTGCTGCTACCGTTTATACAAATTTGGATTCTGTTATGCTTGGTTTTATGAAATCTGATACAGATGTGGGATATTACAATGCAGCGGTTAAGATAAAAGGAATTTTACTTGGCTTAGTTACTTCTTTGGGAACAGTGCTCCTGCCAAGGGTATCTTACTATATTGAAAAAAATCTTTTAGATGATTTTCGCAAGATAGCAGGGAAAGCTATAAATTTTGTTCTGCGTATTGCCATTCCGCTGTGTGTATATTTTATATTGTTTGCAGAGGAAAGCATTTATTTATTATCCGGAACGGCTTATAAAGGTTCCATTCTCCCAATGCAGATTATTATGCCTACATTAATATTTATTGGATTGACTAATATTATGGGAATTCAGATGCTTGTGCCCATGGGAAAAGAAAAATATGTCCTCTATTCAGAGATAGCAGGAGCGATGGCTGATCTGTTGCTAAATGTAGTGATGATTCCTGAATTTGGCGCATCCGGAGCAGCTCTAGGAACAATGATTGCGGAGATTGTTGTATGGATAGTCCAGTTTTATTTTATGAAGACAGATGTGAAGGGCATCTATAGGGAGATCAGATATGGTTTGCTGATAGGAGCCGCGGTTGTGGGAAGTGTTCTCTCTTTTTGGGTAAAAAGGCAGAATTGGAATGTATTCATAATGTTAGTAGTTTCATCATGCTTGTATTTTGGCGGATATATTTTAATATTGTATTTTGCAAACGATTCTTTAACAGTTGAAGTTAAAAATAAAATAGTTAGTATTCTGAAGAAAAAGCAGGAAACCGATATCTAATGGCATTAGGAAAGCAGAAACTGACGGACAGAGCGGTATGAATATACAACATATTTTTTGGGGGCGCCCGGTCATATTGCACTGAGTATGCCGTATGGGAGCACCCCTCTCTATTTTCCTGCTACAACTCCAACTTTAAATCCCCATCTTTAATCCATCCCATCTTCCTAAGCACTTCGCCGATCCCCCACGTAAACACTGCCGGGAGCAGGAAGCACACCAGGGCGATTCCCAGCCACATGTGGCTTCCTCCGCCCATGGCGGTGTACACGCCGATAGGTCCTACCAGGCCGCAGGTGCCCATGCCCGCGCCGGTGGGGATATTCTCCATGTGGAACAACACAGTGGCCATGGGGCCGGTGATCATGGCGGCCAGTGTGGGAGGAATCCATATTCTGGGATTCTTGACAATATTGCCCATCTGGAGCATGGAGGTACCCAGGCCCTGGGCGAGAAGGCCTCCGACGCCGTTTTCGCGGAAACTCAAGACGGCGAAGCCTACCATCTGGGCGCAGCATCCGGCGGTGGCGGCGCCCCCTGCCAGGCCGTCCAGACTGAGCATGATGCAGACAGCGGCGCTGCTGATGGGAAGGGTCAGGGCGATGCCGATGAGGGCAGACACCAGGATACCCATAAAGAAAGGCTGCATCTGGGTGGCAGTCTTTACCAGATTTCCAAAGCCGGTCATGAAGGCGGACACGCCGGGGCCGACGAACTGGGCCATAAACACGCCTGAGATGATGGTGACGCCGGGAGTTACCAGAATGTCCACACGGGTCTCTTTTGAAACCATTTTTCCAAGCTCCACGGCCACGACAGCGGCCACGAAGGCTCCCACAGGGCCGCCTAAGTCGTTGCCTGCAATGCCCACGGTGGCGGCGGAGAGGAGGACTAGCTGGGGGGCCTTCAGGGCGTAGGCGATGGACACGCCCAGGGCGGCTCCGGTGGCGCCTTTTGCGTACTGGGATATGGTGTTGAAAACCTGAATGCCGGATTTTTCCCCTAAGGTGGCGAAGATGGTGCCGATGAGCAGGGAGGCGAAAAGGCCGAAGGCCATAGCTCCCATGGCGTCGATAAAATAGGTTCTGAGACTGAAATTAATGTTCTTGCGCGCTAAAAATGCTTTGATCCCTGTCTGTTTCGTCTGATTCATGTGTTGATCTCCTTATGTGCTGTGAAAATATGCCTTACCGTCCGGTGCCCGCCGAGAGCGCGGCAAAAGGCATGCTGCGGTAACATTCCCGAAAAAGCCTGTAAGGCTTCGGGCAGGTTGTCGGGGATTACACAGGCTGCTGTATCCATGAACGGCAGCTTACACACATTTGACTTCCCAGGGTCAAAGCAGTTTCAAAAATTTAAGTTGAATTGTACCACAGATTTGAAAAATTGCAAGAGCATTGATAAAAAAATAACAAATTAATATGGATTTTTCTTCTGGCGAAGCCTTTTCCCCCACTGATAATTTTGTGACAAAATGGAAAACCTGTGGTATAGTAACCGTAAGCAATTTGTAAAATTCCGGAAGGATATGATCCGGCGCAAAACGGCGGACTGTCCGGATCTGTGCCGGCGGCGCCTTCCGGCAGCCGGGGCGGCGGACATGTGGCTTCAGGCGGGAGCGCGGATTTATCTGAACCGGCTGCAGGGGGAGCAGCCTGTCTGCAGCCGGGAAAACGTAAGAGGGAAATGAGGTGTCATATGGAAAATTTTAATCCGGATCTGGAAGAGAAAATGAAAAAAGCGGCCAGGAAATTCCGGCGGGGAGTGCTTACAGGGGCGGGAGCCGCAGTGGTTCTTGTGCTGGGACTGGGATCCTACTACAATATTGAGGAGCAGGAGCAGGCGGTGCTGACTACCTTCGGGATAGCGGCCAGCGTGACTGAGCCGGGGCTTCATTTTAAATTTCCGCTGATTCAGAGGGTTCAGAAAGTCAACACCACTATCCAGGGATTTGCCCTGGGGTATGACCAGGAGGACAATGCCAGCAGGGAGGAGGACTCTCTGATGATCACCAGAGATTACAATTTTGTCAATGTGGATTTTTTTATTGAGTACAAGGTGGCTGATCCGGTGAAGGCGGTGTACGCCTCCCAGGACCCGGTGCTGATTCTGAAAAATATCAGCAAAAGCTGTGTCCGCACGGTCATAGGCAGTTATGACGTGGATTCGGTGCTGACCACGGGGAAAAACGAGATACAGGCCACGATCAGGTCCATGATTGTGGAAAAACTGGAGGAACATGACATCGGGCTCCAGGTGGTCAATGTGACGATACAGGATTCGGAGCCGCCTACCGCTGAGGTGATGGAGGCGTTCAAGGCGGTGGAGACTGCCAAGCAGGGCAAGGAGACTGCCATCAACAACGCCAACAAGTACCGCAACGAGAAGCTGCCGGGGGCGGAGGCGGAGATCGACCGGATTATGCAGGAGGCCCAGGCCCAGAAGACTCAGAGAATCAACGAGGCCAACGGGGAAGTGGCCAGATTTAACGCCATGTATGAAGAGTACGTGAAGAATCCCCAGGTCACCAAGCTGAGGATGTTCTATGAGGCCATGGAGGACGTGCTTCCAAGGCTTAAGGTGATTATCGACGGGACAGGCCAGGTGAACACCATGCTGCCTCTGGACAGTTTTATGGGCGCCGGGAGCCAGCAGGTTCAGCCCTCCGCCGCCGGGACGGATTCCAAAGGGGTAGGGGTGCCTCAGCCCTCCTCCACAGCCGGTTCCGGTGGAGATGTTCAGACTGACGGAGCAGCATCAGACACAGGAAGCGGGAATTAGGGGGTGGCGGCATGAAAAAATTAGCAGGAAGCTTCATAGGGATAGTGATTGCGCTGGCCGCCGTTGTGGGACTGGGGAATTCCATAGTGGTCACCAGGGAAAATGAGTACAAGCTGGTGAGGGAATTCGGCAGAGTCAGCCGGGTCATCAGCCAGGCGGGGTTAAGCTTTAAGATTCCGTTTGTCCAGACCGCGGACAGTCTGCCGAAAGAGATTCTTCTCTACGACCTGGCGGCGTCTGATGTGATCACCATGGACAAAAAGACCATGATGAGCGACAGCTATGTGCTGTGGCAGATTACCGACCCGTTAAAATTTGCCCAGACCCTCAACTCTTCAATCGCCAACGCGGAGAGAAGGATCGACACCATCGTGTATAATTCTATAAAAAATGTGATCAGCAGCATGAGCCAGAATGATGTGATCAGCGGCCGGGACGGAGAGCTGTCCCAGGCGATCATGGACAATATCGGGACCAGCATGGAGCAGTACGGCATAGAACTTCTGGCGGTGGAGACCAAGCAGCTGGATCTCCCGGCGGACAACAAGGCCGCGGTCTATGAGCGGATGATCTCCGAGAGAGACAAGATTGCCGCCACCTACCAGGCAGAGGGCCAGGCGGAGGCAAAGGTTATTCAGAATACCACAGACAGAGAGATAGCCATCAGCATTTCCAACGCCCAGGCGGAGGCGGCAGCCGTCACGGCAGAGGGGGAGGCAGAGTACATGCGGATTCTGGCGGAGGCTTACAACACGCCGGAGAGAGCCGAATTTTACGGGTTCATCAGGTCCCTGGACGCGGCGAGAGTTTCTATAGGCAGCGGGGATACCCTGATTCTTCCCGGAGATTCCCCCATCGCCAGCATATTTATGGGGCAGTAGGCATTTGCGGAATAACAGAACTACAGAGAACAGGAGAGACAACAAATGAAAATCAGAGATATCTTAGGACAGGGAAGGCCTACCCTTTCCTTTGAGGTATTTCCGCCCAAGACGGAAGACAAATATGAGACGGTGGAAGCGGCAGCCAGGGAGATAGCAAAGCTGTCGCCCTCTTTTATGAGCGTGACTTACGGGGCGGGAGGGGGAACAAGCCGCTACACCGTTGACATAGCGGCAGCGCTGAACAATGAATATCATGTCCCCACCCTGGCCCATGTCACCTGCGTTTCTTCCACAAAAGAAAAAGTACGCGGTGTCCTTGAAGAGTTAAAGAGGCGGGGAATCGAAAATGTGCTGGCTCTGAGAGGGGACATACCGAAGGAAGGGCGGCCTGCCCATGATTACCAGTATGCTTCGGAGCTGATCCGGGAGATTAAGCAGAACGGAGATTTCTGTATCGGCGCCGCCTGCTATCCGGAGGGCCATGTGGAGTCGGTAAACAAGACAGAGGATATCACCCACCTCAAGGAGAAGGTGGAGGCGGGGTGTGATTTTGTCACTACCCAGATGTTTTTTGACAATAATATTCTCTACAATTACCTGTACCGCATCAGGGAGAGAGGGATCACGGTTCCGGTGGTGGCGGGGATCATGCCGGTGACCAATGCTTCCCAGATCAGACGCATCTGCCAGATGTCGGGAACTTATCTGCCATCCCGGTTCAAGGCTGTGGTGGACCGGTTCGGGGATAAGCCGGCGGCCATGAAGCAGGCAGGCATCGCCTACGCCACGGAACAGATCATCGACCTTATCGCCAACGGGGTCAACGGAATTCACATATATTCCATGAACAAGCCTGATGTGGCGGAGCGGATTCAGGCCAGTCTCTCGGAGATTCTGACCTGCGAGGAGTAAGAACATGGGCGCGAACATAGAGGAGACCATCCGGTATCTGGGATACGGGAGGCATCAGGCGGATGAGCAGACTCTGGAGCTGGTTCGGAGCTGTTGGGAGGAGCTGGAGGGGGCGGCGGTGAAGCGGAGCTGCTTTCGTGAATATCCCTTAAGGTGTCTGGACGGAGGGAAGCTGGATCTGGGATGCTTCCGGGCCTCCAGCAGGGACCTTTCGAAAAATCTGAGAGACTGTCAGGCTGTCATATTGTTTGCCGCCACGCTGGGGGTTCAGGCAGACAGCCTGATTCGGAAGTATACTCGTCTTCAGATGAGCCGGGCGGTGGTGCTCCAGGCTGCGGCTGCGGCTATGCTGGAGGATTACTGCGACCAGGTGAACGGTGAGATCCGGCAGGAATACGGGAAAAAGGGACTTTATCTGCGTCCCAGGTTCAGCCCCGGCTACGGGGATTTTTCCCTGGAATGCCAGCCGGCCCTCCTCGGGGCGCTGGAGGCGGCAAAGCGCATAGGAATCACTTTGACAGACGCTTTTTTGATGGCTCCGTCCAAATCCGTGACGGCGGTTATAGGCGTCAGCCATGTGGAGCGGGCGTGCGCCATAAAGGGCTGTGAGGCGTGTCCAAAGAGAGACTGCGTTTACAGGAGAGTCAGTCTGTGACTGGCCTTGGGGCAGGTGAGAATCCTGCCGGGGGATTTATATTTCAACAGAAGGGAGAGGCAGTGGGTATGGGCGCAGGCATTATGGAGGAAATCAGAAAGAGAAAAGTATTTTTTGACGGGGGGATGGGAAGCCTTCTCCAGGCAAAGGGCTTAAAGGCCGGTGAGCTGCCGGAGACGTGGAATCTGCTCCGCCCGGAAATAATAAAGGAGATTCACAGAGACTACCTGGAGGCGGGGTGCGACATTCTGACTACCAACACCTTTGGCGCCAACAGGCTGAAATACCCGGCCGGCGGGGCATTTTCGCTGGAAGACATGATAAATACGGCGGTGGCCAACGCAAAGGAGGCGGCGGAATCGGCGGGGCGGGGATTTGTGGCCCTGGACCTGGGACCTACGGGGAAGCTTTTAAAGCCCCTGGGAGATCTGGATTTTGACGATGCCGTGGAAATATACAAAGAAGTGGCGGAGGCGGGCAGCCGGGCGGGAGCGGATCTGGTGCTGGTGGAGACCATGAGCGACGGCTATGAGGCCAAGGCAGCCGTCCTGGCGGCTAAAGAGACCTGCAGCCTTCCGGTATTTGCCACCGTTACTTTTGACCAGAACGGGAAACTGCTGACCGGGGGAAACGTGGAGTCCACCGTGGCTCTTCTGGAGGGCCTGGGAGTCGACGCGCTGGGCATTAACTGCGGACTGGGACCGGTGCAGATGAAAAAAATTCTGGAGGAGCTGCTGAGATATGTGTCCGTGCCGGTGATTGTCAACCCCAATGCCGGTCTTCCCAGAAATCAGAACGGCCAGACGGTCTACGATATCGACGCGGACCAGTTTGCAGCGGTGATGGAGGACATGGCGGACATGGGGGCCAATGTGCTGGGGGGCTGCTGCGGCACCACTCCCGGCCACATCAGGAAGCTGGTGGGACGATGCAGGGACAAGGTCCAGACCCTCCCGGAAAAAAAGAACCGGACGGTCATCTCCTCCTACACCCACGGGGTGGCCATCGGCAGAGATCCGGTTATCATCGGGGAGAGGATCAATCCCACGGGGAAATCCAGATTCAAGCAGGCGCTGAGAGACCACAATATGGAGTATATTCTCCAGGAAGGCGTAACCCAGCAGGACCACGGCGCCCATGTGCTGGATGTGAACGTGGGACTCCCGGAGATCGACGAGCCCCGGATGATGGAGGAGGTGGTGAAGGAGCTGCAGAGCGTCATCGACCTGCCGCTGCAGATCGACACCTCGGATATCAATGCCATGGAGCGGGCTATGCGGGTCTACAACGGAAAACCTCTTATCAACTCGGTGAACGGAAAGGAAGAGTCCATGAGGGCCGTATTTCCGCTGGTGAAGCGCTACGGCGGCGTGGTGGTGGCTCTGACTCTCGACGAAGGAGGAATCCCTGAGACGGCGGAGGGGAGAATCAGGATCGCCAGGAAGATCTACGCCACGGCGGCGCTGTACGGAATCGGAAAGGAAGACATTCTCATCGACGGCCTGTGCCTCACAGTCAGCTCTGACAGCAAGGGAGCCCTCACCACCCTGGAGACTCTCAGGAAGGTCAGGGACGAGCTTGGGGGCAAGACCATCCTGGGGGTGTCCAACATCTCCTTCGGCCTTCCCCGGAGAGAGCTGATCAACGGGGCATTTTTCACCATGGCTATGGCCAGCGGGCTCAACGCGGCGATTATCAACCCTAATTCTCAGGTTATGATGCAGGCCTACTATACCTTCCGGGCGTTGGCAGATCTGGACGGGCAGTGCGGCGATTATATCAGGATCTATGGGGGCCGGCCGCCGGCGGGGGGCCTCGGCCCCGGCAGTTGGGGAAGCGGGGGACGCCGCGGCCAGGCGGAGTCCGGCCGGCCTTCATCCCAGGGGGAGATGAGTCTGGGAGACTGTATCTGCCGGGGCCTGAAGGAGAGGGCTCATGAGGCGGTGGGAGCGCTTCTGGGGGAGAGGGGTGCCCTGGACATCATAAACGGGGAGATGATACCGGCCCTGGACGTTGTGGGAAAAGGTTTTGAGCAGGGGACGGTCTTTCTGCCTCAGCTGCTCATGAGCGCCGAGGCGGCGAAGGCGGCATTTGAGGTGATCAAGGACCGGATGGCACAGAGCGGGGAGAGCCGGGAGAAGAAGGGGATCATTATCCTGGCCACGGTGAAGGGGGATATTCACGACATCGGGAAAAATATTGTCAAGGTCCTCCTGGAGAATTACAGCTATCAGGTGGTGGATCTGGGGAAGGATGTGGCCCCCGGGGTGATTGTAGATGAAGCCATAGAGAGGAGGGCGCCTCTGGTGGGACTGAGCGCCCTGATGACCACCACGGTGCCCAGCATGGAGGAGACTATCGCCCGGCTGAGAGAGCGGGCTCCGTGGGTGAAGGTTATGGTGGGAGGCGCCGTGCTGACGGAGGATTATGCGAAAACCATCGGGGCAGACTGCTACTGCCGGGACGCCATGGCATCGGTGAATTACGCGGAGTCGGTGATGGCAAGACATGAGAGAGGGGCAGAAGCCGATGAGATGGGAGTTTGAACTTTTATATTTTTTTCAGAGCCTTCATGTCCCGTGGCTGGACCGGCTCATGGTGTTTGTCACCAGCCTGGCCAACCACGGGGAGGTGTGGCTGGCTCTGGCGGCGGTTTGTCTGTGCTTTTCAAAGACGAGAAGGCTGGGGATAGCCATGTTTCTTTCCATCGCGCTTGGATACATAACAGGCAACCTTCTGCTGAAGAATCTCATCGCCAGAAGCCGGCCCTGCTGGCTTGAACCCCGGATTCCTCTTCTCATATCCGTTCCCAGGGACTACTCCTTCCCCTCGGGCCATACGCTGGTCTCCTTTGAGGGGGCGGTGTCCGTGTGGCTTTATGACAGGAGATGGGGGCGGGCCGCCACGGTCCTGGCGGTTCTGATCGCATGTTCCAGGCTGTATCTCTTTGTCCACTTTCCCACGGATATCGCTGCCGGGATGCTGCTGGGAACCGCAAGCGCATACATTTCATGGAAGCTTGTGACGAGAGCCGGGGAGAAGATGCCCGGGCTGAAGCATATGAAATAACCAGGCCGGCGCCGCCGGACATCTTCGCTGTCAGACATCTCCGGTGCCGGACATCTCTGCCGCCGATCATCTCTGTTGTCGGATACGCCGGTCTGTCCGTGCAGTGCCTGCGGCGGTGTCCCGGCAGGGGGAAGCGTCACCGGGCATGTTCCCGGAGCAGTTTTATCTCCTGGGCGTATCCGTCCAGCTCGTTGGGCGTCTCTAAGTAGAACGGCAGATGTTTTAGCGCCGGGTGATTGATAATCCGGGCCATGGCTTCCAGCCCTATGAAGCCATGGCCGATTTTTGCGTGGCGGTCTTTGTGGGCGCCCAGGGGATTTTGGCTGTCGTTGAGATGGATGGCTTTCAGCCGCCCAAGGCCTACCACCCGGTCAAAATGATTCAGCACTTCGTCCAGATGCTCTGCGATATCATAGCCGCCGTCCCACACATGGCAGGTGTCCAGGCAGACTCCCATGTGCCCGGACAGCTCCACCCTGTCCAGTATCTCCCGGAGTTCTTCGAATTTCCCCCCGATCTCGCTGCCTTTTCCTGCCATGGTCTCCAGAAGGACGGTGGTGGCCTGTTCAGGTTTCAGAAGCTGGTTGAGCATATCGGCGATGAGGGAGATCCCTGCCTCGGCGCCCTGGCCCACATGGCTTCCCGGATGGAAGTTGTAGCAGTTTCCGGGAGTGTGTTCCAGGCGCTCCAAGTCGTCCGCCATGGCGGTTCTGGCAAATTCCCGGACCCTTGTCTCCGCAGACGCGGCGTTCAAGGTGTAGGGGGCGTGGGCCAGTATCTTATCTATGCGATGTTCCCCGGCATATTCCAGAAAGGCGGAGATGTCTTTGGGGTCCAGCGCCTTGGCTCTGGCGCCTCTCGGGTTCCGGGTAAAAAACTGAAATGTGTTGGCGCCGATGCTCACAGCCGTCTTTCCCATGGAGAGATAGCCTTTGGAGGAAGAGAGATGACAACCGATTGTTAACATATGATTTCTCCTTTAACCTGCATACACCCCGCTGTCTGCCGCGGAGGCGCTGGTTGTGCTGGTGTCCTTGTATTTTGGGTAGAATTACTGTACCATTATCACTGCATAGTGTCAATTAGAAGCATGTATGACAAAGCTCATGACTCTTGCCCACACGGATTTGTTCTGATTCCACACAGACGGGTATTCGCTGAGAGGCATGGGGCATGACACGCTGCCCACCTCGATGGTGATGCTGGGAGCCATCTGCCCGTTTAACTGCATCCAGTCTTTGTAGCCTCCTTTTCCCTTGCTGTTGTCGATGCTGTAACCTGTAACCTGTGAGACGCTCTGGGCCAGGGCGAGAGAGGACTGGGCAGCCTGGTTGCCTTCTGTGTCCCAGTATATGATGTTGCCCATGGAGTGGTAGCTTATGGTAGCTGCCCAGCTTCTCTGGGTGGAGAGGGCGGCCAGGGCCTGGGTCTCCGGCTCGGAGAGAGGGGAGATTCCTTTGCAGTTGGCGAAAGAGCCGGCGTCGGTGGGGAGTATCATCTCCTCCCAGTAAGCCGGGAAATTGTTGTTTAAATCCACGCCCGCCCCGTTGCTTTTCCAGTAAGGAAGATAGTGTTCCAGAGGAGCGCTTGTCTTGCCGACCGCCACGTCTCTGGCGTAGCTGGCAAGGATCTCCTGCCGTAAGGCCTCGGACTGGATGCCCTCCAGGCCGAACTGGGAGACGGCCACTCCGTCGGGGTTGGTCATAGGAACAAAGTGGAGGGCTGTCTGCCGAAACATGTCTGCCAGAGCCATGTTCTCATAGCAGCCGGTATCATAGTTGGCGAGAGCCATCTCCACCTGGTTCATCATGAGAAGGGGGGTCATGTATTCCCTTCCGTGGATAGCCCCCTGGAGAAGAACATGCTTGGGAGCGTCAATATTGCCCACGATGATCTCGTAGATGGCTTTTCCGTCACGGGACCAGCCGATGGTGTTAACCTGTAACCTGTCTCCGTACAGGTTTTTCAGAGACTGGATATCTGCCTCCATCTGCTGGTGGGTATACTTCTCCACTGGCTGTACAATGGGATTATCAATTGGTTTATCCAGGAAATTGTTGGGGATTGTGAGAGCGTCGGAGATTGAGCCGGGCTGTTCCGGCTCCTCGTCGGGAATGCCAGGGCCGATTTCCTTGGGGGGAGTGTAGGGGGTGTAAGAAGGTCCCGCAGGCGCGTTGGGGCCTACGCCGGGACCGATCTGCGTGGTTTCCGCCTGCGCCGTCAGGGGGATGCTCCCCAGGATTCCGCCTCCTATAAGCGCCGCGCTCAGTGTAATATAAAGAAAACGTTTCATAATGATTCCTCCGGTGTAGATTTGTATATACTTTGTAAACTCTACTTTAAATCTATCGCCGGGTCAACCAAATATTTCTTACATTTTTTCTAACCTTGAGAAATAGAGGCAATTGTGGTAGGATAGAGGCACCTACTATAGATGAGGAGAGGGCTGCTATGTACAAATGTTGTATTTTTGACCTGGACGGCACACTGATCAACACGGTGTCCGCGTTAAATAAGACCATCAATCTGATGCTGGAACGGCTGGGCTATGAGCCTGTAGACGAAGCCCACACGAAAGTCTTCGTAGGAGACGGCTATAAAAAGTACGTGGAGAGAGCCCTGGCATACAGAGGGGACAGGGAGCTGGCGAATCTGGAGCGGGCCCTGGACATGTACTGTGAGATATTTGAGGAAAACTGTCTGTACCGGGTGGAGGCGTACAGCGGGATGAAGGAGCTCCTGGCCTGGATGAAGGGACAGGGGATGAAGCTGGCGGTGCTGACCAACAAGGCGGCCCCCCAGGCCGAGGCCAACATTGAAAAGGTGTACGGCCGAGGATATTTTGACTTGGTTACAGGCGAACGGCCGGGACTGAGAAGAAAACCCGATCCCCAGGGGGCCTTGTACACGGCTGACAGCCTGGGAGTGAAGCCGGAGGAATGTCTGTATGTGGGAGACACAAACACGGATATGAAGACGGGGATGGCAGCCGGGATGGACACGGTGGGAGTCACATGGGGATTTCGGGGGCGGGAAGAGCTGGAGGCTTTTCACCCCAAATTTCTGGCTGACCATCCTCTGGATATAATCAAAGCCCTGGAAGAAGGGAAGATGGGGCTGTGAACAGCAGCGGAGACCGGTCCGGACGCCAGCTATTTTCAAACTGAAAAAAATGTGGTATAGTATTAACAAAAGCGCGGAAAATGCCAAAGACAGAGGGAGAAGTTATGAAAGCAAAACTAAGCCTGCTGCTGGTGTGCATGGTGCTGGTGAGCGGATGCAAACGATATGAGCGGACGGAAGAAGACATGACTATGCCGGCGCCGGTGGTAGTGACTAGGGGGCAGGAGGAGAACCAGGAAAAAGAGATAAAGATGTCGGAAAAAGAGATCCACATCGTCACGGAATCCGTTTCTCAGGAGTCCCGGAGAACACCGGTGAAGGTGAAGGGCGTGTATATTTCTGCTTATGTGGCAGGGACTAAAGCGCTGATGGATGACATTATCAAGCACATTGACGAAACGGAGATCAACGCGGTGGTTATCGATGTGAAGGATGACAACGGGAGGATCACATTTTCCATGGACTCGCCTTTAGTCAGCGAGATTGCGGCCGTGAAGCGTTTTATCCCTGACATGGAAGGGCTGATGAAGAAGCTGAAGGAGCATAATATCTATACCATAGCCAGAGTGGTGGCGTTTCGAGATCCGTATCTGCCGGAGTTGAAGCCGGACCTGGCTTTGAAACTGCCGGACGGAAGCACTTACAGAGACAACAAGGGCATGGCCTGGGTGAACCCCTACAAGCAGGAGGTCTGGGATTATCTGGTGGAGGTGGGCATCGAGGCCCACAAGATGGGATTTGACGAGATACAGTTCGACTATATCCGCTTTTCCACGGAGCGGGGCGTAGGCGATGTGGTGTATGAGGAGGAAGACACCCAGGGAAGGAGCAAGACAGACATTATCACGGAATTTATAGAATATGCTTATGAGAGGCTGTCGGAAGAAGGAGTGTTCGTGTCGGCGGATGTGTTCGGGGCCATCATAGGCGGGGGCGTGGATTCAGACGCCGTGGGCCAGTCCTATGGGGATATGGCGGACCATCTGGACTACATCTGCCCCATGATTTATCCGTCCCACTACGGAGACGGGTATTTTGGCATCGATCATCCGGACACCAAGCCTTATGACACCATTCTGGCAGCCCTCAAAGGTTCCAAGGTGAATCTGGGAGACCACGGGAAGGAAGAAGGCCACGAGATCGTGGTGCGGCCCTGGCTTCAGGATTTCACGGCGTCTTACCTGGATCACTATATAGAGTACGGGGACGAGCAGATCCGGCAGCAGATTCAGGCAGTCTACGACGCAGGGTACGACGAGTGGCTTCTGTGGAGCGCCGCATGCCGGTATCACTGGAGCGCGCTGAAACCCTCCCAGGAAACAGGAAGGGCCGGGCAGACCACGGGGAGTTTAGAGAATCAGTCCGGGGACAAGGCAGCCTAGATTCAGACGAGACAAGGAGGAATCACATGGACAGGACTCCGATGCCGGGAGAAATTTACCGGCATTTTAAAGGAAAACTTTATCAAATAATCGCCGTGGCAGAACACACGGAGACAGAAGAGAGGCTGGTGGTGTATCAGGCTCTCTACGGTGATTTCGGCATCTATGCCAGGCCTCTCGCCATGTTCGCGGGAGAGACGGACAGGGAGAAATATCCTTTCGCGGAGCAGAAATACCGTTTTGAGAAAGTGGATAAGGCCGCGCTGGGCTCCGCGTCCGGGACCGTCGGAGAGGAAGGGGACGGCGAAAGGACCGATGACGGCCAAAGAGAAGCCGGCAGCGAAGCCCGGAGCGCCGGGCCGGAAGACGGGGAGGCTCCCCCTTCGGGAAAGGTGAGCCCTCTTATTCTGCGTTTTGTGGAGGCGGAGGACTTGGGCGTGAAGACAGAGCTTTTGAGTGCGATGAAAGGGAAAATCAGCCAGGAGGACTTAGACATTCTCTGCGAGTCCCTGGATCTTCCGGGAGGAACGGGAGACACGGCGGATCAGCTGCGGTCTGTGGAACGCTACCTGGAGATGCGCAGGAAATTTGACGGCGGAAGGCTTCGGTGATGGAACAGGGATTTAATATTGAGGAAGAGCTGAAGAAACTTCCGGCCCAGCCGGGAGTCTATATTATGCACGACGCCAGAGACGAGATTATCTATGTGGGAAAGGCCATCAGCCTGAAAAACCGGGTGCGCCAGTATTTCCAGAGCAGCCGGAATAAGACGGCCAAGATTGAGCAGATGGTCTCCCGGATCGCCAGGTTTGAATATATCATCACGGATTCGGAGCTGGAGGCCCTGGTCCTGGAGTGCAACCTGATCAAGGAGCACAGGCCCCGGTACAACACCATGCTCAAGGACGACAAGGCTTATCCCTACATCAAGGTGACGGTGGGGGAAGATTTTCCGAGAGTCATGGTGTCCAGGACCATGAAGAAGGACAAGAACCGGTATTTCGGCCCTTACACCAGCGCCGGGGCGGTCAACGACACGGTGGACCTGATACACAAGCTGTACCGGATACGCACGTGCAGTCGGAATCTTCCCAGGGACACGGGAAAAGAGCGCCCTTGTCTCAACTACCATATCAAACAGTGCGATGCCCCCTGCCAGGGCTATATCAGCAGGGAAGAGTACGGCCGGGCCGTGGAGGAGATCCTGGAATTTTTAAATGGGCGCTACGGCAGGCTTCTGGGGCATCTGGAGAAGAAGATGACCGACGCGTCGGACCAGATGGATTTTGAGAAGGCTATCGAGTACCGGGATCTTTTGGAGAGCGTGAAGAAGGTGGCCCAGAAGCAGAAGATCACCAGCAGCAACATGGAGGACAGGGACATCATCGCCATGGCAAAGGACGATACAGACGCAGTGGTGCAGGTGTTCTTTGTGAGAGAGGGCAAGATCATCGGCCGGGACCATTTTCATGTGACCGTGGGGGCGGAGGAGGACCGGAGACAGATCCTTACCAGCTTTGTAAAGCAGTTTTACTCGGGGACGCCTTTTGTGCCGAGAGAGCTGTGGATGCAGGAGGAGCCGGAGGACAGCCAGACCATCACTTCATGGCTGACGGCGAAGAGGGGGCAGAAGGTGAAGATCGTGGTTCCCCAGAAGGGGCAGAAGGAGCGGCTGGTGGAGCTGGCCCAGAAGAACGCGGCCCTGGTGCTGTCACAGGATAAAGAGAAGATTAAACGGGAAGAATTGAGAACAATCGGCGCCATGAACCAGATTGGAAACCTTATAGGCCTTAAGCAGCTTCGGAGGGTGGAGGCGTACGATATCTCCAACACCAGCGGCCTCGAGTCCGTGGGTTCCATGGTGGTGTATGAGGACGGCAGGCCCAAGCGCAGCGATTACCGGAAGTTTAAGATACAGACAGTGAAGGGGCCAAACGACTACGCCTCCATGAAGGAGGTGCTGACCCGCCGGTTTATCCACGGGATGAAGGAGGCCAGGGAGCTGAAGGAAGAGGGGCTAGACCAGAAGCTGGGAAGCTTCACCAGATTTCCCGACCTCCTGATGATGGATGGAGGAAAGGGCCAGGTAAACATTGCCCTGGAGGTTCTGGGAGAGCTGGGGCTGTCCATACCGGTGTGCGGCATGGTGAAGGATGACAATCACCGCACCAGAGGGCTTTACTACAACAACGTGGAAGTTCCCATCGACCGGCACTCGGAAGGCTTCGGCCTGATCACCAGAATCCAGGATGAGGCCCACAGGTTTGCCATAGAGTACCACAGGAGCCTTCGGGGAAAAGGCCAGGTGAAATCTGTCCTGGACGACATTCCCGGCATAGGCCCCGCAAGGCGCAGGGCGCTGATGAAGGAATTCAGGTCTCTGGAGGCCGTGAAGGCGGCCACGGTGGAAGAACTGATGAAGGCGCCTGGGATGAACCGGAAGGCGGCGGAGAGCGTGTATCAGTTTTTCAGGTAGGCGGGTCTGTACAATGGCGCAGCCGCGGAAATAAGTATAAAAACAGGAGAAGGAAAAAATATGTATGGAGTAACCGTAGCGGAACTGATAGAGAAGATGAAACTGAAATATATGACTCCGGAGATCGATGTGGAGAAGGCTGTGGTGAGCCATCCGGATGTGAACCGCCCGGCGCTGCAGCTGGCGGGATTTTTCGATCATTTTGACAAGGACAGGGTGCAGATTATCGGGTTCGTGGAACAGGAGTATATCAGGCAGATGGACCCGGAAAAGAAAAAGCAGGTCTTTGACAGGCTCCTGGCGGAGAAAATTCCCTGTCTGATCTTCAGCAGGGGAGTCATGCCGGAGGAGTATGTGCTGGAGCTGTGCAACCACTACGACGTGCCCTGCATGGTGTCGGACCAGAGCACCACGGACCTGATGGCGGAGATCTTCCGGTGGCTGAAGGTGAAGCTGGGTCCCAGCATCAGCATCCACGGGGTGCTGGTGGACGTGTTCGGCGAGGGTGTCCTGATCATGGGCGAGAGCGGCATCGGCAAGAGCGAGGCGGCTCTGGAGCTGATAAAAAGAGGACACCGTCTGGTCACTGACGATGTGGTTCAGATCCGCAAGGTCAGCGACGAGACCCTCATCGGCTCCGCCCCGGACATCACCAAGCATTTTATTGAGCTTCGGGGCATAGGTATCATTGACGTGAAAAGTCTTTACGGGGTGGAGAGCATCAAAGATACCCAGAGCATCGACATGGTGATCAAGCTGGAAGAGTGGGACAGGGACAAGGAATATGACCGTCTGGGCATGGAAGACCAGTACACGGAATTCCTGGGCAACCAGGTGGTATGCCACGCCATACCCATCCGGCCGGGGAGAAACCTGGCCATCATTGTGGAGACTGCCGCCATCAATTACCGCCAGAAGAAGATGGGCTACAACGCGGCGAAGGAACTGTACAACCGCGTCCAGGCCAATCTGTCCAAACCTAAAACGGAAAATTAAAAAGTCAGGGGAAGAGGGATGAGGGGATTTTATGAGAAGCTGCGGGAGGTAATGCCGGAGGAGCGCGTCATGGTGAACGAGCCCATGGCAAATCACACCACCTTCCGCATAGGGGGACCGGCGGCGTATTATGTAAGGCCGGCCGCACAGGAAGAACTGATGAGAGCTGTGGGGCTGTGCCGGCAGGAGCAGGTCCCCTGGTATGTGGTGGGACATGGGAGCAACCTTCTGGTCAGCGACGAGGGCTACGACGGGGTGGTTCTGTCCACGGAAGGGCTTCGCCGGTGGACGGCGGAGGGGGCGGCGCTGAGGGCCGAGGCGGGAGTCCTCCTCTCGCAGGCGGCCAGGGCGGCGGCCGACCGGTCCCTGGCAGGCCTGGAATTTGCCGCGGGGATTCCGGGAACCGTAGGAGGAGCGGTGGTGATGAACGCCGGCGCTTACGGGGCGGAGATGAAGGACGTGCTTTTGTGGGCAAAAGTCCTGGACAGAGGCGGCAGGGTGCTGACTCTTGAGGCAGACCGGCTTGAGCTGGGATACCGGACCAGCTGTATTGCCCGGGAGGGCTATGTGGTTCTGGAGGCAGCCTTCAGCCTGGTTTTAGGGGAGAGGCAGGCCATCTGCGGCAGGATGGAAGAGCTGGCGGCGAGAAGAAGGGGGAAACAGCCTCTGGAGTATCCCAGCGCCGGGAGCACGTTCAAGAGGCCTGCCGGGCATTTCGCGGGCAAATTGATTGACGACGCAGGCTTTCGGGGATTTTCGGTGGGAGGAGCCCAGGTGTCGGAGAAGCACTGCGGGTTTGTCATTAACCGGGGAGGCGCCACCGCCGGGGATGTAAAAGAGCTGTGCCGCCAGGTAGCTCTGGGGGTGAGAGAACAGTTCGGCGTGGAGCTGGAGATGGAGGTAAAACAGCTGAAAAACCAATGATAACAGACAAAGGAGAGAAGAATGAAGCTGGTGATCGTGACAGGGATGTCGGGGGCGGGAAAGACGGTGGCCCTGAAGATGATGGAGGACATGGGCTACTATTGCGTGGACAATCTGCCAATTCCCCTTATGGAAAAATTCGCCCAGCTGGTGCTGGATGGTCATGAGCACAGCCTTGTGGCGCTGGGGATCGATATTCGCAGCGGAGAGGATCTCTCCATGCTGGAGGGAATCTTCGACGCCTGGAAACAGAAGGCCCTCTCATACAAAATCCTTTTTCTGGACGCCGGGGACCGGGTGCTGATCAAGCGGTACAAGGAGACCAGAAGGAATCACCCCCTGGCAGGAGGAGGAAGGGTGGACCAGGGAATCGAGAAGGAGCGGGCAAAGCTGGGGTTTTTGAAGAAAAAGGCGGACCTGATCATTGATACCAGCCGGCTTCTCACAAGAGAGCTGAGACAGGAGCTGGAGAAGATTTTCATGGAAGACCAGAACTATGAAAATCTGTTTGTCACGGTCCTGTCCTTTGGTTTTAAGTACGGCATTCCCTCGGATGCGGACCTGGTGTTTGATGTCCGATTCCTCCCCAACCCCTACTATGTGGAGGAGCTCCGCCCCAGGACCGGGGAGGAGAAGGAAGTTCAGGACTATGTGATGCAGGGAGGCACGGCGGAGGAATTTTTGAGGAAGCTGACGGACATGCTGGATTTCCTCATACCCAACTATGTGCTGGAGGGCAAGAACCAGCTGGTGATCGGAATCGGATGCACAGGGGGGAAGCACCGCTCTGTCACCATCGCCGATGCCCTGCACCGCCATCTGAAGACCCACAGGGAGCTGGGGCTTAAAATTGAACACAGGGACGTGGAGAAGGACAGCCGGCAAAAGAAATAGAGGTGGAGCTTGTTATGTCATTTTCTTCCAGGGTGAAAGAAGAATTATCCAGGCAGGAGAGCACGGCGAGGCATTGCCAGATCGCGGAGACTGCGGCGATTATCAGCCTGTGCGGCAGGGTGGAAATCGATGAGGAGGATCGCTACAGCATAAAAATCTGCACGGAAAATGTGGCAGTTGCAAGAAAGTACTTTACATTATTGAAAAAAACATTTAATATAAGTACGGATATCATTATCCGCCGCAATGCCTATCTGAAGAAGAACCGGACGTTTATAGTTGCGGTTTCGGATGACAGTGACGCGAGGAACATCCTTCTCGCCACGAAGCTTCTGGATGAGCATGGGGAGGTTGGTGAGAATCTGTCTGTGGTGGGGAATCTGGTGATTCAGAATCCTTGCTGCAGAAGAGCATTCTTGCGCGGTGCGTTTCTGGCGGCAGGGTCCATCAGCGACCCTGAGAAATTCTACCATTTTGAGATCGTGTGCACGGCCCGTCCAAAAGCCAGACAGCTTCAGGCCATCATCGCGACCTTTGACATGGAGGCGAGGATTGTACAGCGGAAGAAGTATTTTGTTGTGTACATTAAGGAGGGCAGCCAGATAGTAAAACTCCTTAGTGTAATGGAGGCGCCGGTAGCGCTGATGGAGCTTGAGAATATCAGGATTTTCAAGGAGATGCGGGGGAGCGTTAACCGGCAGGTGAACTGCGAGACCGCCAATATCAATAAGACGGTGTCCGCCGCCGTGAAGCAGATGGAGGACATCACGTACATTAAAGAGACTCTGGGCCTGGAGCGGCTTCCGCGGAATCTGGAAGAGACAGCCAGGCTGAGGCTTGAGAGACCAGAAGCATCTTTAAAGGAACTTGGAGAAGCCCTGGACCCTCCTGTGGGAAAATCAGGAGTCAACCACCGGCTTAGAAAGCTGAGTACCCTGGCAGAGGAGCTGAGGGAGAAAAGCGCGGCGCCAGAATGGCAGGCTGTCCATTCAGAGGAATGAGGAGGAGAATTATGACAAGAAGAACGATAACGATTGAGCTGGAATCCGGGCTGGAGGCCAGGCCTGTGGCGATGCTTGTCCAGGTGGCCAGCCAGTATGACAGCAGCATCTATGTGGAATGCGACTCCAGAAGGGTTAACGCCAAGAGCATTATGGGTATGATGACCCTGTGCCTTACCGCCGGGGAACAGGTGGTAGTTACCGCGGAGGGAGCAGACGAAGAGAAAGCCGTAGATGGGATCGCAAAATATCTGACAGAAGGCTGACCTGCGCCTGTCGGGCATCCTGCGGCCGTGTCTGTGACGGACCTCTCTGACAGAGGACAGCTTATCGGTGCTTAATAGGGATAGACAGACAACAGAAGGTGAAAGAGAAGATGAGCCGCGCCGTTGGGCGGACAGATTCTTTTTCACCTTTTTTCATATAGCTGCCGCTGGCGGGAAAGCGCGGAAAAACCAGTGGTTTTCTCTGGAAAATGTGATATACTGTTGTAATAACAGTAGAAAGGGCAAAGGAGAGATCAATGGCATTTACACATCTGCATGTCCACACGGAGTACAGCCTGTTAGACGGCTCCGGCAAGATCAGGGAGCTGACGGCAAGGGCGAAGGAGCTGGGAATGGACAGCATGGCCATAACAGACCACGGGGCCATGTACGGGGTCATCGATTTTTACCGGGCGGCCAGGGAGGCGGGGATCAAACCGATTCTGGGCTGTGAGGTCTATGTGGCCCCCGGCTCCAGATTTGACAGGGAGACCGTCAGCGGAGAGGACAGGTACTACCATCTGGTGCTGCTGGCGGAGAACAATACCGGCTATGGAAATTTGATGAAGATCGTGTCCAGAGGATATGTGGACGGCTTTTACTATAAGCCCCGGGTCGACTATGAGGTGCTTGAGACATATCACGAGGGCATCATCTGCCTTTCCGCCTGCCTGGCCGGGGAGGTACAGAAATATCTGGAGAGAGGACAGTACCAGCAGGGGCGGGAGGCGGCTCTTAGGTATCAGTCCATTTTCGGAAAAGGCAACTATTACCTGGAACTGCAGGATCATGGGATTCCGGCGCAGAAGACGGTGAACCAGGCCCTGCTGCGGTTGAGCAGGGAGCTGGACATCCCCCTGGTGGCCACAAACGATATCCACTATACCTACGCAGACGACGCGGCTCCCCACGACATTCTCCTGTGTATCCAGACCAACAAGAAGGTCACGGACCAGAACCGCATGCGGTACGAGGGCGGCCAGTATTACTGTAAGTCCGAGGAGGAGATGCGGGCGCTGTTCCCCTATGCCCAGGAGGCACTGGACAACACCCACAAAATAGCCGACAGATGCAATGTGGAGATCGAGTTCGGGGTCACCAAGCTGCCCCGGTTTGACGTGCCCGATGGATATGACTCCTGGCAGTACTTAAATAAACTGTGCGACGAGGGGATGAAGCGCCGGTATCCCGAGGACGACGGGACTTTGAGAAAGCGCCTGGAATATGAGCTGGACGTGATCCACACCATGGGGTATGTGGACTATTTCCTCATCGTGTGGGATTTCATACATTTTGCCAGATCCCATGACATTATGGTGGGGCCGGGGCGGGGCTCGGCGGCCGGCAGCATCGTGTCCTACTGTCTGGAGATCACCAACATAGACCCTGTCCGCTATAATCTGCTGTTTGAGCGATTTCTGAACCCGGAGAGAGTGTCCATGCCGGATATCGACATCGACTTCTGCTATGAGCGGCGCCAGGAGGTCATCGACTATGTGGTGGAGAAATACGGCAAAGACCAGGTGGTTCAGATCGTCACCTTCGGTACGATGGCGGCCAAGGGCGTGGTGCGGGACGTGGGGAGGGCCCTGGACATGCCCTATGCCAGGTGTGACGCCATAGCAAAGATGATTCCGGGAGACTTAGGCATGACCCTGGAGAAGGCGCTGAAGGCCAGCCCCGACCTGAGAAACGCATACAATGAGGACTCCCAAGTGAAATATCTGATCGACATGTCCATGCGTCTGGAGGGACTGCCCCGGCATACCTCCATGCACGCCGCAGGGGTGGTGATCAGCCGGACGGCGGTGGACAACTATGTGCCCCTCTCCAAGGCTCAGGACGGCACTATCACCACCCAGTTTACCATGACCACTCTGGAGGAGTTGGGGCTCTTGAAAATGGATTTCCTGGGGCTCAGGACTCTGACCGTGATCCAGAACGCGGTGAGGCAGGTGGAAAAGAACCAGGGAGTCAGTATTGATATTGACAAGATTGATTATAATGACAGACAGGTGCTGGAGTCCATCGGCACGGGAAAGGACGACGGCGTCTTCCAGCTGGAGAGCAGCGGCATGAAAGCTTTCATGAAGGAATTAAAGCCCCAGAACCTGGAGGACATCATCGCCGGCATATCCCTGTACCGCCCCGGCCCCATGGATTTTATTCCCAAGTATCTCAAGGGAAAGAACAATCAGAATTCCGTCACCTACGATTGTCCCCAGCTGGAGCCTATTCTGGATTCCACCTACGGATGCATCGTGTATCAGGAGCAGGTCATGCAGATCGTGCGGGATCTGGCAGGGTACACCTTGGGCCGGAGCGACCTTGTGCGGCGCGCCATGTCCAAGAAAAAGGCATCGGTGATGGAGAAGGAGAGACAGAATTTCGTCTACGGCAACGACGAGGAGGGAGTCAGAGGCTGCGTCCGAAGCGGCATCGACGAGAAGACGGCCAACCATATTTTTGACGAGATGACGGATTTTGCCAGCTACGCCTTTAACAAGTCCCACGCCGCCTGCTACGCGGTGGTTGCCTACCAGACCGCCTATCTAAAATACTATTACCCCAGAGAATTTATGGCGGCTCTCATGACCTCGGTTATGGACAGCAGCACCAAGACTTCCGAGTATATACTCAGCTGCCGTCAGATGGGGATCAAGATTCTTCCTCCGGATATCAATGAGGGGGAGAGCGGGTTTTCCGTGTCAGGGGACAGTATCCGCTATGGGCTGTCGGCCATCAAGAGCGTGGGGAGAAGCGTGGTGGATGCCATCGTGGCGGAGAGGGAGGCGTCAGGCCCCTTCCGCACCATGGACGAGTTTGTGGAGCGAATGAGCAACAAGGAGGTCAACAAGAGGACCCTGGAGAATTTTATCAAGTCAGGGGCTCTGGATTCTCTTCCGGGCAGCCGCCGTCAGAAGGTGATGGTGGCGCCTGAGATGCTGGACCAGAAGAACAAGAAGAAGAACGCCATGGAAGGGCAGCTGTCTCTGTTCGACTTTGTGGCGGAAGATGAGAAGAAGAACTTTCAGGTTACATTTCCCGATGTGGAGGAGTTTAAGAAAGAAGAACTGCTCGCCTTCGAGAAGGAGACCCTGGGCATCTATATCAGCGGCCATCCCATGGAGGAGCACGAGTCTCTGTGGCGGTCCTGCATCACTGCCGTCTCCACGGATTTTGTGGTGGATGAGGAGACGGAGAAGGCCAGGCTGGAGGACAACTCCAAAGCCGTCATCGGCGGGATGATCACGGGAAAGGTGACAAAGATTACCAAGACCAACCAGATGATGGCGTTTATCACCGTGGAGGACCTGGTGGGTTCCGTGGAGGTGCTGATATTTCCCAGGGATTATGAGAAGAACCGGGAGGCTCTGACGGAGGAGGCGAAGGTCTTTGTGTCGGGAAGAGTCTCTGTGGGAGACGACCCGGTGGGAAAGCTGATATGCGAGAAGGTAGTACCCTTTGACAAGGTTCCCAGACAGCTGTGGCTGCAGTTTTCCGACAAGGAAGAGTATGACAGGTCCTCGGACAGGATGATGGAGTGTCTGAAGACATCAGAAGGCTCTGACCAGGTGATTATCTGGCTGTCCAAAGAGCGGGCGAAAAAGGTTCTGCCTGCCAACTGGAATGTGAACAGCAGGGGACCGCTTTTGGAAAAACTTATATATATTCTTGGTGAAAAAAATGTCAGAGTGGTAGAAAAAGGCTTGAAACTCTGAGAAAAATGAATTAGAATAAGCCTAGTACGAGGGGGCTCCATTCTTATCCTGCTTGGCAGGACCGAGATTTTTACTCTTACAATTCAGGAGGTTAAAAGATGGCGAAGACAGTTAAGACAATTGGTGTATTAACCAGCGGCGGCGACGCGCCGGGCATGAACGCGGCGATCAGATCCGTGGTGCGCACGGCTGTGGCAAAGGGCTTGAACGTGAAAGGCATTATGAGAGGGTATGCCGGGCTTTTACAGGAAGAGATCGTGGATATGAACTCTACTTCCGTGTCCGATATCGTCAACAGAGGCGGAACCATTCTGTACACAGCCAGATGTATGGAGTTTACCACTGCCGAAGGCCAGAAGCAGGGCGCGGACATATGCAAGAAGCACGGCATAGACGGCATGGTGATCATCGGAGGCGACGGCTCCTTCCGGGGGGCAGGGAAGCTCTCCGCCCTGGGAGTCAACACCATAGGCGTTCCGGGAACCATCGATCTGGACATCGCCTGCACGGATTACACCATCGGGTTTGACACGGCGGTCAACACTGCCATGGAGGCCATCGACAAGGTCCGCGACACTTCCACTTCCCATGAGCGGTGCAGCATCATCGAGGTAATGGGAAGGCATGCCGGGTACATCGCCCTGTGGTGCGGCATCGCCAACGGCGCGGAGGATATCCTTCTTCCGGAGAACTACGACGGCAACGAGCAGCAGCTCATCGACCGGATCATTGAGAACAGGAAGAGGGGAAAGAAGCACTACATCATCATCAATGCCGAGGGCATCGGACATTCCTCGTCCATGGCCCGCAGGATCGAGGCGGCTACGGGCATTGAGACGAGGGCCACGATTCTCGGCCACATGCAGAGGGGCGGCACGCCTACCTGCAAGGACCGTGTCTACGCGTCCATCATGGGCTCCAAGGCTGTACAGCTGCTTGCCGAGGGGAAGAGCAACCGGGTGATCGGTTACAAGCACGGAGATTACGTGGACTTCGACATTCAGGAAGCCCTTTCCATGACCAAGGACATTCCCGCCGACCAGTATGAGATCAGCAAGCTGCTGACCAGATAGAGACAATAGAGACGACTGCAGATGACAGACAGTTTCTGTACAGAAGAACGCGCCGGTGACGCGTTCTTTTGTTGGTATGTATGCCGGGCCATAGGATGGGAGATTTGAGATAAAGGAAAAAAATTTGAGATGAAGGAAAAAACAGTGCTCTGCGGAGCCAGTTCTTATGAAGAAAAGTACTATTTTAACCGGCAGTTTTCGGCTCTCCCGGAGAGCGTCAGGCAGGAGCTTCAGATCATGTGCGTCCTGTATACAGAAGATGTGGGCGGCATTTTGACTATGGAATTCGATGAGGATGGAAACCTGGAATTCAGGGTGACGGCGGCTGACGGGGACTATCTGTTCGACGAGATAGGAAGCGCCTTGAAGATCAAGCAGTATCAGACGGAGAAGAGAGAGCTTCTGGAGTCGCTGGAACTGTATTACCGGGTGTTTTTTCTGGGGGAGAAGATTTGAAGAGGCTGAAGATAGGAAATGTGGAGTTGGAAAATCCGCTGATCCTGGCGCCTATGGCCGGGGTGACCGACCAGCCTTTCAGGCTGCTGTGCCGGGAGGAGGGATGCGGGCTGGCGTACACGGAGATGGTGAGCGCCAAGGCTATACTATATAAAAACAGGAACACCAGGTCCCTCATGGAGATTCACCCTCAGGAGGGACCGGCGGTTCTGCAGCTTTTCGGGTCGGACCCGGAGATACTGGGCCGGATTGCCGCCCAGGTGGAGGACGGCCCTTACGCCTGGATCGATGTCAATATGGGGTGCCCGGTTCCAAAAGTGGTGAACAACGGGGAAGGCTCGGCTCTGATGAAGAATCCCAAGCTGGCAGCTCAGATTGTGACAGCCATGGCGAGGCAGATGAAGAAGCCGTTGACCATCAAGATACGCAAGGGATTTGACGATTCCAGCGTCAACGCGGTGGAGATTGCCAGGATTGCGGAGGGCTGCGGGGCCGCGGCAGTGGCGGTTCACGGCCGGACCAGGGAGCAGTTCTACTCCGGCAGGGCGGACTGGGACATTATCCGCCGGGTGAAAGAGGCGGTGAAGATTCCGGTCATCGGAAACGGTGATATTTTCGCTCCGGAAGACGGGGCGAGGATGATGGAGGAGACGGGATGCGACGGAGTCATGATCGCCAGGGGAGCCAAGGGGAATCCGTGGATTTTTTCCAGAAGCCTTCACTTTCTGGAGACAGGCGTGGTTCTGCCTCCTCCGTCCATAGAGGAGATTAAAAGGATGATTCTGCGCCATATAGAGCTTCAGATATCCTATAAGGGCTCCCATGCAGGCCTGTTTGAGATGCGCAAGCATGTGGCGTGGTACACGGCAGGGCTTCCCCGCTCGTCAGCCCTGCGGAGCAGGATTAATCAGGCAGAGACATACGAGGAATTTTATGCGGTCGTTTGCGATATGACGGATCAATCCGCTGATGAGTCATGAGCCGGTTCTTGACAATGAGTAAGGTTTGGGATATAATACGTTGAACGTCATTATGGAAAGAAGTGTTGGGAGGTAAGTGGATTATGGCAGAGAAAAAAAATATCTTGACATATGCGGGATTAAAACAATATGAAGATGAGCTTCACAATCTGAAGGTGGTAAAGAGAAAAGAAGTGGCCCAGAAGATCAAGGAAGCCAGAGAGCAGGGGGACTTGTCGGAGAATGCAGAGTACGACGCGGCCAAGGATGAGCAGAGAGATATTGAGCTGCGCATCGAAGAGCTGGAGAAACTCTTAAAGAACGCGGAAGTGGTCGTGGAAGAGGAGATCGACCTGGAGAAGATCAACATCGGCTGTAAAGTGAAGGTGTATGAGATCGACGAGGAAGAAGAGATGGAATTTAGGATCGTGGGTTCCACCGAGGCCAACAGCCTCCAGAACAAGATTTCCAACGAATCCCCTGTGGGCCAGGCGCTGCTGGGAAAGAAAGTGGGAGACGTGGTGGATGTGGAGACTCAGGTGGGAGTGATCCAGTACAAGATTCTGGAGATTCAGAGAGTGTCATAATAAAGCGCAGGGACAGCAGCAGCCCGCAGGCATGGACTGCTGCCGAGATTAACAGACAAAGGAGTGGAAGAAGTGGCAGAACAGCAGAATCAGGGCCGGGCCCAGACACAGGAAGATTTAAACCAGCTGCTTAAGGTGCGCCGGGAGAAACTGGCGCAGCTTCAGGAAGCGGGAAAAGATCCTTTCAAGATTACAAAGTATGATGTGACCGTGCACAGCGTGGACGTGAAGGAGGATTATGCCCGGTGGGAGGGAAAGGAAGTATCTATAGCAGGACGTATGATGTCCAAACGTGTTATGGGAAAGGCTTCTTTCTGCAATGTCCAGGATTTAAAGGGTAATATTCAGTCCTATGTGGCCAGAGACAGCATCGGAGAGGAATCCTACAAGGAATTTAAGAAGCTGGATATCGGCGATATCATCGGCCTGACGGGCGAGGTATTTACCACAAAGACGGGGGAGATATCCATCCATGCCACTTCTGTGACTCTGCTGTCCAAGAGCCTCCAGGTTCTTCCGGAGAAGTATCACGGGCTGACCAACACGGATATGAGATACCGTCAGCGCTACACGGACCTGATCATGAGCGAAGATGTGAGAAAGACTTTTGTTATGCGCTCCAAGATCATCAGCAGCATCAGGCGGTATCTGGACGGTCTGGGATTTCTGGAGGTGGAGACGCCCATGCTGGTGAGCAACGCCGGCGGCGCTGCGGCAAGGCCTTTTGAGACCCACTACAACGCCCTGGACGAGGACGTGAAGCTGAGAATTTCTCTTGAGCTGTATTTAAAAAGGCTGATTGTGGGAGGGATGGAGAGAGTCTACGAGATCGGCCGCGTGTTCAGAAACGAGGGGCTGGATGCAAGGCATAACCCGGAGTTTACCCTGATGGAGCTCTACCAGGCTTACACGGACTATCACGGCATGATGGATTTGACGGAGAACATGTTCCGCCATGTGGCCCAGGAGGTCTGCGGCACCACGGTGATCCCCTATGCAGAGGTGGAGATCGACCTTGGGAAGCCTTTTGAGCGCCTCACCATGATTGACGCCATCAAGAAGTACACAGGGATTGATTTTGAGGAGATCAGGACCACCGAAGAGGCGAAAAAGCTGGCTGACGAGAAGGGCGTCCACTACGAGGCGCGCCATGTCAGAGGGGACATTATCAATCTGTTCTTCGAGGAATTTGTGGAGGAGCATCTGATTCAGCCCACTTTTATCATGGATCACCCGGTGGAGGTATCGCCCCTGACCAAGAGAAAGCCGGATAAGCCGGAGCTGGTGGAGCGGTTTGAGCTGTTTATCTATGCAAGAGAGATGTGCAACGCTTACTCGGAGCTGAACGATCCCATCGACCAGAGGGAGCGGTTCAGGGCCCAGGAGGCTGCCCTGGCAGCAGGGGACGAGGAGGCCAATACTACAGACGAGGACTTCATGAATGCCCTGGAGATAGGTATGCCGCCTACGGGAGGCATCGGGTATGGGATTGACAGACTGGTGATGCTGCTGACAAACTCGCCGGCTATAAGGGATGTTTTGTTGTTCCCGACGATGAAAACGCTTGGTGGAAAAGACCAGTAAAATCAAGGGTTTCAGCGATTTTGAGTTGCGATTTACTACAAATTTACTACAAATTTGCTACGCATAATACGTGATAATACTGAATAATACGTTTTTGCGGCATTCAATTTTATAGGGTATGTACCTTTAGGACACTTTCCAAGTGAGAATTTGGGAGTGTCCTTTTGTTATGGTCAAAATATAAAATTGGAGGTAGAAAGGATGAACAACACAGCGTTAAGAGCAGGGGCGCAGAGCGCCAACAACACACACATGGTTTTTGCAAACGAGGAACATGAGAAGTTTTATTATGAGAAACTGGAACAGGCGAGGTATCAGGACTGCTATCACAAGGCTTTGATCTACATTCTCGGTATTTCTGAGGACACGAGGAATCATTTCAGCCAGATTTACGATATGAAGTCCGGATGCGTCAAAACAGAGTGTCTGCATCAGGGCTGGCAGACCAGCGGCAGCGTAAAGGTGGTAAGGCTTGCCTTTAACCTTTACACGGACGGAACGCCGAGCGTTGATGACTATAAGCGCAAGGACGAGCAGATCGGAGAGTGCAGGGGGTATTCCGTAAGCGATATTTTCTGCTGCGGCTACGCACTGTACTTCTGGCAGGGC
>CAJTOT010000012.1:37487-91559 GCA_910577935.1 uncultured Hungatella sp. | reverse complement strand
TTCAGATGCCGGAAGTGAGCCATAGCCCTTCTTTTGTTAAGCTCCGTTCCTCTAAGACACATGCCGTGGTGAGGGATGGTATGAATCACGACCCCGTATTCTTCAAAACAGGCTCTCACCTCTTTCAGCACCTGTTTGATGGTAGTCCTGGACAGATGAAGCTCCTCGCACAGCTCTTCTATCCTGACACACCCTTCCTCCTCCATAAAACGGCCGAACACATATTGACAGCGGTACTCTTCATCTGACAGCCTGTCCTCCTGCTGGAGATACTCCAGGAACTCCTCCTGGTCTGTTATGACCAGCTGATACCCAAAGGCCCCTGAACATATGTGGGCTCCCCTTATGTGAACAGAGATATTTTTTATCAGACTGTTTAGGCTCCGGGTAGACATTTGTATAGCATAAGCCAGGTTTTGAGCCGGCATATATTCATGATTCATCAATTCAATTAAAATCAGCCGTTCCTTCGTGTTCATTCCGTATACACCCTTATGTTTATTCTTCCCCTGTCACGTTTCTCCCTGTTCTTCCCTGCGCGCCCTTTCGTCCTGAATCCTGAAAAACGGATAATAGCCTGCCCATGTAATCCCAATCAGGATCAGCTGCCACACCACCCCGGATATCCCGCACATGAGGAGGCCGTCAAGAAACAAAGGCATCCCCGATGTTCCCATAGCCAGCCGGGGCAGACCGAGCAGGCCGGCGCCCATAGCTATGTACGTGAGTATGATGGTAATCTGGGGAAGAACAAAGAAAGGAAAAGCCATAAGCGGATTTAATATCAGCGGCATCCCAAATAAAATCGGCTCGTTAACATTGCACAGCGACGGCAGAATCGCCAGCCTCCCCAGTGTCCTGTAGCGCCGGCTTTTTGAGAAAAGCAGCATATTGACCGCAAGTCCTGCTGTATTCCCCGCTCCTCCCAAGGTCAGATAAGAAAGAAACCCTGTAGTGAGAATGTTCGCCACAGGCTGCCCCGAGGCCAGGGCTGCCTGATTATCGATTCCCGCGGTCACAAACAGGATCATAAAAAAGGGGGCGGTAATCTGGGCGCCGTGAATTCCGAAAAACCAGAACACATCTGACAAAAACATAAGAGCACAATATGTAAAGAGACTCCCTGACAAAGCCCGCAAAGGTCTTCCCAGCATTCCATACAGCCATTGATTAAATGATAGGCCTGTAAGTTTGAGGACACAGGCGCTGGCGGCCAGACACACGGCCGCCGCCGCAAGGCCTGGAATCAGGCTCTTAAAGAAACATGTATCTTTTCACTTTTAAAGTCATATTATTTCCTCTGGCATAAGAAATAACCCGGCCTGAACTTGACCGGGTTATATTCTTATTCATTGCGTATAGCCGCCAGCGGACTCAGCCTCATGGCCCGCAGGGACGGGAAGAATCCGGCCACCATGCCCACCAGGATGGCAAACACCACGGCGGAAGCGGACAGCCACAGGGGAATCCTGGAGATATTTCCCTCCACTCCCATCATAATCTGGCCGATGCCCAGGTAGTTGTTCATCACGTAGGAGACCGTGTAGCTGATGGCAAGGCCCGCCACGCCGCCCATAAAACCGATAAAACCGGACTCCATGAGGAACATGTTTCGGATATTACCCATATCGCATCCCAGAACCTTGATGACCCCGATCTCCTTGGTCCGCTCATAGATGGACATCATCATGGTGTTGGCGATGCCGATGGCCGCCACGAACAGGGATATAGCCCCGATTCCGCCCAGAACCAGCTGTATCACGTCGAACGTCTGCTGGGACTGCTGGATCCACTGCATCTGGCTGTCCGTCTGATATCCCATATCGTTCAGGGTCTGCTGCACGTCCAGCACATTGGCCATGTCGTCCACAAACACCACCGCCTGCTGGTAGATAAAATAGGGATATGGCTTCCCCTTTTTGTTGGTCGGCTGGTCCGGGATAGGGTTCTTCTTATATATCTGCTTCAGCTGCGTTTTCAGCGCTTCGATGTCAGTGTACACCGAGTAGGCATAGGAACTGTAGTCGTCGATGCCGCCCTCCACCACACCGGCGGCGTTGATCATATACTTTTTGGGAGGCTTTACCTGGTTATCCCCGCCTCCCTGGGACTGGTAATAAGCGTTGGTGTCAAAAATCACGAACATGGGCTTGTTCATGTAATCAATATCCGGCAGCTCCCCTGTATCCCAGTAGCCTTCCCCGGTCTTGCTGTTGTGGAACCTCTGGATAATCCAGTTTCCGTAGATCAGCTTCATCTCATCCCCCTCCTCCGGCGCCTGCCCCTCTGCCAGAGGAATCTTCTCCAAGTATTCTTTGCTCACTCCCGTGATGGACACAGAGGTCTCATATATCCCCTGCTTCATGATCACGTAGGTGGACAGCATCGGGGAAACTCCTTCCACATGGTTAATCCGCTTAAAACGGTCCATCACATCATCTGTGAGGAAATCGGCTTCCGTATCATCGGAGTTGGAAAATCCATAATAGCTGTCGGAGTAGACGTTGATGGTAGTCATGTCCCCGTAGGAGGCGTACTGCTCCAGCATCAGGGCGTTGAGTCCGATTCCCAGAGACACCATGATCACCACCGAGGCCACGCCGATGATGACTCCCAGCACCGTCAAGGCCGTGCGCAGCTTCCGCCGCCTTAAGTTATTGACGCTCATTATGAGCAGATCAAGAAATCTCATCGCCTAAATCATCCTCTTCCTGCCGGGCCTTCTTTTTCTTTCTCATGCGGACCAGGAGAACCGCCGCCACAACCGCCAGCGCCGCCGCCCCGCCGCCGATGTGTATCTTATATTTTTTTAAAAATGATTCTTCTTCCATGGACACATCCGTAAAATCTCCCACTTCCATATCCATGCCCGGCTCTTCGCTGACAGGCTCCGTAACATACAGAGAAAGCTCCTTCTCCACCGCCGGCTGAACATCCCCGTTCTCGTCCTCATAGGTGATGGAAATCTTGACCTTGCCCTCGTCCATGGTGGGAGCTATGGCGGAGAGCATCACGTCTACGTTGCCTGTCTCTCCCGGCTTTATATTGCCTACATAGGTATCTGCCGGCTGAATGGAATCTGCCTCAAATGCCACCATCACATTGTAGAGCAGCACCTTCCCCGTGTTGTTGATGGGAAACATGATGTTGCTCTCAGAACCTACGGTCACGCTGTCCGGCATCACTTCTATGGTTCCCGTGTTCAGCCTGGCGACCTGGCGGATGGGGATATCGATAGACACCGACTCCGACGCATTCTTGTACTCCGGGCTGTCGTAAGTCTCCTTAATGGTCAGGGCATAGGACCTCTGATCAATCCCCGCCCGTGACAGCATGTCTATGGACAGCTCTGCCACCTCTCCGGCTGCCAGAGAGTTGACCACCATGGAGGAAGACCCTGATTCCGTGGTAAATACGGAACTGTTGTCCACCTTCTCCGACTCCAGGGAAAACAAAATGTTGCTGGCCGCAATGCTGGCGGATGCGTTCTTCATCCGCAGAATCAGCGTAAACGGCTCGCCGGCGATGATGTTCTCCGGTATGGTCTCAAAGCTGTCCACCACGATTCTCGCCTTCGTCCTGTCGTTCTCGTTAAACTCGCCGCTGGTGTCGTCCTTCTCCTTGTTTCTCACATGAACCCAGAAGCTCTCCTCCTCCTTCATGATCTGCCCTGTGGCCGTCTCCCTGTACCGTATCTCAAACTTAATGGGATAGTAGCCTGTATAAGCATCGGACCGGATACCCATGCTGTAAGGCAGAGCCACTGTCTCGTTGGGATCTATCTTCTCAAAATTCCTGTCATAGTTCCCCTCATTGATGTCAAAGGGAAACACATTGGTGTCCTTGTCCAGAACCATGACAACGCTCACATCTCTTGCCTCGGAGAGGCCGTTATTCCGCATATTGATGGTAAAATCCATCACTGCCGGATATGCTCCCCTGGGAGTGTTCTGCCCCTCTCCCAGGACAAAGCCCACCTCCCTGTCATTCTCATCGTCGTCGTCATCATTTCCCGTAGGCTTGGTGATCCAGACGTTGACATACTCCGTGGCATTGGCCTTGTTTCCCTTGCTGCTGACCTCGATCTGAACCGAATAGTACCCCTCTGCCAGGTCCGCCCTGACTTTCACAGGAAGAGACACGTTCTTGGAGGAACCGGTTTTTACCGTGCCCACATGCTTTGGCTCAAAGGTGGCCGTAGTCACCTCAAAGGGAAATATGTACTCTCCTTCCAGGGCATTAGGGCCGGCGATGTAGGAGCCGCTGTTGTAAATGCTCACCTCCACGTCTTCCCAGTCTTCTCCGCTGTCATTTCTCACGGAAAATGTCACGTTCATCCGCTTCCCTGTCTTGCCCTGGGGCACGCTTTTTGAGATGATCACCGAATTATCGCTGGTGTCAATGAGTTCGGCCATGGCTTTCACCGGAACCGCCCCCAGAATAACCGCCAATGCCATCACAAAGGCCAGACCTTTCGTCACTATCCTGTTCATCTTCATCCTTCTATCTCTCCTTCGTCTTCATGATGGCATTCTTCTATCTTGAAAATCTTACCGTCAACAATGTGAAACTGCCTGTCCGCGTAGGAGGCCAGGTGGTTGTCGTGAGTGACCATCACCAGGGTCTGGTCCTGCTCCCTGACGATCCTGCGCATCAGCTTCAATATCTCCATGGTGGTCTTGGAGTCCAGGTTTCCCGTGGGCTCGTCGGCAAAGATGATCCTGGGATTCACCGCCAGGGCCCTGGCAATCCCCACCCTCTGCTGCTGGCCTCCTGACATGGCGTTGGCCATGTGGTTCATCTGCTTTTCAAGCCCCACCAGCTTTAAGTACTTTCTTGCGATCTCGTTCCTCTTTCTCCTGGGCATCCCCCTAAAGGACAGAGGAAGAGCCACGTTCTCCACCGCGTTGAGAGTCTTTAGAAGGTTATAGGACTGGAAAATAAATCCCACTCTCTTGCGCCGGAACGCCACCAGCTCGTTCTCCTTCATCTTCTCTATGTGAATCTTGTCGATGACGATCTCCCCTTTAGTAGGCTTCTCCAGCCCCGCCAGCATATTGAGCAGGGTGGACTTGCCCGACCCGGAAGGCCCTACGATGGCGCAGAACTCTCCCTTATACATGGTGAAATCCACGCCTCCCAGGGCGTACACCTTCGACTCCCCCACCTTGTATACCTTGTATAAATTCTTCACTTCAATAATGGGTATCCGCTTTTTTTCCAAACCGCGGCTGCCCTCCCCCGGCGCCTGCAACTCTGCCACTCTTATCTCCTCTCTTCCAGCTTCAGCATGTCTATATCTTACAACCTGCTTTACTATTTGTCCCATAAATTATTCTTAATGTTCTTTAAGGTTTTCTTACACCATAACCACCCAAGCAAACTGTTAGTTTCTGTTCACATGCGTTCACAGCAACCAGCAAAAATCCATGAAAATCGCCTGCGGCGATGGGATTTTTGCCTGCCCGCCCAGGTTATCATACGGTCAGCGCAGCCAGCGCGCAGACCTGCCTGAACAGTAACAACTGTTACAAGTATACCACAATTTTTGAAAAAAACAGTAGAAATATGCTGTCAGATTCGCTATAATGGGAGAAGCACAAAATTAAAAGAAAAGGAGACCCCCATGAGACATCTTTTAAATCCTTTAGACTTTTCCGTGGACGAGATTGAGAAGCTCCTCGATCTGGCTGCGGATATTGAGCACGATCTCCCCGGATATGCCCATGTTTGTGACGGTAAAAAGATTGCAACTTTATTTTATGAGCCAAGCACCCGAACTCGTCTGAGTTTTGAAGCCGCTATGTTGAATCTCGGCGGCAGTGTTCTTGGCTTTTCTTCTGCCTCCTCCAGCTCCGCCGCCAAGGGCGAGAGCGTGTCCGACACCATCCGCATGATCTCCTGCTACGCGGACATCTGCGCCATGCGCCATCCCAAGGAAGGCGCCCCTCTGGTAGCCTCCCTCCACTCCACTATCCCGGTGATCAACGCAGGCGACGGCGGCCATCAGCACCCCACCCAGACACTCACGGACTTAATGACCATCCGCTCCCTCCTGGGAAGGCTGGACAACATGACCGTAGGTCTCTGCGGCGATCTGAAGTTCGGGCGCACCGTGCACTCCCTCATCAACGCCCTGGTCCGCTATCCCAATGTAAAATTTGTCCTCATCTCCCCGCCGGAGCTTCGTGTCCCCGAGTATATCCGGGACGATGTCCTGAAGGCCGGCAACATTGAGTTCGCGGAAGTGGGCAATCTGGACGAAGCCATGCCTCAGCTGGATATCCTGTATATGACCCGTGTGCAGAGAGAGCGCTTCTTCAACGAGGAAGACTATATCCGTCTGAAAGACTGCTATATTCTGGACAAGGCCAAGATGAAGCTTGCCAAGGAGCGCATGTTTGTTCTCCATCCCCTCCCCAGAGTCAACGAGATCTCCGTGGAGGTTGACGACGACCCGAGAGCCGCCTATTTCCGTCAGGTGCAATACGGAGTATATGTGCGTATGGCTCTGATCATGACATTGCTGGAGGTGAAAAAGACATGTTAAATATCAGCGGATTAAAAGAAGGAATCGTTTTAGACCACATCCAGGCCGGAAAAAGCCTTGACATCTACTATCACCTGGGACTGGACAGGCTTGAGTGCGAGGTGGCCATCATCAAGAACGCCAGAAGCAGCAAGATGGGCCGCAAGGACATCATAAAGATCGAGGGCGCCTTAGACCAGCTGGACTTAAAAGTCCTGGGCTACATCGACCACAACATCACCGTCAACATCATCAAAGACAACAAGATCGCGGAAAAAAGGGCTCTGAAGCTGCCCAAGAAGATCACCAACGTGATTCAGTGCAAGAATCCCCGGTGCATCACCTCCATCGAGCAGGAACTCCCTCATGTCTTCTATCTGTCAGACGAGGGAACCGAGACCTACCGCTGCCTGTACTGCGAGGAGAAATACGGAAAATAGAGAAGAAAACAGGGGCTGACGCGCGGTCATCCGGCGCAGGCAGCCCCTCTTATTTTGCGGATATTTGATAATTGCCGCACACATGCTCCAACTTTTTATAATTGCAATGAAATGGAAGTACGATTCCCGAATCAACCTGCTTCTCGTATATTTTATTTGCCCTTATCTGAATATAGTCTCGCATTGCCATACAAAACTCATATTCTTTTACCAAAAGACCCTTTCTCTGTCGTTCTTCCGTTATTTCCATAAGTATATGCCGAAAATCTTTCACAATGGGAGTAAGACGATAAGCCGGGTTATGTCGTTGGATGGTCATCTATCTAGGCCCGGCGTCACCGCCGGGCTCAAGCGACCTACCCGAAAGCAGACGGGCCGCCTTATGCTCTCTGTTTGGTCTTGCTTCAGATGGGGTTTACATGTGCCCTGCCTGTTACCAGCCAGGCGGTAGTCTCTTACACTGCCATTCCACCCTTACCGGCAAAGCCGGCGGTATATTTCTGTTGCACTGTCCCTGGAGTCGCCTCCGCCAGACGTTATCTGGCATCCTGCCCTGTGAAGCCCGGACTTTCCTCTCCCGCGTCCTCTCGGCATCGCGGCAGCGACCATCTGTCTTACTCCGAAGAAATTTTACCATATAACAGAAGAATTGTCCAACAAAATCTTTTATGGCAGCCATGATGCTTGATTATAATATATATCTGCCGCCTGCAATCTATATTTATAAGCTTGTTTTCCATGGGTACACAATTCCGAAAAGGGAGTATTTTTATTGACCTACCCCCGCTCTTCCTCACTCAGCTCCTTCTTGAGAAGTCCCAGAGCCACACAGCCGAACACCGCCCCTGCAAGAACGGCCGCCAGGTATCCCATAGGGTTGCCGATGGTGGGCAGCACGAAGATTCCGCCGTGGGGAGCCCTCAAGGTGCACCCGAAGAACATGGACAGTCCGCCTGCCGCAGCCGCTCCCACCGCGCAGGAGGGAATGATTCTTAAGGGATCTGACGCGGCGAAGGGGATGGCTCCCTCTGTGATGAACGACAGGCCCATAATGATGTTGACGATACCTGACTGACATTCTTTTTTGGTAAATTTCTTTTTAAAGAAAATCGTACTCAGCGCGATGGCGATGGGCGGAACCATGCCTCCCGCCATGACAGACGCCATGACTTCAAAATTCCCTTCCGCCAGCTGGGCGGTTCCGAACACATAGGCTGCCTTGTTGAAGGGGCCGCCCATGTCGATGGACATCATACCGCCTGCGATCATTCCCAGGATCACCCGGCTTGCTCCTCCCATGCCGTTTAAGAAGCTGGTGAGACCGTCGTTGATCATGCCCATATAAGGGTTGATCAATGTGGTCACTACAGAGCCTGCCAGAATTCCCAGAACCGGATACAGAAGCACCGGCTTGATGCCCTCCAGGGATTTCGGAAGCTTTTCCAGAACCTTTTTAAGCCCCAGCACAAGATATCCGCCTGCGAAGCCTGCAAACAGAGCTCCTAAAAATCCGGCGTTCACGTCGCCTCCCCCTGGGTTGGCAAAGGTCATGCCCATCTTGGCTGCCATGCCGGACACGAACCCCACCGCCAGTCCGGGGCGGTCGGCGATGCTCATGGCGATGTAGCCTGACAGAACGGGGAGCATCAGGCCGAATGCCTGGTCGCCGATGGTCTTCAGGTAAGCTGCCAGAGGCGTGTTCTTGCCGAAATTGGATGGGTCGATGGAGTAATCGTCGAAGAGGAACGCCAGGGCGATGAGGATTCCTCCGCCGATGACAAAGGGGAGCATGTGGGAGACGCCGTTCATCAGGTGCTTGTAGATCTTTCTCCCCAGGCTGTCCCCGGCGCCGGCCGACACCGACGGCTCTCCGCCTCCTGCGTGATGATAGACGGGAGCATGGCCGGCTGCCGCCTTCTCGATCAGCTCTTTCGCCTTGTGGATTCCGTCGGCCACAGGCACCTGGAGCACCGGCTTACCGTCAAAGCGCGCCATCTCGATCTCCCTGTCGGCAGCCACGATGATGGCGTCCGCTCCGGCGATCTCCTCCCTGGTCAGCACATTCTGGGCGCCTCCGGAGCCGTCGGTCTCCGCTTTCAGCGTGATTCCCATGGATTTTGCCGTATTCTCCAGATTCTCCGCCGCCATGTAGGTGTGGGCGATACCGGTGGGACAGGCAGTCACCGCCAGAAGGCGGTACGTCCCCCTGCCGCTCTGGGAAGCCTGGTCTTTCTCCCGGCTCCCCTCTGCCGCCTCACTGCCACTCTCCCCCGGAGCGCCGTACTTGGCAGTCTCTGCCTCGTCGATGACCCGGAGAAATTCCTCTTTGTCAGAGGCGTTCAGCAGATTATCCTTAAATCCGGGAACCATGAGAAGAGTGGACAGTCTGGCAAGGGCCTCCAGATGGACATCCGCTCCCCCTGCCGGAGCCGCGATCATAAAAATCAAGTTGGCCAGAGACCCGTCAAAGGCGTCATAATCCACCCCCGCCGGCACCGTCACCGCGGCCAGGCCAGGCTCCTTCACCGCCTCCACCTTGGCGTGGGGTATGGCGATGCCGTCTCCCACTGCCGTGCTTCCCTGAGCCTCCCTGGCCAGAATTCCCTCCCTGTAACCGGCCCTGTCATAAAGGCGTCCGCCCTTTTCCATAAGACCGGTGAGCCTGTCGATGGCCTCCTCCTTGGAATCAAGGGCTGCCGACAGCTGAATGCTCTCTTTTTTCAACAATTCCGTAATCCTCATATTCATTCCCTCCTCATATAATCATCAGTTCAGACAGGGCGTCTTCCTTCCTGCCCGCCTGCGCCTCTCCAGGCCGTCTGTCCCGTCATCCTTCGACACCTGTTCCCGGTCACGCCTCCCCAAGTGCCTCATACAGTTCCATAATTCTCTCTCTCGTCCCAAGCCCGTCTGAAAACGCCGTGGCCCCGCCTGCTGCCGTCCCCAGCCTCAGGGCGTGGCTGTAATCGCCTTTTTCCAGATAGCCTGCCAGGAATCCGGCCACCATGGAGTCTCCCGCCCCCACGGAATTCTTCACCTTCCCCCGGGCGGCTCCCATCCGGCAGACCTGCCCGTCTTCTGTCACCAGAAGAGAGCCGTCCCCTGCCATGGATACCAGCACATTGGCCGCCCCCATCTTCTGAAGCCTTCCGGCGTACTCTGAGATCTCCTCCCGGCTCTCCAGGACTGTCCCGAACATGTCCCCCAGCTCATGGTTGTTGGGCTTGATCAAAAAAGGATGGTATTTCAGCACGTTCAGCAAAAGCTCCTTCTCCGCGTCCACCACCGCCAGAATGCCCCGCCCCTGGAGCTTTGCCAGAATTCTCTCATAGATTCCTCTGTCTATGGAAGACGGAATGCTTCCCGAGAGAACAATCACATCCCCCTCCTTTAAATATTCCAGCTTCTCAAACAGCTTATCCACGTCCCCCTGGGTGATCTCCGGCCCCATGCCGTTGATCTCGCTCTCCTGGCCGGACTTCAGCTTCACGTTGATGCGGGACATTCCCTTTTCCACATGGATAAAGTCAGACTCAAATCCCAGGCGCTTCGCCCCTCTCTCGATCTCCTCCCCCGTGAATCCCGCCACGAACCCCAGAGCCCTGCTCTCATACCCCAGGTTGGCAAGAACCGCCGACACATTGATTCCCTTTCCTCCGTAAAAAATGTTCTCCTCCGCGGTCCGGTTCACCTCTCCCAATTTGAAATGGTCCACCCTCACCACATAATCCAGGGCCGGGTTGAATGTAACTGTGTAAATCATTTCTATCACCTCTTATTTGTTTTGTGAAATTTCATTTCTTAACCTGGTATTATCATAGCATGAACATTTTATTTCGTCAATATATTTTTAAAGAAATTTTATTTTATGCCGTAGGACGCTTTTTCATGGGACAGAACCAATCCCGCGCCCTGTAATGGAAAAAAGCAGGCCGCCCGGACTCTCTCATCCAAGCGGCCTGCTCCCAGGCTGTATTTCTTTATAATTTTTCTTTATAGTCTCTCTTTATATGCTTGCTCTCAGCTCTTCGTTGGCCTTCTCCACATTCAGCCTGGTCAGTATCAGCGTGATGAGAAGATTAAGGACCATGGGCATCCACAGATACATGATATGAAGCATGTTGATGCAGGAAGCCGTCTGCTCCGCGGCGCCCCCTACGTAGCCGCTGTATGCCAGAAGCCAGCCTGCAATGGCGGTTCCGATGCCGCCGCCGAGCTTTGTTCCGAGGGAGGTGCAGGAGTACATGGTGCCGTCCACCCGCCTTCCTGTCTTCAAAAACGTGTACTCGGAACAGGTGGCGATGAGGGCGTTCATGTCCCCCTGCAGCGGGCTCATCCCCATGGCAGCCGCGGCGGTGCACAAAAGCATCAGCGGAATGCTTCCCATGTAGCCGGCAGCGACAACTCCCAGGCGCCCCGCAGTCCCCAGAGCGTAGCCCCACAGGTTCAGCTTATACATCCCCTTCCACCTGTCGACCAGCGCCGGCGTAAACAGCAGACCGATAATCATGGGAATATTGATGGCCCAGGAAAACACTCCCAGAAGATTGGCGTTTTTCAGCACATAGGTCATAAAGTAAATCCCCATGTTCAGCGTGGCGGAATAAATCTGCATCAGAATATAGGCCGCGCAGATCATCAGATAATACTTGTTGTGAATCAGCAGGCCAAAGGCCTCCGTCAGGCGGTATGCCTTCCCCGGCTCCCCGGTCTCCTGTTCCGTTTTCTCCCCTGTCTCCTCCCGGGCAAGTTCTTCCGGGGACAGCTCCTTCACCGACCATACAGACAGAGTGTTGGATATCACGCCGATGACCGCGTAGATGACTGCCACCGTTCTCCAGGCAGCCGCGCCGCCGCCAAAGCAGGCCACACAGCGCACCGTGACGGTCTGTATCAGCATGCTGGTGCCGAAGGCGAACATGAAACGGATCGATCCCATCTGGACACGCTCGTGGTTATTCTTTGTGACGAGGGCAGTCAGGGCTGAGTAGGCGATATTGTTGGCCGTGTAAAAGCCGGCGTTCAGCAGCGTGTACGCGATGAAAAACCATGCGTACTGGGCAAATTCGCTGATATCCGCAGGAATGACAAAGATTGCCACCAGGCAGACGGCGCAGCCAAAGTATCCGTAGAGCATCCACGGGCGCGCTTTCCCCATCTTGCTGTGAGTCTTGTCGATCATGGCGCCGAAGAAAATGTCGCTGATCCCGTCAAAGAGCTTGGAAACGGCAATCAGGGTTCCCACGATCCCGGCGTTCAGTCCGACCGTGTCAGTGAGGAATATCATGACAAAAGCAGACAAAAGCGCATACACCACATTGCCGGCGATGTCACCGGAACCATAACCAACTTTGTTATACCATTTTAAATATGTTTTCTCCCCCATATGATCTCCTCTTATTTTTCCTTCCCTACGTGTTCTGGTTTTAGATTCAGGGAAAATACAAAGTTCCTCTCCTCCAGCCTGTATTTTTCCTGAAGCCTTGGTCCGCAGCTGTTTGAGCCGATCCCGTTTTGCCGAAAATCAAGATTCAGCACCGTGCTTCGGCAGGGAATCAGTTCAAAATTATGCTTTTTCTCTGTCAGTTCTTCCTGGGTGAAGGCGGAGGCGTTAAATGAAAACGGCTTCTCCCCGTATGCCCTTACGGCGCTGTCCGCCCCCTTTACAACCACATAATCACAGTCGCTGTGGCTGCCGTTTTCCTGGGGCCTCAGATAGTCCTCATGGAGGCCGGCCACGGAGGAAGTGTAGATTCCATGGCTTGCGGCCCTGCGCTTATCCACATAGCTTTCCTCCGGTCCCAGGCCGAAGTAAGTGACCTGGTTCATCTCTCTCGGGAGGAACAGCCGGAGCCCGAACCTGGGCAGCTCCGGGAAATCCATGTTTCTTACAACCTCCATGACCACGGAGATCTGTCCCCCGTTGTCAATGCGCCAGACGGCGTCGATGTCCATCATTCTCTGCACCGTCACCGCGGTCATCCCCATCTTGCTGTGGATCTCCAAGCACTCCCCTGTCAGGGTATAGTCTGTCACATAAGCCCTGGACTCTGCCCGGTCATACATGGCCTTTTTCCACTCTGCTTTTATGTACATGTCATTGTCCGTGGGCGCCCTCCAGACATTCAGCTCCATGGGCCGGTCCAGAAAGTCCTTCCCCCCTGCGGCCATCTGGTCAAAGACGCCCCGCAGTTTATTGTAGGTATAGGTAAATGTGCTGCCCTCCACAATCAGAAGCTCCGCTGTCTCCGACACTTTAAGCTGTGGGAGTTTCAGCCCGGACAGCTCCGCCTCGGTCCGCCACATAAGGCTGGTCTGATTGCGGGAGTCCCGGTTTATGAGAACAATCTCGTCGAAGCCCAGGACATGCCCCTGTCTGCGGAGCGCCTCCCCGTGTTTCAGAGTGTAGAATACTTTCAGATATGCCTTCCCCGTATCCGGAACAGCCGTCGGAAGGAAGATTCTCGCCTCTCTGCCCGGCGGGGTCCCGGGAATATCTTCCTCAGCTATTTTTCCGGAAGACAGCACCTTGCCATCCACGCTTACCTCATAGGAAATATCAAGATAATCCCGGATATCCACAAAATTCATCTCGTTTTTCAGGGCGAGAACCCCTGTGGTCTGATTGTAAGAGCGGACTCTCACAGGCCTGTGGACATTTTTGTATTCCAGCAGTCCCGTGTGGGGCCTTCTGTCCGGGTATACAAGCCCGTCCATACAGAAATTCCCGTCCTGGGGATACTCCCCGTGGTCGCCGCCATAGAAATACATGTCCTTTCCGTCAACGGTTTTTCCTTTGTATACGGCGTGGTCGCACCACTCCCACACAAAACCGCCGCAGATACAGTCGTACTTCTCTATAAGCCGGAAGTAATCCTCATAGTCCCCCGCGCCGTTTCCCATGGAATGGCAGTACTCGCACATGATGTACGGCTTGTCGGGATCAGACTTTACATAGTCCAGAACCTCCTGGAAATCCGGGTACATGCGGCTGTACAGGTCAATATTGCCGTAATCGTATTTTCTCTTCCGCCCTCTGTAGTACGCGCTCTCATAGTGGGTCAGCCTGCCGGGGTCGTACTCCTTGGTCCACGCCAGCGCCTTCTCAAAGGTGCAGCCGTAACCGCACTCGTTTCCCATGGACCAGATGACGACACAGGGACGGTTTTTGTCCCGCTCCACCAGCTTTTTCACCCTGTCAAGGGTGGCCTCGTCAAATTCCGGGTTGTCGGATATGAGCTCGTTCCATCTCCCCGCCCGCTCGGCGTCGGTATCGTTGGAATAGCACAGCATCCACGGCCCATGGCTCTCATTGTCCGCCTCATCAATGACGAAGAATCCGTACCTGTCGCACATCTGGTAAAACATGGGCTGATTTGGATAATGGCTGGTGCGCACCGCGTTGAAATTGTGCTGCTTCATCATCTCCAGATCCTTTTTCATCTGCTCCACACTGATGACAAAGCCTGTCACAGGGTCCGAGTCATGGCGGTTCACGCCCCGGAATTTTACCGGCGAGCCGTTTATGTATACAACATTTCCCTCCACATGAATCTCGCGGATGCCTATATGCTCTGTGATCACCTCATTTTCCGTCTCCAGGACCAGAGTGTACAGATATGGCTCTTCGCTGTTCCACAGACGGGGCTCTTCGATGGCAAACCTGGTATCTCCCTTGTAGACAAAGTCGGCAGCCAGTCTTCCCTCCCCGTCGTAGACAGACGCCTTCACCGGGATCACCTCGTCCAGATATTTCGTCCGGATGCTCACAAAGGCGCGATCCTCCTCTATTTTGGTATTGATAAAATAATCGTAGATGCACTGCCGGGGCCGCTTCATCAGATACACGTCCCGGAAAATGCCGCTCATTCGGAATTTGTCCTGGTCTTCCAGATAGCTGCCGTCGCACCACTTCAGCACCAGCACCGCCAGATGATTTTTTCCCTCCCTCATGTGCCTGGTCACGTCAAATTCGCTGAGGGCGTGGGAAACCTGGCTGTAGCCCACGTACTCCCCGTTCAGCCACACGTAAAAGCAGGAATCGACCCCCTCAAATTCCAGAAAAGCCCTGGGCGCTTTCTCGTCTTTCTCATAGTCAAAGGCGCAGACATAGGCGCCGCAGGGGTTGTCCAGAGGCACATAGGGGGGATCTACGGGAAACGGATACCGGAAATTGGTGTACTGATGTCTGTCATAGCCATAATTCTGCCAGACGCCGGGAACCGGAACCAGCTCAAAGTCCCGTGTGTCAAATCCCTGCTCGTAGAACAGTTCATTGAGATGATAGATACTGTCGTAATATTTAAATTTCCAGCTGCCGTTGAGCATCTGGATGCGGTCAGACCGTTCCCTCTGTTCAGCAAGTTCATCCATTCTCACCGACGCCGGCACATAGTAAGAACGGTCCGGCATTGTATTCTCATGCAGCACATGCAGATCCTCGTAATAGCGCGGCACAATCATGGCAGTTCCTCCTCATATACATTATTTTTGATTCTGCTTAAGCACAGCATAACAGCTCTCTGATGCCTAATTCCTCACACAGGCCTTGTGAACAGCAACATTATACGATAAATCATCTGCTCTTTAAATAAAGCAGAATAGACAAAACATGCACAAAATAGTACAATATAGATATGCAGCCCGCCGATTTCCCAGGGAGATAAAATCCATGTATACAGATAACGCCTACTGGCACAATTCACACCGTGATTTCAAGGATAAAAAGCACCCCCTCTTTGTGGGAAGCGCAGGCGTCTACCACTTATTTACCAGACCCAGGCTTCCCACCCACAGGCCCAGAGGGCGACTGGACTATCAGCTGCTTTACATCGCTTCCGGGAAGGCGCATTTTTACTTTCACGGAAAAGAGGAGATCGTAACCGCCGGGAATATGGTTCTCTACCGCCCCAAGGAGGAGCAGCGCTATTACTACTACGGCATCGACCGCACAGAAGTGTATTGGGTTCATTTTACGGGAAATAATGTGAAAAACATTTTAAGAAAATACCGCATCTCTGACGATGCCCATGTGATACACACCGGAACTTCTCTGGATTATAAAAAGATTTACCTGCATATGATTCAGGAATTGAAGCTGACCAAACCTCATTACGAGGAGGTTCTTGTCCACTACCTTGAACTGTTATTCGTCCTTATCAGCCGGCTCAAGGAACAAAAACCCAGAACCAAAACCGTCTTTCTCATCGATGAGATGGACCTGGCGGTCTCCCATTTCCACTCCCACTATAACAGCGGGATTAACATCAAGGAGTACTCCAGGAGCCGCGGAATGAGCGTCAGCTGGTTTATCAGGAATTTCAAGGACTATACCGGCTCCACGCCCACCCAGTATCTCCTCTCCCTCCGGATATCCAACGCCCAGAGCCTGCTGGAGTCCACCTCCTGCAGCATCATGGAGATCGCCGGGATCGTGGGCTACAGCAACCCGCTGTACTTCAGCCGCCTGTTCAAGAAGCAGTGCGGAGTCTCTCCCACCGAATTCAGAAAGCAGCTGAGGGCCGAATCGTAGCCTGCCTATAACGCCGGGGAGCCGGCCGGATATATCTGTCCAGCCGGCTCCCTGCCTCTCACCCCATCTTGTCAGGCCGTATGGAATCCTCGTGTCTCCTGATATGGGCCGCCGCGTCCTTCTTGCTGGTAAAGAGGAGAAGATACAGGGTCTCTATGACCAGCATGGCGGGGATTCTGGAAAACCAGAACTCTCCTGTCAGCAGCTTCTCCCTGGTGGCGGTGATGATCCTGTAATCCCCTATCCGGGCCAGGGGGGAGGACTCATTGTTCGTGATGACTATCATGGGGACTTTGTTCTCCCTGGCCCCCTCTGCCAGAGTGAGAAGCCGCTTGGAGGTCCCGGAGTTTGAGATGATCACCACCACATCCTCAGGTCCCAGATTGTAGGCGTGGGCAACCTGTCCCTCCCAGATGGAGCCGGATACGGAACGCAGCCCCAGCTGGTTGAACTTGAAGGCGCCGTCCATGGCCACGGGGATGGTGTTCCCCACCGCGGCAAACTGGATAATCCGGGCATGCTCAAGAAGGGCCAGGATGGTCTCCAGGGTATCCGGGTCCATCATGCCCATGGTTCCCGTCATCTCCGCGATCTTGTTGGCGAGAATGTTCTGGAGAGACTGAGGAAGGTTGCTCCGATCTATGTCGTTGGAAACCTGGAGGCTGTCCCTCTCCTCCTCCATGACCTCCTTGGCCAGGTCCATCTTCAGGCTCTGAAAGCCCTTGAACCCGCACCGCCGGCAGAACCTGGACACCGTGGCGTCGCTGGTGGCGCTGGCCCGGGCCAGCTCCGCCACGGTCATGTCCACCACCTCTTTTTTGTGACCTATGATAAAGTCCGCAATCTTCTTCTCCGCGTCAAAAAACCGCTCATAAGAAGCGCAGATGGTACCTGATACACCCTGATTGTTCATTTCTTATATCTCTCCGTACATGTAATTTTCTTTCACACATACAGCATATCACAGAAGAAAATTTCTGTCAAATCACACTTTAAAGCAGCTCCCTCCGATAAACTCCCTGACGATGGAATTGTTGGGGATGTCCTCGCTGCTGATGCCCAGGAAATAATCCAGGAATTTCAAAAGCCGCTTTGCCTCCAAGTACTCCGGACACTCTTTGGGAATCTGGAACAGGAGCGGCTGGGCGTACTGCTTGAGCACTGCCAGCTCGTACACCAGAGCGGAGTTGAACATCACGTCCGCGTCCTCCTGGTAAGGGAAGATATTCTCCTCCTCGCCCCGGCGCACCGACGGCCACCGGCGTATGGTATCCCGGGCCGTGGCCCCCCTGGTGCGGGCATCCCGCACCATGCGGCGGATCAGCCTGCCGTCCGTGGTGGGAATCCGGTTGTGCTCGTCGATATTCAGCTGAGTCAGGGCGCTTATGTAAATCTTAAATTTATTGTCACGGGACAGGGTGTGGGACAGCCTGTCGTTGAGACAGTGGATTCCCTCGATGACCAGAATATCCTCCTCCCCCAGAGTCAGCATGTCCCCCTTGTACTCTCTCATTCCCGTGATAAAATTGTAGCGGGGCATCTCCACCGTCTTCCCCGCCAGCAGATCCGTCATATCCTGATTGAACTGGCGGATATCCAGGCACTCCAGTATCTCATAGTTGTAGTTGCCCTGGGCGTCCCTGGGGCTGTCCACCCGGTTGACGAAATAGTCGTCCACACCGATGGCGTGGGGTTTCAGTCCCAGAGCACGCAGCTGGATGCACAGACGATGGGAAAACGTGGTCTTGCCGGAGGACGAGGGGCCCGCGATCATGACAAATTTTTTCTCCGGCTGTTCCGCGATCATCTCCGCGATCTGCCCGATCTTCTTCTCCTGCAGCGCCTCCTGGATCAATATCAGATCGTTGGCGTTCCCCCTGGCGATCTCGTCGTTGAGAGCGCCCACATTGTGAACATTTAAACGCGCCCCCCACCTGGAAGACTCCCTCAGCACTTCAAACAGCTTCCTGCTGGGCTCAAAGGGCGGTACATGTCTGGGGTTTGACAGGGTTGGAAGCATGAGGATGAACCCCTGTTCATACATGATCAGGTCAAAATACCGGATGTACCCTGTATTCTGTACCATATACCCGTAAAAATAATCTTCGAAACCGCCGATGCTGTATAAGTTCACCCTGGATGCCATGCGGTACTTAAACAGGCTTGCCTTGTCGTACATCCCATGGCGCCCGAACAGGGATACCGCCTCGTCCGTGTTGACGCTGCGCTTCATGATGGGTATCTCCTGGCTCACATACTCGTACATCTTCTTTTTGACCTTGTCAAGGAGCTCCTGCGTCAGTTCAAAATCCCCTCTCGCCTCCACGAACAAGCCTTTTCCCACGGAAAAGTCCACGGAGACCTTCTCGATCCGGTCCCTGCCCACAACGTCGAAAAATGCTTTCAGCATAATCAGCTTGGCGCTTCTCTGATATGCCTGCATGCCCGGTTTCTCCGCCGTGGTGATAAATTCCAGAGTGCAGTTCCTGTCAACTGTCTTGTACAGCTCTCTCAGCTTCCCGTCCACTGACACCAGCACAATATCATTTTCGTACCCGGACTGGTATTCCTGGGCAATCTGAAGGTACGAAGTGCCTGTGGGATATTCTCTCTGCTCTCCTCCTATGGTTATGTATTTCACGATTCTTCCTCCTTTACCGGGCCGTCACAGGATATGCAGGCGGCGCTTTTATGATAGTCAGTTCCGAACTCACGTTTTCTCTTATATATGTCTCCATAAAATCCACAAAAATATGTTCCAGCCCATAGTGTCCGCCGTCGATGACAGCCAGTCCCCGGGCCACCGCGTCAATGCCGTCGTGGTGTCCTATGTCTCCTGTGATCAGCACCCGGGCTCCCATTTTCAGCGCCGCCCCCGCCATGCCCTTCCCGGAACCGGGACACACGGCTCCGCGGCTTATGGTTCCCTGTATCTGCCCCAGACCGTATATGTTGACAAAGGGAAGTTGAAACCTTTCCTTCACCAGAAGGGCCAGCTCCTCCAGGCCCATGGGCGCGGCAAAATCCCCGCAGGCGCCGATTCCGTAGGGCTTTCCCGTGGACGGCCACTCTCCCATCACCTCCAGGGGAGCCGGATCTCTCATCTCCAAAAGTTTTGCCGCCAGATCCGCCATACAGCCGGGAGCTCCGTCAAAATTGGTGTGCATGGCGTAGCAGCTGATGTCCGCCTGAATCAGCTTCACCAGTCTTCTGCCGATAAAGTCCTGGTCGTTTATCTTTTTCAGGGGCTGGAATATGAGAGGGTGGTGAGTCAGAAGAAAGTCGCAGTTCTCCTTCACCGCCAGCTCCACCACCTCATCGGTAGCGTCCAGCGCCACCAGGATTTTCGAGACTTCCCCGGCGGCCCTCCCCGCCAAAAGTCCTGGATTATCCCAGGAACAGGCGCAGGCCTGAGGGGCCAGCTTCTCCAGTTCTCCTATGACTTCACTGCATTTCATATATCACCTTCTCCTCTCTTTCCGCCTTCGCCGCCGCCTCCGCCGGGGCGTGTGACTTCATCCAAGGCTCTCCTCACCAGAGAGCGCCTCCTTCTCAGTTCCTCCCGCCTGGCAGCGGTGTGAGGGTTTTCCCGGCTTCCAAGCCTTTCTATAATCTCTGTCAGCTGTCCGTCCTCCCTCTCGAGAAACCTTGCCAGGACAGGGTCTTTCTTCTCAATCAGCCTGGGGCCGTAGAGATACCCTGCCTGTCTCAGCATTTCCTCCGGCCCTGGTGCGCCATCTGGCCGGGCCAAACCGCCCTGCCCCACATCCTCCGGCTTCTCTGCGCCCCCGGCTCCTGCGAACCCCTCCGGCCGCGCCTTCTCCGGCTCCGCCGCCCTGCGCCGCCGCGCCGCTTCCATCACCGTGTAATACTTGCCGTCCTCCTCCACCATGGCCTCATCCGTGATGATGAAGCCATGGCTGTCAAGATACCGCCGCACCTTGTCCAGCTCCGACTGGGGAGACAGAATCCACCGCCCCACCGCATCCCACAGGCGGCGGCCTCCTTCCAGAATATGTATCACCAGCTCTCCGCCCATTCCCGCGATGATCACGGTGTCCGCCTCGCCCTCCTTCAGCTTTTCCACCCCGTCCCCAAGGCGGGTCTCAATCCGCTCTTCAAGCCCCTGCTCCCTGATATGCGCTCTCGCCCTCTCAAGGGGTCCCGGCCGCACGTCCATGGCGACGGCTCTCACCTCCGGATCTCTCAAAACCAGGGCGATGGGCACATATCCATGGTCCGTCCCCACGTCCGCGACCCTGCGCGGGGCTGTCCCCGGCTCTCCCCGGCTCCTCATCTCCTCCGCCCCGGCCTTCTTTTGCTCCCTTCCGGCAAAGGAAACTACCATCTCCAGTCTCTTCGACAATTTCATCTCCAGTTTTCTCCTGTCTGCCCGGTTAATCCCGCCTGTTCCTCCGTCACTCGTCCAGATAATCCTTCAGTTTTTTGCTTCTGCTCGGGTGGCGGAGCTTTCTCAGCGCCTTTGCCTCGATCTGCCTGATCCGCTCTCTTGTCACGTTGAACTCCCTACCTACCTCCTCCAGAGTTCTGGGGCGTCCGTCCTCCAGACCGAACCGCAGCTTCAGCACCTTCTGTTCCCTCTCCGTCAGAGTCTCCAGCACCTCCATCAGCTGCTCGTGGAGCAGGGTAAACGCCGCTGCCTCCGCCGGCACCATCACATGCTCGTCCTGAATAAAGTCCCCCAGATGGCTGTCCTCCTCCTCGCCGATGGGCGTCTCCAGAGAGACCGGCTCCTGGGATATCTTCATGACTTCCCTGACCCGCTCCACAGGCATATCCACCCGGGCCGCGATCTCCTCCGGCTGAGGCTCCCGCCCCAATTCCTGGAGAAGCTGCCTGGATACCCGGATAAGGCGGTTGATGGTCTCCACCATATGAACCGGTATGCGGATGGTTCTGGCCTGATCCGCGATGGCTCTGGTGATGGCCTGGCGAATCCACCAGGTGGCGTAGGTGCTGAACTTGTAGCCCTTGGTGTAGTCGAATTTTTCCACCGCCTTGATAAGCCCCAGATTCCCCTCCTGGATCAGATCCAGAAACTGCATTCCGCGCCCTGCGTACCGCTTGGCGATGCTGACTACCAGACGGAGATTGGCCTCGGCGAGAGCGCTCTTGGCCTCCTCGTCCCCCATCTCGATCCGCTTTGCCAGCCGCGTCTCCTCCTCCAGAGACAGCAGGGGGATCTTTCCGATCTCCTTCAGATACATCCGCACCGGGTCCTCGGTTCCCACGCCCTCCGGCGCCGACAAATCTATCTTCTCCAGATCAATCTCTTCCTCCTGATCCAGATCAATCTCGTCTTCCGCGAAAAGGTCCTCGTCGATCTCAGTCTCCTCTCCCAACCTCAGGACATCTACTTTGTTGGCTTCCAGAAAATCATAGATTTTGTCCAGCTTGTCCGCGTCTAAAATCTCCCCGGAAAAGAAGTCCAGCACTTCCCTGTTCTCAAGAACATTTCTCTTCTTTTTCGCTTCGGCCAGCAGCATTACAAGTTTTTCGTCAAATCCCAATGTCTTCTCGTCCATATGGTCCAACCTTTCCGTACTCTTCCCTATAGTGTTGCCCTAATCAATGGAAATATTCAGTGTCTTTAAGGCGCTCTGCGCTTTGATGATCTCCTGCAGCTCCGCGATATCCGCGGCGTTTCTGCTGGCTTCATCCAGACTGTTCTTCTTCACCTTCAGAACCGTCTCCGAAAATGCCTTCTTCTGTTCCTCATTGCTCAGAGACTCTCCAAGCTCCGCGTGAAACAGCCCGGCCACCGTCTTGTACTGCTCCTCGTCATTGATAAAATGGTTCAGTATCCCGGCAGGGTTCACTTCCCCCCTGGCGTGACTGTCAAAGACCATCTGCGCCACCTGATGGTACAGCTCCTCCCTGAAATCTTCCGGTGTGATGATCCCCTGAATCTTGTCAAAAAGGCCGGGATTTTCAATAAGCCAGGTGAGAAGAAGCCTCTGTGACCTTTTTATCCCGTCCTCCTTCTCCCTCTTCTTCTCCCGGCGGGAAGAAGCGCCCGGCTGCGCCTCCATCCGAACCGCCGGCCCCAGCCTGCTCCCCAAGCGGTTCACCAGCTGTTTTAAATCCTGATAATTGATAAAATGTTCCCTGGCAACGGCCTGGACATAGTTGTCCCTCTCCAGGGCCTCCGGAAATTCCAGAAGTTTTCCTGCCACGCGGTTGTAAAACCGGGTCTTCTGCTCCGGGTCCTCCAGGTTGAACTCCCTTTTCATCACGTCGATCTCAAACAGGAAACTGTTTTTCGCCTGTGCGATTCTCTCCCCGAACGCCTCCGGTCCCAGATTCTTTATAAACTCGTCCGGGTCCTTGCAGGGTTCCATGTTCAGCACCTTGGCGGAAACCCCTGCCTCCTTGAGAATGGGAATTGCCCGGAGGGCCGCTTTCACCCCTGCCCCGTCGCTGTCGTAGGTGAGAATCACCTGGTCCGTGTACCTTTTGATCAGGGAGGCGTGCCGGAGGGTGAAGGCTGTCCCAAGGGAGGCCACCGCGTTGGTAAACCCCGCCTGATGCATGGCGATGACATCCATATACCCCTCGCAGATCAGCATGTATTTTTCCCTTGAGGTCCTGGCGTAGTTGAGGCCGTACAGGTTCCGGCTCTTGTCAAAAAGCCTGGTCTCCGGTGAATTTAAGTATTTGGGCGCGCCGTCCCCCATAACCCGTCCCCCGAAACCGATAACCCGGTTGTTCACGTCCATGATGGGAAACATAACCCGGTTCCAGAACTTGTCGTGAGTTCCCCTCTCCTCAATGCTCACCAGGCCGGTCTCCTTGAGAATCCCATCGCTGTAGCCCCTGCCTTTCAGATACCGGTACAAATCGTCTCCTGTCTTGTTGGCGAAGCCCAGCCCGAACCGCCGGATAGTGTCATCCCCAAGCTGCCTGTTCCTCAGATAGTCATATCCGGGCTTTCCCTGGGGCTGCTTTAGCTGATAGTAAAAATAACTGGCCGCCAGCTTGTTGATCTTGAGAAGCTCCGCCCGGAGGTCCGCCTGGGCTCTGGCCTCCTTGGACATATCCGCCTGGGGCAGGGCTACCCCCGCCCGGTCTGCCAGCGCTTTAAGAGCCTCGACGAAGGAATAATTTTCATATTCCATGAGAAACGTGATGGCATTGCCCCCTGCCCCGCACCCGAAACAGTAATACATCTGTTTGCCGGGGGACACGGAAAATGACGGGGATTTCTCGTTGTGAAAGGGACACAGCCCAAAATAGCTGCTCCCCTTTTTCTGCAGCTTCACATACCCCGAAATCACGTCCACAATGTCATTTTTCGTCCTCACTTCCTCCACGATCTCTTCCGGATAAAACATGAAGTCCCGCCTCCTCTCTCGTCTGTCACACCGCCTTCCACGACTTGGGCACAAACAGCTGCTCAAACATATCGATGGCGTATCGGTCGCTCATCCCCGCCACATAGTCGCACACGATCCGCTCCCGCTTCTCCCCCCTGCGCTCCATCAGCTCCAGATACTCCTGGGGAAGGGCGTCTGTGTGTTCCATATAATAATCATAGAGAAATTCCAGCATTCTCTGGGCCTTGCCCTCCTCCTCCTTCGCCACGCTGCCGCTGTACACATGGGCGAACATCCAAGACCGCAGCTCCTTCATGGCCGTCTCCTTCTCTGCAGACATGACGATCTCAGACTTTCCCAGACTGTTCACGATGATATCGTGTATCATGGTGTTCAGCCTCTCTCTTACGCTGTGTCCCAGAATATCCGTGTACCTGGAGGGCAGATCCCTCTCCGCAAAGATCTTTGCCCGTATGGCGTCGTCGATATCGTGGTTGATGTAGGCAATCTTGTCGGAGAGACGCACGATGCAGCCCTCCAGGGTGGAAGGATGACCGCAGGTCCTGTGATTTAAGATGCCGTCTCTGACCTCCTTCGTCAGATTCAGCCCTTCGCCGTTCTTCTCAAGCACCTCCACCACCCGGACGCTCTGCTGATAGTGGGCAAAGCCGTCCCCGCAGAGCTGGTTAAGAATCGCCTCCCCCGAGTGCCCGAAAGGCGTATGGCCCAGATCATGGCCCAGGGCGATGGCCTCTGTCAGACTCTCATTGAGCCTGAGCGACTTGGCGATGGTTCTGGCAATCTGAGACACCTCCAGCGTGTGGGTCAGCCTGGTCCGATAGTGGTCCCCCTCCGGCGCCAGAAACACCTGAGTCTTGTGCTTCAGCCTGCGAAAGGACTTGCAGTGCAGAATCCTGTCTCTGTCCCTCTGATACTCGGGCCGGATATCGCACAGCGCCTCCGGCTTGTCCCTCCCCAACGTATTTCTGCTCAGGGCAGCATAGGGGCTCAAGTACTGCTCCTCCAGCTGCTCCATGGATTCTCTGATAGTCAAAATGTCTCCCCTCCCCGCAAATCTCTCCGGCCCGGCTTCCTCCGCCGAAAAATCCTTACCCGTGCCGAAAAGTCCTTATCTATATTATATTTCTCAATTCTTAAGTTTACCACAAGTTTTTCCTGAAATATTTGTTACGGTTCACGGGGCCGCAGCAGTTCCACTCTCCCCGAACCGTCACACGCGGCTTCTGTCTGCAATGTGACAGCTATCTGACAAACCGTCCCAGAACCTCTATAAAAATATCCATGTTCAGAGGTTTTGAGATGTGGGCGTCCATGCCGTTTTTCAGAGCCGCCTCCTTGTCCTCCTCCAGCGCGTTGGCGGTCATGGCAATGATGGGAAGGCCCTTCACATCATCCCTGGGAAGGGCCCTGATGGTTCTCGTGGCCTCGTATCCGTCCATGATGGGCATCTGCACATCCATCAAAACCGCGTCATAATAGTATTCCTCGGATTTCTTCACCATATCCACCGCATCCGTTCCGTCCGGGGCGCACTCAACCTCAAACCCGGCTTCTGTGAGTATCACCTCCGCGATCTCACGGTTCAGCTCAATATCCTCCACCAGCAGAATCCTCCTGCCGCTGAAGTCCTCCAGCGTCCAGGGCGCCGCGTTCGTCTCCTCCTCCGACGGGCTGTATGCCGCCAGAAGGGCGGACTTTAAGTCTGACATAAACAGAGGCTTGGCGCAGAAGGCCGTGACTCCCGCCTCTCTGGCTTCCGCCTCGATATCCGACCACTCATAGGCCGTCAGGATGATAATCGGGGCTTCCTCCCCCACCATGCTCCGGATCTTTCTCGCCGTCTCCACACCGCTTGTCTCCGGCATCTGCCAGTCGATGATATAGGTGTGATAGGAATCACCCTCGTCATGGGCGAGCTTGGCGCGGTACGCCGCCTCTCTGCCTGACGTGGTCCACTCGGCTCTCAGGCCGATCTCCTTGAGCATCTTGCTGACACTGTCGCAGACATGAAAATCATCATCCACAACCAGAGCCCTCAGGCCCTCAAGCTCCTTCAGCTGCTCCGCGTTCTTCTCCACATCCTGGAGCTTCAGGCTGAGTTCAACTGTAAATACGCTTCCCTTGCCCAGCTCGCTCTCAACGCTCAAGGTTCCGTTCATCATCTCCACGATGTTCTTCGTGATGGCCATGCCAAGCCCCGTGCCCTGAATTCCCGACTGAGTCGCCGTGCTCTCCCTCTCAAAGGGCTCAAAAATATGTTTCACAAACTCCTGGGACATGCCGATGCCGTTATCCTTGATGGTAAACACATAATCGCCGTAGCCGTGGCGGAACGTAGTCTTCTGCCTGATCCTGAAGGACACCGTTCCTCCTGCCGGCGTGTACTTTACAGCGTTGCTCATGAGATTGATAAAGATCTGATTCAGCTTCAGGGAATCCGCTATCACGTCCTCGTTGGCCACGTCAAAGGTATCGATGAACAGCTCCAGCTGCTTCGCCTTCACCTGAGGCTGGATAATGCTGACCAGGTTGTGCATCAGCTCGGAGATATTGCACTCCTGTTCCTTGATCTGCACCTTTCCGCTCTCGATGCGGCTCATGTCCAGAATATCGTTGATCAGACTCAACAGGTGGTTGCTGGAGGACAGGACCTTCTGGAGACAGTCCCTCACCTGGTCCTTGTTGTTGATATGGCTGACCGCTATGGTGGCAAAGCCGATGATTGCGTTCATGGGCGTGCGGATATCGTGGGACATGTTGGAGAGGAACGTGGTTTTCGCCTTGTTGGCGTGCTGGGCCTGCATGAGGGCGTCCTGGAGAGCCTTGGTCTGCTCCCTCTGCCTCCGCACCTGCTCCGTGATCTCCTTGGACACCGCCATGACCATAATGTCACCTGTGTCATTGTCCTGGGTCATGATAAAAGACTGACGGACACACACAGGTTCCCCATCCCCGATGCCGGCCCAGTAGTCCACCTCCACCTCCGCGTCTCCCTGTTCAAACCTCTCTTTCAAATACCTGGTATTGACTCTCTGTTCATAGATTTTCAGCGACTCCTCCAGGACAAACTCCTTCCATCTCTCCAGGTACTCGGAAGCCCTGCACGGCGCCTTCAGACCTGATTTTTCCAGCAGTGACATCTGCTCTCCGCCTGTCATCCGGGTGACATCATTTTCAATGAGATCCCTGGTCAGGTTGAACTCAAAGGTGCTGAAAGCGCTGGAGGCGATGGCGATCCGGTACTGTCTCTCCTTCCGGTTGGCAAGAGCCATCTCAGCCTGGATCTTCAGCTCCTTCTCTTTTATATCCGTCACATTCTGGCGGATAAACAGAACCTTGCCCGCCCTTTTGTCCTTTCTCTCCAGGCAGATGACATTCATGTGTTCCCATTCCGCCCGGTCTCCCCGAAGCACATGGCACTCATATCGTATATCGTCCCGCTCCTTCAAGGCTTCGATGATATTTTCCCTGGAAATTATCTGGGAAAACTCCTGACGCGCCTCCTCCTCCAGCAAAATAGAACACAGATGTCTTTTTAAATCATCGTATTTTCCGCTGACCTCCAGGCCGTTGTTCTCCGGCTTTGTCCCTGCCAGATATTGGTAGGTGTTCTTCTCCAGATCAACCATGGTAAAGCGGTTAAACAAGGTGCTGACGCCGCCGGTGATATATCCCATCTCCCTGTTTTCCTTCTCCAGCGCCTTTTTCTTCTTTCCCGCGCGGATGAGAAGCGCTGCGATATACACCGCGAACAGGCCGATGAGCACGGACTCCAGCCGGATTCCCACAAGATTCTCCGTCATGATCATGTTCTGTGTGACATTCTTGGGAAATGTCTGCACAAGGACAAAATCATTCTCCGACAGATATGTGACGCAGATATTGTCGGTTTTGCTGTCCGCCGCGCACAGGAAAGCGCCTCTTCCGCCGTGCTTAAAAATATCCGCCGCCGCCGCGGCCGTCCCGCTGTCAATCACCCCGGACGCCACCAGCTCGCCAAGCAGATCCCCCTCGCCGGTCTGGTGGTCAGAGCCGGCGATCACCCTTCCCTCCGGGGTACACAGAAAGACATCTGCCTCCTCCCCGAAATAGGTGGTGGACAGCATATTCTGCAGGTATTCCTCTGCCAGAAACGCTCCCCTGAGCACGCCTATGATCTCCCCCCTAAAGCGGAGGGGGGCATAGAAGCACGCCATTGTCTCCTCGGAAAAATGGGGATCGAATATGATGGTAATATCGCTTTCCCCCTTGATTCCCTTCATGTAAAATTCTCGTTCCCCCGCGTCTGCGGTCCGTCCGTCTGACGCGTGGTCGGTTCCTTCCAGATCCGCAAACATCACGGCGTCAAAAAGAGAATTATCCTCGATATTTTTCAGCATCTCGTCTGAAACCACCGGCTGGCTCAGACCTTCTCCCACAAAAAATGAATAGGTGTTGATCCGGTTCAGCGCATTGCTCAGCTCCTTATCAATCTGGTCCGCCTTAATCTGGGCAGAATCTGCCGCGTAGGTTTTGTTCCTCTCCTCAATGCGTTCTCTGTTTTGTGTCGCATACCGGTGAAATACAATGATAATTGCTGCCAGAAGAAAAAAGACTGACAAGATTTCCCACAACAGTTTTTTTCTCATATACCTTCCCTCACAAATCCATTTAGCCGATGATGACCAACTAACTGATATTGATCATAAAGAAGCCGGATTTATTTCATGTTTAATTTTACCCGAAGAATACGCCTTAAGGACTCATCGATCTTCTCCGGTGATAACCCCCCGCTTTCCACAGCCTGAAGAACCCCCTTGTAGGCCGCCTTAAAATCAGAAGGCATCAGTATCACATCCGCCCCTGCCTCCAGAGCCTTCACCGCCCCTTCCGCCGAAGAATACTGCTGCACCACAGCCCCCATGTTCATGGCGTCGGTTATGATGATTCCGTCATATCCCATGTCTTCCCGCAGAAGATCCGTGATTATGACAGAAGAGAGGGAGGCCGGAGTGTCGTCCCCGATCACATTCGGCAGCGACAGATGCCCTATCATGATAAACGGTATGCCGCCCTCCAGGGCTGCCTCCTGAAAGGGAACCAGTTCACAAGCCTTCAGCTCATCCAGATTTTTTTCGGTGAACGCGTACCCTTTGTGGGTATCCCCCGCCGTCGCCCCGTGTCCCGGAAAATGCTTATAGCAGCTCAGAATGCCCCGGCTGTGCAGTCCCTCGGCCAGAGAACGGCACATCCGCGACACAGTTTCCGGGTCTTCTCCAAAGGACCGGCGTTTCACCACCTGGTTATCCGGGTTGCTCAGAACATCCGCCACGGGAGCAAAGTCCACGTTAAATCCCAGCTTCGAAAGATAGCTCCCTATCTCCGCCCCTGCCTGATAGGCATTGTCCGGATCTTTTGTCTCCCCTATGTCCCTCATGTCGCCGATGACAGGCACCTGGAATTTTCCGGTTCCGCCGATCCTGGCCACGGACCCGCCTTCCTCATCCACACAGAGAAACATTGGCAGACTCACCCGTTCCATGCTGTACGCCTGGGTATTGCCCAACATGGCTTTCACCTGCTCCTCTGACCTTAAATTGGCGGAGAGATAGATGAAACCTCCCACCGGGATATCGCTGATGGCTTTCCTGGTAGTCTCTCCCGCCGCGGTCACATGGTCCACCCCGTCAATAAGAGATTCGGGGAGAACGATAAACAGCTGCGCCACCTTCTCCTCAAGGGTCATGGCCGCAAGATGCTGCTCAACCAGCTCCTCGATGCCTTCCGCGCCACCCTGCTGCGCGCCTCTCTGCCGGGCGCCCTGTTCTCCTCCCCTCTGTTCCGTCCCAGGCCCCTCCGACGCCCATGTCTGCTCCCGCAGATCCGGCGCCCCGGTTCCCGTTCCCGTCATATCTCCTGTCTGCTCCGGCGTGTTCTCCCCCGCCCCGCCTGCCATCGGCACATTTTCCCTTCCGTCTCCCTGACCCGGCGCTTCCTGACCGCTCCCCGGCGCCGCGGACAGCTGACTCTGCTGATTCTCGTCTGACGTGGCCGTGTCTGACCGAAGGCGGCCGCATCCCCCGCAGATCAATATAACTCCGGCTCCCAGGAGCCACAAACTCTGTCTAATCTTCATATTCGATAATATACCCAATCTTTCCGCTATAATATGGAACCACGCTTATAATATCATCCGGAACATCATTCCACACCCATCTTCCCTCTTTGGCATAGTAATAAAAGTCCAGACAGTTCTCCTGTATATTTCCGTCCACAAAACTGGGCTCGCCTGCCATCCACTGGGAACCGGCCCAGTAATCTGCCCCGTTGATCTGCTCTCCATAAAGCTGATTGTTCTCGTCAACCCAATAGTACTCTGTGCTGTCCGGATCTCTTCTGCCACCGATCCTGAACTGAATCTTATCATATCCCCGCTGGGTGATCTCCGACAAAATATACCGGTACTCCTCGGCGCTGTTGATGCGGACCAGATATCCCCCCGACTGGCGGGCCTTCTCAAAAGCCTGGGACCAGGTGCAGTCGTCGATGACATAGCCGTACCTGTGTATGCCGCCTTCTGCGGCATCATACACCGGCTCGGTCTCTTGCTCCGTCTCCGGCTCGGTCTCTTGCTCCGTCTCCGGCTCGGTTTCTTGCTCCGTCTCCAGGCCGTCCCCGGAGCCGGGCCCATGGTCTGTCTCCACACCAGTCTCAGATTCAGGCTCTGTTTCAGGAACCAGGCTCTCCGCCCCGGTTCCCGGCTCTTCCGGTGAGCCCGAACCTCCGCCGTCCTCTCTCCCTCCTATATCCGAAGTCCCCGTCTTTTTGCCGCCCCCGTCAAGCTCAACCATTTTCACCGTCCCACCGGCGTCATGGTTTATCACATTTCCGAGAGTTTTGATTCCCAGGCCGATAACTGCCCCCAGAGCGACTGCCCCGACGACCATCAGCCCATCATGGCCATGTTTTCCTGAACCTGTCAGAAAACCTCCGAACTTAGGTGTCTGGGTCTGATAAGGCTGATCCACAGGAACCGGCGTGCCGCAATGCTTACAATATCTCACGTTCTCGGACAGCTCCTGTCCGCAATTTGTACATCTCACCATTTATCTCCTTGTCTGTACCTTTAATTCCCTGTTTTATCCTCATAATTTCACCGCCTTACTCCTCTCGCCGTGTTGTGCCAGACATTTTTTCCGGCTCAAACGCCTCTTCCACCGGATAAGAGTCTTCGTCAGAAAAATGCCACCACTCCCCCGAATACGGCTTGAAGCCGCATTCCTTCATAATGCGCTCCAGCAGCCGGGCGTTCTCTGCCGCCTCTGCCGCGCAGTCGCTGTAATCACGGTCCGCCATGAGAGAAAAATCGTCAAATCCTGTAGGCATCTCCGCCTCTGCCCCGTCCTCCCGGACAAGAGTGATGTCCACCGTGTTCCCCCTGCTGTGAGAAGAAAATCCCTTGTTTGGATTTGCCACATAGACAGGGTCCGGACATATATCCCACAGCTTAAACTGGGCGGAGACAGGACGGTAGGCATCCCATATTTTCAGAAGCATCCCATATTCTTTCACTGCCTCCTGGGCCTTCTTCAGCTTTTCTATGGTTCCGTACCGCAGATATGCCTCTGTAAAATCATATATTCTCTGACCTGTGAAATTATCCTCCGAGGCATATTTTAAATCCGTCAAAATATCCGGTATATATTCCTGCACCCGGACCAGGCTGTCATCAGACGGAATCACAGGCAGAGAAATATCTTCCCCGGAAACCGCCTCCCATGGCTCTGTATCCGACAAAGAGTTTCCCCCCGAGTCCGTCTCCCCGGAGCTTTCTGACCCGCTGAGGCTTTCCTGTCCGCCGAATGCTCCGGGCCCGCCCATGTCTTCCTGCCCGCCGGACGCTCCGGACCCGCCCATGTCTTCCTGCCCGCCGGACGCTCCGGACCCGCCCATGCCCCCCGGCTCCCCGGTCTTCCCGCTGTCCGCCTCCACAGTCTGATGCGCCTCTCCGGCTGCCTCCGCGGCGCCGGCCTGCCCGCAGCCTGACATCCATATCCCCATGCACAGGGCCGCTGCCGTCAATTTCAATCTATATAGATTCATCTCTGACACCTCTAATACAAACTTAGTTCTGAGATAACCGTGTCTTCATATTTGCTGCCTGGATAGACAGACCGGATGGTAAATGTAATCTCGTCTGTCGTCACCGGGCTGTTCAGGGAAATATTCTGCCCGCCGAACATATCCTCCAGAAAGTACACCTCTTCAGAACCGCCGGGCAGTAAAACGGTCAGCTGGGCCGGCCTGGAGTTTTTCTGATACAAATCCGCGCTTTTCTGGTATCCTGCGTAGATTACAAATCCTGACACCTGATAGACACCGTCAAACTCAAATGTAACCCCCTCGCCGATCCCCTGTCCGGCGCCTCCCTCCACCCAGGCCTGGGAAAGGTTTCCATCACAAAGTCTGTCCGGGCTGTGGGTCATATTATATTCCGACAACGACGAGGTGGCAGTGACAGACACTACGGCGCTCATGGTGACAGGAGCGGGTGCCTGCGTTTCCTCCCCTGTCTCCGGGGCCGAAGCTGCCTCTGATTGTGAGGCCGCCTCTGTCTCCGTCTCCGAGACCGCTTCTGTTTTCCGCGCTGCCTCCGTCTCCAAAACCGCCTCTGTCTCCGGCGCTGTCCCCGTCTCCGAAACCGCCTCTGCTTTCCGCGCTGCCTCCGTCTCCAGGGCTGTCTCCCCTTGAGGGACTGTTCCTGTTTCCCGGACTTCCTGCGAGCTGTCGGCCTTCATTCTGTCACCCAGAGTCTTAATGCAGAAACCTGCTCCCGCCCCTACAGCCATCATCCCCAAAACCGCCAGAATCGTAAAATTATTCTGCCCGATTTTCTCTAATAGAGATAAAAACAGATTCTTTTCTCTCCCGCCGTCTCCGGCAGCCACAGGTGTGCCGCAATGTCTGCAATATCTCAGATTATCGTCTAATTCCTGCCCGCAATTCTTACATTTCATCCTTCTCTCTCCCGCTGCCTGACAATTAATTGTAAGAAAATTTTACAAAAATTCGTTCTTTTTGTCAATATATATGCCCGAAACATCGCCATTTCCCTGACACTCCGGTTACTGTTCACAGGCATCCTGTGAACGCAACAGCATATGCCTCGGCTTCACAGCCGTACCGGCTTATAAGCCAGGATTCAGGGCAGAAGGGCAGAACAAAAATCAAGGCATGGTTCCTGCCGCAAGCAAAACAGAAACCATGCCTTTCAATATATATCTTTATACAGGATAAGCCTTGTTGGCCGTATCCGCCACCGCAGAATCCACCTTTGTCTGCTGTGCCTCTCTGTACTTGAAGAACTCTTCGGCCACCTTGGGGAACAGGGCATAGGAGAGCACATCCTCCTCCTGCTGCTTCCACTGTGCGCACTCCTTCTCGAACTGGGGAAGCTGGGGCGGAATCAGATCCGCCGGCCGGCAGGTGATGGGTGTCTCGTCTCCGATGATCTTCTTCTGCACTTCCGGGTTAAAGGGCTTTACAGTCTGGCCGAACTCGCCGAGCATAATCTTCTTTGACTCCTTGGGAACCATCTTGTATCTCTCGCCGCCGATGACATTCATAACGGCCTGGGTTCCCACGATCTGGGAGGACGGGGTTACAAGGGGCGGCTCGCCGAAGTCCTTTCTCACCCTGGGGATCTCCTCCAAAACGGCCCTGTACTTGTCCTCCTGGCCTGCTTCCTTCAGCTGGGAAACCAGGTTGGACAGCATGCCGCCGGGCACCTGATACTGCAGCGTCTTGATGTTGACGCCCAGAACCTTGGGATTCAGAAGACCGCTCTTCAACACTTCCTCCCGGATAGGCGCGAAGTAGTCCGCGATCTCCGCCAGCTTCACCTGGTCAAGCCCCGTGTCGTAGGGCGTGCCCCGGAAGGTCTCCACCATAACCTCGGTGGCCGGCTGGCTGGTTCCCAGAGCCAACGGGGACATGGCTGTGTCGATGATGTCGCAGCCGGACTCCACGGCTTTCAAGTAGGTCATGGAAGCCACTCCTGAAGTATAGTGGGTGTGGAGATCGACGGGAAGGTTGGTGGAACTCTTCAAAGCCGACACCAGCTCCTCCGCCGCATAGGGGGTCAGAAGGCCGGCCATATCCTTGATGCACAGGGAATCTGCTCCCATGTCCTCGATCTTCTTCGCGATATCTTTCCAGTATTCCATAGTGTAGGCGTCGCCCAGGGTGTAGCACAGAGCGATCTGGGCGTGAGCCTTCTCCTTGTTGGCTGCCCGCACCGCTGTCTCCAGGTTGCGGATATCGTTGAGACAGTCAAAAATACGGATGATATCGATGCCGTTGGACACGGATTTCTGCACGAAATACTCCACCACGTCATCTGCATAATGGTTGTAGCCTAAAATATTCTGCCCGCGGAACAGCATCTGAAGCTTTGTATTTTTAAAGCCATCCCTCAGCTTTCTCAGTCTCTCCCACGGATCTTCCTTGAGGAAACGGAGAGAAGCGTCAAATGTAGCGCCGCCCCAGCACTCTACCGCATAGTAGCCGATCTTATCCATCTTATCCACGATGGGAAGCATCTGCTCGGTGCTCATTCTCGTGGCAATCAAAGACTGGTGAGCGTCACGGAGGACGGTCTCCACAATCTTAACCGGTTTCTTCTCTGTCAATGCCATTGTATTACCTCCTGGATATTTTCATCTGCCGGCGCTCCTTTAAACGCCGGCTCCACACGCGCCGCAGCCTGCCCAAATCCTGCAGACCCTGCAGTCCTGTTTCATGGTTTCCGCCGCGCCGCGCGGATCATTTAACCTGTCATGTCCCTATTTCACTCCGAAGATGGCCATAAATGTACCGGCCGCCACTGCCGTGCCGATCACGCCTGCCACATTGGGGCCCATGGCATGCATCAGCAGGAAATTGGTGGGGTCCGCCTCGGCTCCCACTTTCTGAGAGACCCGGGCCGCCATGGGAACCGCGGACACACCGGCAGAGCCGATGAGAGGATTCACCTTCCCGCCTGTTATCTTGCACATCAGCTTTCCGAAGAACACGCCGGCAGCAGTGCCTACTGCAAAGGCCACCAAACCCAGAATAACGATCTTGATGGTATCCCAGTTGAGGAACGCCTCGGCGCTTGTGGTAGCTCCCACGGAGGTTCCCAGAAGGATAACCACGATATACATCATGGCGTTGGAAGCCGTCTCCGCCAGCTGTCCCACCACGCCGGACTCCTTAAACAGGTTGCCCAGCATCAGCATACCCACAAGAGGAGCGGTGGTGGGCAGAATCATACATACCACGATGGTGACGATAATAGGGAACAGAATCTTCTCCAGCTTGGATACAGGGCGGAGCTGCTCCATCTTGATTCTCCGCTCTTTCTCCGTGGTCAGAAGCTTCATGATCGGCGGCTGAATGATGGGCACCAGAGCCATGTAGGAGTATGCAGCCACGGCGATGGGTCCCATAAGATTCGTCTGTCCCAGCCTTCCTGCCAGGAAGATAGACGTGGGACCGTCCGCTCCGCCGATAATGGAGATGGCGGCAGCGGCTTTGTCGTTAAAGCCCATGAAAATCGCCAGAAAATAAGCGCTGTAGATGCCGAACTGCGCCGCGGCCCCCAGAAGGAAGCTCTTGGGGTTGGCGATCAGAGGACCGAAATCCGTCATGGCGCCCACGCCCATAAAAATCAGGGACGGCAGAATGCTCCACTCATCCAACATGAAAAAGTAGTGGAGGAGCCCGCCTTCTTCCATAATATCCGGGTAGATATTCACAAGCAGCATTCCAAAGGCGATGGGAACCAGCAGAAGAGGCTCAAAGCCCTTTTTGATGGCCAGGTACAAAAACACGCAGGCCACGCCGATCATAACCAGATTGCCAATCAGGTTGCCTTCCGCCAGATTCAGAAAAGCCGTCTGCTGAAGAAGATTCCCCAGGGTACTTGTTATATATTCCATGTCAATCCCTCCATCCGGAATTCTGTGTCTTTACAGATTCCTAGTTTAAAGTGGCCAGAGTTGCACCTGCCTCTACGGAATCTCCTACAGACACATTGATGGTGGCGATGGTTCCGTCTGACGGAGCTACGATTTCATTTTCCATCTTCATGGCTTCCAGAACGATGATTGCCTCGCCCTTTGCCACTGCCTTGCCCGGCTCTGCCTTGATGCCCAGAATCTTGCCCGGCATGGGAGCCGTCACCGCTACGGAACCTGCGGCTCCTCCGGCGGGAGCTGCTGCCTTGGGCGCTGCAGGAGCTGCCTTGGGCGCGGAAGCTGCTGCTCTGGGCGCGGGGGCTGCCCCAGTGGAAGCGCCCTCCTCCACGGTTACTTCGTAAACATTGCCGTTAACTGTGATCGTATAATTTTTCATGATGATCATCCTCCTGATTGATTATGCTTTTTTCCATTTGCTGCCCGGCGCGCGCCTGATGGAGCGGACCACCAGACCATCTGCCGAAGCGCCTGTAGATGCTGCTATGGCAGCGGTGATAACTGCCACCAGTTCCAGATCGTCAGTCAGATCTTCCTGGACTGCCGGAGCCGGGGCTGCCGCGGTCCTTGTCACTACAGGGACAGGAGCCGGGGCCTTCTTTTTATTCTTCTTGTCCTCAAACATGCGGATATATCTGAAACAGCTGATCAGCCAGCTGATGAAGATCAGCACGATGAACACTGTTCCCATGCCCATCAGGGTGTTGAGAGCCGCCTTGGTCATATTCTCCCCTGTGGTGTAAACCGGGGTGAAGGACATGGAGGTGACCTGCTCCAGCCTGTTATCCACCGTGATGTTAAACTCGCAGGGCCTCTTCTCAAACACTGCGTTCAAGGTGATGCTGTATCCGTCGTCATTCTTTTCCGCCGTTCCGCCGCTGACAGACTGATAGGCCCCCAGTTCCCCAGCAGAACTAAGATAAGCCTCAATGCCTGCCGCCATGGGCTCCAGACCGTTATCGCGGTACTGAGTCACAGCCGCCATGCCCAAAGTGTCGCCAATCTCCACCACTCTCTCCAGCATAACCTGGGCATCGGACTGCAGGGAGGCGGACTCCGCGTCAGTCAGAGACGGCACATCTCCCGTCTTGCTGCAGGCTGTCATGGCAAATAGGCACGCCAGCGCCCACAGCAGAAGTACTACCTGTTTTTTCAATCCTTTCATATGCCTGTCACCTCTCGTTTATACCGTGCCATGCTTCTTTGATGGACGATCCTCTCTCTTTGTGAACAACATCTCAAATGCCGCAATCACACGCTTTCTGGTATCGCAGGCCTGGATAATATCGTCCACATAGCCTCTCCTGGCGGCCGCCACGGCGCTGGACTGAAGTTCTCTGTACTCAGCAGCCTTCTCGTTGATCACCGCAGCCGCGTTGTCAGAGTTCTTGAGCTCGTCGGCATACATGATCTTGGCTGCCGGAACGGCATCCATCATGCCGATGGCGGCTGTGGGCCATGCGTAGACCAGGTCAGCCCCGATGGACTTGCTGCCCATGGTCAGATACGCGGTGCCGTATGCCTGTCCGATGATGACTGTCACCTTGGGAACGCTGGCGCCTGCAAAAGCGCTGGTGAGTCTGGCTGCAGAGCCTGCCAGGGTCTTCTCGTTGCACTTGTCCGCCTTGTAGCCGGTGACGTTGACCAGGGTGAGCAGGGGAATGTTGAACGCGTCGCAGAAATCCACGAACTTCGCCGCCTTCCTGCAGCCCTTCGAGTTCAGAACCGGCTCATACTCAGCCGTCTTCTCACCGTCGTCGCCGTACACGGCGCAGCGGTTGGCCACGCAGCCCACGGTAGTCCCGTTAAGGCGGATAAAGGCAGTCACCATGGAAGGCGCGTAATCTTTCTTTACTTCCATGAAGAAATGTTCGTCAGAAATAGCAGACAAAGCGATTCCCGTATCCTCCACACAGTTCTCTAAGTCAGCGCACACTCTGTTCAAATCGTCTCTGCACTCATCGTAGGACAGATCGTCCTCGTTGTTGGCGGGGAGAATGGTTATGAGCGAGCGGATCTGGGAGAGGATCTCCTCCTCACTGCCTGTAAAATCTACATTGCCCGCCATGCTGCTCTGATACTGGGCAGAGGCGGTGTCACATTTGCCTGTGTAATTGTTCTCAATGGCATTGGGCGAGTTCACAAACAGTTTGGCCTTCTTCTCTTCCATAAAAGTAAAATCCGCCAGTGCCGAGGACACTGCCATGCCTCCGCCACAAGTGCCGAATACAGCGGAAATCTGGGGAATCACGCCGGAAGCCATCGTCTGACGATAGTACAGCTCCCCGAAGCCGTGGAGAGCGTCTGTCGCCTCCTGAAGTCTTAAGCCCGCGCAGTCAACCAGTCCGATCACCGGCGCGCCCATCTTCATGGCCATAGCGTAAATACTGGAGATTTTCTTGGCGTGCATCTCACCCATGGAGCCGCCCATTACAGACGCATCCTGGCTGTACACATACACAAGGCAGCCGTCTATCGTACCGTAGCCGGTCACCACACCATCAGCAGGTGTTTCTTTGTCTGTCATGTTGAAGTCGGTATTCCTGGCTGTCACGTAGGCGCCCACTTCAACAAAACTGTTCTCATCAAGCAGCATGTGTATCCGGCTGCTTGCTGATGTCTGTGCTGAATTACTCATTTTGCAGTCCTCCATAATAAAATAGTTTGACGACTTCGTCTGAAATTTAACGAAAATCGCCTGGTAAATCCAAATTTTTGCCGATTATATTGTATCGCTAAACACATGGTTTTTCAAGAGGATTTTGGAGAATATTGTAACATTTTTGTAAACAATGTTACTGTTCAGGCAGGTCTGCGCACTGGCTGCGCTGACCGTATGATAGCCTGACGGGCAGGCAAAAATCCCATCGCCGCAGGCGATTTTCATGGATTTTTGCTGGTTGCTGTGAACGCATGTAAACAGTAACTAAACAATATTACCGGCCATGACAGTAAAACATTTCCACAACCCGCCTGACACACCACTGATAATCGATGGCTTTCACATCCTCGGCCGCATACACCGGTTCCGTGCAGATTGTGGTGTCTCCCAGTGAATAGATCAGCTTTCCCACCGCCTGCCCTCTTTCCACCGGCGCGGCCACATACTCCGGCAGCGCCGCCGTCACCTCCACCTGCTCTCCTTCTTTTACCAGCGCCTCTCCTCTCTCACCCTGCCCTGCCGTCAGTTCCAGAACCGCCTGCCCGTCGATGGAACCGTCCTCCGGTATTCCTCCTTTTACCGGTATCCCCTCCAGCCTCCCGGGCCGTTTCAGCTCTTCCTTGTGATATTCCTCCAGCCCGTAGCGGTACAGCGTCTGCGCGTCGGTCCACTTGTAAGTCTTGTGGGGGGGCCAGCCGCAGCCCAGGAGCGCGACCACATATCTTCTGCCCCCCTCCTCCATGGCCGCCACATAGGAGTATCCCGCTCCCCCGGTAAACCCTGTCTTTCCCGACAGGACCCCGTCCATCATGTTGAGAAAGGCGTTGTGGTTTACGCAGGAGTAACTTCCCTTTCCGTCCAGATCTGTAAAATAGTAATTCTGCGTCCCGGTGATCTCCAAAAACTCTTTGCTCTTGGGAGACTTCCAGGCACAGTAACTCATAATCACCGCCAGATCCCTGGCTGTGGTGCTGTGAATCTTCTCCTCTCCCCCCTCGGCCGTCTCCTTGGCGTCCAGGCCGTTTGGCGTAATAAACCATGTATCCTCACATCCCAGCTCTCCCGCCTTCTGGTTCATCATGTTTGCAAACGTTTTCACATCTCCCGCCACGTACTCCGCCAGCATCACCGCCGAGTCGTTGTGGGACTCCAGCATGAGAGAATACAGAAGATCCCCCACGCGGAACCTCCGGCCTGCAGGAGCTCCCAGGTGGACCTTCGGCTGTCCGGCTGCGTAGGAAGATACCACGATCTCGTCCTCCGGATTCCCGTTTTCCAGGACAAGAATGCAGGTCATAATCTTGGTCGTGCTGGCCATGGGACGGACTGCTTTCTCGTTCTTCCCGTAGAGCACCCGCCCTGTCTCGGCATCTATCAGTACTGCCGACTGGGCATTGAGTTTCAGCTGAACCTCCTCTTCCTGGGAGGCAGAGGAGACGAGGGATAACGAGGATTCTGCCGCATACACCGACGGTGCGCTCTCTCTGCCGCCTGACGCCGGAAGAAGACTTGCGGCTGACGCGTTTGGCTGGATATGTAATGATGAAAGAATGACAGAAAACAGAACTGCCGGAATTAATCTCCTGCGAATAATCGTTGTACTCATGAGGCTTAGGCGCTCCAGGCATTATTATCCATTCTATTGCCGGAGCGGCGGTAACATTCCTAAGAACTGCGGCAAACTTTGCCTGGCTGCCCCGCCGCCGCGCCCGGAGGCTATCCCTCCGGACACGGCCCTGACAGCCTGCTGCACCGGTCCTACTGCGCCGGCTCTCTCTCATACAAAAACCGGATATGTTCGTAGACTTCCCGGAAATCGATGGCAAATCCGTCGTCCCAGATGCCCACGGGAACCCGGGAGTCAAAGCCGTAAATGACGGGATACTCTTCCTTCTGAAACCGGTAGACCAGTACCTTCTGGCGCTTCGGGTCGATGAGCCAGTACTCCCGGACTCCGGCGGTCATATACTTGTTCAGCTTGATCACGGAATCTCTCTTGCTGGAGGACTTGGAGAGAACCTCAATGATAAAATCCGGGGCGCCGAAGACGCATCTCTCGATAATCTTATCTCTGTCGCAAACGATAATTACATCCGGCTGAACCATGGTTCTGTCATCACAGTCAAGCTGCACGTCCAGGGGAGAGATCATGGGAAGACACTCCCCTCCCGTCTCAAGCATGTGAGAGAGCAGCTTTGTATAGATAAGGCCCGCAACCAGCTGGTGGAACGATGTGGGGGCCGACATGTCGTAGATCACCCCGTCGATCAGCTCTGCTCTCCTCTCCTCGGGAATCTGATAATAATCCTCCAGCGTGTACTCTCCCTGCCTCTTCACACCATAAACCGCCCCTGGCTCCGAGACGCGGGATGGCTCCGGAACTCTAAGAACCTTCTCCAGCTCCATCAGGGTCTCATATCTGGGGGAGGCGGTGACCCCGCTGAATATCTTCTGCACGGTCCCGAGAGGAATGCCTGACAGCTCCGCGATCTGCGCATAAGAATACCCCAGTTCTTTCTTTCTCTCTCTCATCTCCGCAACCGTCATAACAAACTCCCTTCAAAAGAATCTCACGTAAACTTTCTATGTGTATGATACCACAGCTCTTTCCAAAAATCAACCTTAAAATATCCGTTTTTTATCCGTTTCAGAGTTTCCGCATTTGTTTTTCGGAAATATTTCGGTTATAATACGAAAATCCGCAGGCACCCTTTCGCGCCGCAGCGCGATCCTGTCCCGGAGAACTTTCCTATGATACAAAAAACAGGCGGTCTCCGGAAAATCAACAGCTTCCGGAAACCGCCTGCCTGTAAAATCTGTCTATATGCCCCAGCCTACCCTTTAATCACCTTCACCGGGCATTTGGCCGCGCATTTGCCGCAGTTTGTACACTTCTCATAGTCGATCACTGCCACATTGTTATCCATGTGGATGGCGTCGGACTCGCACTGCTTCGTGCACAGCGTGCAGCCGATGCAGCCGCTGTCGCATTTGGCCTTCACGTCCTTGCCCTTATCGTGGGAAGAGCACTGCACCAGATGCTTGGCATCGTAGGGAACCAGCTCAATCAGGCGGTTAGGACAGACAGCGACGCACTTGCCGCAGGCCACGCATTTCTCCTTGTCCACCACCGCCACGCCGTCCACCACGTGGATGGCGTTAAAATCGCATGCCTTTACACAGGAGCCGTAGCCCATGCATCCGTAGACACATGCCTTCTCCCCGCCTCCGGGAACCACAGATACCTTCCGGCAGTCGTCCATGCCGTAGTAATTGTACTGCACTTTTGTCTTGTCGCAGGTGCCCTTGCACTTTACAAACGCCACCTTCCTGACAGTTCCGCCGCTCTCCACGCCCATAATAGCCGCGATCTTGTCTGCCACGGCAGCTCCGCCTACAGGACAGCCGCTTACAGGGGCGGTTCCCGCGGCGATGGCATTGGCCAGGCCGTCACAGCCCGGAAAACCGCAGCCGCCGCAGTTGTTTCCCGGCAGCTCCGCCCGGACCAAAATCTCTCTCTCGTCAACTTCTACCTTAAACTTCTCACTGGCAGCTCCCAGCAGCACACCGATAATGATACCGATAGCACCGATGACGCCGGCCGCCATAAGCACACCTATCATATTACGCTACCTCCTCCTCAGATAAGTCCGGCAAAGCCCATGAACGCAATCGCCATCAGACCTGATGTGATCAGAACAATGGGGGAACCCTTAAAATTAACAGGAATATCATTATCTTCAATGCTTTCGCGTATGCTTGCCAGAAGCACGATGGCAAGGGTAAAACCTACTGCCGTTCCCAGACCGTTGAAAATGCTGAACAGAACGTTGTACTCCTTCTGCACGTTGGTCAGCGCCGCCCCCAGAACCGCGCAGTTGGTGGTGATCAGAGGGAGAAACACGCCCAGGGCCTGGTAGAGGGATGGCATGCTTTTCTTCAAAAACATCTCCACGAACTGAACCAGCGCCGCGATCACCAGGATAAACGCGATGGTCTGCAGGTAGGTAATGTGAAGAGGCACCAGGACAAACTTGTAGATAAGGCTGGTGACAAAGCTGGCAAGGGTGATGACGAAAATAACCGCCGCACCCATGCCCGCGGCAGTGTCCGTCTTCTTGGACACGCCCAGGAAGGGACACAGGCCCTGAAACTGGCTCAGAATAATGTTATTGACCAGAGCAGCGCCTACAACTATCAAAATCAGTTCTTTCATCTTCTACGCTCCTCCTTAATTTTCTTTCTTATCCAGTTTCGCGCTGAGCTGCGCCTGCTTCTCCGCCAGGGCCGCCTTCTTGGCAGCCAGAGCGTCCTCTTCCGCCTGAAGCCGCCTGGTTTCCAGGGTGGCATGGTTGGCCATGCAGGCAGACCCGGTACAGCTCATGCAGTTTCCTCCGCAGGCCAGCACGGACTCTGCCGCGGAGCCGTTGGTTGCCGAAGGCATCTTGAACTTGTTCTGAAGGGCAGTCAGACCTGCCAGCACGAAGAACGCGCCGGGAGCCAGACCGAAGATCCTGATATTGTAGGTCTCCGGTATGATTCCGATGCCGAACACAGAACCGGAACCCAGAAGCTCACGGAAGACAGCGATGCAGGTCAGACCCAGAGTGAATCCAAGACCCATGCCGATGCCGTCAAAGGCGGATTCCGCCGGACCGTTCTTTGCCGCGTATGCCTCGGCCCGTCCCAGGATGATGCAGTTCACAACGATCAGAGGGATAAAGATTCCCAGAGACTCGTTGAGGCTGGGGATAAACGCCTGCAGCAGCAGCTGGACAATCGTGACCAGAGAAGCCACAATGACGATGTACGCCGGGATGCGCACCCTGTCCGGAATAATTTTTCTCAGCGCGGAAATAATAAGATTCGAAAAAATCAACACGGCAGTGGTAGTCAGACCCATCCCCAGTCCGTTGACGGCGGTCGTGGTGGTCGCCAGCGTCGGACACATGCCAAGCATCAGCACGAAGGTCGGATTTTCTTTGATGATGCCGTTGTATAAACGTTCCATACATTTATTCATGCTTCCCACCTCCTACTGTGACACGCAGCTGTTGGTAAAATAGAGAGCAGCGTTGACCGCCCCCGTAACAGCGTTTGATGTGATGGTCGCGCCGCTGATGGCATCAATCTCGTTATCCGCCGACGCGCCCGACTTTGTTACAGTGAAACTTTCCACGGTCTTTCCCGCGAACTGACCTTTCCACTCCGGCTGAGTGGCATTCATGCCCAGGCCCGCGGTCTCGCCGATGGTCAAAAACTCGATTCCTTTTACCTCTCCCTCAGCGGTGATGCCGATGGAGACGGTGATATTGCCGCCGTAGCCATCCTTGGAGGTGGCGGTTACCACGTAGCCCATGGCGCCGCCGGAGGCATCTACGCCGGTGGCGCACTCATCCACCTGCACGTTGCCGAAATTCATCCCTGCCACATCCGTGTTGGCCTTCTCAAGAGCCGCAGAATAATCGTCCAGCCTGAAAGTGTCCGCGTCTGCAAGAACCGTGCGGAAAGCGTCTTCCTTCGCCGCCAGCTCCGCCGCCTCGATGGGTCCCTTGGTGATCTCGTAAGCGCCTCCCAGGCATGCGCCGGCAACCAGGGTGATGGCGAAGAGAATCATGGCGTCTTTCACAAATCCACCTTTACTCATGCTTTTTTGCCCTCCTTTCCAAATGCAACCGGAAGGGTCACTTTTTCAATCAGCGGAACCATCAGGTTGCTGATGATAATCGCGTAGGACACGCCCTCGGCGGAGCCGCCGAAGAGACGGAACAGTCCCGTGAGAACCCCCAGAAGAATGCCGAACACAATCTGCCCGTTGGGAGTGATGGGGCTGGTCACATAGTCTGTGGCCATGAAAAACGCGCCGAAGATCAGTCCGCCGCCGCACAGGTGAGCCAGCACAAACGCCGGGGTATGCTGTCCGAAAATAAATACAAACACGGCGAAAGAAAGCAGGTATGCCGCCGGAATCCTGATGGAAATCACCTTCTTCACCAGCAGGTACGCCGCGCCGATGAGCAGGGCGACAACAGACACCTCGCCGATGGTTCCCGGAATCTTCCCCACAAACATGGCTGCCACATCCACGGTTCCCCCGTTTTTTAAAGCAGAAAGAGGCGTGGCGCCTGACACGCCGTCCAGCTTAAAGGCAGACATCTGGTTGGCAAAGGAAATCAGAAGAAAGCACCTCGCCGCCAGAGCCGGGTTCATAAAATTCTGCCCTAAGCCCCCGTAAATCTGCTTTACCACGATGACGGCAAAGACACTTCCCAAAAACGGAATCCAGAGAGGAATCTCAGGGGGCATGTTGAGGCCAAGAATCAGGCCTGTCACCAGGGCGCTTCCGTCCATGACGGTGACGGGCTTTCCCATAAGGCTCTCATACACATACTCACTGAGCACGGCTCCCGCTATCGTCACAAGTAAAATACACAATGCTTTTAATCCAAACTGATATACACCATACACGGACGCAGGAATCATGGCAATGGCCACGTCGAACATAAGATTCTGTGTCAGCACACTGCTCCTGGCATGAGGTGATGATGATACGTTCAATAATTTATTCATGTTTCACCCCTCCTACGCTTTTTTCGCGCTGGCTCTCACGGCCACCCGCATCTCTCTGAACGCCTGGGTCAGCTGCAGCCTGGCGGGACAGCCCCACGCGCAGCTTCCGCACTCCACGCATTCCATGCCGTTTAACTTCTGGAATGCCTCAATATCGTGACGTTTGGCCGCCCGCATCATCTTCTGGGGAACCAGATTCTCCGGGCACGCCGCCACGCACCGGCCGCAGCGGATACACGCCGTGGGCTCCATCTCCGCCACCTGGTCTTTTGAAAAGCAGGTGAGAGCCGAGGAGGTCTTGGACACAGGGATCGCCACGTCAAACAGAGCCTGGCCCATCATGGGACCGCCTGAGATGATCTTCTCCGGCTCCGTCCTGAATCCGCCGGCAGCGTCGATCAGCTCCTGATAGCAGGTTCCCAGCTTTACGTTAAAGTTCTTGGGATTCGCGATGGCATCCCCTGTAACCGTGATAATCTTTCTCATAAGGGGCGTGCTCTTGCACACTGCCATGTAGATGCTGACAACCGTGTCCACGTTGTCCACGATGCAGCCTGCGTCCGCAGGGAGCATGGAGGAATTCACCTTCCGCCCTGTGACCGCGTAGATCAATGTGCGCTCACCGCCCTGGGGATACTTTGTCTTGAGAGGACAAACCTCCAGCTTAGGCTCGTCCTTCACCAGCTCCGTGAGCTTCGCGATGGCCTCCGGCTTGTTGTTCTCAATGCCGATGACCCCCTTCGCATTATCAAACAGCCTGAGCATCACCTTCAGGCCGCCGATGATCTTCTCCGGCTCTTCCAGCATCAGCCTGTAGTCGCTGGTGAGATACGGCTCGCACTCGGCGCCGTTTACAATGACGTAATCAATCTTTGACGGGTCTTTGGGAGCCAGCTTAACATGTGTCGGAAAACCCGCGCCGCCCAGGCCCACAATTCCCGCTTCCTTGACAATATTCAGAATCTCTTCCTTTGACAGTGATGATGGTTCCCGGTCTGCTCCCATGCCCTCTATAGCCCTGTACTCACCGTCATTCTCCACCACTATGGAATTCACCATGCTTCCGTTAGCCATGCGGCGAGGCTCCAGCGCCTTTACCGTACCTGACACGGAGCAGATGACATTAGCGGATACGAAGCCCCCGGCCTCTGCGATCTTCTGTCCTGCCAGAACCTGGTCGCCTTTTTTTACCAGCGGCTTCGCAGGCGCGCCGATGTGCTGGGAAACCGGATAAACCAGCTCTCCCTTCGGCATCAGAACTTCAATCGGCTGATTCTCGGACAGTTCTTTTCCCTCATACGGATGAACGCCGCCTTTAAATGTAGCCAATCCCATCTCATTAACCCTCTTTCTATACGTTTTCGTTATCCTTTGACAGGAACTGTTATTCCTGACATCTTATCAAGTATAACATAAATTATCCTACTCCACAATTAGAAAAATTTAATCAACTGCCCAAAATCGCCAAAAAATCCATGGATTATTTGGGATTTTCTTGTTAAATTGTTATCAATGCAGAGACGAAAGGAAATCCTCGCCGCCCCATATCCTTTTGCCGCAAATGCCTTGGGACAGACGCCGGCGGAAATCATCTCACACCCGCCCCGGGCTCCCCCCAGACGGCGGCACGGGCGCCCGGCCATAGATTCTGACCGGACGCCCGTGTTTTTCAGCCGGGCATCACCAAGATGCCGCGGGCTTTTGGGTATTTAGTTACATCTCTTCTTTCTTTCTGAAAATCACTCCGAACACGCCCAGGAGCATTCCCGACAGAAGAAGCATCATCTTTGCCGGACTCACGATGTCCCCGGTCTTGGGAAGACCGGCCAGCGGCACATCCTCGTCGTCGAACCATGCCATGGCGTCATCTGCCGACATGACAGGCAGATTTGACAACGGCACCTGGTCGGCCTCGATCTCCGCCGTTTCCTGATTCACTCCGGGACCATTGCCGCTGTTGCTTCCTCCGCCGCCAGAGCTGCCGCTTCCGCCGGTGTTGCCGGCGCTGCCCGGATTCTCCGGTGCGGCCGGGTCGGTGGGCTCTGTGGGGTTCTCCGGTATTACCGGATTCGTCGGGTCAGCCGGATCTTCCGGTGTCTCCGGATCGGTGGGATTCGTCGGGTCTTCCGGCGTTACCGGATTTGCCGGCCTTCCGGATTCTCCGGCACGGCCGGATCGGTGGGATTCGTCGGGTCTTCCGGCGTTACCGGATTTGCCGGGCCTTCCGGATTTTCCGGCTCGGCCGGGTCGGTGGGCTCTGTCGGGTTCTCCGGCGTTACCGGATTCGTCGGGTCAGCCGGGTCTTCCGGTGTCTCCGGCTTGGCGGGTTCCTCCGGGTCTTCCGGCGTTATCGGGTCAGTCGGGTCCGTGGGTTTTCAGGCTCGCTTTCCGCTCCCGCCTGTATTTCCCCCCTCCATTCCTCCCGTCTGCTTCTCTGCTCTCGCCTCTTTCCTTCCCCGTTCTCTCTTCTTCACGCCCCTCCTTCACAGCGCTGTCCATCAGGCTCAACAGCTCCAGAGCGCTGCGAAAGTACTGTTTCTGATTTTGCTCCGCCCACAGCACTTCCCCCTGCCAGGTATTGTTCTGCTGGTATAAAATCCGCACTACAAAGGTCTCTCTCTGCCGTCCCGCCCCTTCTTCAAGGAGCTTTTTTGTGGCAAAATCCGGCATTTATCCCAATAAAAAAACCGAAATACACACAGATTTCGTGCATATTTCAGCGAATGAATTTTTCTGCTTTTTCTTTCAATTCTTGATTTTTCCTTCTCCCACAGCCAAAATATTCTTTCCCAAAACATTCACAATCTATTGAGTATACTCTGTCTCTTTGATATAATGGACTGATAAGAAAGGAAATTTTGACAAGGGGTGATGGATATGGGAATCTATCTGAATCCGAAGAATGTGGCATTTCAGAAGGCTCTAAATAATGATATTTATATTGATAAGACAGATTTGATTTCTCATACCAATGATAAGATCGGCAAACAGGATTGCTTCATGTGCATCAGCCGCCCCCGGCGTTTCGGAAAATCCATGGCGGCCGATATGCTGGCTGCTTACTACAGCAGGGGCTGTGAGTCCAAAAACCTGTTCACCGCAAAAAAGGCGGAACAATCGGAAGACTTCGGGAAACATCTGAACCAGCATCATGTGATCCGCCTTGATATTCAGCGATTTGTGGAAACGGAACGGGACCTGGATACCTTTATCCAGGTAATTGAGCGTTCTGTCCTGGAGGAGCTGTCAGAGGAATTTCCTGACTGCAGAAGCATTCATTCTGATGTCAGGCTCAAAACTGCTTTGGAAAAGATTTTCCACGAGACGGAAACGGGATTTATCTTTATTATCGACGAGTGGGACTGCGTATTCCGCATGGCAAAGGAGAGAAAGGATATTCAGAAGGACTATCTGGATTTTCTTCGTGGATTATTTAAGGGTTCGGAATATGTGGAGCTGGCTTACATGACAGGGATTCTCCCTATTAAAAAGTACGGAGAACACTCTCCTATCAACATTTTCACTGAATATTCCATGGTTGACCCGAAAAATTTAGGACCATACTTTGGGTTTACCGAGGAAGAGGTGCAAAGCCAGTGCTGTCAGCACGGCATGGATTACGAAGAGCTTAGAAAATGGTATGACGGCTATCAGCTGGAGGAGCTTCACATTTATAATCCCAAATCAGTGGCAGACGCGCTGACATGGAAAAAGGTTAAAAGCTATTGGACAGGCACGGAGACTTATGAGGCGCTGAAGGTCTATATCGACCTGAATTTTGACGGCCTGAAGGAGGCAGTGACGGTGATGCTGGGCAATGGACGGTGCGCAATCGACCCTTCCACCTTTCAGAATGATATGACTACCTTCAAGACCAGAGATGACGTGCTTACGCTGCTGGTTCATTTGGGATATCTGACTTTTGACGAAAAAACAAGCGAAGTCTTTATTCCCAACCAGGAAATCGCCCAGGAGTTTCTGCGGGCTGTGAAAACCGGCGGCTGGGATGGGCTTTTAGATGCCTTAAACCGTTCGGAACAACTGCTTAACAGCACCTGGGCGCTGGACAGCAAAGCCGTGGCAGACGGCGTGGAGGCAATCCACAGTGAGACGGCTTCCATCTTGAAATATAACGATGAACACTCCCTTGCCTGTACTATTTTAATGGCCTATTACAGCGCAAAGGCTTATTATCTGAATCCAATCATGGAACTTCCTTCGGGAAAAGGATTTGCCGATGTGGTCTACCTTCCGAAAAGAGGCGTGGATATACCTGCATTGGTGGTGGAGCTAAAGTGGGACAAATCAGCATCCGGGGCCGTGGGACAGATCAAGGAGAAGCAGTATGCGGACTGGATCGCCGGATATACGGGGGATATCCTTTTGGTGGGGATTAATTATGAGAAAGGGACGAAGACACACAGCTGCGTGATCGAAAAATATGCGAAAGCGTAACTCAACCCAGGGCTGCGGTGGATTTTTCCTGTAATCTATTAGTTTCCTCTCTGCTCTCGTCTTTGCTTCCACAAGAATATCCGTATGATTATGACTTCCTGCATACTTCCCGCAAAAGAAAAGACGGCGCAAAAAGCATTTCTGCCTTCTACGCTGTCTCTTCGTCTTTGCAGCGCTCATAAAGTCAGTTTTTAATGTACTGAACCAGTATTACTCCTCTTCTTCTTTTCTGAACAGGGAGGCGTAAACTGCCAGCACGGCTCCTGACAGGAACAGCATCATCTTCGCCGCGCTCCTTTCCTGACCGGTCTTCGGCAGACCTGCCAGAGGCACATCGTCGTCGTCAATCTGCGCCAACAGGTCAGCGGCAGATTCCGGAAGAGCAGCCAAAGGCACTTCCTCCTCGTTTATCTGCGCTGTTCCCGGACCGTTATCTGAATCCCCTGTTCTCCTGGAGCCGCCTGAACCACCGCTGCCTCCGTTAGAGCCGCCTGATGTAGAGGTGGGAGGCTTAGGATCTTCCGTATCCGGATTGTCCGGGATTGGATTATCCGGCGTATCCGGATTTGAATCATCCGGAATCCCCGGATTGGGATTGTCTGGAGTCCCTGGGTTTGAATCATCCGGGGTTCCCGGATTAGGATCGTCCGAAGTTCCCGGATTGGGGTCATCCGAACCTGATTGGTCTGAATCTGGATTGTCCGGTCTTCCCTGGCCTGGATTGTCCGTTCCCGGCTCCTCCGGACCTGGAGTGTCAGGATTCGCGGGTTCATCAGAGAGCCAGTAAGCGTAAAGGCGCAGCTCGTAGGTCTCCTCGTCTGCTGTTCTCGCCTCCTGCCACGGCGCCGCCATCCCAGACGTGTATCCGGAACTCATCTCGTCATCTCTTGCGGCTCCCCAGCTGTCAAAGCTGTATCCTTCGCGGCTCGGCTCGTCGTCGATAATTGTCAGTATCCGGTCTCTCTCCGCATCGCTGCTTGACGCCACAACCTCCTTGGTCTCTCTCCACAGAACGGTCTCATCCTCGCCGGAGTGGTTCCGGTAATAGATAATCCTGTACCGAAGCTTCTTTTCAGGCTTCTCCGGCTCCTCGTCCTTGATAAAATACAGGCACAGGCTTGTTCCCCTCTCCTCCAGAACCGCGGACTCAACATTTCTTGAATCGTTGGACTTGTAGGTGTAACCTTTGACTGTCTTGTCGCTTCCCGTGACGCTGACTGTCTCGTCCGTCTTGCCCCTGCGGATAGACTGCTTCTGAATCTTCTCTCCTGTCTCCGCGTCATACCAGTCCACCGTGTAGGCGGCCTCTTTGGCTTCCGGATCTACGGGTTTGTCGGGATCATCGTCTCCAGCCTCCTCCCACCGGGCGGTGATGGCAATATTTCCGTCCTCGTCTTCCTTCGGGTCTCCCCAGCCGATGAACTTCCAGCCTTCTCTTTCGGGATCTTCCGGATACTCGCCGGAGTAATCTCCGTCTTTCTCAATAGTTATCTGTTTGATGATTGGGGTTTCATCTTCATAGCCCTTCAGCCAGGTTACAGTAACTGTCCTGGAATCCGGGGCAGAATTTTTGGCAAAATACAGAATCAATACCGTGTCGCTCTTCTCCAGAGTCGCTTTCAGCCGATTGCCTTCATTGTCCTCGTCAAAGGTGTAACCCTCAATTATTTTATCAGTATCCAGAACGGAAACCTCAGTTCCTATTTTCACCGGACCCCGAGTTTCTGCTTTGATTTGATGGTTATCTGCCTTATCTATCCACCGCACGGTGTAGACAACCTTATGATCGTCTTCTCCTGGAGCAGGGTTTTCTCCTCCCCCGCTTCCCGTGCCTGGCTTAATCCATGCGTCGGCATCTCCGGAATCGAATCCCCAGTCATCCCCAAAATCGTCGTCAGAGATGGCTCTCGCTTTGAACATGGCCTGCTCTTCCTGCTGTACCGCCTGTTTTGCCTTGGCGCGGACCGTGTTTCTGAGGGCATTTTCACCTGCCGGCATGGAGGCGGTGTACATGATGGTCAACTGTTCGTCGGGCTCAAGCTCTACGCCTTCGATGGTCCAGGTGAGCTTGTTGTCGGCTTCTTCCAATTGGATATTTTCCTGAGCAACTGTCTTGTTTCCGCTCTTAACGCCTGTAACCTCCTCCAGTTTCAAATCGGAAGCCATCTCGTCCACGACCCGTATGGCGCCCAGTGTTACATTGGCCTTGTTGGTTACAATAACCGTATACTCGCCGATATAGGTTGCATCGTCCTTTTTCTCCGCTGCCTCCGGAGCGCTCTCGCTGGTCGTGCCATTTCCGTTTACTTTCTTTGTAATGGTCAGATTGCCGATGGGCTCAACCGGCGGGTTGACCGGGCCTGGGTCAATCGTGGTGTTGTCAGTGTAACTGTTTGTGATGGTGACGGACGGGATCACTGTCACTGTAGTTGACGCGCTTCCGCTGACAAAACCTCTTTCCGCGGCGCTTGACAGCAGGTTCCGAATCTCATCGCCGGCGCCGGCGGCATCACTGTCCGGGCTGTATCCTGCCGCGGATAGCGGGGTCACTTTCTCGCCTCCTACAGTCACACTTTCTGCAAGGGCGCCTTTGACAGCGACTGCCAGAGTCTTTCCCTCCACATCTGCGTTTTCTTCCTCAAAAGATAACCTCGTGCCCTTGGGGATGGAAATCTTCCATTTAAGTGTTGTTGTGCCGCTTCCAGAATCTGCATTATCTTTTGTCAAAACCGATTCTTCGTCATCAACGGTATAGGAGAGTTTGAAATTCTCAGGAATCTCATCAACATCGATTCCCTCAAATTTCTTTATTACCTGTACCTGGGTGGTTTCTGGTTCCTTCTCTCCCCAGGCAGCGTACAAGACCTTACTGGGAGCAGGCTTTTGGAGCGTCACCTCAGCAGGCGTAAAAGTTCCTTTTCCGTCAGTAACTGTGTACACATAGTCCACTGAGCCATTTAATGTCTCGGACCAGCCTTTAAATACCTTATCTCCGTTTGTAGGAATCGCGCCATCGCCTGCAACCTGGAAGGTGTGGCTTTCAGCGGCATCCGTTACCGCCTGTACTGCAGGACCGCCTGTGCCTCCGTTCATGTCATAACGCAACTCGTATACATTTGGATTCAACGTATAAGTATTGACAACCGTGATCACCGGTTTCGCTCCTGCGGGAGCACCGTCCGGTGTTTCCAGCTGTTCCAGTGTTACGGTCTGTCCGGACATGGTATTTTGGTAGTCTGCCACATTGGCATTGGTCTCTGTAAAGCTAATGGTATGAGTCATGTTTCCATGTACTGCCACGGGCAGATCTACATCCCAGAGAATTCTTGGAATACCATCCGTGTTGGTTAGTCTTCCATCTGCTTTTTCCAATGTTCCGGTTTTCTCACCACAAGTATTGCAACCGGTAATCTTATATGTTAATGAGAAATTATTCGGAATCTGACTTTCTGCAATGCCATTGAACTCTTTTACGATGGTGACAGGGGTTGTGGTTGGTTTATTTCCACTGCTTTCATCAACGACAAAATTCTTTATATCTACCCAGCAAGTAATATTATGCGTAGAATATCCCTCTGAATCGGTATTATAATAACTATAAAATAACTTGGTCGCAGCAATACTGCCATCGGCAGCATCTTCACTAATTTTAACCTCATAATAATCAGATTCAGTTGTCAATGCCAGAATATTGGTATTCGTTGAATAAGCTTCTCTGTCATATGCACAGATATCCGGACTCCCCATATATCTGCCATACTCGTAGCGTTCAGAAGTGCCTGCCGGCAAGCTGATTATACCTGGATCATATACAATTACATTTATTTTATCAATACACCATTTCCACTCAGCAACATACCAATCACCATACCAGGAATCATATCTCCACTTCTCAGGAATTGTATATTTTACGTAAACAGAAACAGGTTTATCTTCTGACGTTGCCTTTAAACCTTTAATTTTTACGTCAGCACTATAGTGATACATGGACTCTGTATCCCAATTTCCATAAGACGAAGTAATATTTGCATATTCTCCATTTACTCCATACGGGTCCTGAACATAAATAGGATTTCCACAACTAAGTGGTAATAGGTCCTCATTCTCATCAAGTGCAATAATCTCAATTTCCGCAATTTCGTCATCCTTTGCATTTGAAGGAACAAAAACCCAATGTTCATTGCCGCTAAAATTTACTTCAGCATTCGGCTCAACCACCGTAACACAAAACCGATCTTCATAATGATACCAATTATCATCGTACTGCTGTACGGATGTCATAGTTCCGCACGAAGGACATGCCGCATATCCCGAATTCCATCTGGTATGGAAATTCACGTCGTACTGCATTGTCACCAGAGTAGTGCCGGCCCTGGCTCCCGTAAAGTCCATTTCCAGACACGGATATCCTTCCAAGGCGCCTGCCTGAAACGATACGTCGCTGATGACACCATCGTTGTCCTGCTCCCACTGGATGTTGGCATACTCCTTAGCCGAGCTCTGACCAAAAAACCATCCGCAGGTCAG
>CAJTOT010000012.1:36721-37465 GCA_910577935.1 uncultured Hungatella sp. | reverse complement strand
CGGCGCTTATAGAAACCATTTTCGCCAATATTCTTGGTGACAGAGCCGCCGAACTTAGAAATACCAGGAACACAGCCGTTGGGATCATAATCAGGTCTTACACTAATCCCTCCAATCCCATAGATCTCCATGGTTTCTATTCCCCCGGACAACACCGCAGCCATATTATTCAGTTCCATATAGGCGATATTGACCTCATCCAGCTCCTTCTTCTCTTCCGAAAGACTTTCATACATTTCAGACGCGCGGCTGACCGCTTCTCCGAAGGTCTGCGCCAATGAGGCGTTCTCCTCCAACAGGAGGTCCTCCTCCGGTATTTCGATGGCGTTTACGGCATCCAGAAATATCTGAATTTCATTGGTGCTGCCTGGTTCCTCCGCATAAGCAGGGAACCGCTGCATGCCTGCGCACATAGTCAAGGCCAGAAGGAATGCCAGTCCTCTTCTGCCCAAACATTTCCTAAAGTTCATCTTCCCCTTCCTTTCTTTGCAGAATTGATCGGATGCAAAGTGTCCGGCGGCCGGGCTGGCATAGCATTGTCATCTCTCAAGCCCAACACCTTAGCCCCCTTAGCTTTGCGTCCCGCCATTTCCGGCGGTTTGCCTCTTTTTTCCATTGCTCATACTCTTTCTGCCCTGCCGCCCCCAATGTATTTGACTGCAGGGCATATGTCCACGGCGGACCGCACTCTGCCCTGTTCATCGAATCCACGGGTCATCCTCCTCTCTTTTCTCCACATATCAC
>CAJTOT010000012.1:9571-36366 GCA_910577935.1 uncultured Hungatella sp. | reverse complement strand
CCAGGTTATCATACGGTCAGCGCAGCCAGTGCGCAGACCTACCTGAACAGTAACGAATCATCAGGTAGCCTCCGCGTCCCCGTGAACGAAAAAGCAGACATTTTCGTTCCTCCGTGATATACTGTAAAAAAGAGCTTTTTTATGGTAAAATCCGGCATTTATCCCAATAAAAATGCTGAAACACACACGGAATTCGTGCATATTTCAGCGAATGAAATTTCCTACTTTTTCTTTCAATTCCTTTTTTGCCCCCCTCTTTAGGACAACCGCCTCTCCTGTTATGCCAAATAAATGATATAACCTTAGATATACAAGAAAAAAATCAAACCCCACCGGCCAAAACCGATGGGGTTCACCGACTGCCAAAGCAGCCAAACGCTGTATTTTATTTTCTGCCGGTTCTACCGCGCCTCAGATGAATCCGCAGTGGCTCCGGGGCCGTTGAACAGGTCTTCGGCTCCCTCTTCTATATCATCTGCCATGTCATCCAGAACGTCTCTGCCGTTATCGTCATCATCATAGTCCCGGTCGGAATCCCTGGAACTTGTGGTTCCTCCGTCTGTGCCGCTGGTTCCGTTGGTTCCGGAAGTGCCGGAGCCGCTTCCGTTAGTCCCTGAGCTGCCGGTTCCCGATTCATTGGTTCCGCTGCCCGCTGCCGTGGTGCTCTGGGTGGTGCCTGACTGGCTGGTGGTCTGGTTGGTGTCAGACTTCTTGTCACTGCTGCTGCAGGCGGTCAAGACAAACAAAGACATGGCTATAAGAGCTGCAAACATACATATCTTGATTTTCTTCATAATGACATTCTCCTTTCTTTTTTCTGTGCTTATTATGTACAGACGGAGAATGTTTTATGCGTATGCACGAAGCCGTGATCCTTACCAAATCCCTGCTCGGCGGCAAATTATCCGATGACATCTGCCATGTTGTAAAGTCCTGCCGGTTTTCCTGCCAGGAATTTTGCCGCCTGGATGGCTCCCTTGGCAAATATTGCCTTTGAATAGGCGGTGTGGCTGAAGGTGATGACTTCATCCCGTCCGGCGAAGATCACGTCATGCTCTCCCACGATGGAGCCGCCCCGGACAGCCGAGATGCCGATCTCCTTCTTGTCCCGCTTTTCATGCCTCGCGGAACGGTCGTACTGGTAGTGGTACCGGCCTTCTAAGCTGTCGTTGACTGAATCCGCCAGGGCCAGAGCCGTGCCGCTTGGAGCGTCCAGCTTCTGATTGTGGTGCTTTTCCACGATCTCTATGTCAAAATCAGCCGCCGCCAGGGCGGACGCCGCCTCCTTTACCAGCTTCAGCAGAAGGTTGATTCCGAGGGACATGTTGGCGGAGCGGAGAATTGCCGTCTTTTTGGAGGTTTCCTCCACCTTCTGTATCTGCTCCGGCGAAAGCCCCGTGGTGCACAGCACCACAGGCATGGACCTGGCGCCGCAGTAATCCAGAAGATGGTCAACGGCGGCGGCAGAGGCGAAATCCACAATCACGTCTGCCTCCTCCCTGCATTCCTCCAGGGAGGCGTACACCGGATAGGACCGGGAAACGGCAGTATTTTTATCGATTCCCGCCACGATGGTTATATCTTCCTGTTTTGACACTATATCCGTGATGGTCCGGCCCATGGCCCCGCTGCATCCGTGCATAATCATATTTATCATGTTCATTTTCCCCCCTGGCTTACAGAATCCCGTACTCTCTCATGGCCGCGGCCAGGGCCTCCTGGTGCGCCGGCTCCATCTCCGTGAGAGGCATGCGCATAGGTCCTACACACTTGCCCATAAGGTTCATGGCCGCCTTCACCGGAATCGGGTTCACCTCGCAGAACAGCTGGCTGATGAGGGGAACCGCCGCAAGCTGCAGCTCAAGGCTCTTCTTCACGTCACCGTCAAAGAAGGACCGGCACATGTCATGGGTCTGCCGGGGAGCCACGTTGGACAGGACGGAGATGACGCCTTTGCCGCCCATAGCGAGAAGAGGCACCACCTGGTCATCGTTGCCGGAATACAGGTCCACGCATCCGTCTGCCAGCTGCATCATGGTGGCGATGGATGAGAAATTGCCGCTGGCCTCCTTCACGCCCACGATGTTGGGCACTTCTCTGCACAGAGACACAATCGTCTCCGGCTTCATGGTGACGCCGGTTCTTCCGGGAATATGGTAGAGCAGAATCGGGATATCCACAGCCTGGGCGATGGCCTTGTAGTGGGCGATGAGTCCGTTCTGCGTCGCCTTGTTGTAGTAGGGCGTCACCATGAGGAGCCCGTCAGCCCCCGCCTTTTCCGCCTCCTTTGACAGGTGGACAGCCTCTTTTGTGGAATTGGAACCGGCTCCCGCGATAACCGGGATTCTGCCTTTCACCGCCTGGCAGGTGTAGCGGACCACCTCGATGTGCTCCTCGTGAGTCATGGTGGAGGACTCTCCTGTCGTTCCGCAGGATATAATGGCATCTGTGCCTCCTGCGATCTGCTCCTCCAAAAGTTCTGACAGTTTTGGGAAATTCACCTCTCCGCTGTCTGTAAACGGGGTTATCAGAGCTACGCCTGCTCCCTCAAAAATTGCCATGTCAAAAACCTCCTTTATGCTCTTTTGTGTCTGCGCTTCACGGCACCGTCTGCCTGCTCCGCGGGAATGCTGCGGTTTCCTGACAGCAGAGAGTCCGGTTTGCCGGGCTGCCGCGCCGGACCGCCGCGGCGGCAGCCATTTTCCCTGGACCCGGAGCGCGCATCTCCCAGAGGGTTTTGATTTATAGGACACGATTTCCCATAAATCAAAAAAGAACCGGCCGGAGCCGGTTCTTAAAGTCCTCTTTAAGTAGCTCCCCATCTGTTGTCAGATGACAGTCATAAGACTCTTCGCCTTATGCCCAGATTCGTACTGTCAGGCGGTACTCCTCTTCGGCGCTCTCCCTTTTGGCCGCCGTCGTCTGCACCTGCTGCATCCGACGGCCTACTCATGATTCGCGCGACCTCTACTCTCTGTTATTCGTATCTATGCACAACTGCTCAGTACCCTCGCGGCTGCCCGCAAAAGTCCGTCTCAATCGTCTGCATCCTGGGACTTCTGCCTGCTGCTCGATCTCACAGCCAGCGCAACAAGCGCGGACCTGCCGGCGACTAAGTCTATACTAACATTCTCAGCTCTCCTTGTCAACTTCAATGTAATTGATGGTAGAAATTATATCCACGCTGGAACGCAGCTCCTGGGGCATGACCCTTCCCGTCAGTATCAGGCTCATCCCGTCCTCCCTGGCCGCGATCAGCTTCTCAAACTCCTCAAGCGCCACAATATTCTTCTCCACAATGCCGAGAACCTCATCCAGAATCAGAAGATCACACTCTCCCGTAGTCACGACCTTTTTGGCGAAATTAAATCCGTTGCGGATATTGATCAGTTCTTCCTGCTTTTCCTCATCGGAGAGATTTTCAAAATAAGTGTCTGCCTTCTCAAACCGAAACACCTTAAATCCAGGCTCCATACATTTAAAAACATCGAGTCCTTCCTGGTTGGGGCTTCCCTTTAAGAACTGGATCATGATCACATTCTGCTGCTTCGTCAGGGCCACCACGCCCTTTCCCACAGCCAGAGATGTCTTTCCCACGCCGTTGCCGCAGATCACTTCCACTTTGCCATGTTTCATATTTGCACCTCTTTTGTCTTCCAAAGCGCCCGGCTTCCCCGCCTGAGCCCAAAGAGTTTTCGATATACAGGGCGCCGCAAATCTTACGCCGCATATAACATTGTCCGCATATAGTAGCATAAAACTTTATATTTTGCAAGGTTTTCTTAAGATTTTACAGTAAACGCTACTCTCCAAACTCCAATTTGCTCACTGAAACCTCATAGGCAATCCGCTTCTCGCACTCGCTGTCACTGAGTTTTTTGGTGTACTCCCGGCTCTGGACTCTTCCCCAGACCCGCACCCGGGCCCCCACCTCAAACCCCGCGGCATACCTTGCGTTTCTCCCCCAGGCGATGCAGGGAATATAGTCGGATTTCCCGTAAGGACGGTTGACGGCCAGAAGGATATCCGCGATCTCCCTCCCCAGGGGGGTCTTGCGGTAAATGGGAACCTTGCAGATATACCCGTCAAGGAAAATCTGATTAGTCTTGGTGTAATCCGTAAATTCCTCCATAAAATTGATCTCTCTGACAAACACGGACAGCACCAGCCGGTTTTTAGGGCCTTCGTGGCGGTTGTAGGACCGGAACTGCCCAATGGCCTCCACCGTGCAGCCTATGTAATCCTCCTCCACATTGAGAAGCCTCTCTGAAATCATCAGCGGAATAATATCTGACTGCTCACTGAGCCGGCTGACTTCTAAGTCCACCACGTAAAATCCCTCGCCGAACACCTCATGACTGAATGTAAAACCGGATACTATCTTTCCAATCACCGTAACTTTGTTGTTTTCAATGGCTTTTTCTGACATAGTATTTCTCCTCTTCGATTCCATATTGTTTTTTGCCTTGCAGCTAATAATAAATGTATGCATTCAGAATCCAATCCATGCGAAAAACAGGTCGGGAGGTTTCGACACAAAAGGCGGAGCCTGATGCCGGTCCGCCTGATGTCTTCCTGCTGTTATGCGTTTTTCTTGAAGGAGGCCCGTTTTCTCAACGTAGGGTCCAGAATCCTCTTGCGGATTCTCAGACTGTGAGGCGTCACCTCCAAAAGCTCGTCCGTGTCTATAAAATCCAGGCACTGCTCCAGGCTCATGTCCCTGGGCGGAGTAAGCTTCAGTGCTTCGTCGGCGCTGGAAGAACGGGTGTTGGTCAGTTTTTTTGTCTTGCACACGTTGATCTCGATGTCTTCTGCCTTGGGGTTCTGCCCCACAACCATGCCGGCATACACCTTCACGCCGGGCCCGATAAACAGCGCGCCTCTCTCCTGGGCGCTAAACAGGCCGTAGGTGATGGATTCGCCGCTCTCGTAGGCGATGAGGGAACCGGTCTTGCGGTAGCTCAAATCGCCTTTGTAGGGGGCATAGCCGTCAAAAATAGTGTTCATAATGCCGTTTCCTTTGGTGTCGGTCAGGAATTCGCCCCGGTATCCGATAAGGCCTCTGGCCGGGATGGCGAACTCCAGTCTGGTGTAGCCGCCGTTTGCCGGGCTCATGCCCTGAAGCTCTCCCTTCCTCGATGTCAGCTTCTGGATAACGGCGCCGGTAAATTCCTCCGGCACATCGATGTACGCCAGCTCCATAGGCTCCAGCTTCTGATTTCTTTCGTTATACTTGTACAGCACTTCCGCTTTGCTGACGGCGAACTCAAAGCCCTCCCGACGCATATTTTCGATGAGCACCGACAGATGCAGCTCTCCCCTCCCCGACACTTTAAAACAGTCCGGGGAGTCCGTCTCCTCCACCCGGAGGCTCACGTCAGTGTTCAGCTCCCGAAACAGCCTGTCCCGCAGATGGCGGGAGGTGACGTACTTGCCCTCCTGCCCGGCCAAAGGGCTGTCATTGACCATAAAATTCATGGCGATGGTGGGCTCGGAAATCTTCTGGAAGGGGATGGCATCCGGCTTGCTCACATCGCAGAGGGTGTCCCCGATGTGAAGGTCCGTGATGCCTGAGATAGCCACGATGGAGCCGATGCCGGCCTCCTGCACCTCCACCTTGTTCAGGCCGTCAAACTCATACAGCTTGCCGATCTTTACCTTCCGCATGTTTCCCGGATCGTGGTGGTTCACCAGGGCGCACTCCTGGTTGACCCGGATCTTGCCGTTGTCCACCTTGCCCACGCCGATGCGGCCCACATACTCGTTGTAGTCGATGGTGCTGACAAGCACCTGGGTGCCCTCCTCCGGGTCTCCCTCCGGAGCGGGGATATGCTCGATGATGGTCTCAAACAGCGGCCCCATGTCCACCTGCGGGTCGTCTAAATTCCTCTTGGCGTAGCCCTCCCTGGCGGAGGCGAACAAGAACGGGCAGTCCAGCTGCTCGTCGGAGGCGTCCAGATCCATGAGAAGCTCCAGAATCTCGTCCACCACTTCCTCCGGCCTGGCCTCCGCGCGGTCGATCTTGTTGATGCACACCACCACGGACAGATCCAGCTCCAAAGCCTTTCTCAGCACGAACTTTGTCTGGGGCATGGCTCCTTCGTAGGCGTCCACCATGAGAACCACCCCGTTGACCATCTTGAGCACCCGCTCCACCTCCCCGCCGAAATCCGCATGGCCGGGGGTGTCGATGATGTTGATCTTGGTGTCTTTATAAAATACCGCCGTGTTCTTGGACAGAATGGTGATGCCCCTCTCCCGCTCGATATCGTTGGAGTCCATGACCCGTTCCGCCACCTCCTGGTTGGCCCTGAACACGCCGCTCTGCTTTAACAGCTCATCTACCAGCGTAGTTTTTCCGTGGTCAACATGGGCGATAATCGCAATATTTCTTACATCTTCTCTTTTTATCTTCATGACAGCTGCACTTCCTTCTCAAAACCCTGATTTCGTCTTTCTCTCAACAAGATTCTACTATAACATCATACCGGAAGGTTTGCAAGAAAAAACGAAAAAAACCGCTGTGCATCAAAATAAAATCACCTCTCCCCCCGCCACTCCGTAGTACAGAGGCGCCGTCTCCTGAAGCCCAGCCCTGCCGCTGGTGGCCTCCGTCAGTTCCGCTTTCACCTTTCCCGCTGTCTCTGCGGGGCACACGGCGGTGATAACCACCTTATCGGTGTACTGGCTGTCCAGAACCGGAATCTGGTTTTGCGCCAGAATGTACTGAATCTTCCCCACGCCTGTGTAATCGGTGGTGACCGTCAGCTGTATGCCGGGACATTTCTCCAGGATCTGACTGTTCTTCAGCCCCTCCTGAGCCGCCCCCGAGTATGCCCTTACCAGTCCTCCGGTTCCCAGAAGGGTTCCCCCGAAATACCGGGTCACCACCACGCAGATATTGCGGACCCCGGCGCCCAGCAGCACGTCCAGCATGGGACGGCCCGCCGTCTGGCTGGGCTCCCCGTCGTCGCTGCACCTCTGGAGCTGGCCCCGCTCCCCGATGACATAGGCATAGCAGTGATGCCTCGCATCCCAATACTGTTTTCTCACCTTTTCAAGAAAGGCCAGAACCTCCTCCTCCGATTCCACCGGGCAGGTCTGGGCTATAAACCGGGACTTTTTCTCCACCAGCTCCCCCCATCCGCCTTCCCACAAAATCTTGTATTTCTCCATCATATTCTCTATCTCCTCATGGCCGCAGCCGGCCTCCTGATTCTTTATGTCCTACCGGCTCTCCAGGCCCTTCTGCGGCCATAAGCCGCACGTCCATCCCCAAGAGTCTTTCTGAATACATCATAATATAAACCTTGCTGTCTGGCAAGGTTTATCACAGGCCGGACCCCTTTTTGCCGTTGCCGCGAACCCATGCGGACAGTAACCGGCTGCTGAATTCCTTCTATATCTTAAGAATCCCTTCTATTGAATTACAGGAAAAATTTTGCTATAATGTAGCGGTGAAGGAGGACTTTTTATGAACTACGGAAAAAAAGCCACCGAAAAAAAATTAAGAGACACAGCTTCCAGCTCCCGCAGATACGCAAGCAAATTTTTTCTCGGCTTCTTTAAAACACTGCTTCTTTCATTTATTTTGATAATCGCGGTGGGTGTCAGCGTGGGAGTGGGCATGATAAAGGGTATCATCGACAGCGCCCCGGAGATCAACATCGACAGCATCGTCCCTCAGGGCTTTGCCACCACGGTGTATGACAGCGCAGGCAACCTCACTGACACTCTGGTGATGGCCGGCTCCAACCGGGACCCTGTCACCTACGAGGAACTGCCCCAGGACCTTATCGACGCCTTTGTGGCCATCGAGGACTCACGCTTCTGGACCCACAACGGTATTGACCCCCGCTCTATTATCCGGGCCGTGAAGGGTGTTTTGACCGGGGACAGTTCCGCGGGAGGCGGCAGCACCCTGACCCAGCAGCTGATCAAGAACAATGTCTTCAACGGAGGGCGGGAACAGAGCTTCGGCGAACAGCTGGAGCGAAAGTTCCAGGAACAGTACCTGGCAGTGCAGCTGTCAAAAACCATGAGCAAGGAGACGGTTCTCACCAATTATCTCAACACCATCAACCTGGGCAAAGACTGCCTGGGCGTGAAGGTTGCCGCCAGACGGTATTTTGATAAGGAGGTTTCAGACCTGACCCTGTCGGAATGCGCGGTGATCGCCGGCATCACGCAGAATCCTTCCCGTCTTAACCCCATCTCCGGCCGGGAGAGAAACGAGGAGAAGCGAAAGGTGATTCTCCAGTACATGTTTGACCAGGGGTATATCACCAAGGAAGAGCAGGAGGAGGCGCTGGCCGACGACGTGTATTCCCGGATTCAGACCGTGGATTCCGCCATCACCCAGGAGACCAACACTCCTTACAGTTATTTTACAGATGAACTTGTGGGACAGGTTATGGATGCCCTGATGGAGAAGCTGGGTTACAGCTACAACCAGGCCCACAACCTGCTCTACAGCGGCGGGCTTCAGATCATCACCACCCAGGACCCGGCCCTCCAGGCCATCGTGGACGAGGAGATCAACAATCCGGAGAACTACCCGACAGTCCAGTATTCTATGGAATACCGCCTGTCCGTCACCCACCCGGACGGGACAACCACCCACTATTCCCAGGAAAATCTAAAGACCTGGCACAGGCAGGCGGGTGATACCGGGTTCGACGCCCTTTACGGCACGGAGGATGAGGCCCGGGCCGACGCCGAGAACTACAAGGCCTCTCTCCTTCAGGAGGGAGACACGGTCATAGGAGAAAGCCTCACCACTACCCTGCAGCCGCAGATTTCTTTCGTCCTTATGGACCAGGCTTCCGGACAGGTGAAGGCCATCAGCGGCGGGCGGGGACCCAAGACAGCCAGCCTCACTTTAAACCGGGCCACCAACGTGCCCAGACAGCCCGGCTCCACGTTCAAGGTTATCACGGCCTTTGCGCCGGCCATAGACACCAAAGGCGCCACCCTTGGGACGGTTTACTACGACGCCCCCTACTCTGTGGGAACCAAGACCTTCCGCAACTGGTATTCCAGCGGATATCAGGGGTATTCCAGCATCAGGGACGGAATCATCTACTCCATGAATATCGTGGCGGTCCGCTGCTTCATGGAGACCGTGTTTCCTCAGCTTGGGGTGGAGTACGCCCAGAACTTCGGCATTACCACCCTCACCGACACTGACTACAACGCGGCCACTTCCCTGGGCGGCCTGACAAAAGGCGTCACCAACTTGGAGCTGACTGCCGCTTACGCGTCCATCGCCAACAAAGGCGTGTATACCAAGCCTATTTTCTTCACCCAGATTCTGGACCGCAACGGCAAGGTCCTGATAGACATGGAGCCTGAGACCCATCCGGTGCTGAAGGACTCCACCGCCTTCCTCCTCACTGACGCCATGGCAGAATCCATGGTAGGCAACCGCAAGTTCTCAAGAGCCGGGTCCGGACCCTCCTCCACCAGCACTAGGGCCAAAATTCCCGGCATGTCCTGCGCTGGCAAAAGCGGCACCACCACCAGCAACAATGACGTATGGTTTGTGGGATATACCCCTTACTATACTGCAGGGGTGTGGGTGGGATATGACCGTAACCAGAAGCTGTCCTCCAGAGCGGGGGAGACCAGCCATCACAAAGATATCTGGAGGAAGATCATGACCAGAATCCACGAGGGCATGGCCGATCCCGGCTTCTCTGTCCCCGACAGCGTGGAGACGGCCCAGATATGCCGCAAGTCCGGCAAGCTGGCCGTAGCCGGCGTGTGCAGCGGAGACCCCAGAGGCAGCGCCGTGTACACGGAATATTTCGCCAAGGGTACCGTCCCCACAGAGGTGTGCAACAATCATGTGGCCGCCACGGTATGCGCGGAATCCCACAGGATTCCCACGGAATTCTGTCCTGACAGAGTGACGGGGGTCTTCATGTCAATCCCGGCAGGTGAGACAGGCGAGACCGACGATTCCGTGTTTACCCTCCCCGGCGTCTGTCCTATCCACACGGCGGAAGCCATCATTCTGCCGCCCGAGGAGTCAGAAGAGGAAACACCCTCCTCGCCTTCCGGTCCCGGAGGATACGGACCCGGGTATGGCCCCGGATACGGGCCGGCTTACGGGCCCGGATACGTGCCCTCCTCGCCTTCCGGCGGCTCCGAGACAACACCGGCCTCCGACGTTCAGTACAGCGGGCCCGGAGGGCAGTAGACAGGAAGCCAGCGGGAAACTTCCCCCAAAAAGATATCTCCCGCAGAATTCCGCGCTTTTCAGCATGGACTCTTCTGCGGGAGATGCCTTTTGCCTTGTTGGTTTATACTTTTTTACGAAAAAAAGTTAACACATTTCACCCTTTCATCTTCGGCTTAAAAACCTGAGCTCCCAGGTATCCGAATACCAGCGCCCCGCAGATTCCCGCCGCGCTGGCTGTAAGGCCTCCCTTGAATACGCCCAGGAACCCGTCTGACTGAATTCCCTCCTTCACCCCATTCCACAGGGTGTTTCCGAATCCAAGAAGGGGCACCGTAGCCCCGGCGCCGGCCCATTTTGCAAATGGCTCGTAGAGGCCGAGGCATCCCAGAATGCTTCCCAGCACCACCAATGTCACCATCACTCTTCCAGGCATCATCTTCGTCTTATCCAGAAGAATCTGAACCAGCCCGCAGATGATTCCGCCTACAACAAATGCTCTCACATAATCCATCGTCCAGCCGCCTCCTTATGAACAAGTCTCAAACACAATGCCATGGCAAATCCCCGGAATACTCTGTCCCTCGTTAAAACTCACGGTGGACAGAAGGGCGCCGGTGGGGAGGAACAGAACCCGCTTCCACTCACCGGACCTTACGCGGGGCAGAATCAGGGCGCACAGAGTCACCGCCGCGCAGCCGCATCCGCTTCCCCCGGCGTGGGTGTCCTGAGTCTCCTTGTCGAAAATCTCCATCCCGCAGTCCATGTGAACATCTGTCAGATCGTTTCCTGCCTGCTTCATCATGTCCAGAAGAATCTTGCTTCCCACCTCGCCCAGGTCCCCGGTGATGATCTTGTCGTAGTGCTTCTCATCTACTCCGAAGTCCTCAAAATTCTGGCGGATGGTGTGATAGGCCGCCGGGGCCATGGCCGCCCCCATATTCATAGAATCACGGGCTCCGAAGTCCACAATCCTGCCGGGAGTCACCCCGGTGATCCTGGCCATGGCGTCCTTGGCATATTTGTTTCCGTCCGACACCACCACGGCTCCCGCCCCGGTCACTGTCCATGTGGCGGAAAACGGTCTCTGGTTGCCGTAGGCCAGGGGAAACCTGAACTGCTTCTCCGCCGTGGCAAAGTGGCTGGAGGACACTGCCAGAATCCGGTCCCCGTAGCCGCCGTGGACGGTCATGGCTCCCAGGCACAACGCCTCCGCCATAGTGGAGCATGCCCCGTACAGCCCGAACAGGGGAATCTCCATATCCACTGTTCCGAAGGAGGTTGCGATGAGCTGCCCCAGCAGATCCCCGGCAAAGAGATACCGGATCTCCTGCCGCCTCACCTGACCCTTCTCCAGGGCCAGGTCCGCCGCCTGCTTCTGCATGGCGGACTCCGCCTGTTCCCAGGTGTCCATGCCGAACATCTCATCCTGCTCCACCACATCGATGACAGGCCCCAGAGGGCCTTCCCCCTCCTTCTTCCCGGCCACGGACGCGAAGCCGGTGACCACCGGGGGAGTCTCAAACTCAATACTGGATTTTCCTTTCTGCATATCTCTACTCCTTTTGGCTTTGGTTTCGTTTTAGAGATACTATGTCCAAAGGACGGCTGTTATATGCAGAAATTATTATCCTCGCTGCTTAAAACTCAGAGATACAAAGAAAAAGAAGGCCCCCGCAAAGAAGCCCTCCTTATATTGCCATGCCCATTGCCGACATAACGGAATCATTTATTGTAACAGAGAAACTGCTCCAAACTCATACCGGCGTACTGCGCAGCCTTTTCGGCTGACATATCGCCGGCTCTTACCTGGTTTGCCAATAATTCCATAATTCCCTCTTCGCGGCCTTCTTCGCGGCCTTCTTCGCGAATCATCCGAAGAGTCTCAGCTTCATTATATTCTGTAATACACAAATCTTTCACCTCCGCCTTATGCCCAATCAGGAACTGCCGGATTGCAAAATCCTCCGGCATCTCTTCCATTGCCCGATCCACTGCCTCTTCTATCCCCATAGCCTCTTGGTTCGTGCGAATCCGGTCCACCAGCCATGCGTATTCTTTTAATGGTTTACAGGAAGCCAGCAGGCTTTCATTATTTCCATAGTTGATGTTAATCATCCGAACCCTTGCCTCTATATCCGCTTCCGCATCCTCTCCCTCCCGGGCGAACGCGTCACTCAGCTTCAATATCTGGTCATCCTCCCCTTCTTTTCTCTGTTTAAGGCTGCCATCGTTAAACACCCACTCCTTTCCTTCCTGCCCCGAATATGTGAAATGTATCAGGGCTTCCCTGATATAATTATTATATCTAAATCGAGGAGGAAAAACAATATATTTTTACTGTTCTGCAAGATTCAAGCGTCTCTCACCTCAACAGCGGCATGCTCCCTGTCAGTTTATTGACTTTCTTCTTTGCTCCGCATATTGCAATTCCAAAATAATTCAAGTCAGCTTCGGATATATTTTTCATTTTCTCTGTAAATTCATCGTAAGTCTTGCAGCCTTGGGCCAGGTCCGAGAAATCAACCACTGTCAAATCCCGGAAATCCGGCTCATAGAGTTTTTCCCGGATTGCTTTTATCTGTTCCCCGTCCCCTCTCAGAACAGGCACAGGAAATTCGATGATGCCCGAATGCTCATTTCCCGTCTTATCCGCCACATCTGCTCCCACCACCTCCGGCATCTTCTTGCCCAGGGTAATTCCCATGATAGCTGCCGTATTGGCGATAATTCCCAGCGTCAGGCGCTCATCGATCACCATGACGCATTTTTCATTTTTAAAATCCATTTACACTGTCTCTCCTCTCTGTCTTGTGTTATGACAGAAATCATTCTGCCAAAGTCAACATCTTTCCTGTTTCTTCCCTTCTCCCCTTCCTGTCAAAAAATATGTCGCGGTAAACGCCGGGAGTAAGTCCGATAATGCTGACAAAATAATTGGTAAAATGGCTCTGATCCGAGAATCCCGCCTGCACCGCCGCCTCAGCAGGCTGCACCCCTTTTCCCGGCATTTTCTTTGCTTCGTTGATACGGATTGTCTCCAAATACCGGTACGGAGTGATGTGTATCAGCGCCGAGATAAGAAACAGAAGACTCTCTTCTTTCCCCAGATCAGAGACGCCGTTTATTGCCATATCGTGAAGGGGCCGCAGATGACAGGTGACTTCATCATCACGAATAACATTCTCCACAAAACCCGGAAGTTCCCGTTTTCCCGTCACTTCCTCTGCCAAATCAGCCATGACGCTTTTGGAAATATTAAGTCCCCGGTAATCAAAGCTTCCTCCGTCACTCTGGGCGCAGGCGTGATTGTCGCCTGGGTTAAAAATCACGACGCTGCCTCTTTCTATGACATATTGTTTATTTTTGCAGGATAAAACCCGCTGCCCGTCCTCAACAAAACCTATTACATAGTGCTCATGAAAATGGTTCGGAAAGGGCTGCATAATCCCATGGAAACCATAGGCCTCAATTCTGATCTCATTGTCATAAACCACTGTCCTTGTTTTTTTCTTCATATGGTTTTCGCCCCCTTTCTGTTATTGTACCGCCCAGACATCAGAAAGTCTTGTAAAATATCGTCACTGTCCATGTTATCGTTCACCTGCGTTCTCGGCAGCAGTTCGGGGCAGCAGGCAAAACCCGACTTGAATCGGGAACATATTTTTTGTATAATCTACCTATAGCAGATGCAGGAGTGTTCTGCCGGCCTCCGGGACCACTTCCTTCGCGAGAACAGACAAGGAGAATCAGCATGTCATTTATCAGTGTATTTGATGTACTCGGCCCCAATATGGTGGGGCCCTCCAGCTCCCACACCGCAGGAGCCTGCGCCATCGCCTATCTGGCGCAGAAGATGAAAAGCGGCAATTTAAAGAGAGTGGAGTTCACTCTCTACGGCTCATTTGCCAAGACATACCACGGCCACGGAACAGACCGGGCTCTCCTGGGAGGAATCATGGGATTCACAACAGATGATATCCGAATCCGGGATTCACAGCAGATCGCCCGAGAGCGAGGGCTTGACTTCGAGTTTATAGTGGACACGGCGGAAAGCGATGTCCACCCGAACACGGTAGATATCCGGATGATCAGCGATGACGGAAGCGAGATGACGGTGCGGGGCGAATCCCTGGGCGGCGGAAAAATGAGACTCACCCAGATCGATCACGTAAGTGTGGATTTTACCGGAGAATACAATGCGGTCATCGTCATTCAGCGGGACAGGCCGGGGGTGGCGGCCCACATAACCAGGGTTTTAAGTGAGCACGGAGTCAACATCGCGTTTATGAGGATATTCCGGGAGTCCAAAGGAGAAAAAGCGTACACCATCGTGGAGTCGGACAACCAGCTTCCAGAGGAAATCAAGAACCAGCTTCTGAATAATCCCAATGTGGAAAATGTGATGATCGTTCACAATCAATAACGAATGGAGAAAACCATGACAGATTTTAAAAATGCATCCGAACTGCTGGAGCTGTGCGACCGCAATCAGCAGACTATCTCCCGTGTCATGAGACAGCGGGAATGCGAACTGGGGGAGACCGGCATGGAGGAGATTCAAAGCCGCATGGCCCAGGTTCTCCACATTATGAAGGAATCCGCCTCTGCTCCCCTGAAATCGCCTGTAAAATCCATGGGCGGCCTCATCGGCGGCCAGGCCGAAAAACTGGACAGACTTTACGGAGAAGGAAAAAGCATCTGCGGCGCTGCCTTAAGCACCGGGATTGCCTGCGCCATGGCCGTGCTTGAGGTCAACGCCTCCATGGGAATTATCGTGGCCGCCCCCACCGCCGGTTCCGCCGGTGTTGTTCCCGGTGTTCTGTTATCCCTTCAGAAGCACCGGCGTATTTCTGACGAAAAGCTTATCGACGGCCTGTTTAACGCGGGGGCCATCGGCTATCTGGCCATGCGCAACGCCACCGTGGCCGGGGCCGTGGGCGGATGCCAGGCGGAGGTGGGAGTGGCGGCAGCTATGGCAGCCTCCGCCGCCGTGGAGCTGATGGACGGCACCCCGAGACAGAGCCTCGATGCCGCCTCCACGGTCCTCATGAACATGCTGGGACTCGTCTGCGACCCTGTAGGCGGACTGGTGGAATACCCCTGTCAGAACCGCAACGCCTCGGGGGTGGCCAATGCCCTCGTGGCGGCGGATATCGCGCTGTCCGGCATCAGACAGTGGATTCCCTTTGACGAGATGCTCTCAGCCATGTATCAGGTTGGCAGACGGATTCCCTATGAACTCCGGGAGACCGCCCTGGGGGGGTGCGCGGCGACAGCCTTTGGGTGTGGATTCTGCGGAAAGAAGTGATTGACTATGCAGATTTGGAGGGTCATGCAAATGGGCGCGGATATCTGGCTTTTCTGTGAAGTCTGTACAGTTGAATCAGGGGAAAAAGTCTGGTTTCCGGAAGAACTGGAGGGATGGGATGATCCCCGCGATTATGAACTCTTTTATCTTCTGGGGGGCATCAGGGGCTATGAAAACAGCAGCCAGGATACCTATCCGCCGATTGCTCCCTGCAAGGGACTTCCGGGAGACTTAAATCCTATGACTGTCAATGATGACAGAACATCCCTGGAGGTTGCGGAAGCCGTCTCCTATTACACATTAAAGGAGTTGAAGGCAAGCCCGTATTCAGGGATCATGAGAATAAAAGGATGGGTTGACGAAGATGAATTTCGCAGATACAATCCGGGAGCTCCTATTCGGCGGGGCCTCGGACAGCATTTCGATTGGGTGCATCCGGATGCTCCGCCCTGGAAACATGAAGGTCTTGTGCTAAGAGAGTGGAATGGAATCTTGAATGGAAATCTGAACTTTCTGGTTCGACAGATGGAAAAAATAAAAACGGACAGGCAGATTTACAGTGATGAATCTATTCGGATCGTATTCTGGATAGCATAAGGCAGCATGCACTCCCCTCTGGCCTCCGGAACCCGTCCCCTGCGGCGCGGCAGAGGAAATCCGCATCGGCGCTATCTGGAGGGCCTGCTAGGCGGACGGAAAATTCAGCCGGCGGGCACAGGGTCTGAAACGGGAGCGGTTCTCCAGCATGCCGCCCAATGTCCCTCCCCCAGGCTCATAAGCTCCGGCATCTTCCTGGCGCAGATTTCCTCCGCGTGCCTGCATCTGCTGCAGAATACGCAGCCCTCCGGCAGATTCACCGGGCTGGGAGGTTCTCCCGGCAGGATGCGAAGAGGCTCTCTCCTGTCAGCGCAGACAGACAGCACGGAATCCAGCAAAGCCCTGGTGTAGGGATGCACGGCCTGTCTTCTCAGGCTGCCTCCTGTCATGATCTCCACCACATGCCCCAGGTACATAACCGCCACCTTATTTCCCAAGTCCTCCGCCACCGCCAGGTCGTGGCAGACAAACAGCACGCCGTAATCCGTCTCTCTCTGGTGCTCTCTCAGCAGATCAAGGATCTGCCTCTGAACCGACACATCCAGGGCGCTTGTGGCCTCGTCACAGATCAGCAGCCTGGGGTGGAGGGCGATGGCTCTGGCGATAGCCACGCGCTGCATCTCGCCGCCGGACAGCTGGTGAGGATATTTGCCGAAATATTCTTTCGGCAGTCCCACCCTCTCCAGAGAGTACAGCGCCATCTCCCTGGCCTCTCTCCTGGTCTTTTTCTCAAAATTAATCCATGGCTCCATGAGAAAACGCCCTGTCTTCATCCGGGGGCTGCACACGCTCCCCGGATCCTGGAGAACGATCTGCACCCGGCGGCGATACCAGCGCAGCTCTCTCTCCCGGAGGGAGGTGACATCCTCCCCCTCAAACAGAATTTTTCCCGATGTCAGGGTCTCCATGCGCGCCGCCAGCTTTACCAGAGTGCTCTTTCCGCACCCTGATTCTCCCACCACAAACACACATTCCCCCTGACCCACCGACAGGCTCACGTCTGCCACGGCTCTCAGCCTCTCTCCCGATCTCAGTTCAAATTCCCTGCTGACATGGGAAAGCTCCAGAATTTTCCCCTTTTTCTCCGACATCTTCTCCTCCTGACCGCAATAGGATTTCCTGTAAATCCGGGGGGCGCGTCCCCGGTGCCATCTACTTGCTCCGGCTTATGCTGCCTCCGGCCGCTGGTCCCTCACTTAAGCGCCGGCGCCGCCGCCAGAAGCTGCTTTGTGTAGCCGCTCGCCGGGGCCTGGATCACCTGATCTCTGGTTCCGTGTTCTCTGATTGTTCCGTTCTGCATCACCACAATATAGTCGGCTATCCTGGAGGCCGCTCCCATGTTGTGAGTCACTGCCACGATGGCCGTCCCCATCCGGTCCCGCGCCTGGATCAGCTCCTGGACTACCTGGGCCTGCGTGGTCACATCCAGAGCGCTTGTGGGCTCGTCCGCCAGGAGAAGCCTTGGGTTCAGGCTCATGGCCATGGCGATGGCAGCTCTCTGTTTCATCCCTCCTGACAGCTGAAAAGGATAGGAGTTCATGATTCTCTCCCCGTCCGTCAGTTTCAGAGCTGCCAGCATATCCAGGGCAAGCTTTTTTAGCTCTGTTCGCGGAAGGTCCAGGTGACAGCCAAGGGTCTCCAGATACTGGGCGCCCACTTTTCTTCTCGGATTTAAGTACTCGCCTGCGTTCTGGAAAATCATCGCCATATCTTTTCCCCTGATCTGCCGCCGCTGCTGCCGGGTGAGGCTGTCCAGATCCCGGCCTTCAAAGAGGATTGTCCCCCCGCTCACCTCTCCGCCGGAGGGCAGAAGGCCCATGACCGCCCGGAGCAGCGAGGATTTCCCGCTCCCCGATTCCCCCACAATGGCCACAATGCTCTTCTCCGGCACGGAAAAGCTCACATCTTCCACCGCCGGCTTTCCCTTTCCATAGGCGACGGACACATGTTCCAGTTCCAAAATATTCATTCCTGCTCCACCGTAATGTCCTTTGTGATAAAATAGTAATCCACCGCCGGCTGAACGGCGTTCTTCACCCTTGACGATGACACCATGTTCAGGTAGGAGTTGGTGAGAAACAGATTGGCTGCCTCGTCGTTCAGCACCTGGGAGGCTTCCGCTGCCAGCTCATATCTTTTCTCCGTGTCAAAAGTCCTGTTCATCTCTGCCACAATCCTGTCTATCTCATCATTCTGAAAGCTGGTGAGATTTTTCTTTCCCGACCTTCCCAGACCGGTGTACATGGTCTCCAGCCACACCTGGGGATCGCCTGTGGGAGCCGAATTGTCATTTCCGGTGTAAAAATCAAAATTCCCCTGGCTCTGGTACTCCGACAGATTCTCCACCGCCAGAATCTCCACGCGGATTCCGACTGCCTTCAAATCTGACTGAACCGCCGCCGCCAGGATGGCCGAGTCCGCGGAGCCGTGGTCCGCAGCCTGGAGATACCGCAAAGCCAGAGGCGAGCCGTCGGGATTTTCCCTGTATCCGTCTCCGTCTGTATCCACATAACCGGCCTCCTCCAGAATATCCTCCGCCTTGGCCTTGTCGTAAGAGAAAGCTGTCACGGTCTCGTTGCCGAAGGGGGCGGCATCCGAGTAGAGGCCGTGGGCCCCGCTGCCCCCGATAAGGCCCGCGTAGGCTTCCCGGTCCACCGCCCAGGACACGGCTCTTCTCAGCTGAATGTCGTGGAGAGGGCTGGTCTGGGCGTGGTTCATATATGCCACATTGACCCTGGGGCTGATGATGGAAGAGACATGGTAGTCCGGATTGTCTGTGAACAAAGTCACGCTTGTGTTGTCTATGGTATTGGTGATGTCAATCTCCCCTGACTGGACAGACATGGCCCTGGCATCCGCGTCCGCGATCTGGGTCACGGTGACGGTGTCCAGCCCCGGCTCACCGCCCCAGTAGTTGTCATTTTTCACCAGTTCCACCCTCTGCTCCGACGCGAAGGAGGCCGCCACATAGGGGCCGGTGCACACCGGGCTCTGTCTCATCACCTCTTCACTCTGGGAAGTATCCACGATGATAAACACCGGCTCCGCCATGCTGCCGGGCAGGGCCGCGTTTGGCTCTGTGGTTTTTACGGTCAGCGTCTGGCCGTCCGCCTCCATGGAGGCGATCTTTAAGTACTCGGCCCCCCGGTCATTCATGGACACCGCCCGCTCTATAGAGGCCTTGCAGCTCTCCGCCGTCACTCTGGCGCCGTTGCTGAAAAACACCTCGTCCCGGATATGAAACCGCCATGTGGTATCATCCACGTTCTCCCAGGAATCGGCGATGCACCCCTCCAGCTCCAGCTGGTCGTTGAGCTTCAGGAGACATTCCCCCACTCCCAGCCTGGAAGTAACCCAGCCATGGTAATCCACCGCCGGATCCAGGTCCGCGGCGATCCAGAAAAACGCCGCGTTCACATGTCTCTCCCCCGGCGCCGGGCTTTTCTGCCCCTTCTCAGAGCCGTCTGCCCCGGCGGCGCCTGTCAGGACCTGCGCATTCCCTCCGCCGCCCCTTCCCGCTGTCTGTCTCTCCCCGGACGCTCCCTGTCCTTTGCACCCGGCCAGACCCCCGCCTGCCAGGGCCACCCCGGCCAAAACCGCCGCCGCCACCAGCGCAGCTCTCATATTTGTGATTGTTTTTATGTTTTTGAAAAATTTAGTATTTCTGATAATTTTAATATTTCTCATATTTTAGACATCTCTCCTTCAAGTCTTTTACTCCTCCTTGGGGTCCAGGATATCTCTCAGACTGTCTCCCAGGAGATTAAACACCACAACCGTGATAAAGATGGCCAGCCCGGCGAAGATCATAATCCAGGGGGCCGTCTGCATATAGGACTTTCCCTCGTACAGCATATATCCCCACTCCGGCGCAGGAGGCTGGGAGGCCAGGCCCAGAAAAGAAAGCCCCGCCAGTGCCAGCATCATCCCCCCCACATCCAGGGCTGCCATGATGATCACCTGGGGGACGATGTTGGGCAGCACATAGCAGGCCAGTATTTTAAAAGTTCCCGCTCCCCCGAACCGCGCCTGGAGGATGTAGTCCCTGGTCCTAATGACGCTGGCCAGTCCTCTGGCCATCCTGGCGTATTTTGTCCACCACACAAAGGACAGGGCTGCCACCGTGTTCAAGAGCCCCGGCCCCAGCATCCCCACCACGGCGATGGCAAAGACCGTATCCGGGAAAGCGAGCAAAATATCCGTAATCCTCATGAGAACCGTGTCCAGGGAACCGCCAAAGTACCCTGACACCATGCCGATTCCTGTACCGAACACCGACACCAGGGCGATCATAAAAAAGGTCAGGGCAAATGAATTGCCGGCGCCGCAGAGTATCCGGGAAAATACGTCTCTCCCCACGTTGTCCGTCCCCATCCAGTGAGCCCTCCCCGGCGGCAGCAGCTTTGCCGCGAAGTCGGTCTCCAGAGGGTCATAGGGCGCGAGAACAGGGCCCCAGAAAGCGGCGGCCAGTATCAGAAGCGCCAGAAAGAGAAACACCGAAAACCGTATCCATTTTCCCCTCATCTACTCCACCTTCTTTCTCAGCCGTATCTGGGGGTCCAGAAAACGGTAGCCCACATCTGCCAGCAGGTTTACCCCCACATAGATCACTGCCATCCACATCACATACCCCTGAATCAGGGGATAGTCCCTGACACGGATGGCCTCCACCGCCATATTTCCGATTCCCTGCCAGGAAAATATGGTCTCGATGATTGCCGCGCCTCCCAGAAGGTGCCCAACCGACAGCCCCATCAGGGTGATAATCGGGAAAACGGCGTTGGGAAGCACATGAAAAAACACGATGGTCCTCTCGGGTATCCCCCTGGCTCTGGCTCCCACCACATAGTTGGAACTCAGCTCCTCAAGAAATGCGGCCCGTATCTGCCTCACATAGCCGGACACCATGGGGAGGGCAAGGGCAGCCGCGGGAAGGACGATGCCGCCTGGGCTGCCGCTGCTGACCACGCAAAACCACCGAAGCCGGACCGCGAACACATACATCAGGAGAAGTCCCAGCCAGAAGTTAGGCATGGAGACTCCGAAAAACGAGAAAAACCGGACCACATAGTCTGCCCAGGTATTTTTCTTCACAGCCGTCAAAATCCCCAGCGGAAACGACACGAGAAGCACCGCCGCCATAGCCGTCCCGGCCAGCTTCAGGGTCATGGGCAGCTTTTTCGTCAGCTGTGTCAACACAGGCTCCCCGAACTTGGCGGATTCCCCCAGGTCTCCCCTCATGGTGTTGCCCAGCCACCGCCCGTACTGAACCAGAACCGGGTCGTTCAGCCCCATCTCCTCCCTGGTCTGCTCCAAAAGCCGGGGGGACGGTATCATGCCCATAGACACATACTTCATCTCCGCCGGGTCGCTGGGAGCCGCCCAGGTTATGATAAATGTCAGAAACGTGACTCCCAGCAGCACGGCCACCAGCTGAACCAGCCTCCTTAATATGTACTCTGCCATAGTCTTCTCCTCCCTCCTGTCTCTCCCAGCGATTATTTATCAGCGCTCTGCAACAAAACAGGCGCATGGATTCTCCTTATGAAAATCCATACGCCTTCATGGCATAATCTTCAAGCTTTTCAAATTCTCTTCGGTTACTCTTCCGGTTCTCCCTGCACTTCTGTGCTTTAGACGCCTTCATGGCGGTATCTCCCCTGAAATTTTCCGAATAGCCATATTCTACCACAGCCTCCCGGCAAACGCAACACTTTTCTGAATAAATATGTACCCCTAAACGGTCACCGGATGATATTCCACACCCGGAGGCCTATCTCTGCCGCCGCTGCCACCGTTCCGGCAGCGAACAAGATTCCGTTGACCAGCCCGCTGGCGTGGAACATGCGGAGGCACACGCCCCCCTGAAGGGGGTAGAACAGCTGCACTTTCTTAAAATTAAAAATATCTGTGGCCAGGTGGCTGAGAAAAGCCGCGGCAAAATAGGGGACAGCCAGGGGAAGGATGGTCCCCATAATCACCGACAGAATCCCCAGCGCCAGGAAGGAGTGCATAAAACTTCTGTGGGGCTGCATCTTTCCGAAGGCACACACCCCTATAAAGGCCAGACTGCCTATGATGATCCGCATCCAGCTGCTGTTGCTCCGGAGTATATCCCACACTCCCACCTTCCAGAAATACTCCAACCCGGCCACCAAAGCCACAGCGGCGGCGGAGATTCCGATGATCCGGTCCGCCGCCCTCCCTGAGCCGGAGGTTTCCACGTCTATATCGCTGATCACGGCCCCCACCGCGGCGGCTCCCGTCCCTATAAGCAGTTCCGGCAGGGTGCCCGGCTTCAAAACAGCCATCGTCACGGCTGTTCCCACAGCCAAATGTGTCTTTCCCAACATAATCTTTAGTCCTCTGTCTACTTCATATCATCCAACAGTTTGTCAATGTCCGTCTTCTTCCCGATAATCATCATGTGATCGTCAGACCGGATAATGTAATCCGCCGGCGGCATCAGATTGGCCTCATCGCCTCTCTTGGTCCCCAGGATGTTGATGTGGTGGCGGTTGCGGATATCCGACTCCTTCAGGCTCTTGCCCACCCACTGGGGAAGAGGCGGCGTCTCATAGATGGAGTACTCGTCCGTCAGCTCGATGTAGTCGAACACATGGTTGGCGCTGTGGCGCATGGCGATTTTCTCCGCGATGTCCCGGTCCGGATAGATCACCTCGTCCGCCCCGTTTCTCAGCAGGAACTTGGCGTGGATATCCCGGTTTGCCTTGCTGACCACATACCTCCCCCCCATCTCCTTCACCATGCTGGTTATCTCCAGGCTGCTCTGAAAATTGGTCCCTATGCAGATAAAGCACACGTCAAAGTTGTCAATTCCCAGGGTCTTAAGCACATTTTCATTGGTGCAGTCCCCAATCTTGGCGCTGACCACATAGGGCAGCAGCTCCTCCAAATTCTCCTCCTTCTGGTCCACGATCATCAGCTGATTTCCCAGCTCCGCCAGATTCTTGCACAGGTGGCGTCCAAAACGTCCCATCCCGATGATCAGCATTGATTTCATATAATTTCCTCCTTCTCTTCTCACAGGTATTCTCTATATCCACGCCGCCGGCCCGGCGGCTTTTGTACAAACCTTTCCCTTCTCTCAGCCCACGCTGATCTGTTCCAGGGGATTGCTCACCTTGGTGATCCGTTTCTGCTGAGTGAAGGAAAGGGCAAAGGACATGCTGCCGATTCTCCCGCAGTACATCAAAAGAATGATCAGCGCCTTGGACACAGGCGCCAAATCCCTGGTGATGCCTGTGGTCATTCCCGCCGTGCCGATGGCGGAAAATGCCTCAAACAGTGTGTCCGACATAGGGAGCTTCTGAACGCCCATGATCACCAGGGAGACTCCCAGCGCCAAAAACAGATTGATGGTCAGCACGGAACTGGCCTGCCGGATGGCCTCGTCATCCAGCCTCCTGCCGAAGGCGTTGACCCCGTAGGTTCTCTGGATGCTGGAATGCACAAACAGGCACAGCACCACCACGGTGGTAGTCTTTATGCCTCCCGCGGTGGAGCCTGGGCTTCCCCCGATAAACATCAGGATGATGGTCAGAAGCTTGCTGCCGTCCGACAAAGCCCCCGTGTCTATGGTGTTGAAGCCCGCCGTCCTGGCTGTCACCGCGCTGAACAGAGAGGACAGAATCTTTCCGCTCAGGCTCATGTCCGCCATGAGAAGGTCCTTCTCCAGCAGATAGAACACCGCGCCGCCGCCAAACACCAGAACCAGAGTAGTCAAAATCACGATCTTGGTCTGGAGAAGGTATTTTCCGAAGGCAAGTTTTTTCCTGCTGATGTCGTCCCACACCACAAACCCGATTCCGCCTATGATAATCAGGGACATGATCACCAGATTCACCAGCCAGTCGTCATAGTATACTGACAGGGAATTGTACTGCCCCGTGTGTCCCATCAGGTCAAATCCCGCGTTGCAGAAGGCGGACACCGCATGGAAAACACTGTAGAAGGTCCCTCTGAAAAAGCCATATTGGGGAACAAATCTGATGGCAAGAAGCAATGCCCCTCCTCCCTCAAATATGGCTGTTCCCACAATGATCTTCTTGGCCAGCCTGACGATCCCGCCGATATTCAGGGCGCTGGTGCTCTCCTGCATAAGCCCTCTCATCTTCAGCCCGATCCTTCTCCTCAGAAGAATGGACACATAGACGCCGATGGTGATAAATCCCAGTCCGCCGATCTGAATCATGGTGATGATCACCAGCTGCCCGAACAGACTCCACTGAGTCCACGTGTCCGCCACCACCAGCCCCGTCACGCAGGAGGCGCTGGTGGCTGTAAACAGGGCCCCCAGAAAGTCCATGCTCCGCCCGTTCTTGCTGGCAAAGGGAAGGGTCAGCAGCACCGCCCCTGTGATGATGAGCACGAAAAATCCAAAGGCGATAAACTGAGTCTGGCTCATAGGCCGCTTTCTTTTCAAGACGCCGAACATTTTTTTCTCCTCCATACCAAATCCCTCCTCAGTGAAAATTTTATCTCCTGTCCGTTTCTGTCACTGTCCGTCCCGGCTCTGCCCGCTCTGGCTCCCGCCCCTCTCCGGCTTCACCCGTTCCGGCTCCCGCCTGCACCCTCTTAGCCTGCTCCGTTCCGGCCTCTTCTCCCGGCACAGCCGGCAGCCGCCCAGAACACCCCGAAGGCCCCCATGTTCACCAGCACGATGCTGGCTCCCGCCGGGGTGGAGAATCGGTAGGACAAGGTCATTCCGATGCAGAAGCACACCACCGACACGACGCCGGAGCACACCACCACTCCCCTGAAGCTCTTGAATATCCGCATGGAGGTCAGAGCCGGAAAAATAATCAGGCTGGAGATGAGCATGGCCCCCATCATGCGCATTCCCAGAACGATGGTCACCGCTGTCAGAACCGCGATGAGCACATTGTACAGAGACACGCTGACACCCGCCGCCCTGGCGAAGCTTTCATCAAAGGTCACAGCAAACATCTTGTTGTAGCAGAAGCCGAACAGCCCCAGCACGATGACCGAGAGAACCACCATAAGCCCCACATCGGAAGGGCTCATGGCGAGAATGCTTCCGAACATGTAGCTGTTCACGTCGGTGGCCATGCCGGTGGTCAGAGAGGTGGCAACGATTCCCAGCGCCAGAGAGGCGGCTGAGATCATGGCTATGGCCGCGTCGCTTTTGACCCTGCTGTTCTCCGTTATTCGCAAGAGAAAATAGGCAGCCAGAACCACCACGGGGATGGACACGGCAAGGGGCGCCCAGCCCATGGCCACTGCCACCGACAGCGCGCCGAAGGAAACATGGGACAGCCCGTCCCCGATCATGGAATACCGTTTCAGCACCAGGCTGACTCCCAAAAGAGCCGCGCACAGGGAGACCAGGATTCCTCCTGCAAAAGCCCTGACCAAAAAGGGGTAGGACAACATTTCCAAAATCAGCTTCATACCGTTCCACCTCCCAAAAAGCCCAGTCCCTCAGCCGTCTTTACATATTCTCCGGGACTCCCGTAAAACAGCGCCTTCCTGTGCAGGTGAAGGATTTTGTCCGCCTGACTCACCGCGTTGGCCACGTCGTGGGTCACCATAAAAATAGTCACCCCGTCTCTGTTCAGCTCCCTGACGAGACTGTAAAATTCCTGGATAGCCGACGGGTCCAGCCCAGTGACCGGCTCGTCCAGAATCAGCATCTTCCTGGCGGCACACAGGGCGCGGGCTATGAGTGCCCTCTGCTGCTGTCCCCCGGACAACTCCCTGTAGCAGCGGTGTCTCAGATCGCTGATGCCCAGCTTTTCCATGGCTGACAAGGCCATCTCCTTCTCCTGCCGCCGGTAAAAAGGCCTGTTTCCTATAAGGCCTAAGGCCCCGGAAAGCACCACCTCATAGACTGTCGCCGGAAAATCCTTCTGGGCGCTGGTCTGCTGGGGAAGATAGCCGATTCCCGTCTGCTTCAGCTCCTCCGACACCACAAGACTCCCGCCTGTAGGTTTGACGAGACCCAGAAGCCCCTTCACCAGCGTGCTCTTTCCGGAACCGTTGACCCCCACCACGCAGAAATAATCTCCTTCATCGATCTCGATGGTCAGATCCATCACCGCGTCCTGATTCTCGTATCCAAAATCCACATGGCTGCATGTAATCAACCTGCTCATTCATCTAGTCCTTTTCTCAAATTTTCTATGTTCTGCCTCATCAGCTCCGCATAAGTGACGCCGGCTTCCAATTCCTTCCTTGTCACATTGTGGCAGGAGTGGAGAAGCATAGGCGCCGCTCCGGTCTCCTCCCCGATAATCTCTGACACCCTGTGGCTGCCAAGCTCCAGATAATAGACTGCCGGTATCTTCTCCTGGTCCACTCTGTCAATAAGGTAGGCGATGGTTCTGGCCGCCGGCTCCGTGTCCGTGCTGCACCCGGAAAAGGCCGCCCGATAGTCAAAGCCGTACTCTTCCGCCAGATACCTGAAGGGGAATTTATCCCCTATAATGATTGTGTTCCGCTTTCTCTCCTCTGCCACTTTCAGAAATCCTTCATGGATCTCCCGGAGCTCTTCTATATATCTGTCCCTGCCCTCCTCATACACATCACGGTGAGCCGGGTCCCTCTCCGCCAAAACCTCTGCAATGACCCGGACCAGCTTCATGGCGTTCACCGGGGAAGTCCATATGTGCTCGTCATATTCCGCCTCGCGGCCGTCATCATGGCCATGGCCCTCCTCGT
>CAJTOT010000012.1:0-9560 GCA_910577935.1 uncultured Hungatella sp. | reverse complement strand
TGGGTGTCATCATGGTCATGGCCCTCCTCACAGCCGGCTTCGCGGCCGTGGCTGTGGGCGGCTTCTTCCATGCCCTCCACCAGCTCTTCCTCAAACACATCTACATAGTCCATCATGACCACCACGGTTATGGAACGGCTGTCCAGGGCTTCCATCACCTGGCTGACCCAGTGTTCCATGGCTCCGCCGTTGCAGATCACCACGTCTGCCTCCTGGAGCTTCTTCATGTCCGCCGGGGTGGGTTCAAAGGAATGGCTGTCCACGCCTGCGGGGATGATCAATTCTAAGTCTATCACATCTCCCCCGATCTGTCTCGCGAAATCGTAATAGGGAAACAAGGTGGCCGCCACCTTAAGCTTGGGCTCCTCTGTCCCGGCGTCCCCGCCTGTCTCTCCCTGACTCTCCCCGGTCTGCCCGCAGCCCGCAGCCAAAAGCGCCGCCGTCCACACCGCCAAAAGTATCACTGCCAGATGCCTTCTCACCGCCGTCTCTTCCCTTCCATGGTCTGCGTGATAATATCCTGCATCACATCATAGGAAAGCTGACCCGACGCGTAGCCGAACACGTTGCCTTCCCTGTCAATCATATAGGTGGTGGGAAAAGCGTAGATGCCGTAGGCTGTGAACAGCTCTCCCGTGGTATCCATGACCACCGGGTATGTGTAGCCGTTCTCTTCCAAAAATGCGGCAATCTCCTCGCCGGACTTCTCATTTCCCATGCCGGGGCCGGCCACTCCCAGGATAATCAGCGCCTGGTCGCCCTCTGTGTCACATTCCTCATACAGTCTCTGTATATCCGGCATCTCTGCGCGGCAGGGCGGACACCAGGTGGCCCAGAAATTTAAAAATACCGTCTTTCCCTTGTAGTCCGACAGCCGGTGAACCTGCCCGAACTGATCCTCCAGCTCAAAATCCGGAGCCGCGATCTTGTTCTCCTGATTCTCCTGACCCTCCGTCTCTTCCTGAGTCCCCGACTGATCTCCGGCTTTGTCCGCCTGACTCCCGGCCTGGCCTGCAGTTTCCTCCGCCTGGCCCCCGGTCCTGTCTTCCTCGTTCCCTGCCTCACCTGCTTCGCCGTCTGCCGGATCCTCCTGACCCGGCGTCCCCCTCTGTACTTCCCCGTTCTCTCCGGGCGCCTCCGCCCCCGGCGCGGACAGTTGGGACAGATATCCGCTGACCTCGTTCATCTTTCCCGTCACCATCAGAAGTCCCAGAACCACCAGAAGAACGCCGCCCAGCTTCACCGTATACTTTACCACTCCCATATGCCTCTTAAACAGCTGCAGCAAGGAGGTGGTGAACAGGCCCGCCGCCAGAAACGGCAGCACGAACCCGAGAGTGTACACGCCTATATAGAGAAATCCCACTGCCCGGGAGGAAGACGCCGCCGCCATGAGGAGCACGCTGGCCAGAGCAGGCCCCACACAGGGAGTCCACGCAAAGCTGAATGTAAAGCCCATGAGAAGGGCAGTCCACGGCGACATCGCCATCTTGTCCACAGGCAGACGGAGCCTGCGCTCCTTTCCCAGAATCGCCGGCTGCCCGAACACTCCCAGCTCATACAGCCCGAACACCAGAATCAGCGCGCCTCCAAGCCTTGCGAACACCATCTGGCCGGAGCGGAAAAAACTGCCCAGGGCCGAGACTCCAAGCCCCAGGACAAAAAAGGCAAAACTGATTCCCACCACAAAACAGACTGTGTGGATCATCACCTTGCTTCTCCTGTAAGAAACCTGTCCGTCTTCTCCCACCACTCCCGTTCCGCCGGACAGATAACCGATGTACAGCGGCAGAATCGGCAGAACACAGGGGGAGAAAAAGCTCAAAAGCCCCTGCAAAAATACAGTAATCATCGAAACATTTACTTCCAGTGAAAAACCCATGTGTCTCTTCCCTCATCTTTTTCTTCAATAATTCTTCCCAGGGACCCTGCCCCGGCATAAAGGAAAACCCGGGGCCTATAAAAGTCCCAGGGTTTTCATCGCATATTCTATTCCGTCATCTTCCACAGTCTTGGTCACAAAGGAGGCGTACTGCTTCAGAATCTCGTCATGCTTCCCCATGAGCACCGCGTTTGGGACATACTGAAACATGTCCAGGTCATTGCTGCTGTCCCCGAACACCCAGGCATCTTCCAGACCGATTCCCAGCTTCCTCAAAACCATCTCTATGGCTGTGGCCTTGCTGTGGTCTTTTGGCACGCACTCATAGAAATCATTGCCCCGGTCAATCACCTGGAAATCCGGCTTCAAAAAGGCAAAAAAACCCTCTCTGTCGCTGTGCTCGTCAGCGATGACACAGAACTTGTCAAAATCATAGCAGTCCTCCTCCCATCCGCAGGGGCTGCAGTGACCGCCCTGCTGCATAAAACCTTTCAGCCTCCTGACCTGTTCCATGGGAGAATCGCCTTTCTGAAAATAACAGCTCTCGATTCCCTCCAAGACCCCGTCCAGGCCGTGCCGGACAATCGCCTTCTTCACCTCTATTCCCCGCTCATGGGGAATCCGGCGGCTGTATATCTCCTCCCCTGCCATCTGTATATAAGTGCCGCAGCCGCACAGATAACCGTCGGCCTCCACCAGTTCCATGACAGGCCCCAGGTTGCTCAAAACTCTCCCCGAGTTGATAAATACAAGATTGCCTTTCTTTCTGGTCTCCGCGAGTGCCCTCTTTGCGCTCTCCGGCACCACCCGGTCCGTCTCGCTGAACAGAGTGCCGTCCACATCAAAAAATAATGCTTTTCTCCCCATGTCTGCCTTTATCCTTCCACAGCGTTGTCCGCAATGAACTGCATGGCTTTCTCCATAAGAATCCTCTCATCCACTGCGTCCTCACCGGCATCTTCGATCATGGTATCCACATCCGGATACCCGTAATCTGCTGCCAGCTGTTCTCTGTCCCCGTCTTCCACGGTTATGTTCTCCGCCTCGGCGACAGCCATGATCACCGCGTTGCTCTTGCAGGCTTCCGCCGCCTCTGTCCTCAAGTCGCTCTCGAAGGTCTCCAGATCGATTCCGTAGTAGCTGACCCAAGTCTCCAGGTCCATGCCGAACATCTGGACCTGCTGTTCATAGTAAGCCCTCTGCTCCTGATATACGGTCTCCACAGACTCTTCCGGAACAGTCACCTCGCTGTCCTCAACCACCTTCATAAGCACATCGGACATCTTCTGATTCTCCGCGTTTAACCTGGCCGTCTCCTCCAGATCTTCTCTCACGGCCTTGCGGTATTCGTCCACAGTGGCCGAGTCCGTGTTCGCCGCGATAAACTCGTCGTTCAGCTCGGCTTCCGCCGACTCCTTCACGCTGTTAACCGTCACCTCAAACACCACAGCCTGGCCCGCCAGCTCTTCGCTGTGGTACTCTTCCGGAAATGTCAGGTCCAGATTGACCTTGTCACCGGCCGCCGTCCCGATAAGCCCGTCCTCAAAACCGTCAATGAACTGTCCCGATCCCAGAGTCAGATCATAGCCGCTGGCGGTTCCTCCGTCAAAGGCCACGCCGTCCTTTTTTCCCACATAGTCGATGTTGACAATATCCCCTTCCTCTGCCGGCCGTTCCACTTCCCTGATCGCCGGGTTGGCAGCCAGCAAAGACTGAATCTGCGCTTCCACTTCCTCATCGCTGATTTCCGTGGACATCGGGGTGTAGACTACGCCTTTGTAGCTGCCCAGACTCTCCACCTTGCCCCAGTCCACGCGCCCCGCCGAACCGGTCTCCGCTTCGGAACCCTCCGTCCCGGCCGTCTCACCTGCCGCCTGTGAGGCTTCGGTTGTCTCCACCGCTGTGGTGCCTGCCGTGGTGTCCGCCGCGGAATCCGTCTTTTTCGAGCATCCTGATACCATCATCACAGCCGCCATGCTGTACATGAAAACTTTCAAGTTTTTTTTCATCATATCTTCCTTTTCTTTCTGAGATTAATCCGCTATACTCCTCCAAGGCCAAAGGGCCTGTGTCTGAGTATAGCACATCTCACTTTTAAAAAAAAGCATTTCCTGAAAATTCACAAAAAATTAAATAAATAGCTCCCTGCTGTCCAGCACAATGGTAAACGGCCCGTCGTTGACCAGCGACACTTTCATATCTGCCCCGAAAATCCCGTGTTCTACCTTCCCCACATGCAGCCTGCACCTGTCCAGGGCATGCTCGTACAGGCGTCTGGCCTTCTCGGGGTTTCCGGCTTTTATGAAGCTGGGGCGGTTCCCCTTCCTGCAGTCCGCGTACAGAGTGAACTGGCTCACCACCAACAGCTCTCCCCCCACGTCCGCCAGGGACAAATTGGTCTTTCCCCCGCTGTCCTGAAAGATTCTCAGCCTGCACATCTTGTCCACCATCTTGTCGGTAATCTCCTCCGTGTCTTCCTCCTCTGCCCCAAGAAGCGCCAGGAAACCTTGTCCTATGGCCCCCGTCACCTCTCCTTCCACAGACACGCTTGCATTCTGCACCCTCTGAAGCACAATTCTCATCTCTCCAATCTCCTTTCTTTTGCCCCGGACCTCACCGCAGTATCATCGCCAGATATTCCAGAAGGCCTTCTGTGGCCTCCTTCCTGTACAGAATCTCCCTGGCCAGGACCGGATTGTCGGTGATTATGTTGTCCACGGTAAGCACACGCATGCGCTCCAGCTCCTTCTTCTCGTTCACCGTCCACGCGTGGATGCTTTTTCCCGCCTCATGGGCCGCCGTCACCAGCTTTTCCGTGATAAATCCGGAACGGATGCTTATGACATCCACATCTTCATCCATATAATAATTCCCGAAGGCAGCCGGGATAATATACCCTGTCTTGATCCGGGGATTGGCTCTCTTAATCCGCCGGAGATAATTTATGTTGGTGCAGCTGACGATACACTGGTCTTCCATCTCGTAAAGCTCCACCAGCTCCTGGACCTTCTCCGGCAGCATGCTCCCCATGCCGGAATACTTGATCTCAATGTTCAGCTTCAGACGCCCCTTGGCGTACTCCATGACAGCCTCCAGGGACGGCATTCTCTCCCCCGCGAAATCTTCCGAGAACCAGGAGCCCACGTCCAAAGCCCCAAGCTCCTCGTAGGTCATGTCCTTCACATCCCGCTTCACCCCCGCCACACGCTGTAAATCGCCGTCGTGACACAGGACCAGCACCCCGTCCGCCGACTCCTGGACATCGATCTCCGCCCAGTCCGCCATCTCCTCCACCGCCGCCGCCACCGCTGCCATGGTATTCTCCGGGGCGGACGCCGAACTCCCTCTGTGGGCGGTGATCTCCGTCTGCGCCACCACGGAATTAGAGAGAAACGTGCCGTTGACCGCCGCGTCTGTCAGCCCCATGCCGCCGATGAGGCCGAACACTGCCAGCGCCGCCAGCCCGTTTCTTCTGCTGACAACCGCCGTGGCCGTGTAAAAAAAATGCTGTTTTTCCAGCTTGCTCTTTCCGTATTGATAATATTGTATAGTCAGGTCGGCAAAAAACAGAAGGCTTGCCGCCATCCCCGCCAGCCCCATGACGATCCATTCCATCCAGTCGGCAGCCCGTATGAGAAAGGCGAACTCCAGATCCCGCCGGACAAAGAGAACGGCAAACACAGCCGACGCAGCCACCAGAAGCAGGTAAAACGCCGACGCCGATGCCATGATCAGAAGCTGGGGGCAGACTACCCGCGCAACGGTTCCCAGCCACCTGCCTTTCAGAAGCTCCACGCTGGACCTTTTGCCGTCCCTGTAAAATTTCTGCTCGATCATACACAGGTGAAACACAAAATACGCCGGAATCACCGCCGCCACGCAGATGATCACCACAACTGCCGCCCCTGCCAAGATAAAGGGGCGGCCGGACATTTCCTCTATGACAAAATTCAGGGGCTTCACATGGGTCAGGGTCCGGTAGACATACAGAAGGTTCATCAGGAGAAAATCCGCCAGAACAACAAAAAAGAGCCGGAAATTCCCGCGCTCCAGCTGCTGGATGGCGCTGCGGACCCCCTGGATAAACATCTGAAACGCCGGCACCTTCAGGGAATACATGGCGCCGGAATAAGCCGCCACAAGGCCCCCCGCCTCCACCATGAGAAACAAAAGACCTGCCGCGGACAGCACAAAAAGGACGGGGACCGTCCATGGACTGGCCAACACCTTCCAGGCATTTTCCAGTGTCAGGTAACTGTATCCCGCCCTGCCCAGGGAAAACCGTATACCGGCGTTCAGCAGCTGCAGATAGACCGCCGCCGCTGTCAGCCGGTATCCTATAAGAAATAACAGCAGATTTTTTATATTGAACCAGATGATCTGACCCGTCTCTATCAATAAGGCCTTCATCCTGCCGTCCCTCTCTGGTCTCTTTGGCTGTTCCACGCCAGAATCGCCTCGTTCAGCGAGTACATCTTGGCGTCCAGCATATCCACCATGTCCGCGCAGGCCTTCAGCTCCTGCTGCAGATAATCCGGTCCTTCTCCTTCGAATTTATAGTAGATCTTGTGCTCTAAACTGGCCCAGAAATCCATGGCCACCGTCCGGATCTGGATCTCCACCTTGGTCTCCACCGGCCCCTCAGACAGGTACACCGGTATAGTGACCACCATATGGTAGCTTTTGTATCCGTTGGGCTTTGGATTCTTGATGTAATCCTTGATGTACAGCACAGTCACATCCCTCTGCCTGGATATCATGTCCGCGATCAAGTATATATCTGATGAAAATGAACAGATGATGCGGATTCCGGCGATGTCACTGAGCCTCTTTGTCATGTTGTCGACAGTCACCTCATAGTGATGGCGCTTCATCTTCCGCACGATGCTCTCCGCGGTCTTCAGCCTTGACTTTACATGTTCAATAGGTGTGTAATTGTAAATATGAACAAATTCATTGTTCAGGATCTCTATTTTTACATTGATCTCTTTCAGCGCGGAATTGTAGAGAAACATCAGTGAATTCCACTGTTCCAGCTGATCATATGTCTTGGGGATACGATCCATCTTATCCCTCCTCCTGGTCCTATCTAAAATTTCAGATTCTTCAGCAGATCTCCCAGGCCGGTAAACGCTTCCCCTGAACTCTTATACTCAAAATGCTCTTCTTCCTGAGACTCCTGGGTCTCCAGGGCCTTCATGCTCAGACTGATCTTGCCATTGTCCGTGGAAAGGATCTTTACCTTGACCTGCTGGCCTTCTTTCAGCACCACTCCGGGGTGCTTGATCCGCTGACTGCTGATCTGGGAAACATGGAGAAGCCCTGACACTCCCCCTTCCAGATTGACGAACGCTCCGTAATCTTTCAGAGTGTCAACGGTTCCTTCCACCACATCCCCTGCCTTGTAGGAGGCCATCTTCTCCCGGCGGGCGGCGTCCCTGCGCTCCTTGAGGAGCTCTTTTGCCGACAGAACCAGACGCTTTTTCTCCGGCTCCGCGGTGATAATATAGGCTTCGATATATTTGCCCACCCACTCCTCCAGCTTCTCTACATATCCCAGAGAGAGCTGGGAGGCAGGGATAAATGCCTGAAGTTCATTGAGATACGCGATGGCGCCGCCTTTTACGATCTCCTTGATCTTTACTTTCACAACGGTCTTGTCGGCCTGCATCTGGCGGATCTCCTGCCACTTTTCAGCATCCGGGGACTCTTCCGGGACATAGGTCTGGCGGCGGCGCTCGTCAAATGCCTTGTAGGACTCTTCCAGCTCGGCGGCAAAGTCTTCCATGGTCTCCGCGGGCTGGGCCGGCTCTTTTGACTCTGAATTCGCCTCGCCTGCGGCCTCAGTCTCCGGCGCCGTCCGGACAGACTCTGCGCCCGCCGCCTTGGCAGTCTCCGCCTCCGGTGTCGGGGCAGCCTCCGGTGTCTTGTTTACTTCGGGTGTTAATTCCTGGCTCATGTTTTGATCCTCCTGTAGTTCTATCTATTTTTGATCAGGGCCGGGGGCAGAACAGGATACATCCCTCTGCTGCCCGTGGCTTATCTATATTTTACCATAAAATCCAGTAATTCTACATAAGAATTTTTGTAGTTTTCTTTAAAAAAATGTGTTATATTGGAAAAATATAAACCTTTTGCAGAAAGAAGGGCTTTTTAGGAGGTATAGACAGTACCATGATCAACTTTCTGAACCTGGAATATTTTCTGGCGGCCTCGGAGGAACTGAATTTTACCAAGGCCGCCAAAAGACTGTACATTTCCCAGCAGTCCTTAAGCTGCCATATCTCCAATCTGGAGCGGGAATTCGGCATCGCCCTGTTTAACCGCACGTCTCCTCTGACCCTCACCTACGCCGGGCAGATTCTTAAAAAGCGGGCCCGGCAGATGCTTGAGCTGCGGGAAGAGACTTATCAGGAGATCGCCGACATCAAGGATTTCACCAAGGGACAGCTGACCATCGGAATGTCCCACACAAGAGGGCGCAAGATCCTTCCCCAGATCCTCCCCGTGTACCAGGAGCGTTTTCCCAATATCGACCTCCATCTAAGGGAAGGCAACTCCATAGAGCTTGATTCTGCTCTGCTCCACGGGGACGTGGACCTGGTCATCGGCATGCTGCCTTTTAAGGCGGAAAATGTGGAAACCATCCCCATCTGCGAAGAGGAGATCCTCTTGGTGGTCCCCGACTCTGCCCTGGAGCGGACTTACCCAGGACAGCTGGAGGAGCTGAAAGCCCGCCTCTCTGAAAACGCGGACCTCTCCCTGGTGCAGGACTGCCCCTTTCTCCTGATTAACCCCGGCAACCGGGTCCGCACGCTGGCAGACGAGATGTTCACGGAAGCCCAGATAAACCCCAGGGTCATACTGGAGACCGAGAACATCGAGACCTGCCTTGCCCTGGCGCTGAAAGGGATGGGCATCACATTTTACCCCAAGATGTTCATGTCAGGCCAGGAGAAGCCGGGCCGGGAAAACACCAGGCCCCAGGGCGCCGTCTTTATGAATACCAGCTTTTACCACCTCAATTCCCCGAAAGCCCACGGCACCCTGGGAATCGGCTGCCACAAAGGCCATTATATGTCTCAGGCCACCAAAGAATTCATACAAATTGCCAAAGAATACATGTGACCTCACTTGACAGAAGAGCCGGCTTTTGTTATTCTTAAACAGTAACTATTATCATTATCATTTGTGACAGGAGGCTGTTATGAAGATAATAAAATACAGCAGACAGCGTGAAAGCATCAAAGCCTGTCTCAAGTCCCGCCGGGATCACCCTACCGCCGACCACGTGTATCTGTCCATGCGGGAAGAATACCCCAATCTCAGCCTGGGCACTGTGTACCGGAACCTAAACCTTCTGGTGGAACAGGGCGAGGCGCGGAAACTCAGCTTCGGGTACGGGCCGGACCGGTTCGACGGCGATATGTCCCCCCATTATCATTTCGTGTGCCGGATCTGCGGAGCCGTCACAGACCTTCCCCTGGAACCCTCCTCCCACTTAGACGAGGAGGCCCAGCGCTGCTGCCCCGGCCGAATCGACAGCCATCTCACCTACTTCTACGGCCTGTGCCGTGACTGTTTAAAAATCAATGTTTGTAACAGTTCAGCCTACCCGTTTAACCACGGCTTCTAACATCGGCTATATTTTAGCTGGTGCAGTGCCAGTCGGTTCAGC
>CAJTOT010000011.1:68221-95771 GCA_910577935.1 uncultured Hungatella sp. | reverse complement strand
GGGGGATCGGCCCCGGCGGAAGTCCTTCGGATGCAGAGAAGGGAACCCCTTCTAATATGAATGTAGAGTCCGACGGCAAAAGGATCAAACACATCGAGCTGGCTCCCGGTGAAGTCTATGAGACGGAGTTTTACGGTTATGTGAGCGAAGAGTTGGAGACCGTCAAGAACAGAAAGATCTCCTTCAGCTTTACGGCGAAAAAAGAGGGCGGCGGCCACGTATCAGAGACTAAAGATTTTACATACAACACGGGTATGGCCGGATTGCTTCCCATCGAGTTTGAGGACGGCAATACATGGATGACCAATGAGCGGAACACCATATACATCCACACCAGATTTGAAGAGGAAGAGCTGCTGGACCAGTTTGCGCCGGATTATTTCGAGGGAGATAAGGCAACCGGTTCCAATGCAGAGACAAAAGAGACGACAGCCGCTGCAGTGAAAGAAACCGGCTCCGATGATGACAGAGAATTCCTCGATCCGGAGGCTGTGGATGTCGCTACCGTATCGGACGCTGACGACGAGGGAACCGACCCGAAGAACATCCGCTATTCCATCGAGACCTACGGAGCCAAACTGAAAGGCATCACCGCATGGTATGAGGGGGAACAGAGCAGTTGGGGCGAGACCGTGACAGGCGTGTCATTCCGGGTGGCGGAGAACACCAAGCCGGGCACTTATTTCGGAAGAGTGACTGCCTCCATCAGACGGGACGGCAAGAGCTATAAGACTACCCAGGGATTCTGCTTCTATGTGCTGGGCGAAGGCGAGCTGGTGCTGAAGGGCAGGATTAATGGAGCGGAGATTGAAGTAAAGGGACCGGCAGAGTCATTTCCGGAAGCGGATATGCTGAGCCTGAAGGTTACAGAGGTATCTGAGGATAAACAGGAACTGGTACAGACTGCCATGGAGCAGAAAGCTGAGGAGTCCGGTATCTCCATCAATAAGATGAAGGCAGTAGACATCAAAATTATCGCCGACGGCGAGGAAATGGAGCCTCAGGGCGATGTGACGGTTCGGTTCTCTAATGTGGAGTTAGAGAAAGTGACATTATCCGGCCAGCTGCTGGAGGACGCCAAGGCTGATACAGGGGAGGAGATCGAAGAGACAGAGGCGGCGCCGACCAAGTTCAGAATGATGAGAAGGGCAGCGGATTCGGTTGCGGAAGATGTGGGGCATACAACAGAGGCGCAGACAAGTGACAGCGGTGAAGCAGAATCTGTCTTGACAGTATGGCATCTGGATGAAGAGGCCGAGACATTGGATAATATGGAGCGGGTTATTGTTGAGGATAACGGAGATGTGGTTATGACCACAGATCATTTCTCGATCTATATTATCGTTAATGTGGCTGGAGGGATGAAGACGGTGCCGGTGACAGTGACTCATTATGCAAAGGTAAAAAGGTATGCAACAGAGAAGGGCTCTAGTTATATACCCCTAAGATTAACGGAATACCATGGTGAACCTAATAAACCACAAATGTATTTGCATCCTGGTGCTGATGAGACCGGTAACTATAAGGAACAGATGATAGAGATTTACAGCCCAGATGTTATAGAATTACCAAATGGTGGCGGTACCGGTATCGGTTATTCTATACTTATCGACAGCTTGAGCAAGTTAGCACTTGGCGGAAATTATACGATTAAAGAAGTAACAGTAAAAAATGCAAACTATCCAAGTGGAAAGACCTTTACGGCAGAGAGTGCGAAGGACAGTGAGATACGTCTGGCAGGCAGTGGAAATGAGATAAGGATTGAATATGAAAGAACTACTGGCCTCATGCGAGGTGATGTGGAATTTCATGATTATAATGTCTCTGAGCCAGGTAATGACGCTGCAGTACACGAGACTGTAAATACACAGAATAAAGGGATAAATGACGGCAAACTTTCATGTGTAGGAAATGAAAATAAGCGTATAGGAGTTGGAATAGCAGGAAAAAGTGATTCTCAGGTATGGCATAGCTGGGTTGGAGAGGTAGGTTTGAAACAAGGTGTTGTAAAAGAACACCTGTCAGGAGACATGCTCCAGTTTAATTATAAGGATCCGGGACTTTTTAACAGAACAGATAAGATGGTTGGGAGTAATTTAGCCAAAAAATATATTACAGATCATCAATTGGAGTTTAAAAGAGAAGGAGATACGTATGTATTAAGCAGTGTTTATCAGAACGGCAGTTCGAAACCGGTTTGTTCGGAGTTAGACGTGCTTAAATATACAGGCCTCAAATATGGTGGGGGAAATTTGTATACGAATTTGTTTTGGCCATTAGATCAGTATGAATCTTATAAAGGAAAAGATCCGCTGTTTCCTGGCGGTTCGGTAGAATGGGGAAGAAAGAATGATCCTAATGGAGGGGGATGTAAAGATACATTCCATGGAACCACAGGTTTTACGAATAATGATGAGGCCAAGGTGGGAATCTATGCGGATCACAACTGGTTTTTTGGTATGCGATATGATTTTGATTTTACTTTAGGTGATTATATAGGGCCCTTGGACTACTATTTCCGAGGCGACGATGATTTTTGGTTGTTTATTGATGGAGAATTAGTAAAAGCTGTAGAACTGGGCGGTATTCATGCAGCCGAAGGCGCTTATGTAGATTTAAAAACATATCTGGAAGGGAAAAATGCTTTCCCGAAAGAGACAGATTCAGAGGAAGTGGTCAAAAATAAAAAGAATGCAACACATAGGATGAGCGTATTCTTCATGGAACGAGGCGGTACAGGATCCTGTTGTTATATGCAGTTCACACTCCCCAATATCGTTTCTGTTCCATCACAGGAGGCCGAGACAATATCCAAGTCCGTTACAAAGTCATGGCAGGATGGTAATAATGAACATGGTACCAGGCCGACAGAAATATTTGTTCAACTGTTACAAAATGGAGTGCCATTTGGAGCTACAGAAAAGCTGAGTGAAGAGAACAACTGGTCATTTACCTGGAACAATCTTCCCAAGTACAGATATGTAGGTTCTGATGAGGAAAATACATACACAGTAAAAGAAATAGAAGTACCAGGTTATGAAAGTATAATTACTCAAAGTGGAGACAGTTTTCTTATCACCAATGTTGAAACCACATACCTAAAGGTCGAAAAGAAGTGGGATAATAGCGGATGGAATGATCCAGGAGAAAATCCGGACACGGCAATACCAGACAGTATTCAGGTTCAGCTGGAAGAAAAAGTGGGAGATTCCGGGGCATGGGAAGTTGTGGGAGATCCAGTTGAGCTTCGGGCAGATAGTGATTCGGCATTGAACTGGAAATATGGCTGGCAGGATATGCCTCTGTATAAAAAAGTCGGTAATGATTACAAAAAGGTGACGTATCGAGTAACAGAGGTAGATGGCGAGTGGTTAAAAACAGAGGAAAGGCAGGACGGTTGGTATGAAGTAGTACTGTCAGGAGACCAAAATGATGGTTTTGTACTAACTAATAGTTATAAGCCAGAGAATACATTTAAGAAAGTAGCGAAGGTTTGGTCTGACGAAGATGATAAGTTTAAGTTGAGACCAGACAGTATTCAGGTACAGCTGAAGCGGAATGGCCAAGATTACAGAGACATACTTACGCTGAATGAAGCAAATGGGTGGAGTGGGGGATGGGATAATCTACCGAAATATTACTATATAAAGAATGGCGGAAAAATAGAACAGAAGCCATATAAGTATACGGTAGAAGAATTAAAAAATTTCCCCAATGAAGCTTATTATGGCATTTCATATGTCCCGGCAGATACATCTGATGGAACTGATGTGACGATTACCAATACACTGAAAACTGCAAAGTTCCGGGTGGCAAAGCGAATCGATAATTTCCAGACAGTAGAGTTAGACCGAAATGATCTGCTGGATGACGAGTTTATAATAAATGTAACGGAAGCTGCCGGAGGCAGAAATTTCAGCACAGGTATGGTACTGAATCATGCCGCAAACAGTGATGAAGAAGTGCCTGATTCAGGAAAAGTCAGCAAGTACATCATGGTACCGGTGACCGATGAAGGGACCGTTTATCATATTTCAGAGATTGTACCGAAGGAATATACACCGTCAGAGACATTTTTAACCATTATAAATAATGTGAAAGATGGAAAGACGGTTGCTGCTCTGGAAGGTGACAGTGTAAGAGTAAAGCCAGGCGCCGATGCAATTGTGATTGTCCACAACACATTTGGACATAAGGATTATTTCCATCATGATGCCAGCGTCAATAACGATTTTACGAACGGCTTGACTGAGGATAAGTTTGCCCCGAAACCAGAGGTGGTTAACATGCTTAGCTTATTACCGGAAAGAGCTTTAGTAGTAGAACGTGAAGAGGAAAGAGAATTGGATGACGATGACAGATTGATATAAAGGAGGAATTGCTATGAACAGATTATTAAACAAAATAAAAGTGAAGGCAATTCTTCCGGCCGCCGCTTTTCTGGCAGCGGCGGCCATAGGAACTACCTTTGCTTGGCAGACGTGGGATTTAGATATAACGAATGAATTAAGCTCTCACACAACCGCAGTTTCAGTAGACGAAGAGTTTGATGAGAACAATCCCTTTGAGTACAAAAAGGTTAAATTTAAAAACGAAGGTTCTTCTTCCGTGTTTTTGAGAGTCAGTTATACAGAGTACTGGCAGAAAGGAGATTACATCCTTTCAAACCAAGTAGGTGATGAGATTGTAGCGGTTAAAATAGGTCCGGGAAATAAAAATGACTGGTCCAATAGGGATGGCTGGCCGGATATAAACGACTGGCAGTTGATAGATGGCTGGTACTATTATAAGAAAGTTCTGAAAAAGGGAGAATCTACATCAGAAATACTCAGCAGAGTAGTGATTCCTGAAAATTTTGCAGAGAAATTTCCGGAATATGTAGGCGCACAGTATCATCTGTACTTTAAGGTAGAGGCAGTCCAGTGCAGTGATGGAAACAATACGCTGAACAGCGGAGCAGTGAACGCAGATGCAACGCAGAAAATGTTCGGAAAAACCGCAACTGTTGATTCTGCCGGTAATGTTACCTGGAACTAAAAGGAGGAGAGGAATGAAGCAGATAAGCCTAAAAGCGAAAAAAATCCTGATTGCCCTCGGACTCCTGACAGTAGCCATAGTTGGTTTGACATTAGCCTACTATAACAGCCAAAAGGAATTTGAAAATGAGTTCCACGTAAAAGAGCCAGGCGTAGCAATTTATGAGAAGTTTAATCCTACCGATTATTGGGTGCCGGGTGAAGAGAAATCTAAGGAGATCTGGTTTAAAAATACCGGTGAGATGGATATGCTTCTTAGGTTTTCCATAGATGTAGAATGGGAAACTCCGCCAACTTATACAAATGATAAGGGAGAGACTATAGTGGTGGATGTTCCCGCAAAGGATGTTGTCGATCTCTACTGGAAGAATAGTGAGAAAGAAAAAGGACCTGATGGGGAGCCGAAAGCAACGCCATTGCCAAAGACTGAGGAGGAGGCAGCAGCATTAGCCGGTTTTGATTTTATACCAGTTACCCAGGAGGGGGTCACTTATTACTATTATAAGAAAGTTCTAAAAGCGAAAGGGACTCTTGACGGAACTGGTGCTGACTTAAGCAAAACACAAAATGTATTGGAGTCTGTAGGGTTTTCTCCAAACTTATCCAATGACGGCCATGAGCACTCGGATTATTCTAATACTCAAATTAATCTGACCATAAAAGGCGAAACAGTCCTGGCAGATAATGAAGCTGTGAAGGATCAATGGAAAGATATGCCACAGATTCAGGCTACGATTGATTTTGCAACAGGAACCGTTACATGGACACAGGTTTCGGAAGAGACACCGTGACATCTTCGGCTCTCGGATGTAGAAGGGACCAAAAAAGAGAGCTTGTAATAAATGTAAAGCGAAGGAACGCGAAAGCTGTTGCTGACAACATATGGGCCAGCTTGGAGCGGCGGCAAAAAGCAGAAAGGAAGGATTGGTAGTATGAACAAAAAACTTATTGGAGGGTTAGGAATTGCCTCTGTAGCATTGGTAGGGGGGACATTTGCCTATTTCACACAGGTAGCAACGATTGATAACCCCTTTGATACTGCGAAATATCAGTCAGTAGTGACTGAGGATTTCGTGCCGGAAGACGGAGAGAACTGGCAGCCCGGTGTCAAGGTGAACAAAGACCTGTATGTACAGAACACTGGTGACAGAGATGTAGTTGTTCGTGTGAAATTCGAAGATTTCTGGTATAGAGGAGATGCGCTGGTTACAAAAGCTCAGGATGCGGCAAATGCCAATACGTTCGTGGAGCTGTTTGGAGAGGTGGTTACAAAGCAGCTGGCAGATGGAGAGACAACATTCCAGGATAACGAGACAGACGGTGAAACAGAGAATGACGGAACCGTTGTATTTAAAACTTTTGAGAATTCAGATAAGTGGACGTTTAATCCGGAGGATGGATACTTCTACTACAATACCAGACTGGAGGCAGGTGCGTCCACAGATAAATTTCTGGATGAGGTTCAGCTGGATCCAAAGCTCGACTTAGGACTTTTCAACACAGAGATTTATTCTAAGGTGGATACAAAGGGGCAGAACCCGCAAGTTGATATTCCTGAGAATACGGATATTGACCAATTTATGGTAGAGAAGGGATGGACCTGGATAGAGGAAAAAGAAGGTAAAGAGGTCAGTGTAACTCCGACCAGTATCGAACTGTTCAACATGCGTGCAAGAACGAATCATACAAAAGACAGCCTTCTTGAGAATAATCAGAGCATTTACACCACTGCTGTGACGAGGGCAGAGAAGGACAAAGCCGGATACGGCGATGCCAATTACATTCTTCGTATAACCGTTGAGACGGTTCAGGCTACTGACAAGGCAGTTGCCCAGGTGTTCAGCACGGCAGACGAGAAGGTTGTAGAGGGTTGGAAGTTAGATAAAGAGGATTTGACGGAAGAAACTACAGGAGCACCTGTAACACCATAATAATTTAAAACAAGGCAGAGTGAATCAGATGAGGAGGGGAAATCCCCTTCCTCGTCAGAAACAAATAATAAATAAAAAGGGGAAAGAAAACTATGAAGAAAATGAAGATTTATGGACTGGTAGGAGTAGCAGCACTGGCGGCAGTAGGCGGAACATTTGCATATTACAATGCATCTCAGACATTCAGCAACCCATTCAAGACTACGAACTACAGCACTCAGGCAACAGAGAAGTTCAACCCTACGGGTGACAATAATGAGTGGAAACCAGGCGCTGAGGTTGATAAGGATGTGTATGCAACCAACACCGGTGACGGAGAGGTCTGGGTACGTATCAAATTCGATGAGAAGTGGTTAAGAGACGGCAATCAGATAGGTAAGGCATGGGAGTCTGTAAACCCGACTTTTAATACTACAGATGGTTCGATTTCTGGTAGTGCGACGGTACCGGATCACCAGATTGGCCTTCCTACAGATGGTATAATCGATAATGACGAGGGTTCTGTTGTTTTCAAAAAATATGAAGATAACTGGGAAAATAACTGGTTCTTTAAGGAAGATGGCTACTTTTACTATAAAACGAGCCTGGCAAAGGGCGAGAGCACCACAAAACTTCTGGACTCTGTAACTCTGTGCGGTGATGCAGATATGGGTAATTTCCTTCAGAACACGTTTGTCTGTGTCCTTGATGACATAGAAACGGATGACAACGGAAATGAGAAGGTTCCAACTTATGGTGATGAGCATAATTGGGTAGAACTTCCGGAAGGTAAGACATTACAGGAATACATGACTGAAACATACAAAGAAGCTGCAAAGACCAAATATGTATATACTTATAAAGAGGATAAGCTGGACGAAAAGAACTCCGGTTATGCCAATGCTGACTATGAGCTGAACATTACGGTAGAATTCGTTCAGGCTGATGAAGACGCTGAAGCTGCAAAGGCCCTTGGCTGGAGCTGGACTCCGGCAGAGAATGCTCCTTCCATCGAGGAACCATAATAACTGGTAAAATTTTTAAACAGGACATTAACCGATGAAGACAGCCAAGTTTATTACAAACATTCTAACCGCAATCGTATATGTCTGTATCATAGGGTTTCTGGCCATCGCGGCCCCCATGGTTCTGGGTTACCATCCTGTCGTTGTACTAAGCGGCAGTATGGAACCCACATACCATGTGGGCAGTGTGATTTACTACAAGGCGGCCCCCTTTGAGCAGATCAATGTAGGCGACCCCATCACATTTGTCGGCGCGGAGGGGGGAGCCATGGTGACACACCGTGTGGTGGAGAAAGACGAAAGCGCCAGGGCCTTCGGCACAGAGGGCGATGCCAATGACGGAAGGGATCCGGGTATGGTTCCCTATACGAATGTAGTGGGCAAGGCCAGCAAGATCAGCATTCCCTACGGCGGATATTTTGTAAATTATGGAAAACAGCCTTTTGTCATAGGCATCATGGTGGCAATTCTGCTGGCAGGCACTGTGGTGGATCATCTGGCAAAAGAAGAGAAAAAAGACAGCAAGGAACAGAATCAGCAGGAAACGCAGCAGTAGGAGGCCGGTAGGCCATATTGACAGGGAGAACAAAATATGAGGAAAATAAAAATATTTATCGCAGGCTTGGCAGCTATGGCAGCGGCTGCAACGATTGGGGGGACCTGGGCAGTATGGACGGACCATTTATTGGCCAAGAATGAATATATGACTGCAAAGTACAGCACCTTTTTGAAGGAAGATTTCAAATCGCCGGAAGGATGGCTGCCAGGCGAGGAGAAGAGAAAAGCTGTATGGGTGAAGAACGAGAGCACCATTCCCATCGTCGCCAAGATTACCATGAATCAGAACTGGATCCGGCGGGAGGACGTGAAAGCGCTTCAGATCCCTGAGGGGGGCAAGGAACCGGAAGAGGTGGTTGTAGCCCCGAAAGGCGAATATCTCCCGTCGGTATTTACGGCGGAGAACGGTATAAAGGAGTACGCGGCGATCTTGAATTTCAACAAGGACGCCGTGGTGATTCTCTCGGACAGCCGGGCGGATGCGGCAGGTCCCCGATTTGATATCCCGGAGGTGTCCACTCTGAAAGAGGCGGAGGGCAAATGGCTCCTGGTATCGGAGACACCGGATCAGGTGGGAAACTATACCTTTTACTACATGGGGATGGTACAGCCGGGTGAGGACACCCCGATTCTTCTGTCCAGTGTGCGGATGAACCCCAAGCTGGAGACCACGGTCACCGGAAGCCACACCTATTTTGTGAAAGATGAGGAAGCCCAGGGAGGGTATAAGAAGATCACGGTCAACACGGTAAATTCCAAATACGGCTACGACAGCAGCCATTACACCCTGAATGTCAGTATGCAGACCGTGCAGGCCACCAGCGATGCTGTCAGGACCATTTTCCACGGGGACCGGGTCAGCGAATACATCGCAGGTTATATCACGGGTGAAGTGGATTATGAGTCCGAGACCGTGAAGACCTTATATTTCGATGAAAATAACGGCAAAATGAAGTATGTGCCCTACATGACATCGGTGGATGGTGTGGAGGACGGCAACTGGTTCATGAGCTTTACCAATATGGTTCCCGGAGGAAAATACAGGGATAAGCTGAATATCGAGAATGCCAGCAGCAAGGATTTCCGGCTTTTCATGAAGATCTCCCCCAGAACCGGCGAACAGAAACAGTCGGATATTCAGGAAGAACTTCTGAAGAAGATTGCCATGAAGGTGTACTACCTGGATCAGCTGATCTATGACGGCGATGTCACCGGATACCATTACTCGGAATTGTCGGGAAAAGAAGACATGCAGGGTCTGGTACCGCTGGGAGTCTACAAACACGGGCGCAAGGAACAGATTCGGGTGGAACTTGTCCTGGACAAAAACATCGGACTGGACGATGACGGCAGTTACCGATTTGCGGATGTACTCACCAAGATCGACTGGGAGTTCATGGTTCAGGAGGTCACCACTCCTCCTGGTGATCCGGGAAAGCCTGGCAGACCCGGACATCCCGGAAACTCAGATGACCCGGATGAACCGGGAAGGCCGGGAAGGGATATTCCGGATGAACCTGTTCCATTGACATCAATGGAGATTCCTGACGGGGAAGTACCATTGACATTCTTGCCGGACCCGGAGATACCTTTGACATATATGATTCCGCAGACAGGAGACGATTTCCCTGTCATACCTTTGACAGTGACTGCTGCAGTTAGTCTGCTGCTGGTGATCGGTTTTGGGTTCTTGGGATTTGGAAAAAAGGAGAAAAGTAAATAGAGATGAAAAGACTTTTCAGAGTTCTTTTCGCAGCGGCCAGTGTAATTTGTGCGGCTTGTATGGTTTTGCTCTTTAGCTACTTCCGGATGAATCAGGAGAGTGCAGATGAGTATGAAAATCTTTTAACACGCGTTGTAACTGTCAGGGAGACAGCAGAACAGTCTGAAATAAAGAGGGATCAAAATACAGAGAAGGTTCAGCAGGCGGGTATGATGAAAAACCCGCCTTCCCTTTTCGTGGATTTTGATGAACTGCGAAAAGTTAATGAGGATATTGCTGCGTGGATTGATTTTCCCGGTCAGAATATCAGTTATCCGGTGGTACAGGGAAGTGACAATACTCACTATCTGAAATATACATTTGAAGGTAAGCGAAATGCGGCGGGCTGTATTTTTGTGGATTCGCGTAATGAGGGGCTTCTCACAGATAATAATACGATTATCTATGGCCACAACATGCGCAACGGTTCCATGTTCGGCCTTTTAAAGCAATACATGGAGAAGGATCACTATGAGCAGTTTCCGTATTTTGATCTTTATTTGCCGGACGGAGTTTTCCGCTGTCGGATTTTGGCATGCTGCCGGGTTCCGGCAAAAGAAGAGAACTATCCTACAAGATTTGTTTCTGACTTGGAAAGAAGTCAGTTTGTCAGTGGCATGAGAAAGAAAGGGACTTATTCCATTGACCCGTCAGACTCTAAAGAGGATATGCCTCTGGGCGGTTTGGATAACGCCTTCTCAGAAAAATCAACGGATGGAGAACTCCCGCTGGTAATGCTCTCTACATGCATAGGAGGCCAAAGCAAGTACAGATTTGTGATATTGGCGGAGGCGGTGAAAGTGGAGACCGAGTTACTGTTCAGGTAGGTCTGCGCACTGGCTGCGCTGACCGTATGATAACCTGGGCGGGCAGGCAAAAATCCCATCGCCGCATTACCATATAAAAAATGGAGAAATTTTAAAAATGCGTCTTATCGCTGCTATCTTGAAGACTATGCCAAGAAGTGTAAAGGACGAATCGAACATCTCCATAATATGTTTGACGGAGATTCGAAATCCAGGATTGATGCAGTATATTGCTTTTGTCAATATCTTATGCTGTGGGAAGGAGAATTTTGTGACTTGTACAAAAATCATTTGGTCTGGAAGTTTTTCTGAAATGGCTCAACAAATCTCTGAGCTTAGTGAAACATAGTTCCCCCAAGAGACAAAAACAATCCCTGCCCCAGACACAAAATCTGGCCGCAGGGATTGTGAGCTTTCAGCGAAGGAATTCTGTCAGCTCGCCGTGGTACAGAATGTGAAGTTCGTGGAGAGCCCGTGTGACGGCCACATACAGGAGTTTGGAATCTCCAGCCCTGTCCGGGGCGTAGGCCTCCCGGTCCGGGTTCCAGAGAAGAACGGCGTCAAATTCCAGACCCTTGGTCAGATGGATAGGAAGCACCATGACGCTGGCGGTGAAGCTGCTTTTTTCTGGTTCTTGTCCCTGCGCGGGGCCGGCCGCCTCCGGGCGGAAGTCTGCCTCCGGGCGGTTGTCTGTCTCCATGGACGGTTCCTCTGGGAAGATGCCGGGGTGCTGTCTCAGCTGCTGCTCAGTGAGGGAGGCTTCTTCCGGGCTCCGGCAGATGACGGCGATGGTGCCGTAGCCCCGGTCCCGAATCTGGGTGATGAGGCGGGCGGCTTCCCGGGCCATATGCTGTGCCTGTATCTCATGGAACGCTACAGGGGCGCCGTGTCGGATGACCGGCTGTATCTTGTAGCGGCCGAAGGATGCCGCGTCCAGAATTTTTCCGGCCAGCTGTGAGATCTCGATGGTGTTGCGGTAGCTTTTCGCCAGTATATGGAAAGAGGTCCTCTGAGGGTCAAATACTTCTTCTGTCAGGGCGTTCCAGTCATTCATGCCGGTGTGGTAATAAATGTTCTGAGACACGTCGCCCATGATGGTAAACCAGCACTGGTGGAGAACTTGTTTCAGAACATAGTAGACCATAGGACCGAAATCCTGGGCCTCGTCGATGATGATCTGGCTGTATTCATCGTGGAAATCTTTTTCGGTCATCCGTTTCTGTATCAGGACCAGAGCGGCCAGGTCACAGATGTCAAATATTCCCTTCTTTACATGGGCGGCAGCGGCCTGGGCGGGGATCTGGCGCATCCCCCCGTACTGGAGGAGAAATTCCTGGTACATGCCTGTGATATTTTTGTGGGAGGGCTCCAGCTGGAAATAATTTCTGTATTCCTTTGTCTTTTCCCTGCATCTGTCAGGATTGTCCTCGGACATGAGAAAATGGATTCTTGCCTTGATTCTCTGGTTCAGCAGGCTGAAGAGCCTGGTCATGGACGCGCCGGGATTTTCTTCTGCGGTTCTCTGGATGCTGGCAGCGGACAGAATGACGCCCAGGGAGGAATCCATTACCTGGGTTCCTATAAGCAGTCTGTCCCGGATTCCGGTGAGATAGCTGTCCAGGGCGGTTACGAAATCCATAGTGCTTTTGAAAGCCTCAGATTCGCAGGGTGGTTGGATTTTATATTTCTTTTTCCACTCTTTTCCCAGAATGTCACGGAAAAATAAGTCCATCCGTTTCTGGCCCACATGGTACACGTCCAGTTCGGGAAGGCCGCTGGTGATGTAGTTGAGCAGCATATCGCTGTTGCCGATGATGCAGAATTCTTCGGGGGCAAACCGTTTTTCATAGTTGTACAGGATATGGGAGATGCGGTGCATGGCCACGGTGGTTTTGCCGCTGCCAGCCACCCCCTGGACAATGATGTTCTCGAAGGGCGTCTGGCGGATAATCTCATTCTGCTCTTTCTGTATGGTGGAAATGATATCTCCCAGAACCACATCTTTGTTCTGGGACAGATATTTTACCAGAAGTTCGTCGGTTGCCGCGGTGTCATTGTCGTAGTAGCCCAGCAGTTCTCCGTTGTCCACGTCGAATGTCCGCTTCAGCCGCAGTTCCACAGGTATGGCGCCTGTGTCGGGAACCTGGTAGCTGCCTGGGCCCAGCTCGTTTTCATAGTACAGGGCGGAGACAGGAGCCCGCCAGTCCACGATGAGGATATCGGTCCGGTTCCGGGCGATGCCGTTCTTTCCTATGTAAAGCTGTTCCGACTGGCCGGTTTCTTCCTCCACGTAATCGATCCGCCCGAAGTAGGGCTTTACATATGCTGCCTGGTTCTTTTTCAGCTGGCGTTCCTGGTGTTCCTGGATATCCTGGCTGACGATAAGCTGATTGTACAGCTCCACATTGCCCGAGGCCACTGCCGCAAATAAGGCTTCCGTCTCCTTTTTGCTTTTTTCTGCGCTTGCCTGGTAATCAAGAATGTTTTGCCGGATAATATCCCGGCATTTCTCAAAGTGCTTTTGTTCGTCCATGTCTTCCCCCTTTTACTTGTGATTTTTATGGGTCATCTCCTTGCCCGTCTGCGCCGGCCAAGGAGCGTCGGGTGTTCATCCGATGGGGAATCCGCCAGGAGTTTTGTCTTACAAGCGAGCCTGACGCTAAAATGCCTGCCTGATTCCCCGCCCCATGAACTGTTATGGCATACGGCCATTTAGAATCGCTGCGCGATGGGCCGTATGCCCGCGACCATTACGTTTTCGTACGGTCAGCGCGGTGAACGCGCAGACCTATCTGAACTGTTACCTGAACTGTAACACAGGATATCAAAAAAATTGAAAAAAAACTAGACTTTAATTCCAGATTATGGTATGCTGTGTAATGTAGTAGTGCCTGAAAGAGGGAACCGTGTATCAGAACATGTGTTCCCTTTTGTCATGACTTTTTGAGCGTGGTATCATTTTATCAAATATTACATAGAGGGGAGTTTGAAACAGATGAAGGTTACATTTTTGGAGCCTCTGGGAATTCCTGGGGAGCAGTTGGAGCGCATGGCGGCGGAGAGTCTGGGGGACAGAGCAGAGGTGGTTTTCTATGACACCAGGAAGGAGGATGTCCGGACGCTGATTGAGAGGAGCCGGGATGCGGACTGTGTGGTACTGTCTAATTTTAAATATGGAAGGGAGGTGATCTCCCAGTGTCCCAACCTGAAGATGATCTGCGTGGCTTTTACAGGGGTTGACCATGTGGATGTGGAGTATTGCAGGGAGAGGGGCATCCTGGTGTGCAACTGCGCGGGGTACTCTACGGCGGCAGTGGCGGACCTGGTGTTCGGGTTTGTCATCGATCTGGCGAGGAATGTGATTTCCTGTGACAGGGCAGTGAGAGAGGAAGGAACCAAGAACGGGCTGGTAGGGTACGAGCTGGAGGGCAAGAGGTTCGGCGTTGTAGGCGCGGGGGCTATCGGGAGCCGGGTCATGAGGATTGCCAGGGCCTTCGGATGCCAGGTCTACGGGTACAGCCGGACCAGGAAGGATATAGAGGGGGTGGAGTTCGTGTCTCTGGAGGAGCTTTTGAAAACCTGTGATATCGTGTCTCTCCATGTGCCGCTGAACGACAGCACCAGGGGACTTATCGGCAGAGAGCAGCTGGGGATGATGAAAAAGACCGCTGTGCTCATCAACACGGCCAGGGGGCCGGTGGTGGACAGCCAGGCTCTGGCCCAGGCGCTGAAGGACGGGGTGATCGCCGGCGCGGCGGTGGACGTGTTCGAGATGGAGCCTCCGGTGCCGGCAGACCATGTGCTTTTTGGAGCCCCCAACCTGATCGCCACGCCCCATGTGGCATTCGCGTCCCATCAGGCGTTTGAGAAGAGGGCCGTGATCGTGTGCGAGAATATTAAGAGATGGATAGACGGCGAGCCTCAGAACGTGGTGTAACCGTTTAGACGGCTGCCTGTCCGGCGGAGGCGGGCAGGCAGCTTGGCGGGGAGGACATCTATGGGCTATTTTCCGTTTTTTGTGGACCTGGAGGATAAGAGAGGTCTGGTGGCGGGAGGCGGAACCGTGGCGCTGAGGAAGCTTGAAAAGCTTTTGCCCTACGGCCCCCGGCTGACCGTGGTATCTTTAGAGTTCCGGGAAGAGATACGCCGCCTTCCGGGGCTGACGCTTTTGCAGAGGGCTTTTTGTGAGGATATGCTGGAAGGGCAGTATTTTGTCATCGCGGCCACGGACGACCGGGAACTGAACCACAGAATCTCCCGGCTGTGCCAGGAGAAACATATTCTGGTAAATGTGGTGGACGACAAGGAGGCATGCAGCTTTATCTTTCCCTCCCTTGTGAAGAGGGGAAAGCTGTCGGTGGGAATATCCACCCAGGGCGCCAGCCCCACGGGGGCAATCCGCATCAAGGAGCAGCTTTGCCGGTGGATTCCCGAGAATTTTGACGAGATACTGGAATTTCTCGAGAGAAAGCGGCCTGTGGTGAAGGCGATGATTCCGGAGGAGGAACGGCGGGGGGAGATATTTTCCCGGTTGTATGAACGGTGTATGGAAGAAGGGCGGGGGCTGACGGAGGAGGAGTTTGACCGGCTGACCCGAGGCGGGACAGAGGGCGGCGGAAAGCTTTGAGACAGGGGGCAGAGCTCTGAACTTGTCTGCCTTGTACCAGAAGCATGACAATCAGGTGACTGTTGCAGCGAATTATGCTTCATCTTCCTATGAAACAATTAAAAAGTTTTCGATTTACGACGAGACAGATCCAAACTGGGCGGACCTGCCCTGCCTGGCAGTCGAGATGATGTACGGCGTATACTGAACGATTATCACTGCTGCCGGGTGTGAATAACAAGGAACCTTTTGGCGCATACTGTTTGTCATGAAGACAGAATACAAGATAAAGGAAATAGGAAGAAATTTTTGCAGATGCGGCATAGCCGGCTGGTGTCTGGAGGTGATCTTCACCTCGGCGGAATCCCTGGCGCTCCACGACTGGCGGCTTATGGGAAGGACCTCCCTCCTCATGTTTCCCATCTACGGTATGGGGGTCTGGCTGGCGCCTATCGGGCGGGCGGTGGACAGATGGCTCAAGGTCAGCCCGGGAGAGGCGCTGACGGCGGGCGACAGGATTATGCGCCACGGGACGCTGTACATGGTTCTCATATTCGCGGCGGAATACCTGTGCGGAACCTGGCTGCGGGCCAGGGGAATCTGCCCCTGGGACTACACCGGGCGCTATTCCAACATCGACGGACTGATCCGCCTGGACTTTGCCCCTCTGTGGTTTATGACAGGACTTTTATTTGAACAAATTACAAAAAAGAAAGGCGCGTAGACTTGTATTTGCGTCTTTCTTTTTATATAATAAAAAAATGAAAACGAGGGGGATAAAGATAAAAAATCATGTTGAAATTCATTCTGGTGGCATCCATAGTTATTCTGTTTTTAATCTTCAGCATTCCCATTCTCATTGTGGAGAAGTATGTCGGGAAGAAAAACCCTGAGAAGAAGAACAGGCAGAGCCTGGCCATAGTCCGGTTTATGTTCCGTTTGATCCTGAAGGTTGCAGGGATACATATCACTGTCAGGGGAATCGAGAATATTCCGGAGGAAGGGCCGGCTCTCTATGTGGGGAATCACAGAAGCTATTTTGATATTCTGGTAGGCTACACCACGGTGCCGTCCTCCCTTGGCTTCATGGCCAAAAAGGAGATGGAGAAGATTCCTCTGCTGTCCAACTGGATGAGGAATGTAAACTGCCTTTTCCTGGACAGGGAGAATGTCCGGGAGGGGCTTAAGACGATTATGGACGGGGTAGACAAGGTGAAGAGCGGAACGTCTGTCTGGATTTTTCCGGAGGGAACCAGGAACGATGCCGGGAATTATCTGGATCTGATGCCGTTTAAGGAGGGCAGCCTTAAGATTGCGGAAAAGACGGGCTGTCCGGTGGTTCCTGTGGCCATCACCGGCACGGCGGAGTCATTTGAGGACCATTACCCGAAGATCAGGTCTTCCCAGGTGACTATCGAATTCGGAAAGCCGTTTATCATTCCGGCCCGAGCCCCCCGGAAGGCGGAAAACGGGACAAAGGCGGCGGCGAAGGAGGCCCGGGCACAGACGGAAGCAGAGGGGCGGGAGGCAGGAGAGGCGCCTCTGTCCCAGGCGGGACAGGCGGAAGTTCCGGCGAAAAGGGCCGTCAGGACGCTGTCGGCGGAGGAAAAGAAGTTTGCCGGCGCTTACACCCGCGACGTGATTCTGGATATGCTTTTAAAAGAAAAAAGACTGAGAGAGGGAAAATAAATGGATTTACTGGAGATCAGAGACCAGCTGGACGTAATTGACCGGGAGATTGTCAGACTGTTTGAAGAGAGAATGAGACTTGTGGGGGAGGTGGCGGAGTTTAAGATCCGGACAGGAAAACAGGTTTTTGACAAGGAGAGGGAGAAGGCGAAGATTGCCTCTGTCCGGGAACTGGCCCACGGGGAATTTAACCGGCAGGCGTCTGAGGAGCTGTTTACCCAGCTGATGACCATCAGCAGGCGGTTTCAGTACCGTCTCTTAGAGCAGCACGGGCAGGAGGCGGAGCTGGGATTTAAGCAGATCGACCGTCTGCCTGTGGAGGGCGCGCGGGTGGTATACCAGGGAGTGGAAGGGGCCTACAGCCACGAGGCCGCCATGGCTTACTTTGGAGACGACGCGGACTGTTATCATGTGAAGACGTGGGAAGATGCCATGGAGGAGGTGGAGAGGGGAAACGCGGATTATGCCGTGATTCCCATCGAGAATTCTTCCGCGGGGGCGGTGAGCGCCAACTACGACCTTCTTACCTGCCACCACAACGTCATCGTGGCAGAGATATGTATTCCCGTGAACCACATGCTTTTAGGGCTTCCGGGAACTGACATAAGCCAAATCCGGTCAGTGTACTCCCACCCCCAGGCTCTGATGCAGTGCAGCCAGTACCTGAACGCCCGCCCCCAGTGGCGTCAGATCAGCGTGGAGAACACCGCGGTGGCTGCCAAGAAGATCATCGAGGACCAGGACAGGAGCCAGGCGGCGGTGGCCAGCCAGGCGGCGGGGAAGCTGTACGGGCTGGAGGCGCTGGCAGAGGGCGTCAACCACAACAAGGAGAACACCACCCGGTTCATCATCCTCGCAAAGGACAGGATTTACCAGAAGGATGCCCAGAAGCTCACGGTGTGCTTTGAGCTTCCCCACAAAAGCGGGACTCTGTACAACATGCTGGGGAATCTGATCTACAACGGGGTGAATATGAGAATGATCGAGTCCAGGCCGATTCTTGGGAGAAACTGGGAGTACCGTTTCTTTGTGGACATTGAAGGAAATTTAAGCGAACCTTCCATCAGGAATGCCCTGAAGGGGGTCTCTGAGGAGGCGGCCAACATGAGAATTCTGGGGAATTATTAAGCAGTGAGAGGGAGAGGAGACTATGAACGCGATGCAGTTGATTATCTACAGGAACTTTAAGTACCAGCAGTTGTTTGACGATATGGCCCAGCTGCTGTGGGGAACCAGGGAGGGGGAGAAAGCGCTGGACCCCTTTGCCCTCGCCAACCAGCTTATTGAACTGGCGGCGGACTATGGGTTCGAGGGCAATCTGTGGCACTGTTTTCTGGCTCTGTGCCTTGCAAACCATGAGAACGCTTACAGCATTTCCTGTGAGATCAGAGGGGATCAGGGGGGGACTCTGTCCCGCCTTGCCAGGCAGGACTTTGCCGTCCTGCAGCAGCTGTACAAAAAGGATATCCGGGTTCTCGACAAGCTGACGCCGGGGAGCTGTGTCTGGTCAGAACTGGCCTGCTATCAGCCGGCCGAGGGCAGCAGCCGGATCTTCAACAGGAGAATCCGGGACCGGATTATAAAGCTGGCCGTGTCCTTAGCCGAGTCTGAGGATGTGGAGGCTTTCGCGGAAGGGGTGTCGGAGTTTTACAGGGAGTTCGGCGTGGGCAAATTCGGCCTCAACAAGGCGTTCCGCATCGTGGATGACCGCCACAGGGCCGTCATCGAGCCGGTGGTCAACGTGGAGCATGTCTATCTCAGGGACATTGTGGGCTATGAGATGCAGAAGAAGAAGCTTATAGAGAACACGGAAAACTTCATCCGGGGCAGGGCTGCCAACAATGTGCTCCTGTTCGGGGATGCGGGGACGGGCAAGTCCTCAAGCGTCAAGGCGATTTTAAATGAATACTATGACCAGGGACTGCGGGTCATCGAGGTCTACAAGCACCAGTTCCACGCCCTGTCGTCCATCCTGGAGCAGGTTCAGGACAGGAATTACCGGTTTATCATCTTTATGGATGATCTGTCATTTGAAGAGAGCGAGCTGGAATATAAATATCTCAAGGCCATCATAGAGGGAGGCCTGGGGAGAAGGCCCAACAACGTGCTGATCTATGCCACTTCCAACAGACGCCATCTGATCAGGGAGAAGTTCAGCGACAAGAGGGAGCTGGACGACGAGCTCCATGTCAATGACACGGTGCAGGAGAAGCTGTCTCTGGTGGCAAGGTTCGGAGTGACGATCTACTACGGGTCGCCGGACAAGAGAGAATTTCAGAATATCGTCAGGGCGCTGGCTGAGAGACACGGCATCGACATGCCGCCGGAGGAGCTGTACCAGGAGGCAAACAAGTGGGAACTGTACCACGGAGGCCTGTCCGGCAGGACGGCGGCTCAGTTTATCACACATATATTGGGCAGTATATAGGCTTTAAATATCGGGAGGAGGAGAGAGTATGGCGACACAATTATTTGCGGCCATCGATGTGGGATCCTTTAAGCTGGAGCTGGGAATCTATGAGATCACGGCGAAGAACGGGCTCAGGCAGGTAGATCATCTGCGCCACGTCATAGCTCTTGGAAGGAACACCTACAGTACCGGAAAGATCAGCTATGAGCTGGTGGATGAGATGTGCAGAATCCTGGAAGAATTCGTGGGGGTGATGAAAAGCTACCAGGTCAGCGACTACCGGGCTTACGCCACCACGGCCATGAGGGTGGCGAAGAACAGCCATATTATTCTGGAGCAGATCCGCGTGAGGACGGGAATCAAGGTGAGAATCCTGAGCAACTCGGAGCAGCGGCTTCTGACCTACAAGGCAGTGGCCATGAAGGAGACGGAGTTCCAGAAGATTATTCAGAAGGGAACTGCCATCGTGGATGTCAGCTTCGGCAGCATGCAGATCTCCCTGTTTGACAAGGACAGCCTGGTGTCCACCCAGAACCTGCCTCTTGGGGTTATACGCATAGGGGAAATCCTGTCCAAGATTCCGGCGGCAGGGTGGACTCAGAAATCCGTGGTGGAAGAGATCGTGGATAAGGAGCTGGAGACCTACAAGAAGATGTATTTGAAAGACCGGGATATGAAGAACCGGGGCATCAAGAATCTTATCGCTATCGGGGAACTGATTCTGTATCTCGCCAGGGACGAGGTGGACCACGGCATGGCGGACCGCATCGGGGCAGCTGATTTTCTGGCCTACGCAGACCGCCTGTGCGCCATGTCCTTAGACCAGATCGAGGAGAGATTCGGCGTCAACGCAGGCTACGCGTCTCTTCTCATGCCTGCCGCCGTGATTTTCAGCAGGGTGGTGGAGATGACAGGGGCGGAGATGATCTGGATTCCGGGGGTGCGCATGTGCGACGGCATCGCGGCGGAGTATGCCCAGAACATCAAGAAGCTGCATTTTGTGCATAATTTTGACGAGGATATACTGACCACCACCAGGAACATGGCGAAGAGATACCGCTGCGGCGGGAGCCATACCCAGTGTGTGGAGAAGCTGGCTCTGGAGCTGTTTGACGTGATGAAGAAAAACCACGGCCTCAGCGACAGGGATCGCCTTCTCCTTCGGATCGCGTCTATCATCCACGGATGCGGAAAATTTATCAGCACCAGAAATGTCAGCGCCAGCGCCTACAGCATCATCATGGCCACGGAGATCATCGGCCTGTCCCACGAGGAGAGGCAGCTGGTGGCAGAGGTAGTCCGCAGCTACGAGGAGGAATTTGACTACGTAGACGACGATACCAGGGTGGCGAAGCTGACGGCGCTTCTGCGCCTGGCCAACAGTCTTGACAGGACCCATAAGCAGAAGATGGCGGAGTGCAGGATGACGGTTAAAAACGGGGAGCTGGTCATCGCGGCTTCCTATGACGGGGACATGAGCATGGAACTTTTCGCGGTGGACATGTGTGCAGATTTCTTCGAAGAGATTTTCGGCATCAGACCAGTGCTGAAGAAGAAAAGGAGGGGCTAAGTCGTGGCAGAGATCGACTCAAAATATACAAAGTATGAAAATTATGTAAATCGGGAACTGAGCTGGCTGGAGTTTGACCACCGTATTCTGGAGGAGGCGAGAGACAAAAACCTCCCTCTGTTTGAAAGGCTGAAATTTTTAAGCATCACGGCCTCCAACTTGGACGAATTTTTCATGGTGAGAGTGGCCTCTTTAAAGGACATGGTCCATGCCGGGTACAGCAAGCCGGATCTGGCTGGGATGAAGCCGGAGGAGCAGCTGAAGAGGATTGAGGAGAAGACCCATGAGCTGGTGGCGCTGCAGTATTCTACTTACAACCGTTCTCTCCTCCCTGCCCTGCGCCAGAGCGGTCTGCGCATCGTCACAAGACATGAGGACCTGACAAAGGAGGAAGGGGAATATGCGGACCGGTATTTCAGGGACAACGTGTATCCGGTGCTTACTCCCATGGCGGTGGATTCTTCCCGGCCGTTTCCTCTTATCTACAACAAATCCCTGAACATCGCGGCGCTGATCAGCGAGAAGGAGAAGGATGACCAGCTGGATTTCGCCATGGTTCAGGTGCCTGGTGTCCTTCCCAGGATTGTGGAGATTCCCGGACAGGGGGAGCGGGTGGTGATCCTTCTGGAGGAGATCATAGAGAGAAACATGGCCAGCCTTTTTGTGAGGCATAAGGTGCTGGTGGCCCATCCCTTCAGGATCATGCGGAACGCGGATCTGTCCATCGACGAGGACGAGGCTGAGGATCTGCTGAAGGAGATCGAGAAACAGCTGAAGAAGCGGAGATGGGGGGAGGCTATCCGGCTGGAGATCGAGGAGAATGCGGATAAACGGCTGCTTAAACGGCTTAAGAAGGAGCTGGCTATCCACGCGGGAGACATTTTCTCCATCAACGGCCCCCTGGATCTGACATTCCTGATGAAGATGTACGGGATGAAAGGGTTTGACCACTTAAAGACTCCCGGATACACGCCCCAGCCCAATCCGGCGTTTATGAATGACGACGATATTTTCACCAATATCCGCAAGGGCGACATTCTGCTCCACCATCCATATGAGTCTTTTGACCCGGTGGTGGATTTTGTGAAGACGGCGGCGAGAGACCCCCGGGTTTTGGCCATCAAGCAGACCCTGTACCGTGTCAGCGGAAACTCTCCCATCGTGGCGGCGCTGGCGGAGGCGGCGGACAGGGGCAAGCAGGTGTTTGTTCTTGTGGAGCTGAAGGCGCGCTTTGACGAGGAGAACAACATCAACTGGGCAAAGATGCTGGAGAAGGCGGGCTGCCACGTAATCTACGGCCTCCTGGGCTTAAAGACCCACTCGAAGATCACCCTGGTGGTAAGGCGGGAGGAGGATGGAATCCGCCGCTATGTCCACCTGGGAACCGGCAACTACAATGATTCCACCGCCAAGCTGTACACGGACTGCGGAATTCTCACCTGCCATCCCCAGATCGGGGAGGACGCCACGGCGGTGTTCAACATGATGTCCGGCTACTCGGAGCCGCTGCAGTGGAATCAGCTGGCGGTGGCGCCTATCTGGCTGAGAAAGAGGTTTCTGCGGATGATCGCCAGGGAGACGGACCACGCCAGGGCCGGGAGAAGGGCCAGGATTATCGCCAAGGTCAACTCTCTGTGCGACAGGGATATTATCGCCGCCCTCTACGAGGCATCCTGCGCCGGTGTCAAGATCGACCTGATTGTCAGGGGCATCTGCTGCCTGAAGGCGGGGGTGCCGGGACTGAGCGAGAACATCGGGGTGCGCTCCATCGTGGGCAATTTCCTGGAGCATATCCGCATCTTCTACTTTGAAAACGACGAGGCCCCGGAGGTGTACATGGCAAGCGCGGACTGGATGCCGAGAAACCTGGACCGCCGGGTGGAGATCATGTTCCCCATTCTGGACGAAACCTTAAGAGAGAAGGCCATCCATATCCTGGAGGTCCAGCTGGCGGACAACATGAAGGCCCATGTGCTGCAGCCGGACGGCAGCTATGTGAAGCCTGACAAGAGAGGAAAGGCTCATGTGTGCGCCCAGGAGACTTTCTGCCGGGAGGCGGTGGAGGCCGTGAAAAGGCAGCGGGAGTCGGAGGAGCCGGAGAATAAGAGAGTGTTTATTCCGGTGGAGAAGGAAGAGTAGCGCTGCTGCCACATGATAGGAAATTTGACATAGATTCCCTCGTATATTTTTAATGAAAAAGTAAGGCAAAAACCGTTCTTTTATGGTATGATAAATCCAGTACAATACGAGGAGGATAATTCTATGTCACAGATCAGCATTCTGGTAGTAGATGACGAGAAAGAGATTGCGGACCTGGTGGAGATATATCTGGTCAGCGATGGCTATCGGGTATTCAAGGCGGATAATGCCCAGGCGGGGCTGGACATTCTGGATAAAGAAGAGATTCATCTGGTGCTTCTGGACATCATGATGCCGGGCATGGACGGGCTGGAGATGTGCAAGAGGATCAGGGAGACCAACAACATTCCCATCATTATGCTCAGCGCCCGCTCCACGGACCTGGATAAGATTCTTGGGCTGGGAACCGGGGCCGACGACTATGTGGTGAAGCCCTTTAACCCCCTGGAGCTGACCGCCAGGGTCAAGTCCCAGCTGAGACGGTACACCCAGCTGAACCCTAACAGCGGTTCCAAGGAGGCGGACAGGAACGAGATATCCATCAAAGGCCTGGTGATCAACAAGGACAACCACAAGGTGACTGTGTACGGGGAGGAGATCAAGCTGACTCCCATCGAGTTTGATATTCTCTATCTTCTGGCTTCGAATCCGGGAAAAGTATTCAGCACCGATGAGATATTTGAGAAGGTGTGGAATGAAAAAGTCTATGAGGCCAACAACACGGTTATGGTACATATCCGTCGCCTTAGAGGAAAGATGAAAGAAGATACACGGCAGAATAAGATCATCACCACAGTGTGGGGGGTAGGATACAAAATTGAAAAATGATATGAGCCGGCGTTTTCACACAAGGGTGATTACCAATATCATATTCAGCACTGTTTTTGCCTGTCTTGCGGACCTGTTTCTGGTGACCAATCTGTCCATGCTGGGGCAGTATGCGGTGGAGCATGGAAAGGAAGGATCCCTGCAGGCGGCGTTCTATCACCCGGATTCTATCATTGTTCTTCTGTATGTGCTGGCGGGGATCGCCACATTTTCCATCACCTTTCTGCTTCTGCAGAGAAATTCCATGAACTATATTACCAGGCTTTCCGCGGCCATACAGAACATTTCCGAGGGAGATTTAAACACAGTGGTGGAGGTTGTGGGCGACGACGAGTTCTCGGCCATGGCTGCCAACTTAAACAAGATGGTGGCGGATATCCGCCAGCTGATGGATAAGGAAAGAGAGTCGGAGCGGACCAAGAACGAGCTGATCACCAACGTGGCCCACGACCTGCGCACCCCCCTCACATCCATCATCGGCTATCTGGAGCTCCTGGCCGGCAGCGCCAACCTGCCGCCGGAGATGGAGAAAAAGTATCTGAATATCACCTATACGAAGGCAAAACGCCTGGAAAAGCTGATTGAGGATCTGTTTGGATTCACCAAGCTGAATTACGGGAAGGTGTCCATGAAGGTGACAAAGGTGGATATCGTGAAGCTTTTAAGCCAGCTTCTGGAAGAGTTTTACCCGAATTTCATGGACAAGAACCTTGCCTACGAGCTGCAGAGCAACGTGCCTGCAAAGACCGTCAGCGCCGACGGCAACCTGCTGGCCAGGCTGTTTGACAACCTGATCAACAACGCCATCAAGTACGGCGCCGAGGGGAAAAGGATTCTGGTGAAGATACATGCGGAGGAGGCCATCGTCACCGTGTCGGTCACCAACTACGGCTATGTGATACCAAAAGACGAGCTTCCCCTCCTGTTTGATAAATTTTACCGGGTAGAGCAGTCCCGCTCCACCAACACAGGGGGGACAGGGCTGGGCCTTGCCATCGCCAAGAATATTGTGGATATGCATGGGGGAACCATAGGAGTGACCAGCGATTTAAACGGCACCGTGTTCACGGTAAAGCTCCAGGTGGATTTTGATATCAACAAAGAGAATTTCGGAGAACTGGGAGGACGGCATGAATATTAAGAAATATGTGTTTACAGGGCCGCTTGCGTGTATGCTGGCCCTTTTTGTCGTGTTTATCTCCTGGGCTTCCGGGACGCAGGAGACCAAGGGTCTGGTCTTTACGGGAGATATAACCATGGAGGTGACCTACGGGTACGACAGCACGGCCAAGGGCGGCAGGTATGTGCCTGTGGATGTGAGCCTGCAGAACCAGAGGAGCGGAAGGTTCGAAGGGACCATCCAGATTCTTTCCATGGAGTCGGATTACCAGGTGTATCAGTATGACTACCCCCTGGCCATGGAGGCGGGGGAGCATCTGGAAAAGCATTTGTTCATCCCTATGGGAAACCGCTCGGACCAACTGTTTGTCACTGTGGAGGACAGCCAGGGGAACGACATCACCCACAAGCGGCTGAAGATGAATTTCAGCCTGGACGTGCCGGAACTGTTCGTGGGGATACTCAGCGATACTCCGGAGATTCTTATGGACGGCTGGAACGGCATCGGCGTGGACTACGGCATGCTCCGGACCAAGACGATCATGTTTGACGAAAATAATTTTCCCGACGAGAAGCTGGGACTTGACATGATCGATGTGATGCTCATCAGCAATTTCCGGATCAGGGACCTGTCGGAGGAGCAGAGCCAGGTGCTGATCCAGTGGGTGAGAGACGGGGGAACCATGATTCTGGGAACCGGCATGAGGGTTGATGACACCCTGGGGCGGTTCGCGCCGGAGCTTCTGGAGGAGATGTACGAGGCCCCCCGGCTCTGCCTGGTGGATATGGGGGCGGATTATGCCCAGGAGAGGCCGGGGGACTCGGCGCTTGAGATCCCCTGTGTGGAATTTGCCCTCTCGGGAGGCAACGTGGTCATGGCCGACGAGTCCCGGGTGCTCCTTGCGGCGGTGGCGTACAGGAGAGGGATGGTGGCGGTGGCGGCCTACGATTTTGTGGATATCGGGGAATTCTGCCAGCAGAACCCTTCCTATCTGGACGACCTGCTCACCGGCGTTCTGGGGGAGACCAGGATCAACACCCTGGCGGAGTCTGTCTACAGCGGCAATTCAGGACAGTTCTGGTCGGTGCGTGACATGATGGGCACCGGCAACGTGCGGAGACTCCCCACCATGGGACTGTATACCATGGAGATCGTTATCTATGTGTTCCTGGCGGGAGTGGGGCTCTATATATTCCTGAAACAGAGAGATCTGACTGACTATTACAGGTTGGGGGTGGTGGCCCTGTCGGTGATCTTCACGGCTATTATCTGGCTTATGGGAAGCCGGACCCGGTTTAAGGATACCTTTTACACTTACGCCCGTTTTCTGGAAATCAACTGGGACACGGTCAGCGACACGGCCTACATGAATATCCGCGCGCCTTACAACAGGCCTTATGAGGCCCGTCTGGCGGCGGATTATTCCGTGAAGCCGGTGACCCAGAATTATTATGGCACAGGCGCCTCCGGTATGGTGCCTCTGTTTACAGGCGGAGAGGACTACAGCATAAAGATCGAGCATATGGATGATGAGACGCGGATGCAGGTTCAGAACGTGCCTGCCTTTGAGTCCAAGTATTTTCAGCTGGAGAAAACCACTCCCAACACCGACCAGATCGGTTTCGTGGGGAATATTGAGGTGGACCGGGGAAAATATTCGGGAACCATCACCAGCAATTTCAAAAATACCATGGAAAACTGCGCGGTGCTCCTCCACGGGAAGATCATCTGGCTGGGGGACATGGAGCCGGGGGAGAGCCGGTCGCTGGACGAACTGGAGGTTCTGGGGATTCCGCTGAACTACTCTTATCCGGTGGCGGCCTGGATGTCGGGGGAAAGCCGGTTTGACAAGACAGACATCAGCGACGACAGCTATGTGGAGGCCGTGGAGAAGACAAACCTGTTTACCTTCTATCTGGACAATTTCATGCCCGGATATCTGCCGAACGCCAAGGTGGTGGGTATTTTCAGCCAGAAGGAAGAGGAGGAGACGAGGCTGATCAAATCCTCGGGGGCAGAGGGAAAGACCGTGGCGGCGTCAGACATCAGCGTGTACTCCGGCGAGGACGCGGTGATCTTCCGGTCCGGCCT
>CAJTOT010000011.1:62993-68177 GCA_910577935.1 uncultured Hungatella sp. | reverse complement strand
ATAACACCCTGTTCGGGGCGGACCCTGTGACCCTGGAGTACTCTCTGGGCAATGACGTGCGCATAGTGAAGCTCATGTTTGACCAGGTGTCCATGGAGTTTATCAAGAACGTCTCCGGCAGTGACTTAAAGCCGTTTGAGGGGAAAATCTATTTTTACAACCACAGCACCGGAAAGTATGACCTGATGGATTCCATGAAAGATTCCTATGAGGCTTATGAGCTGACCTCCTATCTGTCTCCGGGCAACACCATCACCATCAAATATGTGTATGAGAACATGACAGACTACAACTGGAACGTAGTGCTTCCGATGCTTGATATCGTGGGGAGGGAAGACTGATGCTGAAAATTAAAGGCCTGAAAAAAATGTACGGGCGGGCGGCGGCTGTGGATGGCCTGAACATGCATGTGCGGGAAGGGGCATTATACGGGTTTGTAGGTCCCAACGGGGCAGGCAAGACCACCACCATCAAGATTCTCACAGGGCTTCTCCTCCCTGATGCAGGAGAGGTGGAGATAGACGGGGCCGACGCGCTGAAAAACCATGGGGAGGTGGCGGAGAAGATAGGGTACATGCCGGATTTTTTCGGGGTGTACGACAACCTGAAGGTATGTGAGTACATGGAACTTTTCGCCTCCTGCTACGGCCTTTACGGGCTCACTGCCAGGAAGCGCGCCATGGCCCTTTTGGGGCAGGTGGGGCTGGAGGAGAAGGCGGATTACTATGTGGACGGTCTGTCCCGAGGCATGAAGCAGAGGCTGTGCCTGGCCAGGGCCCTTATCCATGATCCCCGGATTCTCATTATGGATGAGCCCACGTCAGGGCTGGACGCCAGAACAAGGTATGAATTCAGAGAGATTATGAAGGACCTGAGGGAACAGGGGAAGACGGTGGTAATCAGCTCCCATCTCTTGTCGGAGCTGTCGGAATTGTGTACTGATATAGGGGTGGTGGACCAGGGGAAGATGATACTGGAGGGTTCCATGGACGACATTTTAAACCAGATTAATGTCCGGAGCCCTCTGCTCATCTCCGTATATAAAAACAGGGAGCAGGCCGTGAATATTCTGCGCAGCCATCCCTATGTGGAGACGGTGACAATACGCCACAATGATATTATGCTGAATTTTACAGGGGACAGGGAAGATGAAGCCGTCCTCCTGCAGCAGCTCATCGACGCGGGGGTTCAGATCTGCGGGTTTATGCGGGAGAGAGGCAATCTGGAAGCCGTGTTCATGCAGATTACCAGCCGGGAGGAAGAAGGGAGGGTGCTGATCAATGAAAATTAATCCGGTATACCGTCAGGAGAGCAAAATCAGCGCCAGATCTTTTCGGCTGCCTCTGATTGTTCTGGTGTGCAACAGCATTCTGGCGCTGGTGGCGCTCCTGGATATGTACTCTATGATCACCCAGGTGAAAACCACGGCGGAGATTCAGTATTCCAGTTTTTTAAATCTGTATATTTTTGCCGCGGCCATTGAGTTTGTCATGCTTCTTCTCATCGTGCCGGCCCTGACGGCGGGGAGCATAAGCGGGGAGAGGGAGAGGCAGACCCTGAATCTGCTTCTGACTACCAGGATTACCCCGGCGGATATCGTCCTGGGGAAATTGATGTCCAGTCTTTCCACAGTGTTTTTGCTGGTAGTGTCCAGCTTTCCCATACTGGCCCTGGTGTTTGTCTACGGCGGCGTCACAGGGAGAGATATCATCCTGCTTTTGGTCAGCTTTGCCTCCACGGCGCTGCTGGCAGGAAGCGTCGGCATCTGCTGTTCGTCGGTGTTTAAGAGGACAACCATCGCCACGGCGGCCAGCTACTGCATCATGGCCGCTCTTGTCTTCGGGACCGTGGCACTGCAGCGGTTTGCCGCCTCCTTTCAGGTCCCGGGAAACAGATCCGCAAAGCAGGGACCTGTATGGCTGCTTCTGGTCAACCCGGCGGTGACTTTCCTGTCTGCCATGAAAAGCCAGTTGAGCAATGTCAGGAGGAGCTCCGCGGTGGAGATGTGGATCGGGAACGGTTCTCTCAGCGTGACGGCCCGGTGGTGGCTGGGAATCAGCGCGGGGGTTCAGGTTCTCATGGCGGCGCTGTGTCTGTGGCTTGCCGTCCGCCAGGTTAATCCCAGGAGGAAGAGATTATGGAAGGGTTAGGAATTTTGGCAGGGGTGCTGCTGCTGTCAGGAGGCGTCTTTAGGCTGGCTGCGGGTCAGAAAACAGGTAAGACTTTTTTCTCTGGCAATCTTCGGCACCTCGTCTCTCAGGGAGGGGCTGGAGCGCCAGGCAGATATTCTGGGGGAGACTCCCAAATCGGTGTCGGGCATGACTAAGCTGTGCCTCCCCCAGATCGAGTCGGATTTTCCGGAATTTCAATGGGCCCAGTGGAGGCAGAGATGTGAGAACCTGCTGAAGGGATATTTAAGGGCTCTGGAGAGCCAGGATCTATCGGCGCTGGAGGGAGGAGAAGGCCGCGGGCAGGAGATGGGAGTCTCCGATGAGCTGCTGCGGCAGACGGAATTTCAGATTCAGGAACAGAAAAGAAAAGGCGTCAGGGAAGCTTACAGACAGGTGAGAATCCACCAGACGGAGATCGCCAGATATCAGAAGGAGGCGGGTCTGTGCATCATCAGGCTGCAGTCGGCGGTCGAGTATTATTATCAGGAAGAAGGGGCAGAGGAGAGGAGCGGCAGTTCTCGTCAGCTTTCCGGACCCCAGAAGGAACAGAACCGGTTTAACATGGAGCTTATCTATGTGCAGGATATATCGAAGGCAGGAGACTGCGCCACAGCCATAGGGGCCACCTGCCCCAACTGCGGCGCCCCGGTAACCAGGCTGGGCAGCAAATTCTGTGAATACTGCGGTACCGGAATCATACCCATAGATATACGGGTGTGGAAGCTTCACCGGATTGAAAAAGAATGACGGGCGTGGTATACTATTGACTAAAGTGAATTTGCGGTAAGAGAAAAACAGATGTAAGAGAAAAAACAAATACAGGAGGAACCAACCATGGGAATTATCAAAGCGGCAGCATCGGCAGTGGGCGGATCTCTGGCGGACCAGTGGCTTGAGGTCATCGAAGCGGGAGAGATGGGAGACCAGACTGTCTTTACAAGCGGCGTGAAGATACGCAGAGGCTCCAACACCAAGGGCACGTCAGACACGGTCTCCAACGGCTCTGTGATTCACGTATATCCCAACCAGTTCATGATGCTGGTGGACGGCGGCAAAGTGGTGGACTACACGGCGGAGGAAGGCTACTACACAGTCAACAATTCCTCACTGCCGTCACTGTTTAACGGCCAGTTCGGGGACACGCTGAAGGAATCCTTCCAGCGCATCAAGTACGGAGGGAGCACCCCCACCCTCCAGAAGGTATTTTTCATCAATCTTCAGGAGATCAAGGGGATCAAGTTCGGCACCAGGAATCCCATCAACTATTTTGACCAGTTTTACAACGCGGAACTGTTTCTGAGGGCTCACGGCACCTATTCCATAAAGATCATGGACCCGCTGAAGTTCTACGCGGAGGTGATTCCCAAGAGCCGCGCCAAGGTGGATATCCAGAGCGTCAACGAACAGTATCTCAGCGAGTTTCTGGAGGCTCTTCAGTCCTCCATCAACCAGATGTCCGCCGACGGGATACGCATCTCCTATGTGGCTTCCAAGGGCAGGGAGCTGGGCAAATACATGTCCGAGACTCTTGATGAAGAGTGGAAGCAGATGCGGGGCATGGAGATCCAGTCCGTGGGCATCGCCAGCATCTCCTACGACGAGGAATCCCAGAAGCTGATCAACATGCGCAATCAGGGCGCCATGCTCAGTGACCCGTCTATCAGGGAAGGGTACATGCAGGGCGCCATAGCCAGGGGCATGGAGGCCGCCGGCTCCAACGCTAACGGCGCCATGGCCGGGTTTATGGGTATGGGCGTGGGAATGAACACAGCAGGCGGATATATGGCCGGAGCGTCCCAGATGAATTATCAGCAGATGCAGATGAACCAGCCGGGCGCCGTGGGATACGGCCAGCCGGGGGCAGCCGGGGCCGTGGGATACAGTCAGCAGCCGGGAGCGGCCGGGGCGGCAGGGTACGGCCAGCAGCCGGGAGCGGCCGGGGCAGTGGGATACGGCCGGGGTGGCGGTCCGGCGGGGCAGCAGACCGGGCATCCCCAGGGGCAGGCCGGCACGTGGACTTGCAGCTGCGGCACAGAGAACACAGGAAAGTTCTGCAGCGAGTGCGGAAGCCCCAGACCGGCGGCCGGACCGTGGACCTGCAGCTGCGGCGCGGTGAACACGGGAAAATTCTGCAGCGAGTGCGGAAAGCCCAGACAGTAACAGCGAGGTAACAGCGAGAAAAGCAGGAGAACAGAATGGCGACCATAAGCATAAAATGTCCCAACTGCGGCGGGGGGCTTCAGTTTGACCCGTCTGCGCAGAATTATGAGTGTGAATACTGTCTTTCCAGGTTCACCCAGGAAGAACTGGAGAAGATCGCCCCGGAGATCGGGGACGGGCAGTCAGGCCGGGAGAGCGGCGGTTCCGGCGGGGCGCAGGCCCCGGAAGACAAGACGGCTGAAGGGGCGGCGGCACATGACGACGCGGCTGAGAATGCCAGGGTGTACAGCTGTCCCAGCTGCGGGGCGGAGATCGTCACCGACGAGACCACGGCGGCCTCCTTCTGTTTCTACTGTCACAACCCCGTGATCCTCCAGGGAAGATTAAATGGAAAATACCACCCGGACTATGTGATACCTTTTGCCATAGACAAGGAGAAGGCCAGGGAGATTTTTCTGGGATGGCTGAGACAGAAGCGGTTTGTGCCGTCGGATTTCGGAAGCCCGGAGCAGATCGAGAAGATGACCGGCGTGTATTTTCCCTATTGGCTGTACAGCTGCCGGGTGGATGGACATTTGGAGGGGGAGGGCACAAGGCTCCGCACATGGCGCGCGGGAGATATGCAGTACACCGAGACTCAGAAGTATGATGTGTCCAGGGCGGGAACCATGAACATCGACCATGTGACCCGCAACGCATTGAAGAAGGCGGACAAGAAGCTGGCGGAGGGCGTTATGCCTTTTGACACCAGGGCCATGAAGCCGTTTTCCATGGGCTTTCTGTCAGGCTTTTTCGCGGAGAAGCGGGATATGGAGAACAGCGAATTCTCTATGGAGGTGGAAAAAGAGGTAAA
>CAJTOT010000011.1:51943-62796 GCA_910577935.1 uncultured Hungatella sp. | reverse complement strand
AACTTCCCGTGGACACCAGGAAATTGTGGATTCTGTTCGCGGAGATATTTCTGCCCCTTTTGGCAGTGCTTTTGGCAGCGGGGTACATGATATGAGGACGAGAAGACGATTATTGACAATGTGGATCGCGGTTGTCTGCTGTATGTTCATGGCGGCAGGCAGGGGATATGCGTCGGATGCGCCCAGGCCGGAGGCCTCCGACGATGTCAGGGTATATGACCTGGCAGACATTCTTGATGACTCCAGGGAAAAGGAATTCGAGAAGGCGCTGGGAGAATACCGGGAACAGTACCGGCTGGACATGGCGGTGGTGACCACGGACGACGCCCGGGGCAAGAGCGCCGAAGAATACGCCGACGATTTTTATGAAATCAACGGGTTCGGCGTGGGCAGCGACAGGGATGGAATCCTGTTTCTCATAGACATGGACAACAGGGAGCTGACTTTTTCCACAGCCGGTAAGGCCATCCGGATCTTCACGGACGAGAGGATCGAGGATATGCTGGACGGGGTCTACGAAGGGGCCTTAAGAGGCGATTATGAGGCGAGTGTGGACTCTTTCCTCGTGGACGCGGCGAGATACTGCCGGGCCGGGATTCCGGGAAACCAGCACAATTATGACACGGAGACAGGAGAGATCAGCGTACATAAGAGTATCCGATGGTACGAGGCGCTGATCGCCCTGGGAGTCTCAGGGTTTGCGGCGGGAGCCGCCTGTCTCGCCGTGAAGCGGCAGTATGCCATGGAGGAGGATGGGGGACAGCTTAGGAATCTGAACATGGCTTACAGGTCGGAGGCGAGATTTGTGTACAACAATCAGACCGACAGGCTGGTGAACAAGTTTGTCACCAGCAGGGTGATACCCCGCTCCACATCGGGGGGAGGCCGCGGAGGCGGACATTCTACGGCAGGGCGAAGCTCCACCCACACTTCGTCGGGAGGAATGACTCACGGCGGCGGGAGCAGGAAATTTTAAGTATAAATACAAGGCTTCTGGGGGATGTTCTTCAGAAGCCTTTGCTGCGGGATATCCGGCAGAATATGCCATAAATCGGTGAAGACAGGAGAGGCTCATATGAAAGATCTGACCAGGAAAGAAAGGGCGGCAGCGGCGGCAATGGCAGCAGCGGTAATGGCGGCCGTCGTCTATTCATCGGACTGTCTGCTGCTGGACGGCATTTTAACATGGGGCATGAGACAGAGAGAATATCTGGCCATGATCGGGGAGACGGCGGCGCTGTTCGCCGGGCTGGCGGTTATATTCCGTTTTTCGCCTTCCTTCTGGATAAGAGCGGCGGGAGCGGGAATCCTGGCTGCGGTGTTTCTGTGGGCCCACAGGGCGTTTGCCGCGGCGGCAATATCCGGGCTCTATGCCGGGTATCTGCGGGAAGTGGGCAGATGTCTCCTGAAAAGGCTTAAGGGGCCGGAAGAAAGAGAGGCAGGCATGACACGGGAATTTCTTGTGGGATGCCTGTTTGTGGTATGTATGTTCTGCCTTATGTCGGCTCTGGGAGCGGGACGGATCTTGTATCTCTGGATCTTTGTGCTGGTCACAGGGGCGGCAGCGGCGGCAGACAGGTGGATAAGCAGGGGATCGGGAATCAGGCAGAGGAACCGTCTGCCGGATGCGGCGGACAGAGGGCGCTGGAGCCTTGCCAGGGCCTGTCTGTGGGCCGGAGCGGCGGTATTCTTCTGCGTCCAGGCCGGGCGGATGAACATTGCGGTGGATTTTGACAGTCTGTGGTACGGAGTCCGCTCTCCCTATATTCTGGACAACGGACGGGGAATCTATGAAAACATGGGGACCATCGGGATCGTCTACACCTACTCAAAAGGATTTGAGGTTCTGACTCTGCCTTTGTCGGCGCTGCCTTCCTACAGCTTTTCCATAGCCTTTAACCTGTGGCTGGCGGCGGGGGCGCTGCGGCTCTCCGGCAAGGCGGTAAGGATATGCGCGGGAAGAGAGGCGGAGGGGACGGCTGTGTGCCTTCTGGCCTCCGTGCCGGGGATCATGAACATGAGCATCACGGCAAAAAGCGACATCGCCACCTTATATTTCCAGATGGTCATGTTTTATGAGCTGCTGCTGTTTCTCAAAAAAGACAGGCAGGCGCTGTGGTACGCTTTCGCAGCATTTTTCTTCAGCTGGACCCTAAAGCCCACGTCTCTGGTGTTTTCCACCGCCGTCATGGGGATGAGCGTGGTCTTTTTGGCAGCAACGGGGGAACTGTTCCGGGTCAGAAGCAGCCGGGGAGGCGGCGCCGCGCTGATGCTGTCTCTTCTGGCTCTCACAGGGATATGGGCCAGGACGTTTTTGATTACAGGGCTTCCGGTGACTTCCGTGTTTTCTTCCATATTCACCAGGTTTGGATTTGAGATGAAATATCCGTTTAACGTGCAGAAGCTCCCCAACAGCAGCGCCGGGGTCTCCGGGGGACAGTGGCTGAGAGACATGGCAGAGAGAGTATGGAGGGTGCTTTTTAATCCCCAGGGGCCTGACATGGACCATGTGATCCTTGCCTGGGGAAGCCTGGCTGTGTGGTTTCTGATCTGTGCCTGGGGCGTGTGTGTGTTTCTGGATAAAAGAGAGGAGACAGAAGAAGAGAAAAAGCTGGGCAGGTATTTAAACACGGTTTTCTGGCCGTTTTTCGGGTGCTGCGCGGTAAGCCTCCTGCTTCTGACCCAGGTGGACGGCAATTACTTCATGCTTTTCTACGTGCTTCTGACTGTCTGCGGGTTCTGGATGACGGGGCGCCTTAAAAATAAAAGCGCTGCCAGAGTCATAAGGAACACGGGAATCCCGGCAGTGATATTTTCAGGGGTGATCATGACATTGACCAACTGGAGCTGGGCGGTGGGATTCACCCCGGTGTCATGGAGGCATAAGGGGTACTATGACCATCAGGCGCAGCAGCGTGAGCAGATGGCGGACAAGGGAAACAGGCAGATCTGGGATATTCTGGCGGAGAATCCCAGGAACCGCCTCATCGCCATAGGAGAGCACCCGGAGGTGCTGGCGTTTCCCTGCAGCGCACAGTCATATTCGGACATCACCGGCACATGGGGCAACGTGGCGCTGGTGAAGTACATGGATAATTTCGTGGAGTTCATGGAGTACGGAAACACGGATTATGTGTACGCCCAGGCGGGATATATCTCTGAAGATGAGCGCGCATGGAGCCTTACCTGCGATCTCATCGAGTACGGCGTGCTGACTCCTGTGTGTTTTGAGGAGGGAAACATGCTGGCAAAGGTGGACACAGAGGGGGAGAGAACGGAGGAGTCCATAGCTTATCTGGAGGAGTTTTTGGAAAAATACGAGAGAAAACGGAAAAACTGAAAAAAACCGCCTCCTGTCTGGTAAAACCCCTTAAAAAATGGTATACTTATCGAAAAACTATAAAGAGGACATAGACGGAGGACATAGACGATGGAGGCGATATTGCTGGCGGGAGGGCTGGGAACCAGGCTGCGCAGTGTTGTAAACGACCGCCCTAAGCCCATGGCCCTGATCCAGGGCAAACCTTTTATGGAGTATGTGATCCGGGAGCTGGCGGCTCAGGGGATAAAAAAGATTATTTTTGCCGTGGGATACAAGGGTTCCATGGTGGAAGAATATTTTCAGGACGGAGCAGGCCTGGGCGTGGAGACGGCCTACGCCTACGAGGAGACCCTTCTGGGGACAGGCGGAGCCATCAAGAACGCCGCCGGGCATATGGCGGGAGACCAGGTTCTGGTGCTGAACGCGGATACATTTTACAGGATGGATTACAGCCGGCTGGTGAGGATGAGGGCGGAAGAGGGGCTGGACATGACCCTGGTGCTGCGGGAGGTCGAGGATGCGTCCCGGTACGGCCAGGCGGTGCTGGAGGACGGAAGGCTAACCGGGTTCAACGAGAAGACCAGCTGCAGGCAGCCCGGCACCATCAACGGAGGGGTCTATCTGATGACAAGAGAGCTGATCCGTGAGATCCCCCAGGGGAAGGTATCCCTGGAGAACGACATGATCCCCCGCTGGCTGGAAGAGGGAAAGAGGCTGGGAGGCTTTGTCAATGACGGATATTTTATCGATATCGGCATACCGGAGGACTATTACCGGTTCATGGAGGATGTGGAGAAAGGAGTTCTGACATGGTGATCAGGGGAAGAGCGCCGCTGAGGGTCAGCTTTGGCGGAGGCGGAACCGACGTGGCGCCGTTCTGCGAGGAGCAGGGAGGAGCCATCATAGGAAGTACCATCAACAAGTACGCATACTGCTCCATCGTGCCCAGGGAGGACGACCAGATCATCGTCCACTCCCTGGACTTTGACATGACAGTCAAATACAATGTCCAGGAGAATTATGTATATGACGGGCGCCTGGATCTGGTGACGGCGGCCTTAAACGCCATGGAGATCAAACAGGGCTGCGAGGTGTATCTTCAGTGCGACGCGCCTCCGGGCTCGGGTCTGGGAACTTCCTCCACCGTGATGGTGGCCCTCCTCACAGCCATGGCCCGCTGGAAGGGCGTGGAGCTGGACGGATACGCCATGGCGGATCTGGCCTACCAGGTAGAGCGGGAGGACTTGGGCATCGACGGCGGCTATCAGGACCAGTACGCCTCCACCTTCGGAGGATTTAACTTCATTGAGTTTCACGGGCGGAATAACGTGGTGGTGAACCCTCTGCGCATAAAGAAGGATATTATCCATGAGCTGCAGTATAATCTGCTGCTGTGCTACACCGGCAGGATCCATGTCTCGGCCAACATTATCAAAGACCAGGTGAACAACTATAAAAAGAAAGATCCTTTTCAGGCCATGTGCGAGGTGAAAGCCCTGGCCTATGCCATGAAGGATGAGCTTTTGAAGGGCAATCTCCACAGCTTCGGAAAACTTCTGGATTACGGGTGGAAGAGCAAAAAGCGGATGAGCGATAAGATAACCAACCCGCAGATCGACCAGCTGTACGAGGAGGCCATAAAAGCCGGGGCCCTGGGCGGAAAGCTGCTGGGGGCCGGCGGCGGAGGGTATCTGCTGATGTACTGTCCCTACAATGTAAAGCACAAGGTGGCGGCCCGGCTGGAAGCGGCAGGCGGACAGCTGACAGACTGGAATTTTGAACTGCGGGGAGCCCAGGCATGGACGGCGGACAGGAACAGGTGGAATTATAACCATGTGAAGGTGCAGATGCCGGACGGCGAGTATGAGTTTGGATTGCAGGGGAGCATATGGACAGAGTAGTGTTTTTAGATCGTGACGGAACCATCAACCGGGAGGTAGAATATCTGTACCGCCCGTCGGACTTGGCGGTCCTGCCCACGGCGGCCCAGGCCATAGCCCTTCTCAAGGAGAACGGTTTCCGGGTCGTGGTGGTGACCAACCAGGCAGGGATTGCCAGGGGATATTACACCGTGGAGCAGATGCACAGCCTTCACCGGTATCTCAATGAGCAGCTGGAGAAGGAAGGCGCAGGAATCGACCGTTTTTACTACTGTCCTCATCACCCGGAACACGGCATCGGCCGGTACAGGAAGGCATGCCGGTGCAGGAAGCCGGGGACGGGGATGTTTGAGATGGCAGAGGAGGAATATGATATAGATAAAAGCCGCTCCTACATGGTCGGGGACAAGCGCATCGATGTGGAGGCAGGCCATAACTACGGGATAAAGGGAATCCTGGTGGGAACCGGATACGGCAAAGAGGAGAGGGAAATGAGCAGGGCGCGGGGAGAGGAGCCATTCTATGATTTTTACGCGGAAACTCTTATGGACGCAGCAGAATTTATTATTGAAAGAGGACAAAAAGGCTATGAATGAGATGGTTTATCTGGAGGAGCTGATGGGCCGGTATCCGGTGCTGGAGCCGGTGAGACAGTCTATCGGGGAAGTATATGAGATTCTGAAGGAGTGTTTTGAGTCGGGGCACAAGCTGCTGGTGGCGGGCAACGGAGGCAGCGCGGCGGATTCGGAGCATATTGTGGGAGAACTGATGAAAGGTTTTGTGAAGCGCCGCCAGGTTCCGGAGGACATGGCCAAGAGGCTGGAGGACATAGACCCGGAGGCGGGAAAGGATCTGGCCCAGAAGCTCCAGGGCGGGCTTCCGGCCATCGCCCTCACCGGCCATCCGGGTCTTTCCACGGCCTTCTTAAATGACGTGGACGGGCAGATGGTGTACGCCCAGCAGGTGTACGGCTACGGCCGGGAGGGGGATGTGTTTCTTGGAATTTCCACATCGGGGAACGCGGCCAACATCCATTATGCCGCTGTGGCAGCCAGGGCCCTGGGGCTGAAAGTGGTGGGCCTCACGGGAAAGGACGGGGGAAAGATGGGGAGATACGCGGACAAGGCCATCATTGTCCCGGAGCAAGAGACATTTAAGATTCAGGAGCTTCATCTGCCGGTGTATCATGCCCTGTGCCTGATGCTGGAGGAGCATTTTTTCTAATATATTGAGAGGAACTGATATGGGATTTCATACATTTGTCATCTGCGCTTACGGCCGGTCTCCCTACCTGGAGGCGTGTATCAGATCCCTGAAGGCCCAGACAGCAGAGACGGAGATCATATGCGCCACCTCCACGCCCAGCGAGTATCTTGAAGAGCTTCTGGGGAAGCACGGTATTCCTCTCTTTGTCAGGGAGGAGGGGGAGACGGGAATCGGAAATGACTGGAACTTTGCAGTGGAAAAGGCGGAGGGAGAGTATGTGACCATCGCCCACCAGGACGACCTGTACGGAAGGCATTATGTGGAGGAGCTGGCCCGTGCCGCGGAGAAATGGCCGGATATGACGGTATTTATGAGCGACGCGGTTCTCATAAAGAACGGAAAGCTGACCTGGGGCGGAGGGGTGGAACTGGTGAAGAAGCTTCTGCGCCTCCCATGGAGGGCCACGGGGCTGTGCCATCTGCCTGCCGTGAAGATGTGGGGCCTTGTCTGGGGAAATCCGGTGATGTGCCCCTCCTGCGCCTACAAAAAGAGCCGGCTTCCCAAGCCTGTCTTCTCCGGGGAATATGATTTTGTGCTGGACTGGGAGTGCATGCGGAACATGGCGGAGAGGCCGGGAAGATTTGTGTGTGTGGAAAAGCCTCTTTTGTATTACCGGATTCATGACGGGGCGGCCACTAAGGCGTGCATGGAGAATCACCGCCGGGAGAAGGAGGAGCGGGTGATGTTTGAAAAGATATGGCCCGGATGGATGCCGGACCTGATTATGAAGGGGTACAGACTGGCCGGCAAGAATTACGGCTGAAAATACCAATGAAATGTGAGCTGGAGGAAGTATTGAATGGATAAGAAACCCACTGCCTTCTGGCAGTACCGATGGAAGGACGAGGTGATCACCGCCGGGCTGCTGCTGGCTTTCGGATTTGTCATCAATGCCGGGATTCAGATCAGGGGACTGTTTATGGATGACCTGTATCTGTGGTCCTGTTACGGGGAGCAGACTTTTGGGGAGTTTGTGTTTCCCGTGGGGAGCACCAGATTTCGGCCTCTGTTTTACCTGATCTCGTACCTGGAGCTGGGTCTGGTGGGGAACCATGTGACTTGGTTTGTTCCCGTCAATATCATACTCAACACCATGGTGGCCTACACGGTGTGCAGATTCTCCAGGAGGCTGTCAGGCAACAATTTAATCGGCTTCATGTGCGGTTTTCTGTACCTGCTCTCCCGGATGTCCTGCTATCAGATCGCCCAGGTCTACGGCCTCATGGAGACATTGGCCCTGTGGGCGGCCATAGGAATTCTGTGGTGTCTGTTTGAGTACGTCAACGGCCAGGGGGAGAAGCCGGCCTGCTTTGGGGCTGCCTGCGGGCTGTATTTTGCGGTTTGCTTTATCCATGAGAGGTATATGGTTCTGCTGCCCCTGTTCTATGTGGTTCTGGTGATGAAGAAGAGCCGGAAGCCCAGGGAGTGGCTGCTCCCGGCGGCGGCATTCGCGCTGATGCAGCTGATCCGCCTTGTCACCATCGGCACCATATCCCCGGCGGGGACGGGAGGAACCGATGTGGCAGATACCTTCAATCTGTGGCAGGCCCTCCGGTTTGCCATCCATCAGGTTCTGTATCTCTTCGGGATCAACATGGGGGAGGAGCATCTGTGCGGCCAGAACTGGCATGAGACTGCCAGGTGGGTCAAGGTTCTGGTGGCAGGCGCGGATATGATTCTCCTGGCGTTTATGGCAGCCTTTGCGGTCAAGATCATAAAGAGCCGGTGGAGCCGGGTGAGGATACTGGAAAACAGTCTGCTGTTTTTTTTGTTTATAGGAGCCTGCATCGCCTGCTCCAGTGTGACCATCCGCCTGGAGCTGCGGTGGGTCTACGTGTCTATGACCGCGGCGTGGCTGTGGCTGTCCTACATGTGCGGCGTCATCGTCAGGCCGTCGGCCAGAGAGCAGGAAGCGTCGGGGCGGCGTCTGCCGGATTACAAGAGATCCCTGGCCTGCACGGGCCTGATGCTTGTCTATGTGCTCCTCATGTTTCCGGCAGAGATTTATTACCGCGGCAAGAACTCCAACCTGTATTTCTGGAACAGCCAGCAGCAGTATAATTCCCTGGCGGAGGAGACTTACGAGAAATACGGCGAGGATATTTTCGGGAAAAAGATCTATATTTTGCGCAATGATTACCAGGTGACGGATTTTTACGCGGATACATTTTTTAAAGTGTTCGATAAAGAGAGGAAGGCGGAGGGCACGGAGGTGATCTTTGTGGACAGCATCCGGGACTTCGGCCAGGTGACCAACAATATGCTGATCCTGAGGGAGGAGCCGGAATTCCACGCCTACCAGGATATCACGGAGGCGGTGCGCGTCTTAAAGTGCGAGGCTGTCACCGGGTATTACAAGGATGGCTGGATGGAGGAGAGCGCGAAGCTTCGTGTGATGGCCGGAAAGACCGGGGTTATACACCTGCGGATGATGTATCCGGGAGTCATGGAAGGCCATGAACAGTCTGACATCTATATGGACGGACAGCTGGCGGCGGAAGTGGACATCGTGGACAATATCACCTACCTGGACCTGCAGACAAAACCCTATGACACGGCAGAACTGGAGTTTGAAAACAATTTTTATCTGAAGGACGCTCAGGAACAGAGAGGCGAGAAACGGTTTTCCATGATCGTTGAGATTACCGCAGATTAGAGAGGGAGAGTTTATGAACAGTCGGAGATGGTACTACTTCCTGCCGCTGGCGGGCATGGCGTTCGGCGTGTGGTACGTGAAAAGCGCCTTTGCGGATGTGATATATTCCGACTATATCCGCCTGGTAAACAGCTATCTGCCGGATGTGTGGAATCCGGAAAAATTTTTTGTGGGAGACATATTTACCAGGATTCCGCTGAACTACCTGGCCAGGATCATCAACACTGCCGTCTTTGATTACCGCATCCGGTTTGACCAGGGACTGGGGATACTTTCCATGGGCCTTGGGGCCATGCTCATAGTGTCCTACTGTATAAAAAAGAATATAGGCGTCTGGTGGTATCTGTGCCTGATGGCGATGATGTTCAGCCTGAACAAATGGGAGATGATGATCAACGGCAGCGGGTGGATTCATTTTTTCGCCTTTGTGGGATTCTACTACCACTATCTGGCGCTGGAGCGGCTGTGGACAGGGCAGGAGAAAAAGGGAGACCACGGAAAATGTCTCTGGCTTCCCTGGGTTCTGACCCTTGCCGTGGCAGGGCCTTACTGTGCCATTTACACGGTAACCCTTTTGCTGGTCTATGGTTTCAAGCTTGCGGAAGGCCGGGTGAAGGAGAGAGACGTGGCAGCGCGGTATGTCTGTTACAGCGTATCGGCGGTGATCCCCCTGCTCCTCTATATCTGGAGCAATGCCCAGGTGGCGGAGGAATACCACGGGATGACGGATATTCCGATTATGGAACAGCTGGGGACAGATCCGGGGTACATGGTACGTTTTTTTGTTAAATCATTTGCCTCCATGGTCATCGGCAAGGAGCCGGCGGAGAATCTGTTGGTGGGAAATCTGCCGTACATGGTCCTTGGGCTGATGGTCATCGGCATGTACATCCTGGCCTTGTGGCTTCAGATCAGATGCCGCCTGTACCGGGAGACGGTGTTTCCCATGATCCTGATAGTTTCCGGAGGCCTGAATCATGTGCTGATCTGGTATTCCAGATGGGGATTTCTGCAGGAACAGTACGGGATGTCCTCCAGGTATGCCCTGCAGTTTCAGATAGGGATATTCGGGATTATCCTGACCTTTGCCCTGGCAGGGCGGAAACTTGAGAGGGACAGATCTCCGGCGCTCAGGAGGACGGTGTCGGTGGCAGCGGCGGCGGGCCTGGCGGTCCTGGTGGCGGGAAACGTGTACACAACCCTGGAAGAGGTGAAGAAAGCGCCGGCCAGAAAAGAGGTGTGCTTAAGGCGCCAGGAGATGGCCAGGAACTTCGAGAATCTCACCGACGAGGACCTGAGGTGGAACTTCGAGTTCCGGACCTACAATCCGGAGTCCGGGAAGGCGGTGAGAAACGCGCTGGAGATACTGAAAAAAAATAAATGGAATGTTTTCAGGGAATGACAAAAGGAGAAAATCTATGAAAGTAGTGATTTTAGCAGGCGGGCTGGGGACGAGGATCAGCGAGCAGAGCCACTTAAAGCCCAAGCCCATGATCGAGATCGGAGAGAAACCTATCCTGTGGCACATCATGAAATACTATTCGGAATTCGGGTTTCACGATTTTGTCATATGCCTGGGATATAAACAGTATGTGGTGAAGGAGTTTTTTGCCGACTATTTCCTTCACACCTCGGATGTGACCTTTGATCTGGCCAACAATGAGATGGAGGTTCACAATAATTATTCGGAGCCGTGGAAAGTGACTCTGGTGGATACAGGGCTCAACAC
>CAJTOT010000011.1:0-51642 GCA_910577935.1 uncultured Hungatella sp. | reverse complement strand
ACGGTGTTTGAACAGGAGCCTATGCAGAGGCTGGCGGCAGAAGGGCAGCTTATGGGCTTTCACCACAGCGGCTTCTGGCAGTGCATGGACACCCAGCGGGAGATGAAGAAGCTGGAGACCCTGTGGCAGAGCAACAGAGCGCCCTGGAAAATATGGAAGAATTAGGCGGTGGATGATAATATGAGAGATACTTGGGAGACATTCCGTGAATTTTACAGGGGAAAGAGGGTTCTGGTCACGGGCCATACCGGGTTTAAGGGGGCCTGGCTGTGCCGGACTCTGACAGACCTGGGAGCTGTGGTGACAGGGTACGCAAAAGAGCCGCCCACCTCCCCCAGCCTTTTCGAGGAAACGGGACTTAAGGACACTCTGGACAGCGTCACGGGAGACATCCGGGATCTGGAACATCTGAGGCAGGTCTTTGAGCGGGCGCAGCCGGAGGTGGTGTTTCATATGGCGGCCCAGCCTATTGTCAGGGATTCCTACAAAGACCCGGTTTACACTTATGCAACCAATGTTATGGGAACCGTAAATCTTATGGAGTGCGTCCGGCTGACCCCTTCCGTGGTGTCCTGCGTCAATGTGACCACGGACAAGGTCTATGACAACAAGGAGTGGGAGTACGGCTACCGGGAGTGCGACACACTGGATGGCTATGATCCCTACTCCAACAGCAAGTCTTGTTCCGAGCTGGTGACTCACAGCTATATCCGGTCTTTTTTTGACCGGGAAAAAGTCCGTGTGTCCACGGCCAGGGCAGGCAATGTCATCGGAGGCGGGGATTTCGCCCCGGACCGGATCATCCCGGACTGTATCCGGGCAGCGTCGGAGGGAAAGGACATTATCGTCCGCAACCCCCACTCGGTCAGGCCCTACCAGCATGTGCTGGAGCCTCTTTTTGTGTACCTGACCATTGCCATGAAGCAGTACGAAGCCCCGGAATTCTGCGGATGCTACAATGTGGGCCCTGAGGACAGGGACTGCGTGACCACCGGCGTTCTGACGGAGCTGTTCTGCCGGGCATGGGGAGACGGTCTTAGGTGGATTGACCGGTATGACGGCGGACCTCATGAGGCAGGGTTTTTGAAGCTGGACTGCTCGAAGCTCAAGAGAGTGTTCGGCTGGCAGCCGCGGCTGGATGTGAAGGCGGCTGTGGAGTGGACCGTGGACTGGACCAGGGCTTATCTCAGGGGAGAGGACCTGCTGGCGGTTATGGACAGGCAGATAGAGGCTTTTTTCCGGTGATCGGAAATCTACTTTTATGAAATGGGAGGCTGTGTATCTATGACAGAATATTTTACCAAAATGAATGAGGACTATGCCAGAAAGCATTTTCCGGATGGCTCTGTATTTGAGAAAACGAAAAAAGTCGTTAAGCGGACGAGTATCTTCAGCACTGTCTTTATCACGGTTTTTGCTGTGGCGTCCCTTTGGGGGCTGGTGTGGTCAGTGGGCAGGGCGCTGGAGCTTAAGGCTGAAGGACGGGACGACATGATGGGGATAAGCATGGGGATCTGCGGATTCTTCGGCGTGGTTTTTCTGGCGTTTCTGGTGATTTTGTGGTTTATAATTAAGCAGATCCGGAAAAAGCGGGAGGACTATATCGCCGGTTCCGCGAAGCGAAGCAAGCTGCCGGAAAGAGAAATTGAGGAATTTGAACGCCAGGTCCTTGCCCCGGACTGCTATATTCTGAGATTGACGGAGGGGCTTGAAAGGGTGCTTTCCAACGGCGACGGATTTCTCACTAGGGATTATATTTATCTGGCTAACCCGTCCCAGACCGTAATCCGCGTGGACAGTCTGAAAGCCTGCAGCTTCAGTGACTATACCTATTTCGTCAATGTGGGAAAGCGCCAAAAGACGGTTCACTGCCTGGCTGTTTACTTGTTGGCGTCCAACGGCGTCAGTGTTCTTTCCGATACCACCCGAAAAGCGGGGGAGGCCCTTATGGCTCTCCTTCAGGAGCGGGTCAGCGGGATTGACACCAACGGCGGGAGGGTGCTGTCCGAAGGCCGGGAGATGGACGACTATACAAAGAGGATACTCGGTCAGGGACAGTAAAACCCGGCTGGGAGGAGTCTGTTAAGTAGGTTATGCGACAAATAAGAAAGGAAGCGCGACATGTTTGAGAATAAAACCGAATCCCAGGCCAGGCAGGAGATCCTGGAGCTGGTGGGAGAGTACTGCGACCGGTTCCATCAGAAAAAAACTTATGAGGAGGGGGACAGGATTCCCTACGCGTCCAGGGTTTATGACAGGCAGGAGATGATAAACCTGGTGGACAGTTCCCTGGAGTTCTGGCTCACGTCAGGCAGATATACAGAAGAATTTGAGAAGAAGCTGGCGGAGTATCTGGGCATTAGACACTGCTCTCTGGTAAATTCCGGCTCCTCCGCCAATCTTCTGGCGTTTATGGCCCTGACCTCGCCCCTTCTGGGAGACCGGCAGATCCGGCGGGGGGACGAGGTGATCACCGTGGCGGCGGGATTTCCCACCACCGTGACCCCCATGATCCAGTACGGCGCGGTTCCCGTGTTCGTGGATGTGACCATCCCTCAGTACAATATCGACACGGACATGCTGGAGGCGGCATATTCAGACAGGACAAAGGCGGTGATGCTGGCCCACACACTGGGCAACCCCTTTGACCTGGAGAAGGTGAAGGCTTTCTGTGACAGCCATAACCTGTGGCTGGTGGAGGACAACTGTGATGCCCTTGGGACGAAGTACATTCTGGATGGACAGGAGAGATTTTCCGGCACTGTAGGGGATATAGGCACTTCCAGCTTTTATCCGCCTCATCACATGACCATGGGCGAGGGGGGAGCGGTGTACACCGACAATCCGCTTCTCCACAAGATCGTCCGATCCTTCCGGGACTGGGGACGGGACTGCGTGTGTCCGTCAGGCAGGGACAACCTGTGCGGACACCGGTTTGACAGACAGTACGGGGAACTGCCCTTGGGGTACGACCACAAGTATGTCTACTCCCACTTCGGATATAACTTAAAGGCCACGGACATGCAGGCCGCCATAGGCTGCGCCCAGCTGGACAAATTCCCCTCCTTCGTGGAGCGGCGCCGGCACAATTTCGATCGGCTGTATAAAGGGCTGGCGGAGACGGAGGATAAGCTGATTCTCCCGGAGGCTGCCAGGAATTCCAGGCCGAGCTGGTTCGGCTTCCTCATCACCTGCCGGGAGGGGGCGGACCGGAACCAGGTGGTTCAGTATGTGGAGTCAAAGGGTGTCCAGACCAGAATGCTGTTCGCGGGGAATTTGACGAAGCATCCCTGCTTTGATCAGATGCGCCGGGCCGGCGAAGGGTATCGCGTGGCGGGCAGCCTTGCCAACACGGACCGGATTATGGCGGACACGTTCTGGGTGGGAGTGTATCCGGGGATGACGGATGAGATGATTGATTATATGGCCGCTGTGATAAAGGAAGCAGCGCAGCATGCCGGCCGTCCATAGCAGGGGGATAGATCATGTCAGAGTTTGTGTCAGAATTTGTGTCAAAACAGGCGGTGTTCCCGGAGGAGAAGGACCGTCAGCTGGAAGCAGTCCACCAGGCTAATCTGAAGATACTGAAGGAAATCGACCGCATCTGCAGAAAGCACGGGATACGGTACGGGCTGGATTCCGGAACTCTCATCGGCGCGGCGCGCCATCAGGGCTTTATCCCCTGGGACGATGACGCGGACGTGGCGTTCACCAGAGAGAATTATGAGAAGTTCGCGAGGGTGGCAGGGGAGGAGCTTCCCAGGGGAATGAAGCTTTTAAAGCCCCACCACCTGCGGGGCGGGGAGGCGTTCTACGACTTCACCCCGAGAATCCTCTACCTGAACAGCAGAACCAACCAGGACAGCCCTGAGATGGATTACTATGAGGGGCGGCTGAACCATCTGTGGGTGGATCTGTTTATCCTGGATGATCAGCCGGAGTGCCGGTGGAAAGCCATGTGGGTCAAGGGGCTTCACACCATGATCTACGGCCTGGCCATGGGACACCGGTATCAGCTTGACTACTCCAAGTACGGGCCGGCAGGGCGGATGGCGGTGAGGCTGCTTGCCGGGGCGGGGAAGCGGATTCCCATGAAGGCCATACGAAAAATGCAGTATGCCCTGGCTGTCAGGTACAACAATCAGGGCAGCGGGCTGTTTTATTACAGCAACTATCAGCCTGATTATCTCTATGTGACCTTGAAAAAGGAGTGGGTTCAGGAGACGGTGGATCTGCCTTTCGAGGACACGGCGCTCATGGCTCCCGCGGGCTGGCACCATGTTCTCACGGAGGTGTACGGAGATTACATGAAGCTTCCGCCGAAGGAGCAGAGAGTGCCCTCCCACTCGGATACAAGAATTGAGGTAACAGGATGACGGAAGAAGGGGAGAAACTGATATCCGTGGTGGTGTCGGTGTACAACGAGGCGGAGGTTCTGGAGCGGTTCTGCCGGGAGACCAGGGCGGTTCTCGACAGGCAGCCGTGGGATTATGAGCTGCTGTTTGTCAATGACGGAAGCGTGGACGGCAGCCTTGACATATTAAAGAGGCTGGCGGGCCAGGACAGGCGGATAAAGATCATTAGCTTTTCCAGGAATTTCGGCCATGAGGCGGCCATGATCGCAGGTCTGGACCACAGCAGCGGGGACGGCATCATCTGCATGGATGCGGACCTGCAGCATCCTCCTGCCTGCATCCCGGAGATCCTGGAAAAGTTTGAGGAGGGTTATGAGGTCATCAACATGGTGAGGACGAAAAACGAGTCTGCGGGGTGGCTGAAGAATCTGTGCTCCGCCGCGTTTTACAGGGTCATCAACGTGATGTCCGACGTGAAATTCCAGAGCAACGCCTCCGACTTTTTTGCGGTGAGCCGGCGGGTGGCCGGGGTGCTCAAAGAGAATTACCGGGAGAAGGTCCGCTTTTTGCGGGGATATGTGCAGAATGTGGGGTTCGCCAAAACCACCATCGAGTATGAGGCGGGCGTCAGGGCGGCGGGGGAGAGCAAGTACAGCATCAGGAAATTGTTTCGGTTTTCCGTGAACACCATCGTGTGCTTCTCCAACCTCCCTCTGAAGCTGGGAATCTATGCCGGGGTGTTCGCGGCGCTTTTGGGGGTGGTGGTGATGATCTACACCCTGCTGACCAGGGACGGGGCGCCCAGCGGGTACGCCACCATCGTGATTTTGAATTGCTTCATGTTCGCCATTCTTTTTGTGATCGTGGGAATCATAGGGGAGTATATTGCTATCTTGTTTACGGAGCTGAAAGACCGGCCGGTGTATATTGTGGAAGAGACCAGGAATTTGGAAGTATGGAGAAGAGAGAAAAACTGAATTTTAGCACAAACGCCAAGTTGGGCAAGCTGGTGGGGCGAAAGGGTATGAGACTTCGACCGTGGCAATTGATTGGAATCTGTTTGAGGACCATAAAAAGAAACTGCAGGATATAGAGATCGATTGCATAGTTGAGAGGAATCAAACAATAAAAAGAACAGGAGTTGTTCTGGAGATATCAGAACTGCGAAATCTTTGGACAAACATGGATATAATAGTAAATGATTCCTTTGAATATGCCACCACCGGAATAAGCGCCGATTTATCTGATTCTCGTCTTCTTACCTATACCATATCTGATGAGGGATTTGAAACCAACAATCCTGCCTTAAAAGACGCGACAAACCGGCAGGGGCTGAATGAGGATGCAGCCGAGTTCCTCCAATTAAAAGAATTTATATGGAAGATAATGGAACTGCTTCAGGAGTATATTTTCAGCAGACTCAAATCCGACGCGGAAAAACAGGGAAAGATTATCGAGTTTACCGTAGATGACATAAAGAAAGATTTATCTGTTTTTCGAAACGAGATACCTCAGATTTATGATGAAATTTCATTGCCGGAAGAACAAAAGAAGCTGGTTGTGGATAAAACACTAAAATCATTTCATGCGATAGAAAAAAATATAGAGCAGGTTGAAAAAGCAAACAGGCAATTGTCAAAGCGGTTGATTGTCATGGAAAAAATAGTAGGCACTGAGACGATGCTTTACGATTTGCTCCATGCGGTGAAAAATAAACTTGACGCTCTGAATGCACTCACAGACTTATTAGAGCTTGAGGCGCGGAAAAATCAATTATCTTTTAATACGGCTACGTCAAAATCTGTGGTTAATGAAATCTCCAGAATGGTTGTTGCGGCACTTAAGCGCACAGCTCCGGTTCGCCGGAAAAAAGAGAATATAATATTGGCGCATGTTCTAAACAGCTTTATTGAAGAGAAGAGTCTCGTATATCCAGATATATCCATAACCTTGAAGAACATCATGTATAACAGGGTAAGCTGTAATGTTGACGGCTTGAGAACTGTGTTGGACAATCTGATGAATAACTCCATAGGTTTGGCAAGTTGCCTGCAATATATGAAAGAGCAAGGGGGAGATATTTCATATGTGAAAAATGCTTCTTTAGGAGGCGCTCTGTTTGTGTTATCTTTTCCAGTGAGATAGGAGGCTCATATGCAGAAAGAATTTGAAATTGTAGTTGTAGATGACAACCCTGATACAGTCGAGGTTGTATTTCAGGCGGTGAAGTCTGTCTTGAAGTTAGATTATAATTATAATATTAACTATAAAATATTGTCAAAGAGAAAAGAAGTTGAGACATTAAATGACTATGTCTGTGATATTGTAATGTCTGATTGTGCTTTAAGCGGAGAGGATTATGACTTTCAAGATACGCCCGAGGCGAGATATGGGTTTGAACTGATAAAGAAGTATAGGAAAAGGAATAAAAGAACGAAAATTATTTTTTATTCCGGGTCCTTTGATTTTGAATATGAGGGTTCTTTTGATCTGTCTGTTGCAGACTTTGTCCATATTATAAATGATATTCTATGTGGGATTTAAGGATGATCTTATCTATAGTGAGGGCTTTTCGGATGATTTTAGAGGTATAGTCTACAGAACCTATAGCCGGGCTTTTGAAAAGGCTTTAATAAATGCTTATAAAGATAAGTGGACAGCCGGAAAATTTGTTTTGATTCTGAAAAAGTATATCACTGATATGCTTCTTTAGAATACAAGGGTAAATTTTTCTGATTTGATGTGAAAAAATTCAAGATAATTCTTTTTATCTCTAAAAGGAATTCTGCATATCTGTTTGTTGAATCCAAATGATTTTTTTCATGGCGCTTGATATAAGATTTACATTCTTCAGGTAATGAAAGAGAAAGCAGAGTCGAAAACTCATGTTTAATAGTGTAGGTCTGCTGTTCGGTTCGGATTAATAAAAAATCAATATAATGTATTAACAGATTTTGGGCTATTGATAAGTCATCTTGGCTGTTTCTTGTCATATGGACAGTCCTCAATTTTTACAATTTGCATGATGCAGATCCGGAAGAAAAGCGGTTCTGCAGCCTCTTTGTATGAGTATATCCGGATTTAAAGCAGTTTATGTGATTTTGCGAAAAATCCGTGTTAACTTTTTAAAGACCAGGATGTATAATATAGACATTACATACATTTTAAAAGGAGCACGGGCCGTAATTATGGAAGGAACAGAAAGGGAAGTGGTTGAGACAGCCATGGAGGCGGGACATATCCTGCTGGAGAACGGAGCGGAGATATTCCGTGTGGAGGAGACGATCAACCGGGTTTGCAGGCATTATGGGGTGGAATCCTGTAATGCCTTTGTTTTGAGCAACGGAATCTTTGTCACGGCGGGCAGTGTGAGGGAGGAGATTTTCGCCAAGGTGCAGCATATTCCTGTCAGCGGTTCCCACTTAAACCGGGTGGCGGCGGTGAACCAGCTGTCCCGGGAGATTGCCCAGGGACAGTACACCATCGGGGAAGTCCGGCAGCGTCTGGAGGAGATCCGCCGCATGCCGGGAAAGACGAAACGGATGCAGATTCTGGCATCGGGCATAGGAAGCGGGGCGTTCTGCTACCTGTATGGGGGAACCTTGAGGGACTGCGGGGCGGCTTTTTTAGCAGGCGTTTTGCTGTACACCTTTGTCTTGTATGTCAGCGGGCCTCATCTAAAGAAGATGATGTCCGGAATAGCCGGCGGGGTGGTGGCCACTGTCGCCTGCATGGTTCTGTATGAGCTTGGCATCGGGCAGCATCTGGACCGCATGGTCATCGGTTCCATCATTCCCCTGGTGCCGGGAGTGGCTTTTACCAACGCCATCCGGGATATCGCCGATGAAAATTATATCGCCGGTTCCGTCAGGATGATGGATGCTCTTTTGGTATTCTTTTGTATTGCCATGGGGGTTGGTCTGGTTTATACTGTAAGGCAGAGGCTGATGCTGTAGGGCAAAGCGGAGGGGAAGAAGATGATCGGACAGGTGATAGCGGCGGTGGCGGGCACCATAGGGTTCTCGGTGCTGTACAGTGTTCCCAGGGCATACTATCCATACTGCGGGCTGACCGGCGGGGCCGGCTGGCTTTTGTACTGTCTTCTTCTTCCGGTCTGTCCGCCGCCGGAGGCCACACTGCTGGCGGCCATGCTTGTGGTGGCGCTGTCCAGGATTCTGGCCGTGAAGGAGCGGTGCCCGGTGACCATCTTTCTCATCAGCGGGATATTTCCCCTGGTGCCGGGGGGCGGCGTCTACTGGACAGCCTACTATATCGTAACCGGAGACGTGGAGCAGGCGGCAAAGACAGGGTTTGCGGCGCTGAAGGTGGCAGTGTCCATTGTGCTTGCCATCGTGTTTGTGTTCCAGCTTCCCCAGAAGCTGTTCGGACACGGAAAAAGCGACAGGAGATGAAGAATATGATCTTGATCAAGGGCGGCCGGGTGATCGACCCGGAGAAAAAAAGCGAGGAAATTGCGGATGTGGCGGCGGAGGACGGGATTATCAGAGCTATAGGCAGGCTGGAAGATGACGGGAGCTATGAGAAGGTTATCGACGCCTCGGACCTTGTGGTGGCGCCGGGACTGGTAGATGTCCATGTGCATTTCAGAGATCCGGGACTTACTTACAAGGAAGACATACAGACAGGGGCGGCAGCCGCCAGGGCGGGCGGATTTACCACTGTGGTGTGCATGGCCAATACCAGGCCGCCGGTGGACAGCGTGGAGACGCTGAACCATGTGGCCGGAGAGGGAAAGAAGACAGGAATCCATGTGCTGGGAGCCTGCGCGGTGACTGTGGGGCTGAAGGGGGAGGAACTGACGGACATGGAAGCTCTGAGAGACGCAGGGGCGGCGGGATTTACCGACGACGGCATACCACTGATGGATGAGGAGCTGCTGGAGCGGGCTATGGAGCGGGCGGCGTCCCTGGCTGTCCCTGTCAGCCTCCACGAGGAGGACCCTTCCTATATAAGGAACAACGGGATCAACCACGGGGCGGTGTCGGAGAAGCTGGGAATCTACGGCTCCCCGTCTATGGCGGAGGAGAGTCTGGTGAGGAGAGACTGCGGCATTGCCGTCCGAACCGGCGCAAGGGTGAATATCCAGCACATCAGCTCCGCAGGAGGAGTGGAGGCGGTGAGACAGGCCAAGAGACAGGGGGGGGACGTGTGGGCCGAGGTGACGCCCCACCATTTCACTCTCACGGAGAATGCGGTTCTGACATACGGGACCCTGGCCAAGATGAACCCGCCTCTCAGAACCGAGGAGGACAGGCTGGCCCTGATACAGGGACTTAAAGACGGGACCATCGACATCATCGCCACGGACCACGCTCCCCACAGCAGGGAGGAGAAGGGGAAACCTCTGACAGAGGCCCCCAGCGGGATCACAGGCCTTGAGACCTCCCTGGCTCTGGGAATCACGGAGCTGGTGGACAGAGGGTACCTGACGCTTCCGGAGCTGATGGAGAAGATGAGCCTGAATCCCGCCCGGCTGTACGGTCTGGACTGCGGGCGGATGAAAGCCGGGGCTCCGGCGGACCTGGTTATCTTTGACCCTGACCAGGAATTTACGGTGGAAAAATTTTTCTCCAAGGCAGACAACTCGCCTTTTAAGGGGTGGAAATTAAAGGGAAAGGTGCGTTATACCATCTGCGGCGGGGAGATTGTGTACAGGGCAGTATAATTTATGAAAGGTGAACTACGGAGCCTACGGTGACACAGGCTGCCATCTCCACATGCACATCGTGCCCAAGTACAACGGGGGTGACGAGTGGGGAGGAACTTTCCGGATGAATCCGGATAAGGTATATCTGACGGAGGAAGAGTACGAGGCTATGGCCGGGAAGCTGCGGGCGGAGCTGCAAAGAGAATAATCGGGTACATGGGCGGGGAGAAATGCCTCGCCTTTTTTATATCAGTGGAAGGCAGGACAGAGAGATGACAAAAGATGAACACCGGTTGAGAGAATATGAAAACTATCTGTATGAGAAAGAGCGGCAGCCTAATACCATAAATAAATACCTGCGGGATATACGGAAATTTCTGGCATACGCCCGGGAGAAGGAGGGGGAGTGGGAAGGCGGAGGGGCAGAGAAAGAACTGATGATTCGATACAAGACATTTCTTATGGAAAATTATCAGACCGCCAGCGTCAACACCATGCTCATCGCCGTCAACGGTTATCTGAACTTCATAGGCCGGAGGGAGAGCTGCGTGAAGCTGTGCCGTGTCCAGAGGAAAATATTTATCGAAGAAGACAGGGAGCTGTCCCGTGAGGAGTACCAGAGGCTGGTGGTGGCGGCGGAGAAAAACGGGAGCCAGCGCCTCAGCTGCATTCTCCAGACCATAGGGAGTACAGGGATACGGATCAGCGAGCTGAAATATATCACGGCGGAGGCTCTGGAAAAAAAGATGGTGAATATCCGTCTCAAGGGGAAAGAGCGGTGGATCATTCTCCCCAACTCCCTCATAAGCCTTCTCAAGGAGTACTGCAGGGAACAGGGAATCGAACACGGATATATCTTTGTGACACGGTCAGGAAAACCTGTGGACAGACGGAACGTGTGGGCGGAGATGAAGAAACTGTGCGCCGGGGCGGGAGTGGCGGAGAGCAAGGTTTTTCCCCATAACCTGCGCCATTTGTTTGCGCGCGCATATTATGAAAAGGAGAAGGATATCATCCGCCTGGCAGACTATCTGGGACACAGCAGCGTGGACACTACCCGCAGGTACACTATGATCAGCGGGGCCGAAGCCTGCCGGAGGCAGCTGGAACTGGGAATGCTGGTATCTGTGCCGGGACGAAGAGAGAAAACCTGCCCAGGGACAAGAAGCAAAAAGAAGAGGAACTGCGCCTGGTCTGTAAAGACAGAATGGGGCCGGCCTGCCTGGAAGGAAGCGTCTAAAGCAGAGGGGAGCGACAGAGAGATATCCAATCTCGTCAGGCATCTTATGATGAATGTTCCTGGAGAAGAGGGCGACGGGAGGACGGGGGACAAAAAAACATGACATAATAAACATTATGTCATGAAAACAACTTATTTTTCCGCTGATATGGTTTCAGTATAACTCAGCCGAAGGCAAAATTCAACTACCTTTAAGGTTTTTTTGAAAAAAATTCAATACCGTTTACCGCTGAAAATCGGGACAAAACAGTCAGCCCAGTTTCTGAAGGCACCCATGGACAGGGAGAACGCCGTCAGCCAGCCGAGGCCGGCTTTTTTATTGCCCTTTTATGGGGAATAGGGCAGACAGAACGGAAATCCGCACATGACGGACAATAAACCAGCCTGCCGCCAGGCGCTGCGGGGAGGCGGCGGAACCCTCACCAGGCGCTCTATGACATAATGTTTATTATGTTGTATTTGCGCAGCCGGGAGGGTGATTTGACGGGATGCAGAAAGTCATAGAGGAGAACGGGAAGCCGGAAGGCAAGACGGCCTTTGGCGCAGCCGACAGTCCGGGCAGGGGCGGCGCCCACATGCTGGTGCTGGTTCAGGGAAGCAGGGACCGTGAATTATATGGCAGTGTTGTGCACATGGCGCTTCAGGAGCCGGTTCCCTATGGAAATATCCGCGAACTGCTTCTGACGTTGGACACCATAGGCAGGCAGCTGGGACTTTCGCCCTCGAAAGAGGGGTTTCGGACCTTAGGCGGCGGGAGCGGCGGGGAGTTTTGCCGGACGGAACCGGAATGGAACAGGAACGGAGAGGAATATGACGAGGAAAGCCGGTTCTGGAGTCAGATACGCGCCCAGAAGCCGAGAGAATTTTTTCAGCTGCACCTTGCAGGGATGCAGAACAGCAGTCTCCAGGGGAGTGTCAGAGGACGCCTTACGAAAGGAAGACATGTGTATTTTCGAAGCGCCCTGGAACTGATGTCCATGTTATCCGCCGTCCGGCTGCCCAAGGCGGAAGACAGATTGACGATGAGGAATTGAGGCCATGACAGATAAAGAACTGAGAAAGCTGAGAAGAATCGATCTTCTGGAGATCCTGGTGGCGCAGGGGAGAGAGATCGAGATGCTCAAGGCAGAACTGAAAAAGGCTATGGAGGCTCTGGATGACAGGAGAATTCTCATATATCAGTGCGGTTCCATCGCGGAGGCGGCCATGAAGATCAACCAGGTGTTTGAGGCGGCCCAGGCCGCGGCGGATCAGTACCTGGAGAGCATCATGGCCATAGACGGAGGAGAGGCTGTTTCAGGGAGGAGACCTGGAGTGACAGATGCTCACGAGACAGAGGTGATGTGAAAATTATGAAGAATAGGAATTTAGACCTGTCGGAGGAGACGCCTAATGTAGCCCAGCTGGAGGCAGAGCTGAAGAGAGTGAAGTACCACGGCAGATACACGGCTTTGATGAGAAGCACTATATACGCCCTGATTACAGTGGCGGCTGCGGCGGTTCTGGTAGCTACGCTTCTGCTCCCGGTGCTCAGAATATACGGAAACTCCATGACCCCCACGCTGTGGGACGGGAACATCGTCGTGTCCCTTCAGGGAGCCGGCTTCCAGGAGGGGGACATTGTCGCCTTTTATTACAACAACAAGATTCTGGTAAAGCGGGTGATCGCCAGGGCGGGAGACTGGGTGGATATCAAGGATGACGGCACGGTCTATGTCAACGGCGAGGAGCTTGAGGAGCCCTATGTGGCGGAGAAAGCCCTGGGAGAATGCAACATCGACCTGCCCTACCAGGTTCCGGATAAAAAGTTTTTTCTCATGGGAGACCACCGGAGCGTGTCCATTGACTCCCGAAATACTTCTGTGGGCTGCGTGGGAGAAGACCAGATCGTAGGAAAGCTGTTTTTTTGTATATGGCCCCTTGGTGATATACATGTGATACGATAAATAAGGGAAAAGGAGATGAGGGTATGAAGGAAAAATTAATCTTGCACGTGACCAAACTGGCGCAAGAACAGAAGCGATGGAAACGCTGGCACAAGACGGTAACAGTTATGGCGGCCGTTGTAGTATTCTGCACGGTATACGCTTTAATCCTGCCCGCTGTCACCATGGGAGCCAAGACCTTCTGCGGGATGGAAGAGCATATCCACACAGAGGAGTGCTATCTTCTGCGGAGAATCGGGGCCTCCACCCCTTCTGACGCGGAGCGGTGGGATATAGATGAGGAGCTGGGAACCCCGTCAAACGCCCGGCTGGAGGAACGCCTGGAGGAGATGAGAGAGTTCTGCCTGACAGAAGGCGGCAAGGGAACTGCCAGCAACGGGGACCGCGCCACTGCCAGCAACGCCATGGAGTACGAGTGGGACGAGAACGACAAATATAAATATGACATGAACCTTATCGGCGACGACAGTTTCCTTCTGGACGACTATCTGGAATACACCGAGGGGATGGAATATGACGAAGACAACTATGAGCTGATTCGAATCTGCGAGATGGAAGAGCACACCCACTCCCTGATCTGCTACTCTGACCCGGAGGCGGATTTGGAGGATGAGGCTGTCTGGACCCAGACCATCCCGGAACTTACCGGCAATATCCCGGAGGACTTAATCCGCGTGGCAGAGAGCCAGATGAATTACAGGGAGAGCGAGAAAAATTACCAGGTAGAAGGCGTTGACGAGAAAAAGGGCTACAGCCGCTATGGCCAGTGGTACGGAGAACCCTACGGCGACTGGGGAACCATGTTCGTGTCCTTCTGCATGAACTACGCCGGAGTCGAGAACGCGCCGATGACGGCAGACTTTGACAGTCTGATGCAGTCCATGAAAGGCGGGGTTCCGGAACTCTACAGAGAAAAGGATTACATACCAAAGCCGGGGGACCTGGTGTTCGCGGCAGGCGCTGCCGGAGAACCGGGCCGGGTGGGAGTCATCACGGAAGTGACTCTGGACGACAAAGGAAACGTGAGCAAATTCACCGCCGTTGAGGGAGACTATGAGAACCGGGTGACCACCAGGACACACAGAGGCGGCGAGGAAGATATCCGCGGCTTCGCGGCTCTGTCCAAGTTCGGTCCCGACGAGGAGATTGTCATCATCACCCTCAAGGCGGAGACAGAGAATGCCGTAGTGACAGCCACCTTCGAGAAGGATACGCTGCCGGAGAACGTGAAGATGGAGGCAGAAGAGATTTCCAAGGAAGATCCCAAAGCTGTGGAGATGAGGGAGAAGCTGGCGGAGCAGGGAAAGAGCGAAGGCAAGGTGCTGACGGCCATGATTCCCCTGAACATTGCTTTCCTGGATGAGGAGGGAAATGCGGCAGAGCCCGCCGGGCCGGTACAGTACTCCGTGGAGTTTAAGACGCCGGTGAAGAGTGTGGATGCGGAGGACGGGGAAGGCCACAGCGAAACCAGTTCGGCTTTTGATGAGGAAACACCAGAAGAGACAGCTGCGTCCAGTGAGGAACAGGAGATCGCCAGAATAGAAGAGGAGGCAGATTCCGATCCCGAAAGAATCGAGACAGAGAATGAAACGGAAACTGCGGTATCAGAGATCATAGAGACGGGCCGGGCGGGAATCTCGGCAAAAGAGACTGTGAGAGTGGGAACGGCCATAGAGGGAGCGGTCATAGAGGACGACGCAAGGACAGAGGAAGCAGAAGATGAAAGCAAAACCCAGGAAGGGCCATCATGGCAGCTGTTCAGCCAGTCTCAGGACGGAATACTGGAGAACCGCAGCAGTGACGACAAGACGAAGATTGAGGTGAAGGAAGACGGCGCTGTCGCTGAGGTCGGCTTCGAGGTGGGAGGCGGTCAGAGCGGAGAGGAAGACCCGAACCAGGGGGAGATACAGGCAGCAGGAGCCGGGAACATGAGCATGTATCTGGCAGCGTACCGCACTGCGGAATTGTCGACTGTATATGTAAAGACAATTCAGGAGCTTAAAAATGCGTTAACCAATGATGACACCCAAGTGGTCATCCTGGACACAGATATTGATGTACAGACAGATGAGGAAGCAGGATATCTGCCCATTTCCATGGAAGGGAAAACCAAGATCTTAAACCTAAATGGAAAGAGCATCACGGTACATCGGACAGAGAAGAGCCTGATTGATGTGAGGAACGATTCTAATCTGACGATTCGGGATGAATTGGCGGCTGGCAATTCAGAGGGCAGGGAAACGGTACATGATCTGGGGGCAATGGAGAATCTGCTTCCTGAAAATGATGGAGTGCCGGTTGCTGAGGAGACTGTGGGGCTGGGTTCTGTATATGAGGTCCGCGGTAACGGGGAGAGGGTATTAAAGTTCTATGTTACAACCTCCCAGGTGACAGACAAAGCGAACGGCAAGACCCGGGAGTGGCTTGAGGAACATATAGTAACCAATCCGGGCGTGATCAAAGTGACATCCCCTGGCAATACAGCGGCGTTTAGCGCCATATATGTTTACAATTCCACTTTGAACCTGGAGAGCGGGGCTATCGTGGGATGCAGCAACCGCGCCATAAACCTTGAGGGCAGCAGTACCTTAAACCTGAAAGGGGGATATCTCTGCGGCAATACTTCCCCTGACAGAGGCGGAGCCATCCGGGCAGTCGGAGACAGTAAAATCAATCTTCCGGTGGAAAAATCTGAAGATATAGGGGATTATAAAGGAACATGTATCTCGGGAAACACCTCACTGAACGGCGGGGCCATTTATCTGGGAGAGAACAGTGATTTAACCGTTCTCAAAGGATATATTACCAACAACCAGGCCACAAACGGAAGCGGCGGAGCAATTTATGCAGACGGCGGAAGAGAATCAACTATTAATTTGAGAGCAGGCTATATTACCAATAACAAAGCAACCTACAGCGGAGGGGGAATCTATAAAACAAGCCTTGCCAGACTGATAATAGGGGAAGAGGACCAGGAGCCCAAAAGCGACGGCGGCATGAACCCGGGAGGAACTGTGGCGCGCAACCTGGCTTTAAATGGTGAGGGCGGAGGAATCACCGTGATCGAGGGTCAGGTGAAATTTATCAGCGGTTATATTACAAACAACCGGACCGATACACATCAACACTGGGGAGGCGGAGGTGTTTTCATCTCCGACGGAGCCTACGGATATATGGAAAACGCCCTTGTGACAGAAAACACGGCAGGCGGTTTCGGCGGCGGGGTGACAGGCTGTCCTACGAGCCGGGTATTTATTGCGGATACTTCCGGGATGGCTATCTACGGAAATAAAGGCGGAGAGAAAGAGAATGTGGAAAACCATCTGTCAGGCGCGTCGTCCTCCAAACCTCATGACCATAAGCATATGTACGGCTATGACGTTTTTATGGATAACGGTTACGATGATTATTTCTGTGCGTTAACATGCACGGTGGGACGGAAAATGCTGGGAGGAGGATCGGCTAAGTGGTCGGGAAGCTATGACGGCAACGTAATATCATCAGGCGCATCAGAGGAGGAAAGTCAGCCTCTGCAGTGTACATCGATTATGGGATTGAATGCGAATCCCTCTCCCGCTTCCATAAGCGCCGCGCAGCAGGCCGCGAAAATCTTTTTCAGCGGCAACAGTTCCTGGACCCACGCAGGCGGAATCCTCTGCAACGGCTATATGTTCGTGGGAGGAGTGGAAGATATTCATACACCGGACCGGATTGCGGTAGAAGGCTGGAAAACTCTGGAGAATAAAGATGGAGGCAACATTCCGCTGACCAGTGACAGGCAGTTTGAGTTTGAGGTTTTTAACCAGAATTTCGCTTCTTTGGGAGTATTTGGAAACAAGACAGATGGAACTATTAATTTTCAGCTCATGCTGGCCGCGCCGAAAGACGGGACATTTATCTATTATATAAATGAAAAAGATAAAAACAGCGATATCTTGTCAGACAGCACCGTATACAAAATCGTATTAACGGTTGGAAAGAAAACAGAGGTGATAGATGGCGTACAGTTTCCCGATTATCCGGAGACCATGTATGGCAATAAAAAATATACCTATACGATTGATGATGTAAAGCTATATAAGCGTTTTGATGGGAAAATGACTGACGAGACAGGCTGGGGAGAGCCTATGTCAGGGGATATCTGGGATAAGAACGGCGCCGAACAGGGGCACGACACGCTTTATCTCAACGGAAGAAATAAGGAGAGCTTCGTGAACCGGGAAAAGGGCGAAGAGACAACGGTTGCGGTAAGGAAAAAGTGGAATGTCCCGGAAGGCACAGCGCTGCCTGCATCGGTTCAGGTACAGCTGCTGCGGGACGGCACACCTGTTGAGTTTGTCCCGGAGAATTCCAATCCGGTGACGCTAAGTGCAGAGAATAACTGGGAGTACGCCTGGAAGAACCTGCCGGTGAAAGACAGCAATGGTAAACTTTATACTTATACGGTAAAAGAAATCGGGGAAGGGGTAAACGGCTATCACTCGGAGATTACGGTTAGCCAGAATCTGTGGGGAACTGCCTGGAAAGAAGCAGAGACGCTGGAAGCAGGCAAATCCTATATAATCCTCAATCAGAGTAAAAATAAGATGCTGCGGATTTCCAGCGCCCATCAAGACAAGTTCTTTACCAAGAGCGACTGGGTGAGTTTTGATATAAACAACGCCTCCGGTTTAGATCTGGGAAGTGTTTTCATGGCAGAGCATCCGACTGAGGGCAGTGGGGAAATTGTGTTATCTACAGGACTCATCACGGGAAGATCCTGGCTTCGCATAGAGAACGGCAGTTCTGGAAATCTTAAAGGAACCTCGGGAGCAGAGTGGTCATCTCCGTTCGCTTACGTGAACGGGCAATTGACCGGAGCGTTGGGAGCAAATAATCAGTGGGACGGATCAAAAGAATACAGGGTAATCTTTGGAGGTAAGACTCATTTTCGCTTCGACGCGCAAAGACCGTCAACAGACGTGGCGCCGGGAGCAGCAACGGTTTATACTTTGGAGGGAGAAGCATGGAAAAAGGCCACAGCCTTAGAGGCAGGTAAAACATATGTCATAGTCTATGCGGACAAAGTGCTGACTGTAGACCCTGAAAGCCCGGATGACGAGTTTAGAAAAGAGGACTGGGTGTCTATATCAGAAGATAAAAGATCAAATGACGAATTTGCGAAAGACGCGTTCGGACAGAACAGTATCTTTACAGCAGAATACCCTGATGACAATCATAATTTTCTGATATTGAGGGCAGTATTGAGCAATTCGCAAACGGTATGGCTGTCGCTGGAGGAGAGAGGAGAAAGCTATCTTAAAAGTACAATCGGTTCACAATATGCTTCATCATTTGAGATAGCCGAAGACAGCTTCCTAAAGGGTAAATATGGATCTTGGAAGTCCGACGGTGTAGATAAATGGATAGTGATCCTTAAATCATATGAGGAAGTATTTCCTGACGCGGTAACCGACGGAACCGGTGAGAACGTAGTGCTTTATGAAAAAATCGTAGGAGATGGGGAGACCGGCGTCAGCGGCCCTCTCTTCACGATCACCAACACACCCATTGAAGAAAAGAGATTCAATCTCCACATTAAAAAGGTCAGCGCGATAAATCCGGAGGAAAAATTAAAGGGAGCCGGTTTTGAATTAAAGAAAAATAATGCAAATATGGGTTTTGAGCAGACTGCAGAAGGGGAAAACGGAAGTTACAGGTACACAGCTGACGGAAAAATTACGACTTTGATTACCGGTGAGCAGGGTGAGATCTATATATCCGGTCTTCCTCAAGGGACTTATGTGCTCCATGAGACTCAGGCGCCTCCGGGTTACTCGACTGTAGAGGACCAGACAATCGTGATAGACGGAACCCAGAATACAGATATCTATCTTGACCCTATAAAAGAACCCGTGTATGTCCTTCCGGAGACGGGAGGAGACGGGAAGAAGTGGTACGCATTTGGCGGAATGCTGTTTATGATGGCAGGAGGCCTTGTGTATGGATACAGTTCGAGGCGCAGACGTGAAAGGAGGTATGAATCATAGCCTCCGGCCGCGGCAAAAAAGAGTGCCTGCGCTGTATCCAGATAAAAGGCAGCCGAGCCCTGGCGGCGAGGCTGTGGAAGCCCGGATAAAGTGTGACGCGGAGTCCGGGAGAAATCTGTCCGTTCCCGCCGGCGGAATGACGGAATGCGGAGCGGACAAAATCTGCAGCAAAAATATAAAAAGAGGAGAAAAAGCATGAAGAGGATGAAGAGAATGAAAAAACTTGTCAGCTTACTGCTGACGGCAATCATGGTGTTTGTTATGGCGGCGCCGGTGTTTGCAGACGAATCTGAGGCAGAAGGGCGGTATTCGATTACAATTAATAATACCAGCGAGACAGTTTCTATGGAAGGAAACACATACAGGGCATATAAACTGTTTAATGTTACCTACAATGAAGACCGCAGTTCCTATGCTTATACAATAGCTGATGAATTTGAGGAGTTTGAGTATACAGTGGAAGAAACAGTTTATGCCGGAGACAGCCTCATCCGCTATCTGAACGGCTTGGCTGATGACAGCGAAGCGCTGAATAAAGTTTCTGTAGCGCTCAATCAGTTTATTGAGGAGAAAGGTCCAAATCCGGCAGGTTTTGTGACGGCAGGAGAAGGGGATCGGTCTGTTACGATTCCCCTGACAGACCCGGGATATTATATTGTATCGGGTACAGGAAGCGCGGCCGATGGCCAGACAGTGACGGCGTTATGCGCATTGACAACCACTGATCCTGCGGCAGACGTTAAATTAAAGGCAGATGCTCCAACGATTGATAAGAAGATTGATGCGGCTGAGGACACTGATACTGCTAACGGAGACACTCCTGTAGAGAACAATAATGCGTCAATAGGTGATGAAATTCCCTTCATTGTTACCAGCAAGGTTCCTGATATGACAGGGTATGAGAAGTATTATTTTGTAGTAACAGATACCATGGATAAGGGGCTGACCTTCCTTGACAATGTAGAGATTACTGTAGGCGGTAAAACCTTAGTTGAAGATGTGGATTATGGCATAACAGTAACAGAAACTAATACGATTGTGGAAGATCCGGAGACAGGTGACAACATGGGAATTGTTCCGGGTCCTACCACTATAGAAATTGTTTTTAAGAATTTTATTGCCTATTCTAAAGGGGAAGATATTGAGATTAAGTATTCTGCCAGATTAAATGATTACGCAGAAATTGGCACTACAGGAAATAAAAACAGTGTAAATCTGACCTATTCTAATAACCCTAACATCAGAGATGACGGAGATCCGGAGAACCCTGACAGGCCTGGCCCGGACAGCCCGATTGGCAGGACGCCGGAGAGCGATACGTATACTTATGTAACCGGACTTCAATTAACAAAGATCAATGAAAATGGTGATAAATTAACAGGCGCTGAATTTAAGATTACAGGAACCAGAGTTAATACCGTTGTGATTAAGGAGACTACATTTGTTGAGGATGAGTCCGGAGATTATTGGAAACTGTTAAATGGCGATTATACACAGACAGCGCCGGTTGTGGCCGATGATGAAACTGATACGACGAAACATTATGATGATATTAACAAGAAATATAAAGAAGTAGTTACAACAGGTACACAGACTAAAGAAGAGAACGTAGATATTACAGCTGCAGTAGGCCAGGACGGTGTTCTTCGCTTTGACGGACTTTCTGCCGGTGAGTATGAGATTGCCGAGATAAAGGCGCCGAATGGATATAATATTTTGACAGCGCCTATTAAGGTTAAAATTAACTGGAAAGCTCCGGAAAATGGATCAACAGACTGTGGCTGGAGCGGAAAATATTGGGATTCTGAAGTGTGGGAGCCGGAAGTAGATAATTTATCTCTTACAGATGGTGTTCTGCCTTTCGAGGTTGTAAACATGACCGGCGCACAGCTCCCCGAAACCGGCGGCATCGGTACAACTATCTTCTACGTGCTGGGTTCCATCCTTGCCCTGGGAGCGGGCATTGTGCTGATCACAAAGAGAAGAATGAACACAGAGCAGTAATCTGACTCACGGACTTTTGCGCCCGGACAGTCAGGCAGCTGAGATACGATGAATCAAAGCGTACAGCAATGAAAGCACCACAGCAATCATCAATCCGACAGCATGTGCCATAGGCGCATGCTGCCGGAATAACTCTTTGCCGGAAATCATGTTCTGACATCTTCCGGCCCAGGGGAATCCCGCCGGGGTGGTCCGGCCGGGCATTTCTCTGAGGGGTGCAGAGCCAAAGGAGCGCTATGAAGAGGAAAAAGAAATCGAATATTGTCAACTGGCTGCTGATCATCATTTTCCTTGCCGGTGTCGCCTTGCTGCTGTATCCCACTGTCAGTAATCAATGGAATCTGCTTCATCAGTCCAGGGCTATCGCCGGGTATGCGGAGGCGGTGTCGCAGATTGATGATGAGGAGTATGAAAGAATTTTGCAGGCCGCCAGGGCATACAACCAGGAATTGCCCAACCGGACTAACCGGTACAGCTTCTCGCCTGAGGAGCAGGCGGAGTATGAGAGGATGCTGAATATATCCGGCAACGGGGTCATGGGCTACATTGAGATTCCCAAGATTCAGGTGACTCTGCCGGTCTATCACGGCACTTCCGCCGAAGTGCTGCAGGTGGCGGTGGGCCATCTCTCCAGCAGCTCCCTTCCCGTGGGCGGCGCGGGGACGCACTGCGTGGTGTCGGGGCACAGAGGACTGCCTTCGGCAAAATTATTTACCAATCTGGATCAGCTGGCGGAGGGGGATCTGTTTATGCTCCAGATCCTGGATGAGACCCTGACCTATGAGGTGGACCGGATTCTTATTGTGGAACCGGAGGACGTGGAAAACTTAAATATCGAGGAAGGGAAGGACTACTGTACACTGGTCACCTGTACACCCTACGGAATCAACTCCCACAGGATGCTGGTTCGGGGACATCGGGTGGATAACCAGGAGGAGGCGGCGACTGTCCGCGTCATTGCCGACGCGGTGCGCATCGAGCCTGTGCTGGTGGCTCCGGCAGTGGCTGCGCCTGTTCTTCTGATTCTTTTGATCTGGCTGCTGGCCGGCACATCCGGCGGCGGGAAAAAGAGGACTGTCAATCATGAAAAAGAGCCATCTTGATGGTATAAAATAGATAACAAAAAATGGATGAGGAGGGATTAGTATGCTGTGGACGAAGAGGCGGAGCATAAGGGCGGCGGCGGCAATACTGGCGGCGGCTCTGTGCGTGGTTCCTTTGCCGGGGACGGCAGCAGGGGCGGAACCTGTGGACACGGGGAGAGCGGTGTCTCTGACCGTAGGGTTTCAAAGGGACAAAAACCCCATAGAAGGCGGCGGGTTTCGGCTGTATAAGGTGGCAGAGGTATCATCGGAGGCAAAGTTTACAATGACAGAGGAATTTGCGGAATATCCGGTGACTATGTCAGGGCTGGACAGTTCCGGACTTAAGGCTCTGGCCGGTACTCTGGCGGCATACAGCGCCAGGGATAAGATCGAGCCGGCGGATGCAGGTGTGACAGGCGCCGACGGAACGGTGCATTTTCCCACAGGAGAAAATAAACTGACGCCGGGACTGTACCTGGTGACAGGAGATGAACTGCGTGCAGGCGGAACGCTGTACCGGCCCCAGCCATTTTTGCTTAGTCTGCCGGGCAGGGGGGCGGACGGACAGTGGGTTTACGATGTGACGGCTGCCGCCAAATTTGACCGGGAGCAGGACGAAGAGGGAACCATGGAACTCCGCGTCTTGAAAGTGTGGAGAGACCAGGGCTATGAGAACCGCCGCCCTGACCGGATTACGGTTCAGCTGCTGCGGGACGGGGAGATTTTTGATACGGCGCAGCTGACGGAGGAGACCAGCTGGCGCCACGTGTGGACGGGACTGGAGAAGCGCCATCAGTGGCAGGTGACGGAGGACGGGCTGCCTTCCGGCTATACGGTTCTCATAGACCGGCAGGGAGAGACGTTTGTGGTGACAAACACCTGCACTTCGCCAGGAAACCCCGGAGGCGGCAATCCCGGCGGCGGCAAGCCCGGAGGCGGAAGACCCGGACGCAGCATCGAAACCTTTGAAGATGGTGAAGTTCCCCTGGGAAGCCGCAATATTCCTGACGAGCTGATGGAGATTCCGGAGGGAGACGTGCCTCTTGCAGGGCTGCCTCAGACGGGGATGCTGTGGTGGCCTGTACCGTGGCTGTTCTGCGGAGGGCTGGCATGTCTCATGCTGGGCTGGCACAGACACAGGACGGCATATGTCAGATAACGGGGCGCTGCTGTTTACAGGACACCTGTGGACAGTAACGAGGAGGCGGATTCTGCGGAAAATATCCTGGCGCCCATAGACAATGGACACTTCATGATTTATAATGATACTGCTGATTAAATTGAATATTCCATGAGGAGCGGTCTTCTGACCAGGGAATTTTCGGACAGAGTCCGGGAATCAGGACAATGGGAGCATCGTGACAATAGGAGACGGCAAGTACCGCATTGTTAAACCAACGGCAACTGCTGTCTTCTTTTTTAGGCCGGGTTCAAGGGATGGCTTTGGCCGCGGCCGGATATTTTAGAAAAGGAGAAAAGGTTTGGCTTTGAAACGTAAAAACAGAAAAGGAATTGTGTTTATGGGATTGGGGCTGCTGATGATGGGGGCGGCTCTGTCGCTGACAGGGTATAACCTGTGGGACGAGCGGCGGGCAGAGGAAGAGTCTAATCAGGTACTGGAGCAGCTTTACCTGGCGGATGAGGCTTTGGCAGAGCCCAGGACAGCCGGGGGCCGGCTGGAGGACATAACAGGCAGCGCGGAGAATGTGCCGGATTATGTGCTGAACCCGGATATGCCCATGCCTGCAGTCACCGTCGACGGCAGGCAGTATATCGGCGTTCTGACGGTTCCCTCTCTGTCTCTGTCTCTGCCTGTGATGAGCGAGTGGAGCTATGACAATCTGAAAATTGCCCCTTGCCGGTATCAGGGTTCCGCATACAAGGGAGATCTCATTGTGGCGGGTCATAATTACCGGAAGCATTTCAGTCCTCTCAAGACCCTGCCTATAGGGGCCGAGATCCAATTTACGGATGTGGACGGAAATCAGTTTTTGTACCAGGTGGCGGATCTGGAAGTGCTGGATAAAATGGATGTGGAGGAGATGGAGACAGGGGATTGGGATCTGACGCTTTTTACCTGTACCTACGGAGGCCAGACCCGCTTTACTGTCCGGTGCGAGGAGGCGCGCTGAGGCGCGGACAGTGACTTTGTCATATTTTCAGAAGAGTATTGACAAATACAGGAAAAATCAATATACCGAAAGCAGTCTGCGCGGGAGACTCTCTCCGGCGGGCTTTCGATAAATCTTTTTTTATCGCGCTGTAATTTCGCAGAATTATCAGTTGAGGGCAGGGATGGTCAGAAGGAGGCGGCGGAAGTATTTTTTGTTGCGCGGCATACCAAAGATAGGATATAATGGAAAGAGAATAGATGGAAAAAGCGGCAGCGAACGTCGGAAGTTTTCCCAAAATACTTGCAAATTGGGAAATTTCATGTAAAATAAGAGTGATGTAAAACTCAGAAAGGTGAAAGCGATGATCAGTGCGAATAATGTTACACTGCGTGTAGGAAAAAAAGCGTTGTTTGAAGACGTGAATATCAAGTTTACAGAAGGCAACTGCTATGGCCTTATCGGGGCTAACGGCGCGGGAAAGTCTACATTTTTAAAAATCCTGTCAGGGCAGCTGGAATCCACTACAGGGGATGTGGTGATCACTCCCGGACAGCGTCTGTCCTTCCTGCAGCAGGATCATTTTAAATATGATGAATTTCCGGTGCTGGACACTGTGATTATGGGCAATCCCCGTCTCTATGAGGTGATGAAGGAGAAGGATGCCATCTATATGAAAGAGGATTTCAGCGATGAGGACGGAATCCGGGCGGCGGACCTTGAGGCGGAGTTTGCCGAGATGAACGGCTGGGAGGCGGAGTCCGACGCGGCTAACCTGCTGAACGGCCTGGGGGTGGATACAGAGTATCACTGCACTCTCATGAAAGATCTGGTAGGTTCTCTGAAGGTGAAGGTCCTGCTGGCCCAGGCTCTGTTCGGCAACCCGGACATCCTGCTTCTGGACGAGCCCACCAACCACCTGGACCTGGATGCCATCGCGTGGCTGGAGGAGTTTCTGATCGGATTTGAGAACACGGTGATCGTGGTCTCCCATGACCGGTATTTCCTCAACAAGGTGTGCACCCACACGGCGGACATTGATTACGGCAAGATTCAGCTGTACGCCGGAAACTATGATTTCTGGTATGAGTCCAGCCAGCTGATGGTGCGTCAGATGAAAGAGGCCAACAGGAAGAAGGAGGAGAAGATCAAAGAACTGCAGGAGTTTATCCAGAGATTCTCCGCCAACGCTTCCAAGTCCAAACAGGCCACGTCGAGAAAGAGGGCTCTGGAGAAGATCGAGCTTGACGACATCAAGCCGTCCAGCAGAAAGTACCCCTACATTGATTTCAGACCCTTCCGGGAGATCGGCAACGAGGTGCTGACGGTGGAGAATCTGTCTAAGACCATCGACGGCGTCAAGGTTCTGGACAATATATCTTTTATCCTGGGCAGGGAGGACAAGGTGGCCCTGGTAGGGCCTAACGAGCACGCCAAGACGATCTTGTTCAAGATACTGGCAGGGGAGATGGAGCCGGACGAGGGAAGCTATAAGTGGGGGCTGACTACCAGCCAGTCCTATTTTCCAAAGGATAATTCTGCCGAGTTTGCCGGAGACGACACCATCGTGGACTGGCTGACCCAGTACTCGCCGGAGAAGGATGCCACCTATGTCCGCGGCTTTCTGGGAAGGATGCTGTTCGCCGGGGAGGACGGCGTGAAGAAGCTGAAGGTGCTGTCGGGAGGCGAGAAGGTGCGCTGCATGCTGTCCAAGCTGATGATCTCCGGAGCCAATGTGCTGATGCTGGATGAGCCCACGGACCACCTGGATATGGAGGCAATCACGGCGCTGAACAACGGCCTGATGAAATTTCCGGGAGTTCTGATTTTCTCATCCCGGGATCATCAGATCGTCCAGACCACCGCCAACCGGATCATGGAGATCGTGAACGGCCAGCTGATCGACAAGATTACCACCTACGACGAGTATCTTGAGAATGACGAGATGGCGCGCAAGAGACAGGTATTTACCATCGCGGTGAAAGAAGAGGACGAGGAGCTCTCATAACTCTTAAATGAGATGCCGAAGTCAGAGGGAGCTTGGGCCCCTGACATTAAACATAACAGAATACACAATCATTAATCCGGAATGGATCCGCTTCATCAAAGGGGATTCATCCCGGATTTTAATGTGACGGCATATTATTTCCCGTCCAGATATCTCCCGGCGTCTTTGAAAAAGCTCCCCACAATGAGAAGAATGATGATGCCCACAGGGAACGCGGCGATGATGGACACTGACTGCAGATTGGCCATGGAGCTGTCGGAAAAGATCAGGGTGATGGGGAAGAGCATAAGCAGCACGGCCCAGAACAGCTTTACGTTCTTGTGAGGCTCTGCCCCGTCAGGCAGTTCCTTGTAGGAGTAGGTTGCCGCCACCATGGTCAGGGCGTCAAAGGAAGTGGCGTAGAAGGCCACCATGGTCACGGCCAGGAGCACAAGGCCTGCCTGGGCCAGAGGAAGGGTTTTCATGACGGTCATGATCACATGGTAGAGGTCGCCGGTCTTCTCGTACAGGGCTATCAGGTCCAGCTTTCCGGTCATCTGCAGATTCAGGCTGTAATTGCCCAATATGATAAAGGAGGTAAATGTGCCTGCCAGCCCATAGAAATATCCTCCCAGGACAGTCTGGCGGACAGTTCTTCCCCTGCTGATGGAGCCGATGAAAAACGGGGTTGCCACGCACCACACCATCCAGTATGCCCAGTAAAAAATAGTCCAGTTCTGGGGGAAGGAGGTGGTTCTGAGAGAATCTGTCCAGGTGGCCAGAATCGTAAAATTCTGAACAAGATTTCCTATGGCGGTGATGCCGGTCTCCACAATGTATCTGGGGTGTCCGCCGCCGATGAACACGTAGGCCAGCAGCATAAAGAACAGGAAGGAGCAGGAAGCCGCCAGCTTTGCCACGCCTTTCATGCCGAAATACACGGTCACGGTGTAGGTGACGCATATGACTGCCAGGATGAGGATAGTCAGAAAATGATTCTGAGTCAGCCCCAGCACCTGGCTGACGGCGGAGGAGAGCAGGGGGGTGGCCAGGGAGAAGGTGGTGGCCGTGCCGGCAAGCAAAGCGAATACGGCGATAAGGTCGATGAGCTTTCCCCAGAATCCGTCTACGCGGTCTCCCAGAAGCGGCCGGCAGGCTTCGGAGTACTTCTGTTTGACCCGTCTGCGCACGTGGAGCATAAAGCCGAAGGCCACGGCGAGGGTCACGTAAAAGCTCCAGGGGATAGGGCCCCAGTGGAACAGGGGATAGGCGGACGCCCAGTCCTGCATCTCGCCCATCTGGGCGATCCGGGGTTCCCCGGCGTACAGAATCCACTCACACAGGGAGTAAAACAGAATATCCGCCGCCAGCCCGGCGGTGAACATCATGGAGCCCCACTGGAAGGAAGAGTATTGGGGCTTTTCGTCATCTCCCAGCCTGATGGCCCCGTACCTGGAAAAGGCTATGTACAGGGAGCAGAGAAAAATCCCCAGCCCGGCCAGCAGATAGCAGCTCCCCAGCTGGTCTCCGAGGAAATACCGTATGGACGCGAGAATCTGTCCGGAACCCTCCGGATTTAAAAAAAATACCACGCACAGAAGCAGGATGGCGGCGAAGGGGACTGCCGTGGTGACCCAGTCCAGCTGCCCGGTCAGGCTGTTACCAGAAATCCCAGATTGTTTTTTCATCATATTTCCTCCAAGTATGTTCAAAAATTGATTAAAATAAATTATATTGAACATAATATCACTGAATGGCCGCTTTTGCAAGAGGGAAATATGAAGATTTTATGACGTTTTATGAAAACCCCTACAAAAAAAAGAGCTTTTCCTATATAATACATTAAGTCGCCGCCGGAAGGAGACTGGCGGCAGCGCACGTTGTCGAAAGAAGGAGGAATATAGACAGTGAAAAAGTTTATGCTATTGCTGTTATGCATTTGTTTATTGAGCGGCTGCACAAAGAGCAACATCGTGCCCGACGGCAGCGATGACCAGTACGAGGATGTGCCCCAGCCTGTAGGCGGGATCGTGTGGGAGCAGCTGTGGGAGGATTTTGACGCGATTTACGCAGACCCTAATGACTACCCGTTTGTGGAGACGGTCAACGGAGGCGTGTACCCGGAGGAGGGAGCGGTCAGGTTCTTCCTGCTTCTGAATACCACTATCTCCGAAGAGGAGGCGGCGGAATTTGCCGAGACGGTCATCAAGGGATTTAATGATCTGATCAGCGAGCAGAACAGCAACTATGCCCCCTCCAGCGAAGAGTCCTACGGCGGGTTCGTGGAGCAGTACAGCATCTATGTGATGGTGGGGCCGGATGATACCAAGGTGGACAAGTCCACCTGGATTCTGGAGGATACCATACCGGCAGGACAGTACCGTCCGGTTCGTCCGGGAGTGGAGCTGGATGAGACACAGGGCTGATCTGATCCGTTTCATTGATCTGCGGGACATAATAAAAAACGTCTGTCATGGCCTGATGGCCGCGGCAGGCGTTTTTTTCATTCTATAAAGAGTTATTCACGGGGCAAGGGTTCTGTCCGGGAGGATCAGTCCACAAACAGTCCGCTGTGGTAGGAGTAATTGCCCAGTTCCTGTATCAGCGACGCGAAGCTCTCATCTGCCGCCGGCGCGCCCTGGGTGACGGCCTGGTTGGCCATATAGTAGACGGTGCGGCATTTGCCCAGGCAGCGGCGGAACAGCTCAGGGAAGGACTGGGTAGATGCCAGCTGTCTGTTCCACGGGTTGCACCAGATCTCATGGTCCAGATTCAGGCTCCACCTGGGATTTTCCACATGGTCTGTCACCAGCTTGCGGGAGGCCACAGGGCTGTCTAAGAAAATAGATTCCACAAACTGGACGCTGCTTCGCTTTTTCCCCGATGGGTCCGAGAGGGTACGGCAGCCAAAACGGATGGCCAGTATGGACCGATGGACCATTCTGGGAGACACCTGGAAATTATTTTTATAAGAAATAGGATAATAAGTCTCGTTGATGCAGCCTGACAGAAAGCGGGAGATAAACTGTATCTCCTGTCCGTTGAGGCAGATAGTGGCCGCCTGGTTGAACTCAGAGGGTTTTTTCTTTTTATATTTTTTCAGGAGCAGGGCATCGATGTCGTTCTCCAGCTCCGCGTGAAGGCCGTGGTGCTGGGCGCTGGGGCTGTCGGTGTCATAGTGGATGCGCCCGTAGACATAGGGGTGGCAGATGTAGTCGCCGATGTAGTGGCAGATATAACCGCAGAAGTAGGCCAGTGCCTGCTCACGCTGCTGTCTGGACGCAATTTGGGCCATCTGTTTTAAGTACACCTGGAAGAACAGGCTCACATGGTGTTCATGCATGTAGGAACCGACGTTGCGGTAGTCTCTGTGGCGCAGGATAGGAATGTTGTAGAAAAATATGTCCGGCCCCTGAAGGCCCAGCTGATAGAGCCAGCGATACTTGGAGATCACATGTTTCAGCTGATTGGAAGGAAGGTCATTGTAGGCCTTCATACCAAGAATGTAATGAGTAGTAAATCCAGGCATAGAAGCACCTCCGTACAAAAAGATGTAATGATGTTTGGGGCAAAAGGTTTTTTGCCCCCTGATGCCTGCGGATTGCTCCGCATTTCATGCTCCCGCAACCCTGGCATTATGTAATATACTTTGATCAAAAATCAAAACTGTCCAAGTTTATTTTACTATGTGATTTTTGATTTATCAAGGTGAAAAAACAGTGAATTTGGAATAGTTTGACAACCTGGAGAATAGAAGGTAAAAAAGGCATCCGGAGGGTGTTATGATTCATCGGATACACGGCCTCGTGTGGGGGCCGGCGCTGCTGGGGCTTCTGCTGTTTACCGGTCTGTTCTTCACCGTGGAGGGGGGAGGATTTCAGCTTCGGGGATTTTTTGTATGGTGGCGCGCCACCGTGGGAAGCCTGTTCGGAGGGCAGGAGGGGGACAGGAACTTTGGGGAGGAGGGCTCTGTCAACAAGTTCCAGGCCGCCTGCACGGCCCTGGCAGCGACCATCGGCACGGGAAATATCGTGGGAGTGGCGTCGGCCATGACGGCGGGGGGGCCGGGAGCCGTCTTTTGGATGTGGGTCTCCGCGGTACTGGGCATGATGACTGCCTACGCGGAGACCAGCTTAGGCATCCTTTACCGCTACCGGGACTCCGGGGGGCGGTGGATCTGCGGGCCTATGGTCTATCTGGCAAAAGGCCTCCGCTGCCCAAGGCTGAGTCTGGCTTATGGCATACTGTGTCTTCTTGCCTCTCTGGGGATGGGAAGCATGGTCCAGTCCAACGCCGCCGCCCAGACCATATGTTATCTGACAGGGCTTAAACCGGTTATCTGCGCCGTGGTTATCACAGGTCTGGTGGTTTTTGTGGCGTGGGGAGGAACGGGGCGGGTCGCCGGCGTGGCAGAGCGCCTTGTCCCCGTCTCCGCCGGAATTTACATGGTTTTCTCCATAGCCGTGCTGGTCAGATGCCGCAGCCAGGTGCCGGACGCGTTCCGGGAGATCTTCCGGTGCGCGCTGCTCCCCCGGTCCGTTCTGGGAGGAATCGGGGGCTACGGAATAAGCACAGGTTTCCGGTACGGCATCGCCAGGGGCGTGTTCTCCAACGAGGCAGGGCTGGGAAGCCTTGCAGGGCTTCACGGGGCCACCGGGGACACCACCCCCCAAGAGCAGGGCATGTGGGCTATGTTTGAAGTGTTTTTTGACACCATGGTCATCTGTACCATGACGGCTCTGGTGATCCTGTGCGTCACAGGCGGCAGGCAGGGCCTGGCCTCCGGAGCCCGTGACGGGGCGGTGCTGACGGCATGGTGCTTCCAAAGTGTTTTGGGGGAGGCGGGTCAGTACCTGATATCCGGTTCCATGGTGGTGTTCGCCTTCGCCACCATGATCGCCTGGTACTACCTGGGAAGGCAGACTCTTGGGGGTGTGCTGGAGTGGGTGAATGAGAAAATGGGACTCTCTGAAAGGGTGCGGGGGAGGATTGAGACTTTGTACCTGATCCTGTTTGGATATGCGGTGTTTCTCGGGAGCGTCAGCAGCCTGACAGCGGTTTGGGAGCTGTCGGATATCTGGAACGGGCTCATGGCATTTCCCAATATTCTGGCTTTGCTGATTCTTCACAGGGAGGTGCGGTACCCGTGAGAAAAATAAAGTATGGGCGGATAATGTGAACAGTAACGAGAGCAGCAGGAAATGCTCCTCCCACGCCGCGTTCGCCTTGACAGACCACGCCTTTATGCAATATACTTCTATCAACAGCCGGGCGTCTGAACAGCCCCTGTGAAAGGAGAATCAAGCATATGGAATATATCTGGCTGGTTGCAGGCTTTGCCCTGCTGATCAAAGGAGCGGACTTTTTTGTGGAGGGGAGTTCTTCGGTGGCAAGGCTTCTGCGGATTCCCACCATCATCATAGGGCTCACCATCGTGGCGTTCGGAACCAGCGCGCCGGAGCTGGCCGTGAGCCTGTCCGCGTCTCTGGCGGACAACAACGACATCGCCGTGGGCAACGTCATCGGCTCCAACATATTCAATCTTCTGGTAGTCATAGGGGCCTGCAGTGTGGTGGCGCCTGTGGTGGTGGACAAGAAGATTCTCTACGGAGATTACCTGTTTGGGATCATCGTCACCGTGGTCATGCTGGCGCTGTTTGTCACGGACAGAAATTTAGGCCGCCTGGACGGCTGTATCCTTCTGGCCATTATGGGATATTTCCTGTTTCACATGATCAGGAACACACTGGCGAGCCGGGCGGCAGGAGGAGGGGGCACACAGGAGGATGAAACCGTGAAGCCGCAGAATCCCATAAAGAGCGTCCTGTTTATCGCCGGCGGCCTGGGGGCCATCGTCTGGGGCGGAGACCTGGTGGTGGACAACGCCAGCCTCATCGCGGAATCCTTCGGCCTGAGCCAGACCCTCATCGGCCTCACTGTGGTGGCCTTCGGAACGTCTCTGCCGGAGCTGGTCACCTCCGTGGTGGCATCGAAAAAAGGGGAGAACAGCCTGGCCCTGGGCAATGTCATCGGTTCCAATCTGTTCAACATTCTCACGGTGCTGGCCTTGTCGGCGGCTATCAGCCCCATGAAAGTAGACGTGCTGTCCGTCTTTGACGCCCTGTTTCTCATCATTACCAGCTGCCTGGTGTGGTATATGGCCAAGACCAGGGGAGCTGTCAGCAGGAATGAGGGACTGTTGATGCTGGTCCTGTACGGCTGTTACACTGTGTATATCATCGTCCGCTAGCGGCGGCGCAGCAAAAAACCGATGGTGACCGGAAAAAGTCATCATCGGTTTTTTGCTATAAAAGGGATAAAAAGGGAGGAGAGCTGATAAATAAATTACCAGCTCGAGTATTATGAAAAAAATCTTATAAGCACTGTGGCACTTTTTATCAACTTGTTTTCTGTTGATGGTTATAGTATACGCAGGAATCATGAAGAAATCATGATAAATGTGTAAAAGGTTTTTGAATGATTTTTGAATAAAATATGAACGGGTTTACTGTGCCTTTCTGCACTCCAGCACGTTTTCGTAGAATAAATCCATCTCCTCTTCGGTGTCAAACACTGCCATGTACATCTGGTTGCCCATGGCGTCTGACAGCGCGTCGGGAATCCGCTCCACCATCTTCATGTTGGCGCCGTATTTTTCCATAATATCTTCATGGCTCATGACAAAATCCTTCCCGTCTCTCAGCCCTGCGAAAGCGCAGAAGGCGTGTTTGCCCACAGGCACGGTGGAGTGGCCGAAGGCGATCATATCCGCCCAGATCTTGTACACGTTTGTGCTGTTGGCGAAGTTCATCATATCGGGGGAGAAGCCTCCGCACGGCCGCATGTTCACCTCCAGGGCGATGATCTGTCCCTTTTTCCCCAGGCCCTTGTGGTCCTTGAGGAGACGGAAAAACTCGAAGTGGACGAACCGGCTCTTCACGCCGAAGCTTTTCACCGCGGCTCTTCCCGCTTCCCGGGTGTCATCTGCCAGGTCCTTTACAATATAGTAGATAGAATTGTCCATATTGTTGACAATGTCCATGATGGAGTTGGGTGTCACATTGCCGGTCTCGAAGACAGGTTCGCCGTCGGCGTTTATGATGGCGTCGTAGGAGTTGACTTCCGCGTCCACAAATTCTTCCATGATGTAGGAGTCGTCAGCTCCTTTTCGGGACAGGAAAGTTTCCAGCTCTTTCTTATTGGAAATCTTATAGGTGTGGGAGGCGCCTACGCCGTTGTCCGGCTTGATGATAACAGGATAATGCACCTTTTTGATAAATGCCAGACAGCCTTCCAGATCGTCCACCATATGGTGGCGCGCCACGGGGATGCCCGCCTTTATGTAGAATTCTTTCATTCCGGATTTAAACTTGATTCTCGGTATATCGTCGGTCTGGAAACCGCTGGTGATGTGGAAATCGGTTCTAAGCTTGGCATCCTTCTCCAGCCAGTACTCGTTGTTGGATTCCAGCCACTGGATGCGGCCGTACTTGAAGATGAAAAATGCCACAGCGCGGTAGACTTCATCTTCGTTCTCAAGGCTGCTTACCTTGTAGTATTCATTCAGGCTGCCTTTCAGCTCGTCGGTCAGTTCGCCGTAGGGCTGGTCCCCGATGCCCAGGACATTCATGCCGTTATTCTTCAGTTCGCGGCAGAACTGCCAGTAGTTGGTGGGAAAATTCGGTGAGATAAAAACAAAATTTTTCATGGCTCTTTTTTTCCTCCTGTGTGTTGGTGTGCCGGGAAGGCGCTCTGTGGCAGAGACACAGGCCTCCCCGGAGGTGATTTGTCCTCAAAGCAAAAGCAGGGCGGCATAGCTTATGCATATCCCGCCGGCGCCGGTGCCGGGGCAGAACGACAGTACGCTACTTAAGCAGATGGGGAACAAAATAAGTTACCTGTTTGTACCACCAGGGCCAGTCATGGGCACAGTCGTATCCCCAGAAGTCCACCCACAGGTTGATGCCCTTGCTCTGCAGGATGGATTGGAGCTGCATGGTGGACTGAGGCATCTCCCAGGGCCCCTGTCCTACACAGATGATGGCTTTTCGCTGATTATATAAATGAATGTACGGGTGGTCCAAAGGCATGTTGGGAAGAAAATGGATAGGTGAGTTCTCATATACCAGCTCATTCATGAATCCGTCAAATCCGTAATCTGCCGTGTAGATTCCGCTGAGGGCCAGAAGGCCGTCAAACAGATCGGGGCGGCGGAAAAATAAGGTGGCGGCGTGGGTGGCGCCTAAGCTGCATCCAAAGGGGATGATCCCAGGATAGCCGTCCCAGCCGTTGCGCTCGTTGACCATGGCCCTTATAAAGGGAACCATCTCGTCGGTGATATAGCGCACCCACTGCTCATGGCGCCAGATGCGCCAGCCGGGGTCGCCTCCTTTGTTGGACCAGGTCTCCAGGTCGATGGTGTCGATGGCAAATACCATGACCTGCCCGGACTCGATCCAGGGAGACCAGACATCTGTCATGTGATAATTCTCGAAATCAAAGAAGCGCCCGTCCTGGCAGGGGATAAACAGCACAGGCCGTCCTGCGTGTCCGTAAACCTTACACTCCATATCCCGCCCCAGGGCAGGACTGTAATCCTTAAAATATTGAACTTCCATGAAACCTCCTCCTATTTACCGCTTTAAATACATAAAGTGAAAAAAGTACAATAACTGCCCACGACAGAGCAGCTGTGAACGGGACTGCCGCGGGCAGGTCCGCTATATGTCTGCCGCCGGGCAGAGGGCGGGAAATGCGCCCTCAGCCGGCGGGGTCATACAAAAATGTATTCATAAAAAACGGGATCTGACGCTCCCAGCTTGCCTCACAATGGTTTCCGCCCGGAACGATGCGGCAGTGCAGAAAGACCTGCCGTTCCAGAAGAAGAGAGGTTATCTTTCCGAAGCTGCGTATCATGTTGGTGTGATTGCGCATCTCCTCGGAACCGTAGTCCATATACAGGGTGGTGTCAGGGTGCAGCTTGGCGTGGCGTATGAGATAGGAAAGCCGGTCCGGGTCCACCCACAGGGAAGGAGACAGCGCGGCCGCCTTTGAGAAATACCGGTTGTATTCCATCAGCGCGTAAAGGCTCATGAGGCCGCCCATGGAACTGCCGGCGATAAATGTGTGTTCCCTTCCGGGGAGAGTGCGGACGGAACTGTCGATCTCCGGCTTGAATTTGTGTATCATCCACTCCATAGTGATCCTGCCCCATCCCGGAATCTGCCCGAACCGGGAATCCCGGAAGGTGTAGGGGGAATACTCTTTAAGCCGCCCGTGGTCCGGGCTGTGGTTGCACTCCACAGCGGCGATGATCAGAGGGAGCCGGCTCTCATCCATGAATTCCTTCATGCCCCAGCTTTTGCCGTAAGTGGCGTCGGAATCGAAAAATACATTGTGTCCGTCAAACATATAAAGAACGGGATAGCGTTCATCAGGGGTATCGTCATAATAATCCGGAAGATAGAGGTAAGCCCGCCGCGTCTGGCTGCCCGTCAGTTCCGGAATGGTAATATCCCATTTCTCTACCATAATTTCCTCCATTCCGTGCATGCCTCACAGGATTGCACGCTGTATAATGTCTGCCCTGCCAGGCAGAATAAGCGCATTTTCTGCTTCGTTAAATATAGCACAATCAAGGGTAAATATCAAGATTTGATTGATTTAACAGAGCATAAGTTTAAAGTAATAAATGAAAAGCGCGTTGGGCAGGGAAAACGGGAGGCAGAAACTGACAGAAAAAAGCGGAATATATCTTCCAAATCCATTTACAATAAGACTTGAAACAAGATTGACCGGGACAACGGCGTCTGAGACAGCAGCGGCTGATACAGGAGTGTGGGTGATAAGAATGCAGGATAACACAAAAACAGTGAAATGTATAAGGATCGCAGGGATAGCCGGGGCCGTCTGCGCCGTATTCCGCTATCTTCTGCCTCTTGTAAGCCCTTTTCTGCTGGCGTGGCTTACGGCTCTTGTCATAAAACCGTCGGCATGCGCCCTGGCATCGAAGCTGAGGGTGTCATGGAGAGGGAAAATGGTGGGCGTGCCGGCGGGGGCCGTAGGGCTTCTGGAACTTGGGGCAATCGGGGGAGCCGCGGCCTGCCTGCTTTATTTTGGAGGAAAGAGGCTGCTTCAGGAGGTAATCATGCTTGCCGACCGGTTTCCGCGGTGGCTGGAACAGATGGACAGACATCTCACCGGCGCCTGCCGCCGGGTGGAGGGAATGCTGTCGCTGGAGCCGGACACTATGGTGTGCATAGCCAGAGACATGGTGCGGAGCCTGGGAGGTGCCTTAAAACAGGAGACCATGCCCTATCTCATGGGAAATTCATTCAGCGCTGCCAGGTATTGTGTCGGTTTCTGCGTCATTATGGTGCTCTATGTCGTAGGAGTCATGCTGTTTATCCAGGAGATTGATATGTGGAAAGAGAAGATGGCGCGGTCTGTTTTTCGGGAAGAATTTGACAGGATTATCCGTCTGCTGCGCAGAGCCGGCAACGCCTATGTGCGGACCCAGGGCATAATCATGATTCTGACCTCGGTTGTGTGCATGGCGGGATTTTTCCTTCTGGGAAATCCCTACTATATTCTGGCAGGCGCGGGGCTTGGCCTTTTGGACGCCCTCCCTGTGTTCGGAACGGGGACCGTGCTGATTCCGTGGACCATACTCTGTTTTCTCCGGGGAAGGTGGGGGAGAGGGAGCATGATACTGGCCATCTATCTTATCTGCTATTTTCTCAGGGAAATGCTGGAGGCTAGGCTGATGGGAAACCAGGTGGGGCTGACGCCGCTGGAGACTCTGGTCTCCATCTATGTGGGGCTTAAGCTGTTCGGGCTGCTGGGGTTTATTCTGGGGCCTGTGGGGCTTCTGATCGTGAAGGAGTTTGCCAAACCTGTTGCCTGTCCATAAAAAATAAGGTATGATTACTGGTGAAGGTTTGGCGGAGGGCCCTGGGAGCAGGGAACTTCGAGAAAAAGAAAAGCGAGGAGAAAAAATATGAAGCAGGTGTTAGACTGGTCAAAAGCCTATCAGAAATATTTTGAGGAGATGGCTGGGATTCCCCACGGTTCCTATTTTGAAAAACAGTACAGCGACTATCTGGTGGATTTCGCCAGGAATCACGGCCTTAAGTACAAGCAGTATGATATCGGCAACGTGATCATCTACAAGGACGCGTCGGAGGGCTATGAAGACCACCCGGCGGTGGTGCTCCAGGCGCACATGGATATGGTGTGCGAGAAGACTCCGGAGTCCTCTCATGATTTTGAAAAGGACCCTCTGGATCTCTACATAGAAGACGGATGGCTTCACGCCAGAGGAACCACTCTGGGGGCGGACGACGGCACGGGAGTGTGCTACATGCTGGCTGTTCTGGCTGATGACTCGCTTCCTCACCCGGCGCTGGAGTGCGTGTTTACCGCCATGGAGGAGATCGGACTGGACGGCGCCCTTGTGCTGGAGCCTGACGATTTAAAAGGGCGGCGCTACATCAACCTGGACGGCGGCGGAGGCGGCGTGGAGACCGTGACTACCGCGGCAGGCGGACTGCGCTGGAACGGAGTCATGGAGGTTCATGGGAATGCCGCCGGCAAGACCGGCTACCGGCTGACTGTGGGAGGCCTGGAGGGAGGGCATTCCGGCGGATGCATTCATCTGGAAAAGGGCAACGCCATCAAGCTGTGCGCCAGAGTACTGAGGGAATTTCAGAAGGAGGGAGCCATCACCCTGTCGGCGATAGACGGAGGCTCTAAGGACAACGCTATCCCCAGGGACTGCTGGGCGGAGTTTGTCACAGATATAGAAGAAGAGAAACTTGAGAAGGCAGTGTCTGTCCTGGGCGCCGCTTTGAAGGAGGAGCTGCGCTGCAGTGACAGCGGGCTCACCGTTGTTCTTGAGAAGGCAGACGTGGCTGTCACATGGAGCCAGGAAGAGAGCGACAAGATGGTGGAGCTTTTATTCCTGTGCCCCACAGGCATGCGCCACAAGAACATGAACATCAAGGACCACACCGTTGCCTCGGAGAATCTGGCAGTGGTGAAGACTGCCGGGGGGAAGGTGAAAGTGTCTGTGTCCATGCGCTCGGCCTTTGAGTCTTACATCGAGGAGATGGAGCAGGAACTGGAGATTCTCGGGCGGCTCTACGGGCTTTGCCAGGAGACAGCCGGCAGATATCCGGCTTGGGGTTACCAGGAGAAGTCTCCCCTGAGAGAGGCCATGAGGGAAGCGGTGAAGAGATGTACCGGGAAGGAGCTGGTGGAGAAGGCAGTCCACGGCGGCCTGGAGTGCGGCGTGGCAAAGAACAAATGGCCGGACATGGATATCATCACCATGGGCCCTACGGCGGAAGCAGTGCACTCTCCCGACGAGCGGCTGAATCTCAAATCCTTTGACGACTGCTATGAGGTGCTGTGTGATCTCATCAAGCATCTGTAAGGGAGAGGAGAAGCCATGATTGCTGTTATTCTGGCAAAAAAGATTCTGTCTCTGTTTCTGATCATGGTCATGGGAGCGGCTCTGGTAAAAAGCAAAGTGCTGAGGGCGGAGGACAGTAAAAGCATCTCGGTAGTCACGTTATATCTGGTGATGCCCTGCGTGATCATCTCCTCCTTTCAGGTGGAATACACGGAGGAAATCAGGGATGGGCTGATTCTGGCCCTCATAGGCGCGGTGCTGGTCCATGCGGTGCTTATCGCGGTGACAGAGCTTCTGGGAAGGGCGCTGGGCTGGGATCCGGTGGAGAAGGATTCCGCCATCTATTCCAATGCTGGCAATCTGATCATTCCAATCGTGACGGCCATGCTGGGAAAAGAGTGGATCATCTACACCAGCGCGTTTCTGTCGGTGCAGCTCATACTTTTGTGGAGCCACGGCAAGATGGTTCTGTGCGGGGAGAGGAGGATTGAGATAAAAAAGATCGCGACTAATGTGAATATGATTTCTATCTTCGCGGGAATCCTGCTGTTTATCTGCCGAATCCAGCTCCCGGCAGTCCTCCAGGACTCCATCGACACGGTGGGAAGCATGGTGGGTCCCGCCGCGATGATCGTCACGGGGATGCTCATCGGCAATATGAATCTGAAGAAACTGTTCTCTTACAGAAAACTGCCTTTGATGATATTCGTCCGCCTTGTGGGATTTCCGGTTTTGAATATCGCTCTGCTGAAGCTGTCCGGACTCTCCCGGATGGTTCCGGCGGGGGAGACGATTCTGCTGATCACCCTTCTCGCCACCATCACGCCCTCCGCCTCCACCATCACCCAGATGTCACAGGTGTACGGAAAGGATGCGGACTACGCCAGCGCCATCAACGTGGCCACCACGCTGTTGTGCATTGTCACCATGCCGCTTATGGTGATGATTTATCAATATATATGATGCCGGGGTCAAAAGGTCATGTATGACATGCCTGCATGCCAATACATGACTTTGGGACCCGAAAAAACATGAAAAAGCAGCCCGATAGGGCGGATTTTGAATGTTTTTAGGATTGCGGGAGCATGAAATGCGGAGCAATCCGCAGGCATCAGGGGGCAAAAAACCTTTTGACCCCAACATCATATAATGTAGAGTTTATGAAAAAGGCAATACGGACAAGGCATGGGTCTGTATTGCCTTTTTGGTTGTGAATGTCAAGGCATATTTTACCTTAAGTTTGGTTATTCTCCAAAACCTTCAAAAGCCAGTGTGGCGAATTTCAGGTAGATGTGTCCAGGGACCGTAATGGGGAATGGAGGCCTGTATCACGACAATGTGGCGGAAAGTCCGAGACCGCTTCTTTTTCTAAAAACTTCGTATTTCTTTTGCCAAGCTAAAAGGAATAATCTCTCCTGCATTTGTCTCCTTATATGCCCTTTCTTCATGCATATAATCGACAATCTCTTTCGCCTTATAATTCATGAATTTCTCAATCACCTTATCCAGAATAGCCTTTTCTCTATCACTCAATATAGAATAATCCATTCCAACAGTTGGATAAACATGAAGCATCGTATCATAGTTATAACTCATCTCTTCTTTAATGTTGAGATTTTCAAGATTCATTAAACTATAATGTCCTACAGGCAAGGCTCCCATTGGTTCATGTCTATAAACCATACCGGTCATAGCAAATCCATTCTCAATAAATGACAGAGCATCCGAATACCACAGCATTTTCATCAGTTTTACCTTGAATAAGTTTGATGCTTTCTCCGCAATATAGGAAATCATTGCCTCTAACTTATCAATATTCAAAACCGTAAAACCATTTGAATCAGATGGTTCTTCAAAATTAGTATACTCACTTTCAAAAGCTTGGCGTGTCAGATATTCCTTTCCATATAAATCAAGCTTTTCGACGATTTTTGCCTTTATTTCCATTCTCTTTATTGGATTAAATTTATCCGCATTCTTTTTTAAGAATTCTGATATCTGAAGTGGGTTATCCTTAATCAGACGAAGCATGGTATCATAAGCTTTATCTTGAATCGCTTTACTCTCGTAACGGGAAATGGTAGCCTCTCCCCATCCCAGAAGTTTTGCCAGATCAACCTGGGATAGTCCATAACTTTCCCTTATCTCGACAATCTCATAAGACGTAAGCAAGCCCTTCTTAATACGGTATGCATTCCTTGCATTTAAGAGATTCTCGTTAGTCATTGAACTCGTTTCGAATTCATTCTCATCTTCGTCCGCATTGGCACAAAAATAGAACCTCTCCTCGTAGGTTACCTCTTCTCCTTTTAATACGATTGATGTAACACGTTTTCTTTCTTCAACTTCATGTGTCTTGTCGCACAAAGGGCAATTCATATGAACCTTTCTTAATAATGTGTTGGTCTCCATTTGTCTTACCTCCTTTGTAATTCCATTATATGTAAGGAAATATCATTTTCTCCTTCGCATAGTGGAACGACACGCATAATACATGTCTCTGCTGATCGCCTTTAATTTTTAACTTCACATATACAAGTTTACTATTAATATATTTCCCAAAAACAAATAATAATGGCGGATTCAAATCGTCTCTATCTATTTTTGTCTCGGAATATTCTGCTATGGTAAGTTCTTTCAGCCGCGCTACGATATCTTCCGTATCGTAATCCAGATCCAATAAGGTATATGGTGTTGAATATTTTTGATCTTTACCCTGCTTCTTTTTGCTAATGAGAGTAAGATCTGTATCTATATCAAAGTCCGCATTCTCCAGTATGGACTTTAATACATCCAGGAATGCAATGACTTCTCTCTTTTTCGATTGTGTACTGAGGAAAATTATAACCACCTCCGAATTGCATGCGCTATTAATTGATAGTATAAATATCAAATAATAGTTTGTCAAGCGAATTACAAAATTACCGATTCTCTCTCATCGTGAACAGTACCTCCAAATCTCCACAACAAATACACCAGTCAGCCAATGACTGGTGTATTTGCCTACCGGAAATCCTCTCTCCCGTACTTTCTTTATAGTAAGTATACACAAAAATCCAGAAAATGCGAATTCTGGCACATAGGGGGCCTGCGCGCTACTGAATCCTCCCGATGCTTGGGAAGTAGCGGAACAGAACCTTGGCCACCAGTTTCTCTCTCTTGACAAATGTGTTGTGCCAGAATCTGGAATCGGCGGAGTAGTTGCGGTTGTCCCCCATCATAAAGTAGCAGCCCTCGGGAACTTCATAGTGGAGCTCCACCGGGGTCTCCATGGGTTCTCTTAAGTAGGGCTCTTCCAGGGGAGTGTCGGAGCCGTTGAGGTACACGTGGCCGTCGCGGATATCGACGGTGTCTCCGGGCATCCCGATGATGCGCTTTACATAGTAGGTCTTCTCTGTTATGTCGTCAGGGAAATAGAAAATGACCACGTCCCCTCTCTCCGGGTCGGAGAAAAGATAGGTCAGGCGGGAACCGATGACCCGGTCGTGGGTCATGATGGTGTTCTCCATGGATGCGCTGGGGACTCTGCTGTTGGCAATGATGAATCTATTCAGGACAAACGCGATCAGGGCGGCGATTACCAGAATCTGAATCCAGCTGAGGATCTCTTCTTTTAAATTGAACTTCTTCTCTTCCTCCTCGGTTTCCGGGGAGGTCTGCGGGGTTGCGTTATCTTTCATGATGTAACCTTCTTTCTGATACTTTGTCTTTAGTGTAAATGACTTCCCCGGTTTGCGCAAGGACTTTTACAAAAAGGTAAGAATTTTTTTAGTGAATGTAAAAGAATGGGTGTGGTATACTTAAAGAAAAGAACTGAGGAAAAAACGGATGGAAAAAAGTACAAAACATAACAGGCTCATCGCTTGTTCGGGCTTGGCGCTGCTGATTCTGGCGGCGGCAGGGCAGCTGGCTGCCAGGAATTTTAAGTCTTTTGGAAGCTGGTACGCAGTCCATGTGTATTCGGTGATCGTGTCCGCGGTGGGGAGGTTCTGGGGGCTGGTTCCGGTGTCCGCATCGGAGATGGGGCTTTACGCTCTGGGGCTTGTGACCGTGTGGTATGTGGCGCGCCGCGGGAAGGACTGGAAGGCGGTGGCCTCCAGGGCGGTGTTTGTGACAGGGGCGGCGGCATTTTTATATACATATCAGTGCGGCATCAATTATTACCGTCAGCCATTTTCCGGTGAACTGAACCTGGAGGTCCGGGAGTCATCGGTTCAGGAGCTGGCAGAGCTTTGCCGCTATCTGACGGAGAAGGTGAACGAGACGGCGGACGAGACGCCCTATGAGTACAGGTGGACTCAGTGGGGGAGGGAGGCCATGGGGAATCTGGGGGAAATTTATCCCGGACTGTCCGGCTACTATCCCAGACCGAAGCCTGTGACTGTGTCCTGGGTTTTGTCGGTGCAGCAGCTCAGCGGAATCTATTCGCCTTTTACCGTGGAGGCAAACTACAACCGTGAGATGACATCCTACAACATCCCCCACACCATCTGTCATGAGCTGTCTCATCTGAGAGGTTACATGAGAGAGGACGAGGCCAATTTTATCGGTTATCTGGCGTGCATCGGCTCGGAGAGGCAGTGCTTTCAATACAGCGGCTACCTGACAGGGTGGGTGTATGCCGCCAACGCCCTGGCGGGGCAGGATATGGAGACTTACAGGGAGCTTTACCAGTCGCTCCTCTCCCAGGCGCAGGAGGACCTCCGGGCGAATAACGAGTTCTGGAACCGGTATGAGGGCAAGGTGGCGGAGGTGTCCAACCAGATGAACGATGTGTACTTAAAGATCAATGACCAGGAGGAGGGGGTGAGAACCTATGGAAGGATGGTTGACCTGATGCTGGCGCATTATCGGCAGGAGCATGGTCAGGCTGCCGCCGGAGAAGAAAAATAGTTTGAAAAAAATGTGTTAAGAATTGTAATAGTCTTGAAATAATGGTAAAATGATTCATATATCATTTTACAGGAGGGGGAATATTCATGGACAAAACACTATATGACATGATGGATTGGGCGGGTATTGAGGAGCTTGTATATTCGGAGGCGGCCGATCCCCATGGGATGCTGGGACCCCATGTGACGGACCAGGGAGTGCTGATACAGGCATTTATCCCTACGGCGGCCACCGTGTCGGTGAAGATAAAATCCAGCGGGAAGGAATATCCCATGGAGCGGGTGGACGAGCCGGGATTTTTCGCAGCGCTGATTCCCGGCAAGACGGCGGTGGGCTATGTCCTGACAGTTACATTTGACAACGGGACGGTTCAGGAAATAGACGATCCTTATGCCTACGCGCCCCAGATCAGCGACGGGGATCTGAAAAAGTTTGAAGCGGGCATCTGGTATGACGTGTACGAGAAGCTGGGCGCTCATGTCATGGAGATCCAGGGAGTCAGGGGTGTGTATTTTGCGGTGTGGGCTCCCTGTGCCATGCGGGTCAGCGTCACCGGAGATTTTAATATGTGGGACGGCCGGCGCCACCAGATGAGAAGGCTGGGGGATTCCGGCGTGTTCGAATTGTTTATCCCAGGACTTGATGTGGGCGTGGTGTACAAGTATGAGGTGAAGACCAGGAAGGGAGATTCCATGCTGAAGGCAGACCCCTACGGCAATTACGTGGAACTGCGGCCCAACAACGCGTCCATTGTGTGGGATATCAACCGCTATCAGTGGAATGACCAGAGATGGTTGGAGGAACGTGAGAAATCAGGGCAGAAGAACAGGCCCATGTCCATCTACGAGATGCACCTGGGCTCCTGGATTCGCAAGCCGGCGGAGGAGGATGAGGAAGGAAAGCCGGTGATCGGAAGCGAATTTTACAATTATCGCGAGATCGCGGAGAAGCTGGCGGAGTACGTGAAGGATATGGGATATACCCATGTGGAGCTGATGCCGGTTATGGAACATCCCCTGGACGCCTCCTGGGGCTATCAGGTCACAGGCTACTATGCGCCTACCAGCCGTTACGGAACGCCGGATGATTTTCAGTATTTTGTAGATTATCTCCACGGGCAGGGCATCGGCGTGATTCTGGACTGGGTGCCGGCCCATTTCCCAAGGGACTTAGCAGGGCTTGCGTGTTTCGACGGAACCTGTGTCTATGAACACAAGGATCCCAGACAGGGAGCCCATCCCCACTGGGGGACGCTGATCTATAATTACGGCAGACCCCAGGTGTCCAATTTCCTGATCGCCAACGCTTTATACTGGGCGAAAAAGTACCATGCCGACGGAATCCGCATGGACGCGGTGGCATCTATGCTGTATCTGGATTACGGAAAGAATCCGGGGGAGTGGGTTGCCAATATCTACGGCGGCCATGAGAACCTGGAAGCGGTGGAATTCCTGAAGCATCTGAATTCTATATTTAAGAAACAGACAAAGGGCGCCCTGCTGATCGCCGAGGAGTCCACGGCTTGGCCTCAGATTACAGGGGATGTGAAGGAGGGCTCTCTGGGGTTCGATTACAAGTGGAACATGGGGTGGATGAACGATTTCCTGGGATATATGCAGTGTGATCCTTATTTCCGGTGTCATCACTACGGGGAGCTGACGTTCAGCATGCTGTATGCCTACAGCGAGGAGTTCATTCTTGTGCTCTCCCATGACGAAGTGGTTCACGGAAAGGGTTCCATCGCCGGGAAGATGCCGGGAGCCACATACGAGGCCAAGTTCTCTAATCTGAGGGCGGCGTACGGCTTTATGATGACCCATCCGGGCAAGAAGCTTCTGTTTATGGGCCAGGATATGGGGCAGATTTCCGAGTGGAACGAGAATGAGGGCCTTCCATGGAATCTGCTGGAGTACGATATCCACAGGCAGACCAGGGAATATGTGAAGGCGCTGAATCACCTGTACAGGAATTATCCGGCGCTGTATGAGTTAGATGACGACCCGGACGGATTCCAGTGGATGGACTGCACCAGCAGCCAGGACAATATCGTCACCTTTGTGCGGAAGACGCGCAAACCGGAGGAGACGCTTCTGGTGGTGTGCAACTTTGCCCCGGTGCAGCATGACAATTATCAGGTGGGAGTGCCTTTCCACGGAAAATACAAAGAAATTTTCAACAGCGAGAGCGAGGCATTCGGCGGATCCGGCGTGACCAATCCCCGCGCCAAGACTTCCAAGGAAGAAGAGTGCGCCGGCAGGGAGGAGTCCATCCGGATTCAGCTGGCCCCCCTGGGAGTGCAGATATTTACCTGCACTCCGGTGAAGAAGCCGGAAGCAGTTAAGGCGGAGCCGGTGAAATCGGAAACGAAAGCAGAGCCGAAAAAAGAGCCGAAAGCCGTGAAAGCGGAGCAGAAGAAAACGGCAAAAACTGCCAAGTCAACCCGGCAGGGCAAGTAATCTAAATATATAGTTTCAGGAGAGACAGGATTATATGATATGGAGTGAGGCGGAGGTTTTGACAGGGGAGGCCATGGAACTTGCGAAAGAGGTTCAGCAGGATCTGGAACAGTTGAAGCCCAACGTGATATTGGATACTATGAAAAGCTGGGTTCCGGGGCTTGTGACTCTGGGGTACAGGCTGCTGGCGGCCGGAATTATTCTGATGATCGGATTCCGCCTTGCCAGGATTATACAGAAGATGGTGGGGAAAACATTTACCCGCATGGAGATGGAGGTTTCACTGAAAAAATTTCTCGCCTCTGCGGTGTATGCCTGTGTGTGTATCCTGGCCATCTTTGTGGCAGCGGAAAAGTTCGGCATCAGCTCCGCTTCCATCATCGCGCTTCTGGGTTCCGCCGGCCTGGCGCTGAGTCTGTCTCTCCAGAATATACTGGGGAATTTTGCGGGAGGGGCGGCTCTTCTGATGCTGAAGCCTTTTAAGACGGGGGACTACATTATATGCGGGACGGAAGAGGGGACAGTGGCCTCCATTGGTCTGGTGTACACCACCCTGAATACCATGGACAACCGCATGGTGATTCTCCCCAACGGCTCTCTGTCCAACAGCAATCTGACCAATGTGACGGCCCAGGAGAAGCGGCGCCTGGAGATTAAGGTGGGGATCAGTTATCAGTCGGACCTCAAGAGGGCAAAGGAAATTCTGGAAGGGCTGTTTGCCGCCCATGCTCTGGTCAGGCAGGAGGAAGGGATTCTGGTCTTTGTGGACAGCCTTGGGGACAGCGCTGTTCTCCTGGGAGCCAGGGCCTGGGTGGCTACCGGCGACTACTGGAGCGTCAAGTGGGAGCTGACGGAAAAGCTGAAGCTGGCGTTTGACGAGGCGGGAATCGAGATTCCCTACCATCAGGTGGATGTGCACCATAAAAATTAGTGAGACAGGGAGGAACGGGCATGAGAGAGTGTGGCATACTGCTGCCCATAGCGAGTCTGCCGTCAAAATACGGTATCGGGGCATTTTCCAGGGAGGCCTATGAGTTTGTGGATCAGCTGAAGGCGGCAGGACAGAGCTATTGGCAGATTCTGCCCCTGGGGCCGACGGGGTACGGAGATTCCCCGTACCAGGCTTTTTCCGCGTTTGCGGGCAATCCGTATTTCATCGATCCGGAACAGCTGGTTGCAGACGGGCTGCTTACAGAGGAAGAGTGCTCCGAGGCAGACTTTGGAGGCGGGGAAGGATATATCGAGTACGAGAAAGTGTACAGAGAGCGTTTTCCGGTGCTGAAGAAGGCATTTCTGCGGTGGAGAGAGCAGATGGAGAGAGAGGGGCAGAGCCTGGGAAATGTCTTTGGAGAAGAGCTTTTGGAAGAGACCAGGGAGTACTGTTTTTATGCGGCTGTGAAAAGGCATTTTCAGGAGAAAAGCTGGGACAAGTGGGATGAGGATATCCGTCTGCGCAAAAAAGAGGCGGTGGACAGATACCGGGAGATTCTGGGGGAAGAGACAGATTTTTATCAGTTTCAGCAGCTTATGTTCGCAAGGCAGTGGAGGAAACTGAAGGGCTATGCCAATGAGCAGGGGATACGGATTATCGGGGATATTCCCATCTATGTGGCCTTTGACAGCGCCGACAGCTGGCGCCACCCGGAGCTGTTCCAGTTTGACAGGGACAATCAGCCCAAGGCTGTGGCGGGCTGTCCCCCGGATGCGTTTTCCGAGACGGGGCAGCTGTGGGGCAATCCTCTGTATGACTGGCCATACCACAAGAAAACCGGGTTTGCCTGGTGGCTTGAGAGAATGCGGTACAGCTTCGAGCTCTACGACGTGGTGAGAGTGGATCATTTCCGGGGATTTGACGAGTATTATGCTATCCCCGCGGGGGACGACACGGCGGTGAACGGGACATGGAAAAAGGGGCCGGGACTTGCGCTGTTTAAAAAGATGAGACAGACCTTTGGGGAACTGAATATCATCGCGGAGGATCTGGGGTATCTGACTCCCAGTGTCCGCAAGCTCCTGTCTGACACGGGATTTCCGGGGATGAAGGTGCTGCAGTTCGCCTTCAGCACAGGGGAGAGAAGCGATTACCTGCCTTATCTCTACGGGCATAACTGCGTGGTGTACACGGGAACCCATGACAATGACACCACGCGGGGCTGGTATGAGACTATGGATGAGGCGGAGAGGGCATTTACGGAAGAGTATATGGACAATCTATCAACCCCGGCGGAGGAGATTTCCTGGGACTTCATACGTCTGGCGGTGTCCAGCGTGGCGGATCTGGCGGTGATACCGCTGCAGGATTACCTGTGCAAGGGGAAAGAGGGAAGGATCAACACCCCTTCTACCCTGGGAGATAACTGGATCTGGCGGCTGAAAGAAGGAGAGTTCAGCCAGGAGATCATAGAGCGGTGCCGGAAGCTCAACTGGATTTATGGGAGATGCCAGGCGTGATGTAAAAGCGTTCGGCTAAATTATTTAAATATGTATCCCCTTTTTGGGACGGCTGATGGGAAGAATGGAAGCTGCCGCCTGAAAAGGGGATTTTTTGCGGCTGTGTTCCCTGACAGGGGCGCGGTTCACAGCCATAAGCTGCCTTGTAAATGGTCTGTGGCTGTAGGATTGAGAGGAATTGATAAGGTTTTAGGTTATCGTTTACGGGGCGGTGAATCCGGCATGAATGTTGGGTGTCAGGCTTGCTTGTAAGCCGGCATTCATGCCAGATTCCGTATCGGGAGAACGCCCCGGCTTTTGGCCGGCGCAGGCGGACAAGAAGATGCTCCCCGTGAACAGCAAGGGTTTTAGCTGTGGTTAGAGTTGGTTTTTGAAAGAATAAGTAGGATTTTCCGTGCGCTAAAATATGCATAAATTACCATGTATATTTTGGCATTTTTTGTTGCAAAATAGTCATTTTATCCATAAAAAATCCTTTTTTTGAATTATAGCACGTGTGCACGAAAAAGTCTAAGTTTTCGTTCAGGACAAAAGTCGGAGTATTTGCGTTATCCATAAAAAGCAGCCTTGCAGAAGGGGGGATGCCTATGGAGGAACCGATGGGATCAAAGAGAGGGACATTTGTAGTGCGGGTTCTGTATCAGCAGAACAACACCTGGCAGGGAGAGGTGTTGTGGGCTGAACGGAATGAGCGTCAGAATTTCCGCAGCACATTGGAACTAATGAAATTTATGGACAGCGCGTTGGAGGAGCACAGAGGAGAGCAGGAAAAAAGCATAGAAACATAGGAGAAGGACCTGAATTGCCAGATAATTGGCGAATGGGGTCCTGTTTGTGCAACACAGAAAATTCTTCAGTGCTTTTTGAAGATTAGGAATTAAGTGATTCGAAAAGGAACGCTGCTTGAGGGATGTGATTTTACGATGACAGGTCACAGCCGTAAAGGTAAATATTTTAAGTGTTTAAAGGAAAAGGAGCAAGGGTAAAATGAAGAAGAAAGGAATGGACAACATCTTTAAAGGCGTGCTTGCTATCGGCACGGTTGTCGGCGGGTCGGCCATGATTTCCGATACGGACGTGGTTTATGCTGCCGAGTTTGAGCAGTCAGAGGAGGCAGAGATTGTCTTGCCGTCAGAGGATGAAGGGACGGATACTGTGGAAGAAGAATCGGATACATATGATGAAGATGTAGATGCCCAGGAGGACAGCGGGGTAGAAGATGGCGACGACAGCTCTGAGGATTTCAGCGAAGAGGATTCTGCCGGAGACGCGGAAGGAGACACCGGGAGCGAAAATATGGATGAAAGTACAGAGGACGGCGAGGAAGGGGCCGGGGAGATGGGCGGCAGTTCCGAGGCAGAGGATGAAAGCTCAGAGGACGGGAGCGGATCTGGAGAAGCAGGAGACAGTACCAGTTCTGACACTGAGGAATCTGGAGATGGAGAAGGCGGTTCCGGGGAGACAGAAGAAGGCTCGGATTCCACAGACGGAGAAACGGAAGAAGGAGAAGGGGATTCAGCCGGGCCGGAAGACGGAACGGCTGGTGAGGAGTCTGAAGGCGGAGAAGACGGTTCTGGAGAGACAGAGGAAGGCTCGGATTCCACAGACGGAGAAGACGGTTCCGGAGAGACAGAGGAAGGCTCGGATTCCGAAAATAATGGAACCGAAGGCGATGAAACCGATGGATTTCAGGGAGATGAAACTATCGGCGGAGAAGGTGATCAGACCCCGGGGAATGAACTGGAGGAGGTAGAAAATACTGAAGATAACGCCGACAAGGATAATATCGGCGATATGAACAGCCCTGGTCAAGATGGCGCTAACAATGCTGTCGATACGGAAGGAAATGGCATTTTAGATAAGACAGAGAACAATATAAACACAGGGAATAATACGGTTGTTGATCTGGAAAAAAATGACGGCAATCTGGCTGGGAATCTAACGGAACTTGTTCCGGATAAGCCAGGAGATATAGCTTTAAAGCCGGAGGATATTTTGAAAGCGGAGCTGGAGGCAGCCGCGAAGGCTGAAGCTCTTGCGAAAGCTGAGGAACTGGCGAAGGCTGAAGCACTTGCAAAAGCTGAGATGCTGGCGGAACAGGCTAGATTAGAGGCTGAGGCCAAATGGTCTTGGGAACAGGCAAAGCAGGCTAAAGACGAGGCGGTTGCCGCTAAGGAGCGAGCTGAGAGTTATGCCAAGCAGGTAGAACAGGCTATAGCAACAGGTGACATTGAAAAAGCGGAAGAATTCTGTAAACTAGCAGAGGAGCAAGCTGGGATAGCAAAAACAAGAGCTCAAGAGGCAAAAGACGCAGTTGATGGTAAATTTATTGGAACTATTATTACCGATTGGAAGGGCACAATAGAAGTGGCTCAGAAGGCTGCAACGACTGCGGAGGAGGCCGCAGAGAAAGCAAGGAAAGCTGTAGAGAACGCCAAGCAAGGATCAACAAGCGCAAGTGCAAGCCTGAGTGCCAGTGAGTCGACGAGCGTGAGCCTAAATGCGAGTGAATCAGCCAGCTCAAGTGTGAGCGCGAGCGAATCAACAGGCGCGAGCCTAAGCACAAGTGAATCAACGAGCGTCAGTGTAAGTGCCAGCGAGTCGACCAGTGCGAGTGTAAGCACAAGTGAATCAACAAGTACAAGTGTAAGCACCAGTGAATTAACAAGTGCGAGTGTAAGTGCCAGTGAATCAACGAGTGCGAGTGTGAGCGCCAGTGAATCAACGAGTGCGAGTGTGAGCGCGAGTGAATCAACGAGTGCGAGTGTGAGTGCGAGCGAATCAACGAGTGTGAGTGCCAGTGAATCAACCAGTGCGAGTGTGAGCGCGAGCGAATCAACGAGTGCGAGTGTAAGTGCCAGTGAATCGACGAGCGCGAGTGAATCAACGAGTGTAAGTGCCAGTGAATCAACGAGTGCGAGTGTGAGCACGAGCGAATCAACGAGTGCGAGTGTAAGTGCCAGTGAATCAACGAGTGCGAGTGTGAGCACGAGCGAATCAAC
>CAJTOT010000010.1 GCA_910577935.1 uncultured Hungatella sp. | reverse complement strand
GGAAATGACTTTATGCCGAAATATGCGTATGATCCAAGACTGGTAAAAGTGGAAGATACTTATTATATAATCTGGTGCCAGGACTTTTACGGCGCGTCCATAGGCGTTGCCGGGACACAGGATTTTAAAACATTTACCAGAATTGAGAATCCGTTTCTTCCGTTTAACAGAAATGCCGTGCTGTTTCCAAGAAAGGTGAACGGCAAGTTCCTGATGCTGTCGCGGCCAAGCGACAGCGGGCATACGCCTTTTGGGGATATCTTCATCTCGGAAAGCGCAGATATGGTGTACTGGGGAAAGCATCGGCATGTGATGGGAAAAGGCGAAGAGTGGTGGCAGTCTCTGAAGATCGGCGGCGGCGCAGCGCCTATTGAGACCGACGAGGGCTGGCTGCTCTTTTACCACGGCGTGAGCAGCACCTGCAACGGATACGTGTACAGCATGGGCGGCGCTATCCTGGATCTGGACAATCCGTCCGTCGTTAAGTACCGGTGCGGGAACTTTCTTCTGACACCGGAGGAGTGGTATGAGGAGAGGGGATTTGTGCCAAATGTCTGCTTCCCCTGCGCCGCTGTCTGCGACCCGTCGGACGGAAGAATCGCCGTCTATTATGGGGCGGCTGACACATATATCGCCCTTGCGTTTACCAGGGCAGATGAGATTGTGGAATATATTAAGGAACACAGCAGGCTTACGGAAAGCGACAGAGAGACAGGCCGCAGGTAGAGGAAGGAAAGGGTTGATGGAAAAATCAGAGGAACAGGCGGTCAGCCAGTATGAAGCATGGCTTAGATCGCCGGTGTTTGATGAAGAGACGAAGAAGGAACTGGAGGCTTTGAGGGGGGACAGGGAGGAGATCACGGACCGGTTTTGCCGGGAGCTGGAGTTCGGAACCGGGGGCCTGAGGGGGCTTTTGGGGGCAGGTGCCAACCGGATGAACCGATATACGGTGAGAAAGGCGACCCAGGGGCTCGCCAATTACATCAACAGAGAGCAGATGGGCGGAAGAGGGGTGGCGATCGCCTATGACTCCAGGCATATGTCACCGGAATTTGCCAGGGAGGCGGCCCTGTGCCTGGCAGCCAACGGCATCCGCGCCTATGTGTTTGAGTCTCCGCGGCCCACGCCCGAGCTGTCTTTTGCTGTCCGGGAGCTGGGCTGCGCGGCGGGGATTGTGGTGACAGCCAGTCACAATCCGCCAGAGTACAACGGGTACAAGGTGTACTGGGAAGACGGGGCGCAGATCACCGCGCCCCGAGACAGGGAGATTATTCGGGAGGTCAGGAGCATCACGGATTACAGTCTGGCCAGGACCATGGATTTTGAAGAGGCAAAGAGCCTGGGACTCTGCCAGGAGATAGGCTCCCGGATGGATGACCGGTACATAGAAGAACTGAAAAAGCTGTCCATCCGCAGGGAGATTATGAACCAGCAGGGGAGACATATGAGAATTGTTTACACGCCGCTCCACGGCACGGGAAATCTTCTGGTACGGAGGATTTTAAGGGAACTGGGCTTTGAGCATGTGTTTGTGGTTCCGGAACAGGAACTTCCTGACGGCGATTTTCCAACAGTGAGTTACCCCAATCCCGAGGACAAAAACGCATTCACCCTGGCGCTTCAACTGGCAGAGAAGGTGGATGCCGACCTGGTATTGGCTACAGACCCGGATGCCGACCGGTTGGGCGTTTATGCCAAAAATCAGAATACAGGGGAATATCAGCCCTTTACTGGCAATATGTCCGGCATGATTATCATGGAGTATCTGTTGTCTCAGAAAAAAGAGCTGGGACGGCTTCCGCCAGATGGAGCCGTAGTTACCACCATCGTATCCGGAAAAATGTCCCAAGAGGCTGCCGCAGCCTACGGGATTGAGCGGATAGAGACATTGACAGGCTTCAAATACATAGGAGAGCAGATCAGGCTTTTTGGGGAGTATGGAAGCCGCCGTTTTTTGTTTGGGTATGAGGAGAGCTGTGGATGTCTTACAGGGACTCATGCCAGAGATAAGGATGGGGTGGCTGCTGCTGCTATGGTGTGCGAGGCGGCAGCTTACTGCCGGTCAAAAGGAAGGACGCTCTGCCAGCAGATGGAATGGCTGTTTGAGAAATACGGTTATTTTCGTGAAGGGCTTGTGACGGCTGCCGTGAAGGGGGTGGGAGAAGACGGAAAAATCCAGAGAGTTTTGGAAGCGCTGAGAAAGGATCCTCCGGAGAGAATAGGGGATTACAGGGTAGAAGCCTTTCGGGATTACGAACAAGGGACTGTGCTGGACAGGCAGACCGGGGAAATGTCCGATACGGGGCTTCCCCGTTCCAATGTGCTGTATTTTGAACTGGAGAAATCGGCGTGGTGCTGTGTCCGCCCTTCAGGCACAGAGCCTAAAATGAAGATTTATATAGGAGTGAAGGGAGACAGCCGGGAAGACGCGGACAGGCAGCTGGAGAGCCTGACCGAGGCAGTCACAAAGCTGACAGGAGATTCTGTCCGGCATTAGACACGTATCACATACGTTTTAAAACGGGCGAAAAGCGATTGCTTTTTGCCCGTTTTTTCCGAAAGTGATTCTTAGAGCTATCCTTATAGGAGAGGATTAAAAATTGTCTGCCGTCATCACCTTCCCGGCCAGAATCTCTTCATAATCCTTTAGGTTCCGCGCCAGCAGCTCCGGGGTGTTCAGGCCGTAGGGACAGTGGCTCATGCACTTGTTGCAGTGGAGGCAGTCCTTGATCTTCATCATCTTTTCCTGGCCTTTGGGGGACAGGTGGCCGGCTGAGGGGGAGCGGCGCAGAAGAAGGGACATGCGGGCGCAGTTGTTGATCTCAATTCCCACAGGACAGGGCATGCAGTAGCCGCAGCCCCGGCAGAAGGTTCCCGCCAGCTGCCTGCGGTCTTTGTCGATGAGCTCTCTGATCTCGGGAGTCATGGAAGCCGGGTGGTCAATATAGCTTAAAAATTCGTCCAGCTCCGACTCTTTTTGAATTCCCCAGATGGGAAGCACGTTGTCATACTGGGCCGCAAAGGCGTAGGCGGCGGCAGAGTTGGTGATCAGGCCGCCGGAGAGAGATTTCATGGCGATAAAGCCCATGTTCCGCTCTTTGCAGGCATTGACAAGTTGGATGTCTTTCTCGTCAGCCAAGTAGCAGAAAGGAAACTGGAGAGTCTCGTAGAGACCGCTCTCCACCGCTTCCATAGCCACGGACAGACGGTGGTTGGTGATTCCGATGTGGCGTATCTTCCCCTGGGCTTTGGCCTCTGTCATGGCCTCATAAAGGCCGGTTCCGTCTCCCGGTTTCGGACAGAAGGACGGGTTGTGGAACTGATAGATATCTACATAGTCTGTCTTCAGCAGGCCGAGACTGGTCTCTAAGTCTTTCCAGAAGCCTTCCACGGTGGTGGACATGGTTTTGGTGGCTATGTAAATATGGCTGCGGACATCGCCAAGGCCTGCGCCGATCTTCTCTTCACTGTCAGAATATGCCCGCGCAGTGTCGAAAAAGGTGATTCCCCCTTCGTAAGCCTTCCGAAGCAGGGCGGCGCCCTCCTCTTTGGAAACTCTCTGGACCGGCAGCGCCCCGAAGCCATTTTTGTTGACAATAATTCCGGTGGAGCCTAAGATGATTGTAGTCATGTAAGTCCCTTCTTTCTGTGTAAAATGTTTTATGTGTCCATTCTATCACGGGACATGGAGAAAAATCAAGATTCAGGTTATTTGAATGAAATGCTGCGCACAGGGGTTACTGTTCAGGCAGGGGCTGCACACTGGCTGCGCTGACCGTATGCTAACCTGGGCGGGCAGGCAAAAATCCCATCGCCGCAGGCGATTTTCATGGATTTTTTCTGGTTGCTGTGACATGTGAACAGTAACCACAGGGCATGGGGAGGAGCAAAATGAAAAAAAACAGAAAAATTGTGATGATTTTGGCCGCGGCGGTCTTAAGCCAGGCGCTGAATCTGGCAGCCTGCGGCAGCGGCATGGAGGCGAAGGACGGGGCGCAGGGTCAGGAGGTCCAGGAAGAAAGCCGGAGCAGGAACCCGGAAGAGCGGGAGGACAGCCAAAGGGGAAACCAGGAAGTGAAGGAAGACAGCCAGAACGGAGGTCAGGAGGCGCGGGAAGACAGCCGAAGCGGAGATCAGGAGGCGCGGGAAGACAGCCAGAACGGAGGTCAGGAGGCGCGGGAAGACAGCCGAAGCGGGAGCCAGGAGGCCCAGGGAGCTTCCCAGGGGGGCGAAAGCGGTACTTTATATACGCCGGACGAGTATGAGGAAGTCCCCCGGATGACCAGAGAGGAATATCCCGTTGTGGACGGCTCCACGGCCACCATCCCTCTGTCCACGGCTCTGTACCAGCTGGTGACAGGGGCCTCCCTCCAGGAGGCGCAGGGGGCGGTGCAGCACACCAAGACCACCAACGCCTACATGAGCCTGCTCTACGGGTATGCCGATCTGGTGATCGCCTATGAGCCTGCCCGGTCCGTATATGATTATATGGAAAAAAACGGCCAGGATCTGATCATAAAGCCCATCGGAAAAGACGCCCTGGTGTTTTTGGCAAACGAGGGAAATCCGGTAACGTCCTTAAGCGGCCGGCAGCTGGTGGACATCTATGCGGGAAGATACAAGAACTGGGCGGAAGCAGGCGGGGATACCAGGGAGATCGTGGCATTCCAGCGCCCCCAGGGCTCCGGCAGCCAGACACTTATGGAGAAACTGGTGATGAAGGGCGTTCCCATGGCCGAGGCGCCCCAGTCCTACGTCATAGGAGAGATGGGGGAGCTTATAGAAAAAGTGGCGGCCTACAACAATGAGGAAAATGCCCTGGGGTACTCGGTGTATTTTTATGCCCGGAATATGTACCAGAAACCGGGTCTCACCTTCATGGCGGTGGACGGGGTGAGGCCGGACAATGAAACCATCAAAAAAGGGACATACCCCTATGTCAATGAATTTTACGCCGCCGTCAGAGCCGGCGAACCGGAGGATTCAGGCGCCTTCCGGCTGTTTCAGTGGCTGACAACCAAAGACGGCCAGAGGTTTGTGGAGTCTCTGGGATATGTGGGCATGGAGGATGTGGGACAGGCGGCAGAACCGGTTAACCGGCAGCCGGATACAAAGCCGGGGACCGTGAATCTGGAAGACGGAACCAGGCTTTTGCTGGACAGGGACTGGCTGGAGGGCGTGGAGGGAGTGGCGGTGCTGGGGCAGGACCTGTCCATAGAACAGATCATCACCGACAAGACCATAGACTCCGCGGCGCAGGCGGTCACAGGCGGTGAACCTGCGGTCATGACCGACCTGGGCACAAGGAAACAAGGGCTGTACACAGTGGAACAGAACAGATGGGTTCTGGAGCCGATGTATGATTTTCTGTCATTTCAGGAGGACGGACTCTACTGCGGTTACAAAGAATATGAGCTGTACTGGATAGCGCTGGACCAGGAACAACAGCTCTGCCGGGAGGCGCCGGGCAGGTTCAGCCGGGTGGGGGACTGCTGGTGGAGGGAGGCAGAGGATGAAATATTCGAAATATTCCAGGGGCCGGAATTTCCCGGAGAAAATGAAACCCCTGTTAAGACTCTGGACTTCTCCGGCAGCGATTTCAACTATGGATTTGAGAAGCAGGGCTGTTATATCGCAGTGTTCCTGGGGGGGAACAGGCAGGTTTACGATGAGGGGGGAGAGCTGCTTTTTGACAGAGAGCAGATGGTGGGAGAACGGCCGGGGGAGGTCTATGACATAACTCCCCAGGCCGTGTGCATGGGCATGTGGGACGGGAGCGACTCCTACATCTACAATTTCAGAGAAGGGCGTGTGGTCACGGAGCCTGGAGACTGGGCAGAAGGCTCCATGGTCTGCGGCGGCGCAGGGTATTTTTCTGTCACAAGAGGCGGCCGCACATTTATCTGCGATGAACATGGAAAGCCTGTCTTCTCCGCGAGAGGGCAGATGTACAGCAGGTTTTTAGGCGGTGAGTACTGCGCGTGCTGGGAGAACGGCATCCTCTGCATAGAAAAACCCGGAACCGGCGAACACTACGAAATTCCCCGCTTTGAGGACACAGGCGGGAGAGTGATAAGCGGCAATCTGTTCTGCTTAGACGGCGGACCGTCAGGGCAGAAGCCGGCTTTATACCGGGGAAATGAGCGTCTTATGGAGGATGAGCAGCTGTGGGTCGATGAGTCTGACGAATACAGTATTATTCACGGTGAAAAGAAAGCGATTGCGGTGGACACAGATGGAAATATAATCTGTGAGACCACCGAAAACGAACACCTTCTGGGAGTATACGGGGGCTGTCTTGTGATGGTCAGAGGCAATTATATCTGTATCATGGACAGGGATGGGAATTGCGGTTTTCAGACCCTTTCAGGCTATATGGCAAATGACTGATTATGGCTGCTTTCCTTCCCGGTACAGCCTGGGAGTGGTTCCGTACATGGCTTTAAAACTCCTGTTAAAATAGGACAGATTGTCAAAACCTGTCTCCTGGGCCACGGTGAGCACAGGGCTTGAGGAGGATAGAAGAAGCCTGGCGGCCGCGGTGAGGCGGTATTCTCTTAAATAAGACACGAAAGAAGTGCCGAAACAGGTTTTGAAAAATTTCATAAAATGAGACTGGCTGAAGCCGCAGACTTCGGCCATCTCTTTTATGGTGAGATTTTCGGCATAATGGGACTCTATGTATTTAAAAATCAGCTTCGCTTTGTCTAAGGACCTGCTTTTTACAGGGCCATCTCCCGTCTGCACAGGTACTGAGCGGGAAAATAGTATATAAAAGAACTGGAAAAGCTGGGCCTTTACGGAGAGCTGGTAGGCGGCGGCTTTTTGGCTGCACAGCTCGTCGGCCTGGTCCAGGCAGGCGGCAGCTTTTTCATAGTCCTCCCACTCCGGCGTCAGGTAGACGGGAATCTGGATCTGGCGCTGGAGGAGAGGAAGAAAATATTTATTGACACACAAGTCCTCCTGCCGGGGAAACAGCATGTCCAGCTGGAAGATAATATTTTCATATTCCATGGAATGCCCTTTTTTCTGCTCGATGGAGTGGAGCTGTCCGGGAAGAATCACAAGAATGTCCCCGGCGCTCATCTCGTAGGTGATGAAATCCACAGTGATGATTCCCTGTCCCTTTTTTATGTAGACAAGCTCCATCTCATCGTGCCAGTGGAGAGGCACCCTGGAAAAATCCAGGGGGATGGAACAGGGATAGGTGGTGTAGGGAAAGGTCAGGGCTCCATGGGATTTTTTTTCCTGATAATTTTCATATTCGGCGATGCTCATAAATACCTCGGGATATATGTTTCGTTCTTGAGGCGGCAGGAAAATTCCGGGAGGAATCCGCCGTCTGCCGTCATATGGACAGTATCAGTTTACCATGCTTTGCCGGGAGAAGGCAAGCCCGCCTGCACTGAAAAAGCCGGCTTTTAAACAGCTGTGCCGGCTCATATCCGATCAGCGCGGTGATTGGCCGGAGGATAATCAGCAGTGCAGGAAACAACTGCTTCCAGGGCAAAATGATAGGATAGTATTATCTTTTGCCACGATAAGACAAGAAAAAACTGTAAAAAGATGGGTATAATGTCTATATACTAATAAGCGGCATGAAAAAGAAAAGGAGTATCCCTATGACTACAATAAGCCAATATACCAAAAAACTATATAACAAAGATATCACCGCCTGCACCGACAGGGAGCTGTACCATGCCCTCCTGGACATGTCCCGGGAGGCCGCCAAATCAAAGGAAAGCCTCCAGGGCAAAAAGAAAGTGTACTACATCTCGGCAGAATTTCTCATCGGAAAGCTTCTGTCCAACAATCTGATCAACTTAGGCCTCTACGACCAGGTCAAGTCAGAGCTGGAAGAGGCAGGAAAGCACCTGACAGACATTGAGGAGACAGAGCCGGAGCCCTCCCTGGGCAACGGAGGTCTGGGCCGCCTGGCCGCCTGCTTCCTGGACTCCATGGCCACCCTGGGGCTTAACGGAGACGGAATCGGCTTAAACTATCATCTGGGCCTGTTTAAACAGGAGTTTGAGAACAATCTCCAGAAAGAGACAGTGAATCCGTGGATCGAGGAACACGGATGGCTGACCCGGCGCAAAGTCAGCTACCCGGTAAGGTTCGGCAATCTGACAGTCCATTCCTGTCTCTATGACATCGCCGTCACCGGCTACCGCAACCGCACCAACCAGCTGCACCTCTTTGACATCGACACGGTGGATGAGGGGATGGTCGCCGACGGCATCTCCTTCGACAAGGAGGATATCGAGAAGAACCTGACCTTGTTTTTGTATCCCGACGACAGCGACGAGAAAGGCCGTCTGCTGCGCATTTTCCAGCAGTACTTTATGGTCAGCAACGGAGCCCGGTACATTCTTGACGAGTGCGCAGAGAAAGGCTGCAATCTCCACGACCTGCCGGACTACGCGGTGATCCAGATCAATGACACCCACCCCACCATGGTGATTCCGGAGCTGATCCGCCTGCTGACGGAAAAGGGCATCGATATGGACGAGGCCATCGACATCGTGTCAAAAACATGCGCTTACACCAACCACACCATCTTGGCGGAGGCCCTCGAGAAATGGCCTGTCTGCTACTTGAAGAAGGTGGTTCCCCAGCTTGTGCCCATTATCGAGATCTTAGACGACAAGGTGAGGCGGAAATTCGACGACACCAGCCTTGCCATCATCGATAAAAATGACAATGTCCATATGGCCCACATTGATATCCACTACGGATTCAGTGTCAACGGGGTGGCGTATCTCCACACAGAGATATTGAAGAAGAACGAGCTTCGCAAGTTCTACGAGATCTACCCGGATAAGTTCAACAACAAGACCAACGGCATCACTTTCCGCCGGTGGCTCCTCCACTGCAACCATCTTCTGGCTGACTGGATCACCTCCAAGATCGGAGACGGATATAAGCTGGATGCGGCTGAACTTGAAAAGCTGGGAGAGTTTACCGAGGACAAGGAGGCCTTGAGAGAGGTTCAGGCTATCAAGCACGCCAATAAAAAGATTTTGAAGGACTACCTTCTGCGCACCCAGGGGATCGAGATCGACGACCATTCTATTTTCGATATCCAGGTAAAGCGTCTCCACGAGTACAAGAGACAGCAGATGAATGCCCTGTATGTGATCCACAAGTACCTGGAGATCAAGAGGGGAAAGAAGCCGGGCCGCCCCGTCACCATCATGTTCGGAGCCAAGGCTGCCCCGGCCTATGTCATCGCCAAGGATATCATTCACCTGATTCTGTGCCTGGAGCAGCTGGTGAACAGCGACCCGGATGTAAGCCCGTATCTGAAGGTGGTTATGGTGGAGAATTACAACGTGACCCTGGCGGAGAAGCTGATTCCCGCCTGCGATATCTCCGAGCAGATCTCCCTGGCTTCCAAGGAGGCAAGCGGAACAGGAAACATGAAGTTTATGTTAAACGGCGCCGTGACTCTGGGAACCATGGACGGCGCTAACGTGGAGATCGCGGAGCTGGTGGGCAAAGACAACATCTACATCTTCGGCGAGCAGAGCGGGGCCGTTATCGAGCACTACGAAAAAGCAGATTACTGTTCCAAAGATTACTACGAGAAGAACGAGGACATCAAGGAGGCGGTGGACTTCATCACAGGCCCCCAGCTGCTGAAGATAGGCCGGAAGGAGAATCTGGAGAGACTCTACAAGGAGCTTCTGAACAAAGACTGGTTCATGACCCTTCTGGATTTCCAGGACTATGTGAAGGTGAAGGAACAGGCGTATAAGGATTTTGAAGACAGAGATTCCTGGATGAAGAAGATGCTGGTAAACATCAGCAAGGCAGGCTTCTTCTCCTCCGACAGAACCATCGCCCAGTATAATGAGGATATCTGGAAACTGGATAAATAGGCAGCGAGGACCGCGTATATGAAGAAGCAGTAATTGCGCCGGCGCAGCTCTCGGGGCTCAAGACAATGCCGCCTGTGTGAGGACAGGCGGCAAACCTTATTTGATGTCAATGATTCAGCCCTATAAGGTACTCCACGCCATGGAGAAGCCCGTCTTGGTCAATGGGGCCGGTGATGTAGTCCGCGGCTGCCTTCACCTGGTCGTTGCCGTTGCCCATGGCGATGCCCACGCCGGCGAAGCGGATCATGGGGATATCGTTGTACCCGTCCCCGATGGCGGCGATCTGGTCTCTGGAATATCCGTACCGTTTCATGATTTTCTGGATTCCCAGGCTTTTGCTGCCGCCTTTCGGCGTGATGTCGAAGGCCCCTCCGTCGTGCCAGCGGGTGATATCGCACAGAGGCAGGCGGGCGGCAAGAAGCTCCTGATTATTGTCGCCGGTGTATGGGATCATCTGGTAAACCGGGTGTTCAAGTCCCCGCTCCATATGGGGCTCCACCGGAGGGATGGCCGTGCCGATCTGGGTCTGGAGCTTCTCCAGCTCCGGCGTGATATGGCTTACATACATGGCATCCCGCTCCATAAACATCACGGCGCATCCCAGTTCCCGTCTCAGCTCCAGCATGATTCTTACCTGGGAGACGGGGACAGGGTTCTCGTACAGGACGGAGTGTCCGGCGTCGAGGCAGAGGCTGCCGTTTAAAAGGACATGGCCGTCGAAGGCAAGGCTGCCAAGGAGGCCTTCCTCCTGAATCTCCAGAAGATGCCTGCCTGTGGCTGTAAAGCAGCGGATTCCCGCCCTCCTGGCTAAGTCCAGGGCTTTGTAGGTGCCGGGGCGGATTCCCTGTTCCGTAAAATCTCTCAGTGTCCCGTCTATATCGAAAAAAACAGCTTTTATCATAGAGCAATATTCCCCTTTTTCTGAAAATAAGATTTCCAAAAACTCACCACATTGTGATGTTCCTGTTTTTGGTGGTTGCCGGCCATATGTGGTTGCTGTACATATCGCTCAGACGAGTATAACATATGCCTTGGCAGACTGCAAGAATCATGGCGTTTTTTGCTTCGCAGTATTAAAGTACCGCCTGGACGAACTGCTGGAGCAGCTCCAGGCGCTGCTCATCTGATAATCCTCTTTGCAAAACCAAAAGGACATGGTATACTCTCGGGAGAGAGGCCATGTCCTTTGTTTTGCCTCCGGGCAATCCTGACATGGCGTCAGATACTGCAAAAATTTGTGCAAGAGGGATTAGAAAATCATGGAGAATACCATAATATCTCAGAAGCCCGGCAGTTCCAGGCAGAAGAAGGCGGCTGTCATCAACGACATGTCCGGTTTCGGGCGGTGCGCCCTCACTGTGTCCATACCCATTATATCCAGGCTGAAGGTGCAGTGCTGTCCTGTGCCCACGGCGATTCTCTCCAACCATACGGCTTATCCCAGCTGTTTTTTTGATGATTACACAGACCGGATGGAGCCTTACATGGAACAGTGGAAGAAGCTGGGTCTGACCTTTGACGGCATTGGGACGGGATTTCTGGGGTCCGAAAGGCAGATCGGGATTGTCAAGTCATTTATCAGGGATTTTGCCGGTCCCGGCGCCGTTGTCATGGTAGACCCTATTATGGGGGACAACGGAAAAATTTATGCCACCTACACCGGGGACATGTGCCGGGAGATGAGAGACCTGGTGAGACTGGCCCGGATAGTCACTCCCAACGTGACGGAGTGCTGCATTCTCACAGACACCCTCTACCATCAAGGGTCCTGGAAGGAGAAGGAGCTTCTGGCCATGGCCAGGAAACTGGCTGACACGGGCCCGGAGAAGGTGGTGATCACCGGCGTCCCGTCAGGCAGTTTTCTGGGGAATTTCTGCTATGAAGCAGACGGGAGAGGAGAGAAGGCCGGGGAGACATGGACCTTCAGGCGGACAAAAAAGGTGGGGGAGACCCGGTGCGGGACAGGGGATATCTTCTCCGCCGTTATTCTGGCAGACGCTGTCAACGGCGTGCCCCTGGACAAGTCTGTGAAGAGGGCGGCGGATTTTATAAAAGCCTGTGTTCTGGAGTCCGTAAAGCTGGAGGTGCCGCTGACAGACGGGGTGTGCTTTGAGGAAATCCTGGACAGGCTGAAACCGGCGCGTTAACCGGAGCCGGAGATTTCCCCGCTGTTGGCGTACATCTTCTGGATCAGGACAGTGGTGGTGACGATAAAGTATATCTCCAGCGCGCTGCTGATGATGCCCACGATAAACAGCAGGGCGGCGCTGACGGCGATGATCACCGCCATGGACAGGCGGTAGGGACGCAGAAAGGCGGAGGCCGACCGGGAGAGAGAGGACAGGCGCCGGAGAGTCAGGCAGAGGGCGAGGGTGAGAAGGACCGAGGCGCTGAAGGCAGACACCACATGGAGGAATGCCTGGAGAGGGACGGAATCCGGAAGGTAGGGCGTGGAGACGGCGAACACCAGCAGGGCAAATGCCGTATACAGGAGAAATGTCTCCGTCATGTGGCGGGGAATGCAGGCGAGGAGCTTTCTCAGGATGAGAAGGTAGTAGAGGCCGATGATGATGCCGAGAAAGAAAAATGCGGCGCGCCGTCCCGGCAGGCTGCCGATGACCGACAGGTTGGAAGCAAACCAGTCGGAGCCGCCGGCAAAGATCAGCGTGTAGACGGGAATGACGCCGTAGGCGATAAAAGATGACAACATGGCTTAAAGCCTCCTTCTGTAAAATGCTGGGCCGGGGAACTTAGAAAGGCGCCGCCGGACAAAAAGCAGGCGGCAAAGGCTGCTGGAAATAGTATTTCCCGGAGAAGACAAAATCTGTCTTACAGATTTTGCCTGGGAATGTACGGCAAGTACTGTGAAAAGAAAATGTGAGGGAGAACTGAGTATGGATTTACAGGGAATGATTGACCTGCAGCTGATGATGTTTCTGGAGATCGGCCTGGGGTGGTTTCTGCGAAGGAAAAACCTGATTACGGAGGAGGGGAAGAAGATGCTGACTGACCTGGTTATTGACCTGATTCTCCCGTGCAATATTATCCAGTCTTTTTTGATAAAGCTGGACAAGGATATTCTCGTGAAGGGATTTCAGATTCTTGTGATATCTGTTGCTTTGCAGATGTTCTGCACAGCCATCAGCGCAACCTGCTATAATAAGGTAGAAAAAGGAAAGCGCACGGTGCTTCAGTATGCCACCGTCTGTTCCAACGCGGGGTTCCTGGGCAATCCGGTGGCGGAGGGGCTGTTTGGGCCCATAGGGCTTCTGTATGCGTCGGTATACCTGATCCCCCAGAGAATCGTCATGTGGTCCGCAGGCGTGTCCTATTTTACAGAGAGCCCAAGCAAAAAAGAAGTGTTGAAGAAGGTGCTGACCCACCCCTGCATTATCGCGGTGGAGGCGGGGCTGGCGCTGATGGCGCTCCAGGTGACTCTGCCATCCTTCCTCACCAGGACTCTCGGCAGCATAAGCGCCAGCACCACCCCGGTGACCATGCTGCTTATCGGGGCCATCATGGCGGGCGCGGACTTAAAAACCATGGTCACAAAGATTACCGTGATATTCTCCGTGATCCGCCTGGCGCTGATCCCCCTGGCTGTCTTTGCCGGGTGTCTGGTGTTCCGGGCAGACGCCACGGTGGCCGGCGTGGCTGTGATTCTTGCCGCCATGCCGGCGGGGAGCACCACGGCTATCCTGGCGGCCCGGTATCACAAGGACGAGGAATTTGCCAGCAAATGCGTGGTGCTGACCACGGTGCTGTCCATGGCAGCCATACCTGTGTGGAGCGCGGTGGCGCTGACCTGCCTGTGAGCGGCTGCTGCTGCCCTTGGGGAGGTCATGGAATCCCGGCCTGAGCCGGGGCAGATGCTTTGGGAGGTCAGGCTATCCCGGCCCTCCATGTATTTTTTATAATTGTAAGGCATTTTTCCGGATTTGAGATAATCAACCATTTTTCAATAAAATGTGATAAAAAAATGATTTGTCCGGAAACGGGTAGAATCTTTACAAAGAAAATGATATAATAGTATCCTGGCACACGTTCAATAAAAAGATTTGAGGAAACAGAATGAAAAATGATCTATTTTCTATAGGAAGTTTTACGATTCACGGGTACGGGCTGATGATCGGCATCGGTTTTCTGTCAGCCTGCCTTGTATCGGAGTACCGGGCCGGACGAAAGGGGATGGACCCGGACCATATTCTGGGAATCGCCGTATGGGGAATCGTCAGCGGGCTTATAAGCGCGAAACTTCTGTATTACATCACCACCATAGACCAGATTGTGAAGAACCCAAGGCTGCTTTTGGATATATCCAACGGGTTTGTGGTGTACGGAGGCATTATAGGCGGCATCGCAGGCGGGTATGTGTACTGCAGAAAGCATAAACTGGTTTTTTTAAAGTACGCGGACCTGGTTATGCCGGTGGTGGCCCTGGCCCAGGGATTTGGGAGGCTGGGGTGTTTTCTGGCAGGCTGCTGTTATGGGAGAGAGACGGACAGCGGGTTTGCCGTCATATTTCACAATTCCGCCTACGCCCCCAACAACGTTCCGCTTTTGCCGACTCAGCTTTTGTCAAGCGCCTTTAATTTCTGCCACTTTTTCTTTCTCTTATGGCTGTCGGGGAAGGCAAAGCGGGACGGGGAGACGGCAGCGGCGTACCTGATTATCTACAGCGCGGGGAGATTTGTCATCGAATTTTTCAGGGGAGATCTGATAAGAGGAACTGTGGGTACACTGACCACTTCCCAGTTCATATCCCTGTTTGCGGCCGCGGCAGGAGTGATGCTGCTGATTGCCGGCAGAAGGATGTCTGATTTCGCGGGAAATGGAAAACAGAATTTTGAAGTGGGAGAAAGAGGAGAACATGATGAATAAAACCAGGAAATTTTTATTTGTGAGCGCGCTGTTTATCATAGGTCTGTGTATCGCCTGCTTTTTCTGGCTGGGGATATTTATGACCGGAAAAAGCGGGGATGCCATCAATGAGGTGGGCGAGATCTACATGTCGGAGATGAGCAGGCAGCTGCAGCAGAAGTTTGACGCCATCGTGAATCTGCGCCTGTCTCAGGTGGAAGGAATCATAAAACGCACGCCGCCTGAGACGGCTGTATATAACCAGGAGATGATGGATGAGCTGGCGTACAGCGGCAGTATCCGGGAGTTCAGTTTTCTGGGGCTTTACACCGAGGACGGGGAATGCGAGTCCGTCTTCGGAGGTGAGGTGGAAGTCATCGACAAGGCGGAGCTCAGGGAAGTTCTGCGCAACTCAGACAAAGGGGTCACCAGCGGCTTCAACGAGGCGGGAGAAAAGCTGGTACTGTTTGTGGTTGACGCCGCCTATCCCATGAAGGACGGGAAAGTGAGCGCCACTCTTGTGGCGGGCATGAGCATGGATTATCTCGGCGAGGCCCTGGTTCTCGACGAGGCCAGTTCCCTGGCGTACTATCACATCATCAGGAGAGACGGAACCTTTGTCATCCGCAGCGGGGACGGATATCATGACGACTATTTTTCGCGGATCAGGGAGCTGTTCTCGGAGTACAACGGAAAGACTCCCGGCATGTTTGCCCAGGAGCTGCGGGATGCCATGAATGCGGACAGAGATTATTCGGCCATGACGATCGTGGATGAGGTGCACCAGCATGTGTACTGTTCCCATCTTCCGGGCTCTGAGTGGTATCTGGTGTCCATCATGCCCTACGGCATTCTGGACGACGCCATCAATCGTCTGAGCTGGCAGCGGCAGTACACCATGCTTGGAGTGTGCGGCGTGATTCTGGCGGCAGTGCTGATTATCTTCGCCCTGTACTACAAGCTGTCCCAGGATCAGATGAAGGCGCTGAACGAGGCGGAAAAGGCCGCGGCCCACGCCAACAGGGCGAAAAGCGAGTTCCTCTCCAACATGAGCCATGACATCAGGACTCCCATGAACGGCATCGTGGGCATGACGGCAATCGCCATGGCCAATATCAATGACACGGCGAGAGTGAAGGACTGCCTGACGAAGATCACGCTTTCCAGCAAGCATCTTCTGGGCCTGGTCAATGATATTCTGGATATGTCCAAGATCGAGAGCGGAAAGCTGACCCTGAACAGACATCAGCTGTCTTTGCGGGATACCATGGACAGCATCGTCAATATCGTGCAGCCTCAGATCAAGGCAAAAGGCCAGCATTTTGACATATTTATCCACAATGTGGGGGACGAGGAAGTATACTGCGACAGTGTGCGCCTCAATCAGATACTTATCAATCTTCTGTCCAACGCCATCAAGTTCACGCCGGAAGGCGGCAGGATCAATATATACCTGAGCCAGGAGCCTTCGCCTCTGGGGGATGACTATGTGAGATGCCGCTTCAGGGTTAAGGACAGCGGAATCGGCATGACGCCGGAGTTCCGGAAGACGATTTTTGATACATTTACCAGAGAGAAGAATATCGTGGTGGACAAGACAGAGGGAAGCGGTCTCGGCATGGCCATCACAAAGCGGATCGTGGAGGCCATGAACGGCACCATAGAGGTGGAGAGCACTCCGGGGAAGGGAAGCGAGTTCTGCGTCACCGTGGATTTTGAAAAGGCGTCTGTCAGGGAGGAGGACATGATCCTCCCGCCGTGGAGGATGCTTGTGGTGGACAACAACGAGGATCTGTGCCAGGGAGCGGTTCACTCCCTGAGAGAGATAGGCATCGACGCGGAGTGGTGCCTGGACGGAAGAACAGCGGTTGAGATGGTAGAGAAGAATTTTAATCAGGGAAACAGTTATGAGATCGTGCTTCTGGACTGGAAGATGCCGGGGATGGACGGCCTCCAGACAACCAGAGAGATCAGAAAGCGGGTGGGGGACGAGGTTCCCATCTTCATCATATCTGCCTACGACTGGAGCGATATCGAGGAGGAGGCCAGGAGCGCCGGAATTCACGGATTTATCTCCAAGCCCCTGTTTAAATCAAACCTGTACTTAAGCCTGAGCAGCTGCATGCTCCAGCAGCCGGAGGAGTCATCGGATAAGCATCAGAAAAAGAAGATTGATTTTAAGGGAAGACGGATTCTTGTGGCGGAAGACAATGACCTTAACTGGGAGATCGCAGAAGAGCTTTTGTCTGAGGCGCAGCTGGATCTGGAGCGGGCGGAGAACGGAAAAATATGCGTGGAGAAGTTCGAGGCGTCCGAGCCGGGATACTATGCCGCGATTCTCATGGATATCCGCATGCCGGTGATGACGGGATATGACGCGGCAGTTTCCATCAGATCCCTCAAAAGGGAGGATGCGGGCCTTCCCATCATCGCCATGACAGCGGACGCGTTCGCGGACGATATCCAGCGCTGCCTGGACTGCGGCATGAACGAGCACATCTCAAAGCCCATCGATGTGGACAGGGTGCTGGATATATTGAAAAAATACATAACCGCCTAAGCAGATCCGGGATATCGGGGAAGGCATCCGGGCTGGCCGGCAGATTGTATTCGGCAGGGACAGAGAAGGGAGGAACAAGGCTGTGGAGATACAGGATATTTTAAGACAGGTGAAGGAAGGAACCCTGTCTGTGAAAGAGGCCGAAGGCCTTCTGAATATGGGAAGCTATGAAGAGATGGGATATGCCAAGCTGGACACCGGCCGCAGGGAGCGGACGGGCTTCGCGGAAGTGGTGTTCTGCAGCGGAAAGGCGGACAGTCATCTTCTGTCTATCTATGAAAGGCTCTACGAGAAAGAAGGAGAGGTATTCGGGACAAGGGCTTCTAATGAGCAGTATGAGCTGGTGAAAGCCAGATTCCCCCAGACTGTCTATGATCCTGTCTCCAGGATACTGAAGATAGAAAAGGAGGGAAAGCCGAGAACCGGGGGGGTGGCGGTGTGCACGGCGGGGACGGCAGATATCCCCGTGGCCGAGGAGGCCGCCCAGACGGCGGAGTTTTTCGGAACGTATGTGGAGCGGGTCTATGACGTGGGTGTCAGCGGCATCCACAGGCTTCTCTCCAGGCTGGACGTGATTCAGAGGGCCAACTGCGTGGTGGCGGTGGCAGGCATGGAGGGGGCGCTGGCCAGCGTCATCGGCGGCCTGGTGAGCCGCCCGGTCATAGCGGTTCCCACCTCTGTGGGGTACGGCGCCAACCTCCACGGCCTATCGGCGCTGCTCACCATGATCAACTCCTGCGCCAACGGCATCGCGGTGGTGAACATTGACAACGGCTACGGGGCAGGGTATCTGGCCACCCAGATGAACCGTCTGGCAGAACAGGGAGGCGCGTGATGGAAGATTACATGATGGAAGAATATACAATGGAAGACTACGAGAAAAAGCGCAAGGTTCTCCGCCGTCTCATGGACGAGTACACCAGGGAGGACGTGGCGGTGGCGTTCTCCGGGGGGGCGGATTCCAGCCTTCTTCTGAAGCTGGCGGCGCTTTGCGCCGGCGAGAAGGGAAGACAGGTGTTTGCCATAACGGCGGCCACGGACCTTCATCCGGCGGCAGATGAGAAGATCGCCGAGAGGGTGGCCGTGGAGACCGGCGCCCGGCACATGGTCCTGAGAATCCGGGAACTGGAGCAGGGGGATATCCGTCACAACCCTGTGGACAGATGTTACCGATGCAAAAAGTATCTGTTTCAGCAGATTAAGGATATGGCTGAAAAGGCCGGAGCCCTGGTGGTTCTGGAGGGAACCAACACGGACGATTTAACCCAGTACCGTCCGGGCCTTCGGGCCATAGAGGAGCTGGGGATAAAGAGCCCTCTCAAGGAGGCAGGCTTTACCAAGGCCCAGGTGCGCAGGCTGGCCAAGGAGCATGGCATTTCCGTGGCAGACCGCCCGTCGTCGCCGTGTCTGGCTACCAGATTCCCCTACGGCGCGGAATTGACTGTGGAGAAGTTAAAGCAGGCAGAGGGGGGAGAGGAGTATCTGAGAACTCTGGGACTCTACAACGTGCGTCTGAGAGTTCACGGGGACATCGCCCGGATCGAGGCGGACAGGGAGGCTCTGGGAACGGTTGCAGAACGCAGGGAAGAGGTTGTCAGGCATCTGAAAGACCTGGGATACAGATATATCACTCTGGATCTGGAGGGATTCCGGTCGGGGAGTATGGACGAGGGGCTGGAATTGGGTAAAGAAAAACGCCTTTGAGCCTGACATCAGGACATATAGACAGAAAAGAGAGGATTTGGAGATATGAGTTCTGGAGATAAGCTGTATTTGGAGTGTTATTCGGGAATCAGCGGGGATATGACGGTTGCCGCCCTCCTGGATCTGGGAGCCGATGAGAAGGTGTTGACGGAGGCGCTGGAGAGCCTTCCGGTGTCCGGATTCCGGGTGGAGATAAAGCGGGTGGTGAAGTCCGGCATCGACGCCTGCGATTTTAACGTAATTTTAGACGCGGAGCATGAGAACCATGACCATGATATGGAGTATCTCCATGGCCATGAGCATGTACATGACCACAGCCATGGGGACGATGACGGACATGACCGCGGCCACGAAGATCACAGCCATGACCACGGCCACGAGGATCACAGGCACAGCTGCGGCCACGAAGACCATGGGCATGGCCACGGCCATGAGGATCACAGGTACAGCCGCGGCCACGAAGACCATGGGCATGACCACGGCCACGAGGATCACGGGCACAGCCACGGCCACGAAGATCACAGCCACGGCCGCGCCCATGAGGCTATGTATCACGGCCACACACATGCCCACGGTCATCATCACCATGAGCACAGGGGCATGGAGGAGATACGGAAGATCATCGCCGGGGGCGCCATGACCGAGGGGGCAAGAAAGCTGGCTCTGAGGATTTTCGAGATATTGGCGGAGGCCGAATCGAAAGCCCACAACGTGCCGGTGGACCGGGTGCATTTCCACGAGGTGGGAGCGGTGGACTCCATCGTGGACATTGTGGCGGCTGCGGTGTGTCTGGACAATCTGAAAGTGGAGGAAGTGGTGGTTCCGTTTTTGTGCGAGGGCACGGGAACCGTACGCTGCCAGCACGGAATTCTTCCGGTGCCGGTGCCAGCCGTGGCCAATATCATAAAGAGCCACAGCCTGCCGGTGAGGATCGTGGACGCGGAGGGAGAGTTTGTGACGCCCACGGGAGCGGCCATCGTGGCGGCGGTGAGGACTTCCGGGACGCTGCCCAAGGATTTTTCCGTGGTGAAGGTGGGAATCGGAGCCGGAAAGCGGAATTATGAGCGGCCGGGAATCTTGAGAGCCATGGTGGTGCGGGACGTGCAGCCGGAGAGGGACACCATCTTCAAGCTGGAGACCAACATTGACGACTGCAGCGGGGAGGCCCTTGGCTATGTGATGGAGAGGCTGTTTGAGGCAGGCGCCAGGGATGTCCACTATATGCCGGTATTTATGAAGAAAAACAGGCCGGCGTGGCAGCTGAATGTAATCTGCGCCGGAGAAGATGTGGAGAAGCTGGAGCACATTATTTTCAGAGAGACAACCACCATCGGCATCCGGAGGGCGGAGATGGAGAGGACGGTTTTAAAGAGAGAGGAGCGAACTGTCCCCACGGCCCTGGGGGAGGCTCAGGTGAAGGTGTGCCAGGCCAGGGGAGTGGTGAGATTCTATCCGGAATATGACAGCGTGTCCAGGCTGGCGAGAGAGAGCGGGACTCCTTTTTCCCAGGTATACCAGATGGTGCAGAAGCAGTGTATGGATGAGATGTAGTCATTGATTTACAGTGAGCGGCAAAATTTTTTAGTTTTGGCATTCACTATAGAAATAAGGCAACTGTCTGGCAGGCCGCGGGTTTCCCAAGGGAAGGTTTCGGCCTGCCGACCGTAAGAAAACGCTGGCAGCATTTACAGATCCAGCGTTTCTTTTTTTGCGGACCATGGTAGAATCGTGTCGGGGGCTGTGGGAAAACGGGGCACGGCAGCCTGGAATCAGAAGGGCTGCAGGGAAAGGAAGCTGTGATGAAAAAAATCAGGACGATCTGGATGGGAATATCGCTGAAGAAAAAGCTGGGGATATTTGCCGTCATGCTTGCTTTTGTTGTGGGGCTTTCCGTAATCATCAACATTGTAGCCATAAATATCGTGGCGGATAATTTTAAACTGATTCTGGACGATAATTCGCGGTGCCATGATTTTCAGGAGGCCATGGAGGAGGAAAGCAGAACATTCGCTTTCTATGTGCGGGACAGAAGCGAAGAAAACATGGCAGATTATAAGCAGTCCTGCGCCAAGACAAAACAGTGTCTGGAGGCTCTGCCCTTTGGATATGAACAGATCGGGAGCGAGCGGTTTGCCAGGACCTGGAATATAAAAAACGGGTATGAGAATTACAGCGATAAGAGGGACAGGCTTCTTGAGATGGACAGCCGAGATGAAATGTACATTTCCAGCCTTTATGAAGTTTATGAGATGCAGACCTATCTGCAGACTTATGCCAGGCGCCTTGTCCAGGTCACTCTCAAAGCAGGCAACTCCAGTTATCTGGAAAAACTGCCTCTTGTATATCGGATGCGGTATGGGATTATCGGATTTTCCGCCGCGGTGCTGGCAGTGACCATGGTGCTTACCAGAGTTCTTTCTGGAACTTTGGTGAGACCTATGGTACTTCTGGCGGAGAGCAGCCGAAAGATTGCAGAATATGATTTCAGCGTGCCGGACTTGAGGGTGGACAACAGAGATGAGATGGGGGATCTGGTAAAGTCTTTTAACAAGATGAAACGTGCCACGGAAGGGTATATTAATACTCTGAAAAAGAACAGTGAGATTGCGGAGCTTCTCTATAAGGAAGAGATGGAGAGAGTGGAGACGGAAAAGCAGCTGGAGGCAGCCCGGCTGGAGCTCCTGAAAAGCCAGATCAACCCTCATTTTCTTTTTAATACCCTGAATACCATCTCGGGCATGGCGAAGCTGGAAAAGGCGCAGACGACAGACCAGATGATCAGCAGCCTGAGCAGCCTGTTCCGCTACAATCTGAAGATGTCGGATCAGATTGTCATGCTGGAGAAGGAGCTGAAAGTGGTGGAGGACTATATGTTTATTCAGCAGATGCGTTTTGGCGGGCGTGTAGTCTATGAGCATAAACTGGAGCTGGACTCAGGAGCCGTGATGATTCCCGCCTTTACTCTCCAGCCCCTGGTGGAGAATGCGGTCATCCACGGCATTGCCAAAAAAGAGCAGGGGGAAAAGTGTTCCTCAGAGCCTGGCAGGAGGGGATGTATGCGATTATATCCGTGGCGGATACAGGAGTGGGAATGAGCGCCGAGCAGTACGAGAAATTAAGCCGGGATCTGAAGATAAGCCGCATGAAGGGCAAAAGAACTTCCAGAACAGGCATCGGCCTGGGGAATATATACAGGAGAGTACATACTATGTACAAGGACGGCTGTGTGAAGATCTTCAGCGCAGAAGGGCGGGGGACGGTGGTTCAGATGTGGATTCCGCAGAATCAGGAGAGAGGGGGAGGAGAGGCATGTATCGGGTGTTGATAGCAGATGACGAGATGATAGAGAGAACCGTGCTGCATCAGACGCTCTATGAGAACCTGAAGGACCGGTGTGAGATTTTTCAGGCCGCCAACGGCAGAGAGGCCCTGGAGATCTATGAGAGGGAAAAGATACAGATCGCGATTTTGGATATCGAGATGCCGGGGATCAACGGGATGGAGGCGGCGAAAAAGATTCGGGAGAAGGACAAGAACTGCAGCATCATTTTTCTCACGGCGTTTGACGAATTTTCCTATGCCAGGACGGCCATAACCGTGCGGGCTCTGGATTATCTGCTGAAACCCTACGACGAGGAGGAGCTGATGCTCGTCCTGGAGGAGGCGATCCGTCTGTCGGAGGAGCGGGAGAACGTGAGCAGATCCCATGACAGAGAGCCGGACCAGAAGGAGGAGGGGCAGCCTGGAGAGGAGACAGAGGAGTTCGGCAACGTGCGCATCGGCAAAGTGGCAGAGCTGATCTATAAGCATATTCAGGAAAATTATATGTATGATATCTCAATGCAGGACCTGGCGAGAAAAATGAATTATTCGGAAGCTTATTTCTGCAAATTATTTAAACAGTGTTTCAGCAAGAATTTTACGGCGTATCTCACTGAGTACCGGGTGAAGGAGGCGAAACGGCAGCTGATGGAGCCCACGGTTAATGTCAAGGATGTGGGAAAGGCTGTGGGCTATCCGGATTCCAACTATTTCAGGAGATCATCAGAGAGTGCGCCAGGGAGTCGGCAATCTACGAGAGAGAGGTGTGGGAGAAGCAGATTTACGAGTCGGAGAAGCGGGTGCGCCGGGCAGGCTGCCAGGTGACAGAGTTCTCGGCAGAGGAAAAAGCCCGATTCAGGGAGGCAATGCTGCCTGTCTACGGAGAGTACTGCAGTGAATACATGGATATTATAGAAAAAATTTTGGAAGCCGGCAGATGACGCCGGCTTTTTGGCTTCCCGGAGTATTCAGAAACATGTGTCAGCGACAGAATTTGTCAGATTGATTGTGGTATTTTCTTGAATGGTTTGATAAATACTGACAAAATTGTGATAAAAAACCCCACGAATTGGAGATGCGTTCTTGTATTTATTTAAAAACAGCTGTATAATACAGTTCGCAGCGTAATGTTTATATTTTTTTTATAAATAGAAAGGGGGAAGTCTATGTATCTATTGTTTCTGGCAGTATGGCTGATCCTAAACGGCAAGGTGACACTGGAAATCCTCATCTTCGGAATCGTGATATCGGCGGTGCTGTTCTGGTTTATGTGCAGATTTTTAGATTACAATATCCGCAAAGAGATCCTGCTGTTCCATCTGGCGCCGCTGTTTGTCAGATATTTTTGGGTTCTGGTGAAAGAGATCGTGAAGGCCAACGTGAGTGTCTTCAAGCTCATCTATTCCCCGGAGCTGCAGCCGGAACCGGCTTTTGTGTATTTTGACACCAACTTCCGGACAGGTACGGCAAAGATGCTTTTGGCCAACTCCATCACCCTGACACCGGGAACCATCACCGTGTCGGTGGAGGGGGACAGATTCTGCGTCCACTGTCTTGACCAGGAGCTGGCAGACGGGGTTGAGGATTCTGTGTTTGTGGAATTGCTGAAGGAAATGGAGGCGGAGGAAGAGAAATGGAGCTAATACAGCAGGCATATGATGTTCTGATGACAGCCGGGGTGCTGATACTGGCGGCGATGATCATTTTGAGCATCATCCGTTCCATACTGGGGCCGGGAATCTCTGACCGCATCATAGCGGTGAACATGATCGGCACCATGATCATTATGATTACTGCCATTTTTTCTGTGTGGCTGGACGAAAATTATCTGGCGGACGTGTGCCTGATCTACGCCATGATCAGCTTCCTCGGCGTGGTGGTGCTGTGCAAGGTCTACACGGGAGTATATCTTCAGAGGAAGCACATGAAGGCTGACCTGGGAGCCATCGAGGACAATCTGAGCAAGCAGGGCGTGGAGATGACAGAGGAAAAGGAGGTGCAGCCATGACAGGAGCATGGATTCGTTTTGCCGCCGCGGCAGCGTGTATGATTCTGGGCCTGGTATTTATGATATCTGCGGTGTTCGGGGTCAACCGGTTCCGCCACGCGCTGAACCGCATGCACGCGGCGGCCCTGGGAGATACCCTGGGAATTCTGTTTGTCATCTTGAGCCTGATCATCATGAGAGGGTTTTCCATGGATTCTTTAAAACTTTCCATAGTGATCGTGTTTTTCTGGATCGCCTCTCCGGTGTCCGGCCATATGATAAGCCGTCTGGAAGCCATGACCGACGAACAGCTCGGGGAGATATCCGTTCTGGAGAAGAACAACGGAATCCGGGTGACAATGGAAGATGCTCCCAGCAAGCTTAAGGAGGTTCCTGATAAGAAAAGGAAAAAGGGAGGAAAGGGCAGATGAGACTGTTTGAATGTATTCTTTTGCTGTGCCTGATCGTGTGCGCAATGTCAGTGGCATTTACGAAAGATCTGCTGACCTCAATCATCATATTTATGTCCTACAGTCTTCTGATGTGTGTGATCTGGATGATTTTGCAGTCTCCGGACCTGGCCATCACGGAGGCGGCAGTGGGAGCCGGCGTCACCAGTATTCTGTTTTTCCTGACCTTGAAAAAGATCAGGGCCATCAGGAAGGAGGAGCAGAATGAGCAGGAGGAAGGATAACTACGAGACCAGCCGCTGGCTGAAATTTAAAAAGTGGGTGGACGGGGAGACGGACCCCTTAAGCACCGGGATGGAGGCCATCCCGGCGGTTATGGAGGGACAGATGAGGGAGAGGCGGAAGAACTTCGCTCTTCGGAAGGCCTACGACGAGGAGTTGGCCCGCCTTTCCGCCGAGCACGCCGACAAGACGGAGATCATGAAGGCCAGAGGAATCCGGAATTTTCAGAAATTTTACAAGATCATGTCGGTGATCCTCTGCCTCGCCATCATATCCGTGCTTCTGTGGACCATCGCGGCGCTGCCTGTCACGGGGGGCGCAGATAACCCTGCCAACAACGAGGTCGCCGCCAGGTATATCGAGAAGGGGCTCCAGGAAACAGGGGCGGTGAATATTGTCACGGGGATGATCCTGGATTACCGCGCCTTCGACACCTTCGGCGAGTCCTGTGTGCTGTTTATCGCCTCCTGCTGTGTCCTGGTGCTTCTCCGGCTGGACGCGGACAGCAAGAATGACAATATTAAAAAGATGATAGCGGAGAGCGACGACCGCCTCTTTGAGCCGAAGGATGATATTATCCTTCAGAAGTGCGCCTGCGTTCTGGTGCCTGTCATCATGATTTTCGGAATCTACATTGTGCTCAACGGACACCTGTCTCCCGGAGGGGGATTTTCCGGCGGCGCGGTCCTCGGCTCCGGTCTCATCCTGTATCTCAATGCTTACGGATACGGGAAAATGAGCCGGCTGTTTACCGAGAAGGTGTACCGGAGAACGACTCTGTGCGCTTTGACATTCTACTGTCTGGCGAAAAGCTATTCCTTTTTCACAGGGGCCAATCACCTGGAAAGCGGAATCCCCACCGGAACTCCGGGAGCGATCCTGAGCAGCGGGCTGATCCTGCCCCTGAATATCTGTGTGGGCCTGGTGGTGGCATGTACCATGTACGCCTTCTATACCCTGTTCCGGAAAGGAGGCATGTGATATGATACAGCATCTGTCATTAAATATAGAAGAAACAGCGGCGGTTATTCTGTTCGGTGTGGGATTTACCATACTTCTGCTCCACCGGAACCTGATTAAAAAGATCATGGGGATGAATATCATGGATACCGCCACCTATCTGTTTCTCGCCTCAAAGGGGTATATCACAGGGCGGGCGGTGCCCATCGTGGCGGACGGTGTCCAGGAGGTAAGCGCCTACATCAACCCGGTGCCCAGCGGCCTTGTGCTCACCGGCATCGTGGTCAGCGTCAGCACCACGGCGCTTATGCTGTCTCTGACTATCCGTCTTTATGAGCGGTATCATTCTCTGGATCTGGATGAGATCCTTATACTGGCAAAAGAGGAGGAACAGACATGAGTTTCGTGCAGAATTTTCCGTTTTTCTCCATAATACTTGCCATGTTTTCCGGCATCGTGTCGTCGGTTCTTCCGGGGAAGAAGGCGAGGAACTTAAGCCTTCTGATGATCGCGGTTACCACGGCTTTGTCTGCCGGGACGCTGTTCTTCTGTCTGAGGACAGGGGAGAGCTACACATACATGATGGGACACTTTCCCGCGCCGTGGGGAAACGAGATCCGGGCGGGAATCTTAGAGGGAGCCACCGCCGTGTTCTTCGGCGTGGTCATGTTCCTGGCGGTTTTAGGCGGCCTGGACCACACGGCCGAAGATGTGGAGGAGAAAAAATTAAACCTGTTTTACATCATGATCGATTTGATGCTCAGTTCTCTTCTGGCGCTGGTGTACACCAACGACCTGTTTACGGCCTATGTGTTTGTGGAGATCAACACCATCGCAGGCTGCGGCCTGATCATGATCCGCCAGAAGGGCCGGAGCATGTCGGCGGCTATCCGGTATATGATCATGAGCCAGCTGGGCTCCGGTCTGTTTCTCATCGGTCTGAGCATCTTGTATGACATCACGGGGCATCTGCTGATGAGCCCGGCCAAAGAATCGGTGGCAGCGCTGGCGGCAGCGGGAGACTACCGGATTCCCATGCTGGTGATCATGGCGGTCATAGGCGTGGGCCTGGCCATCAAAAGCGGTTTGTATCCCTTCCACTACTGGATTCCGGATACTTACGGATACGCGACGCCCACGGCCAGCGCAGTGCTCTCAGGACTGGTATCCAAGGGATATATCTTTTTGCTCATCAAGATTTTTTACCGTGTGCTGGGATACGACAACCTGGTGTCAAGCCAGATGGTCAACGTGCTGTATGTCTTCGGCATCACGGGCATGGTCATGGGTTCTCTCCATGCTATCCACGAGACCGACACCAGGAGGATGACGGCGTACTCTTCTGTGGCCCAGATCGGCTACATCTACATGGGCATAGGGCTGGGAACCCAGCCGGGCATGGTGGCAGCCGTCTTTCATATCTTCACCCACTCGGCCACCAAGGCGCTTCTGTTTATCAGCGCGGTAGGCCTCTATGAGGCGTCCGGGGATAAGAAAGACTATATAAGCCTGCGGGGAGCGGGCTACAGAAATCCCCTGGCGGGAATCGGGTTTACCGTAGGTTCTCTGTCCATGGTAGGTTTTCCCATGCTGTCAGGGTTTATCTCTAAACTTTTGTTTGCCACATCGGCCCTGGAGAGCCCTCACAAAATGCTGCCGACCCTGATTGTTCTGGCTGTCAGCACTACTTTAAACGCGGTTTATTTCCTGCGGCTTGTGATTACCCTGTACTCCAGGCGGCGCCCTGAAGACGCTCCCATATCGGAGGTCAAGGTGCGCAGCTCCTGGCATCTGCGTCTGGCAATTCTCTGCTTTATCGCAGTGAACCTGGTGCTGGGAATGTCCTCCCAGCCTATCGTCCAGGCTATCACAGACGGTCTGGCCATGTTCGGGTAACCGCAGTTTGGAATTCAATATTAGGAGAAAACTTATGGAAGGAAATATGATATTGCTGCTGCCCATGCTCTGCCCTATCGCGGCGGGGATCGTGGTGCTGGCGGGGAAAGTGTTTCGGAAGAATCGGAAATATCTTACAGGTCTGTCCGTGATGGTTCTTGTGCTGGAATTTGCTCTGGCCTTGTGGGCGGTGATGTCAGGCGGCGGTCTGACCATGTTGAGGCTGACGGACCAGCTGAGTCTCGGGCTGCATGCAGACGGGGTGAGCCGCCTGTTTGCCATGCTGACGGCATCGGTGTGGCTGCTGGTGGGAATATACTCTGTGGCATACATGTCCCACGAGGAGGAGGAACACCGGTTTTTCGGGTATTATCTCATCGCTGTGGGTGTTCTCATGGGGCTGAATTTTTCCGCTAACTTGATCACCCTGTATGTGTTCTATGAGCTGATGACCCTCACGTCTCTGCCTCTGGTGCTCCATGAGCGCAGCAAGGAGGCGGTGCGGGCAGGCCTCAAATACCTGTTTTACTCTGTGGCAGGCGCCTTTCTGGCGCTGTTTGGAATCTTTTTCCTGGCGGGAGTGTCGGAGAGCCTGACATTCACGGCAGGAGGCGTGTTAAATGACGGGGCTCTCGCGGGGAAGGAGGGAGTGTTTCTGATCTCCGCCTTCTGCATGATCCTGGGCTTCGGCGCCAAGGCAGGCATGTTTCCTCTTCACGGCTGGCTTCCCACCGCCCACCCTGTGGCCCCTGCCTGCGCCAGCGCGGTGCTTTCAGGGCTGATCACAAAGGCGGGCGTGCTGGCCATCATCAGGGTTGTGTACTACGTCATCGGCGCTGACAGGCTTCGGGGCACATGGGTGCAGAATGCGTGGATTCTCCTGACCCTCCTCACGGTGTTTATGGGGTCCATGCTGGCCTACAAGGAGCCGGTGATGAAAAAGCGCCTCGCCTACTCTACCGTGAGCCAGGTGAGCTATGTCCTCTTCGGACTGAGCATGCTGAACCAGACTGCCTTTGTGGGAGCCCTCTCCCATGTGGTCTTCCACTCCGTGATCAAGAACGTTCTGTTCCTGACAGCGGGAGCCGTCATCGTGACTACCGGCTGGACCAGGGTGGAGCAGATGAGAGGTCTGGGACAGGTGATGCCGAAGACTCTGGCGTGCTATACTGCAGCGGCGCTGGCCCTCATAGGAATTCCGCCTGCAAGCGGATTTGTCAGCAAATGGTATCTGGCCTCGGGAGCCCTCTCCTCGGGAACGGGAGTGTGGGCCTGGGCAGGACCGGCGGTTTTGCTGGTCAGCGCCCTTCTCACCGCAGGCTACCTGCTGCCTCTGACTATCCAGGGATTCTTCCCGGGACATGATTTCAAGGGGGAGGAGATTCAGAAGAGGAAGCTGACCGGTAAGGAGCCGTCCATATGGATGCTCGCTCCTATTGCGGCGCTGGCTGCTGCGGCTCTTCTGTTCGGCTGTTTTCCGGGGAGTCTGATATCTATGCTGCAGTCCATAGCGGCGTCGGTACTTTGACGGAGGTATGAATATGAGCGAGATCATACTGGCTCTGCCGGTGTTTCTCCCCATTCTCAGCGGTGTATTCATGTTGTTTCACCAATCGGGAAAAGAGGAGTGGAGCCGGAAGAGAGAGCTTTTCATAGAGGGTCTGGTTGTGGCAAACAGCCTTCTGGTGGCAGCGGCCATCGCAGGAGGCGCGGGAGGAGAGCGGCGGCTGGTGTTGTTTCGGCTGTATTCAGTCCTGACGATCATGTTCAAGCTGGACCGGATGGGAAGCGTGTTTGCCGGGCTGGTGGCGTTTCTGTGGCCGCTGGCAACTCTGTACGCATTTGAATATATGAGACATGAAGAGCGGAAAAACACGTTCTTTGCCTGTTATACCATGACCTACGGCATTACCATGGGGATTGCCCTGGCCGGAAACCTTGTAACCTTATATCTGTTTTATGAGATGCTGACACTGGTTACACTGCCCCTGGTGTTGTTTCCCCTCACCACGGAGGCGGTGCGGGCAGGCCGCGCTTACCTGTACTACTCCATAGGAGGAGCGGCATTTGCCTTCATCGGGCTGGTGTTTGTCCTCGGATTTTCCTCCGTAGGAACCACGGAGTTTATACCAGGCGGGATGCTGGATCTGGGCAGGGCCATGGAGAACAAGAATGTGCTTCTGCTTGTGTATGTGCTGGCGTTCTTCGGCTTCGGCGTGAAAGCGGCGCTGTTTCCCTGCTATCGATGGCTGCCCAAGGCGGCTGTGGCGCCCACGCCTGTTACGGCCCTCCTCCACGCGGTGGCGGTTGTAAAATCAGGCGCCTTTGCTATCCTGCGCCTCACCTATTTCAGCTTCGGGACCGGGTTTTTAGGAGGAACCTGGGCCCAGTGGGTGGTGATGTCCGCGGCCCTTGTGACCATCGCTTTCGGCTCCACCATGGCGGTGAAAGAGGTTCACTGGAAACGGCGCCTTGCCTACTCCACAGTCAGCAACCTGTCATACATCCTCTTCGGGGCTGCGCTGATGACTCCCTTCGGGCTGACGGCGGCGTTGAGCCATCTGGTGGCTCACGCGTTTATGAAGATCTGCGCATTTTTCTGCGCCGGCGCGGTGATGCACCAGTCGGGAAAGACTTACATCTACCAGCTGGACGGCATGGGAAAGAAGATGCCCGTGACCTTCGGGTGCCTTCTGGTGTCCAGCCTGTCCCTCATGGGTATCCCGCTGTTTGCAGGCTTTATCGGCAAATGGAACCTGGCCCGGGCGGCTTTTGACAGCGGCAGCAGGCTGGGACTCGCGGGGGTGGCGGTGATTCTGTACTCGGCGCTGATGACCGGAATCTACATGATGACCGTGATAGTGCGGGCGTATTTCCCAAGCCTTGGGACCCAGGGGGAGACGGCGGACGGCGCGGGTGATGACCGGAAGAGGGAGTCCGGGAAGGAAGAAGTGACTGACCCCAGCTGGAAGATGACGGCGCCGCTTGTGATTTTTGCGGCAGCCATCTTGGCCATCGGACTTCACCCGGCGCCGCTTATGAGCATTTTGACAATGATAGGAGGTGAGGCAGGATGATGGAAGGAATGGAATGGCTGATTCCGGGTATCTGCGGCATGGGGCTCCACCTGAAGCTGAACGGCTTCCGCCTGGTGTATTCCATAATCGCCGTGGTGATGTGGGGCGTCAGCGGCGCTTTTTCAAAACAGTACATGGCACACTACAAGAAGAAGTCCAGGTACTACCTGTTCTTCTGGGCCACATTCGCGGCCACGGTGGGCGTGTTTTTGTCCGCCGACCTGTATACTACCTTTATTTTCTTTGAGATTATGTCATTTACCTCCTATGTTTGGGTGGCTTTTGACGAGAAACCGGAGAGCCTGAAGGCGGCGGAGACATATCTGGCCGTGGCGGTAATCGGCGGCATGGTGATGCTCATGGGACTGTTTTTGCTCCACGATGTCCTGGGAACCCTGGATATGGAACAGATCGGCGTGGAAGCCGGGCGCGTCCTGGCCGGGGAGACCACGCTGGGAGACGGGACCCCAATCCATACGGCAGGGGGCTTTGCCTCTGCCAAGGTTCAGCTCTACACGGCAGGACTTCTCATGCTGTTTGGCTTCGGCGCCAAGGCGGGATGCTTCCCCCTTCACATATGGCTTCCCAAGGCCCACCCGGTGGCCCCGGCCCCGGCCAGCGCCCTCTTGTCGGGAATTCTCACCAAGGCGGGAGTGTTCGGGATCATCATCCTGTCCTGCGTCATGTTCACAAGTGACGGGATGTGGGGGATGCTCATCGCCGGCCTGGGTCTGGTGACCATGTTCCTGGGCGCCCTGCTGGCAGTATTTTCCGTGAATTTAAAGAGAACCCTGGCGTGCTCGTCGGTGTCCCAGATCGGATTTATCATGACAGGAATCGGCATGTCCTGCCTCCTGTCCTGGGCGGGGGAGGGAAACCTTCTGGCGGTGAGAGGCGCATTTCTCCATATGGTGAACCACTCACTGATCAAGCTGGTGCTGTTTCTCTGCGCAGGAGCAGTGTATATGAATCTTCACCAGCTGGACTTAAACGATGTCCGGGGCTTTGGCAGAAAAAAACCGGCACTCTGCTTCTGCTTTCTCATGGGAGCGCTGGGGATAGGGGGAATCCCCCTGTGGAACGGATATGTGAGCAAAACCCTTCTCCATGAGAGCATCGTGGAGTATGCCGCTTTTCTGGCCGAGGAGGGGCCGGCTCTGGCCTCAGGCGCTATGGGGATGCCGAAGACCCTTGTGACCCTGCTTACCAGCCCCGGATTCTGGAAGGGAGCGGAGTGGGTGTTTCTGTTTACCGGCGGCATGACGGTGGCCTACATGCTGAAGCTGTTCGTGGCGCTGTTTGTGGACATTCACCCGGAGAGGCAGGAGGAGTTTGACCAGATGTCAGCCCGCTGCATGACGCCTCTCAGCAGGACGGTTCTCACAGGGGCGGCGGCGATTTTGCCGGTTCTGGGCATGCTGCCGTTCTTGACCATGGACCGGATCGCCGACCTGGGACAGGAATTTTTCAAGGCCAGCGGCCATGCCCACCAGGTAAATTATTTCTCCTTTGCCAACTTAAAAGGCGGCCTCATCTCCATCGCCATCGGGACGGCGCTTTACTTCCTGGTGATCCGCACATTTTTGATGGAGCCGGAGCCGGGAAGGGCAGAGGCGGCAGGACAGGCGGCGAAGGCGGGGAAGACAGGAGAGGCGGGACAGGAGACGAAGGCAGGGGAGCCGGGAGAGGCGAGACAGACGGCGAAAGGCCGGATGTCTGGGAGACGGTATGTGAACCGCTGGCCTTCCTGGCTGGATCTGGAAAATCTTATCTACAGACCTATACTCCAGACGGCGCTTCCCGGAATCTGCGGGGCGGCCTTCGGGTTCCTGGACCGGTATCTGATCTCCGCGGCGCTCACGGTATTTTTCGCCGTGTCCTCAGTTGTCTGCCGCGCCATGGATCACCTCACAGACGGCGTGGTGGTTCTCGCCCGCAGGACGGTGTGCCGCCAGCTGCCGGAGCCCAAAAGCCATCCGGAGACCAACTGGCTGGCCCATGTGCTGGGACATTTCGCGGACAGGTGGGCGCGGCTTAAAATCCGCGTCTTCGGAAAGAAGGAGACAGGGAGAGTCAGAGTATCCGCCGTGCATCATCTGATTGAGCGGGAAAAGAGGATTAAGCATATAGGCGATCTGGTGGAACAGAGCTTTTCCTTCGGCCTGATGCTGTTCTGCATCGGACTCTGCGTGACTTTGGGATATCTGCTGTTTGTGTTTTATTTTGTGTAAGGTATATCTGATCCCTCCTTTTGCCGTACAGGGCTGGCCTGTATGGGGAAAGGGGGGATTTTTTGCCTTGCTGTTGAACGCGCATGATTGTAAAATAGAGGAAATCTGCTATAATGATTGTATGGTTATCAGATAAAGAATGTAGGATAAAAAGTGTCGAATATACAGAAAGATTCTGGGGATAAAGGTGTATGAGCAGTAAAGTCCGGAAATACTGTATCAGGAGGAACATAAGTTAAGATGAGAGAAAATGCGCTAAAGAAAAGTGAAATAGAGGATCTGGAAAAACTGTGTAAGCTTGCGGCAGAGCAGAATAACATGATCAATATGAATTTGGTTTATATGTCTTTGAGAATAACTGACAATAATTATGAGGATATTATGAGTTTTTTTTCAGAACGCGGAATCTCTATGATACAGGAAGATGTGGAGCCGGATGTAACAGCATATGGCTGTACAGGCGAGAAAATCAGGCCGTTTGATCCGTCTAAAATTGATATTACCATGAAACCTCTCACATTGGACTCCCTGCTGAAGCGTATAGAAAGGGGAGAAATAGAATTTGATTCTTCTTTTCAGAGAAAGGCCGGTTTATGGGATAAAAAACAAAAGAGTCAATTGATAGAGTCAATTTTCTTGCGGATACCACTGCCGGCATTTTATTTTGACGCGACAGACGAGGATATGTGGCTTGTGATTGATGGATTGCAGAGAGTGACTGCCTTGAAACAGTTTGCGGTGGATAAGACGCTAAGACTGCAGGAGCTGGAGTTTTTTCTGGAATTAAATGGCTGTGGATATGAACAGCTTCCCAGAACCTTTCAACGAAGGATTGATGAAACCGTCATCAATGTTTATCTGGTAAATCCTTCAACTCCAGATAATGTCAAATACAATATTTTTAAGAGGATTAATACCGGGGGGCTGGCCCTGGAGCCGCAGGAGATTCGAAATGCCCTTTTCCAGGGGCAGGCTACAGAATTTTTAGTAAGATGTGCAGAAAAAAAAGCGTTTGTGCTGGCAACCGGGGGAAGCGTTAAGAGCGAGAGGATGCTGGATCGTGAATTTGTGTTGAGATATGTGTCTTTTTGTTATCTGGATTTATCTCAGTACTCAGGAAATATTGATGATTTTCTTAATAGTGGGATGAAATTTTTAAATCATATAGAACAGAATATATTACTCCAAATAGAAGAAGAATTTGAGAACGTGATGATAAATATTTATAAGCTGATGGGAAGAAATTCTTTCAGAAAGATATGTTATGACAGGCGGAGGCGTCCCATTAATAAAGTTATTTTTGAGTCCTGGTGTTACGTGATGAAAAATCTGGATCAGAAAGATGCAGACGAACTGATAAGCCGCAAAGATGTGGTACAGAAGCAGTATATGGATTTATGTGAATCATCAGAGTATTTATATTTGTTGAAATCATCTGATAAAAAATCTGTATATGCAAGAATCAATATAATAGGGGAACTTGTGAATCATATATTGGAGAAAAAAGAATGATAAATAAGATTATGGCAAAAAATTTCAAATGTTATGAGCAAATAATGGTGGAATGCAGAGATTTGAACTTATTTACCGGTATAAACGGCATGGGAAAGTCCACATTGATCCAGATACTGCTTTTGCTGCGTCAGACCTTTGAGAAGAACCGCTTGGAGAAAGGTGAACAGATTTTTCTTAATGGATATTATGTGAATTTAGGGACAATAAAGGACATTTCATATTGGTATAGAAGAGAAGAAGAGATCTCTCTGAAAGTAGAGGAGGAAAAGCAGGTTTGGGAGTGTTATTATGACCGGGAAAAAAAGATATTGTTGTCTTCGGGCGGAGCAAATGGTTCTGGTGATCATACATTGACAGGAAACGGGTTTGAGTACATATCAGCAGAGCGATTGGGACCGAGAAGATATTATGATGATTTGGAGGGAGAGTGGCATATTTCAACACAGGTTGGATGCAGAGGAGAGCATGCCGTATCAAGCCTGTATTTGATCGGCAGTGATTCTAAATTTAAGGTTTATGAAAATATGAAAAATCCAGTCGAGATAAGCGAACGTCTGGAACTGCAGGTAAATGCGTGGATGTCTGAAATATCTCCAGGTATCAAGGTCAAGGCGATTCCGTATCTTGATGCCAATATGATGGGGCTCCGCTATGGTCAGTTAAGTGTGATGGGGGAGGAATCGACAAATGCGGTAAATATGGGGTTTGGCGTGTCCTATGTTCTGCCAGTAATTATTTCTCTGCTAAAAGCAAGAAAAGGCGATTTGCTGATACTGGAAAATCCGGAAGCGCATATTCACCCCAAAGGGCAGCGGCAGATCGGGGAGCTGGCTGCGAAGGCAGCCGCAAATGGTGTTCAGATTATGATGGAAACACACAGTGATCATATTCTGAATGGTATAAGGCTTGCGATAAAGCAAAAATCTATTCGGCCAAATCAGGTCAAAATAAATTATTTTAATGCCTTTGAGGATCAGGAAGGCATGACCATACATAATATAACATCTCCAGAAATATTGCCGGATGGAAGTCTGTCTAATTGGCCGGAATGTTTTTTTGACGAGTGGGATAAAGCAATAGGTCTGCTATTTTAAACAGGGGAATCAGATACATATGATATTAAATGAACTGTCGGTACATGGAAATATAAAAGAACGAGAAGAAATAAACAGTATTATAAGTCAATTTCTTAAAATCTGCAATAAAATATTTCGGGAAAAAGGGGATATGGATTTTTACTATGCAGAGGAATTGATGACAGGAGAATTGACAACAGGATATACAATTCATGACTGGCTTCAGGATTCACATGTCTCGCATCAGGAAAAGGCGTTTTTTAGGACAATAATTAACAGAAAACAGCTGATTCAGGAGAGGGACTTTTTAGAAAGTGAATTGCTGGTTGAACTGGGGGAGCACAAAAAAACAAAGGCAATGGGCTGTCTGGCGGCATATGAGTGGGAGAGTTTTGTTGTCAGTATGAATACTGCTCCAATATGGGCCGAGGCAGAAATTAAAGGTTCCTATGTATCCCTGGAAGAGGAGGACAGGTGTGTATCTGTAGAGAACTGTTGCCTGGAAGAACATGTTGCCAGGCTGAGTGAAAAAGAGAAAAGCAGGCTGATATCAATGGTTTCTTCCGGCAAAGAGTTATGGGAGAAAAGAGACATGCTCTATCCGCATTTGCAGTTTTGTGATAGTGTAAAAAAGCAGTTGGAAGAAGCCAGGCTTTCTCTACATATTAAAATGATTATGAAACGTCTTCAAATATTAGAGGACTATTTTAAAAATTTCAACGGGCAGTTTGAGAAAGACAAAGTGGGCTACGGCTGCCGGAGCGAATCGGAATCAGTAGAGAATAATACAGAATTACGCAGTTTACGTACATTCAGAACGCCTTATGGCAAGGAAGAGTTTTTTTCCTGGCACATCAGCTTTGCAGGTAATTTTCCGGGAAGAATCCATTTTATTCCTGATGCAGAGCATAAAGTGGGAATTGTCGGGTATATCGGGAAACACTTGCCGACAGGCAAATTTCCAACCATCTGATAATGATGTTTCTGTTCAGGCAGGTGTGGGAGGTTTCCAGGGGATGTCTTAGCGGAAGCGTTGATTTGTGTGATAAACTGAGTAAATAAAGACAGGAGGGAGATTGCTATGATTAATACAACTTATAAAAAAATGCTCCAGGGAAAATCCATTATCCGGGAGCTGAGTGAGTATGCCACGGCCCGGGGGCAGGAGATCGGCTACGACCATGTATTCGACTACAGTTTGGGCAACCCCAGTGTGCCGTGTCCCCAGGATTATACGGATGGAATGATTGAACTTCTCAGGGAGGAGGACCCGGTGGCCGTCCACGGCTACAGTCCCTCCCTGGGAATCGAGAGCGTCAGAAGGGCGGTGGCGGAGAGTCTGAACAGCCGGTTCGCCATGGACTACGAGGCGAAGCACATCTTCATGGCTTCCGGCGCTGCCGGGGCCCTGGCCCACGCGTTCCGGTGCGTCACTTCTCCTGGGGATGAGATTCTGACATTTGCCCCCTATTTTCCAGAGTACGGGCCTTATGTGAATCTGTCCGGGGCGGTTCTCAAGGTGGTTCCCGCGGACATGGAGAATTTTCAGATTAATTTTCAGGCTCTGGAGCAGATGATGAGTGAAAAAGTCATGGCGGTGCTTATCAATACCCCCAACAATCCGTCGGGAGTCGCCTACAGCACCGAGACGATCCATAAGCTGGCGGACTTCCTGGAGGGAAAACAGAGGGAGTATGGACATGACATTTTCCTCATCAGCGATGAGCCTTACAGGGAGATCATCTTTGAGGGGGCCGATTCCCCCTATGTGTCAAAGTTTTATGACAACTCTATTTCCTGCTACTCCTTTTCCAAGAGCCTGAGCCTGCCGGGGGAGCGCATCGGCTATGTGGCGGTGAACCCCAGATGCAGGGACGCGGAGGCGCTGGCCGTGATGTGCGGTCAGATCAGCCGGGGAATCGGGCACAACTGTCCGCCATCCAGCGTGCAGCTGGCGGTGGCAAAGGTTCTCGGCCAGACCAGCGATTTGTCCGTGTATGAGACCAACATGAATCTTCTGTACGATGCCCTGACGGGGATGGGGTTCCAGGTGGTGAAGCCGGGAGGAACCTTCTACATCTTCCCCAGGGCTCTCGAAGAAGATGCCGGCGCTTTCTGCATGAAGGCTAAGAAATACGACCTGATTCTGGTGCCCTCGGACAACTTCGGCGTGCCCGGCCATTTCCGCATGGCTTACTGCATCGATACGGAGAAGGTGAAGCGCTCTATCCCGGTGCTGGAGAAGTTTGTGAGGGAGGAATATCCGGGGAGACGGAGCTGATATCCGAGAAGGCCCAAAGAGGAGTGTATGCCCGTGCGCGGCGGCAGCTGCGGGAGTCGATGACGCCTGCGATCTTCATAAAAATTTAAGAAAAATTTGTAAATTTCCCCCATTCTACTTATTTTGTGTTGTGATACAATGAGATTAACATAAAAAAGTCTATGAAAAAGGGGGAGGCAAATGAAATGAAACCTAAAAAGAGTTGGCTGTGTATCTTGATGTCCATGACCATGCTTCTGGCAGCTCCCGCTCTGGCGTCTTACGGCGCGGAAGCTGCGGAGGCTGACAACGGGCAGGTCCAGGCGCCCTATCTGTGGATTGACAGTGAAGACGCGTCTGTGGACAGTTTTCCTTTGAAGGAGACATCGGTAAACACCAACATAAACGGCGTGATCGCGGAAACTTATGTGACCCAGGTTTATACTAATCAGGGGGAAGTGCCTGTCAATGCCAGCTACATCTTTCCGGCATCTGACAGTGTCACGATTCACGGCATGACCATGCAGATCGGCAGCCAGCTGGTGACCGCTCAGATCAAGGAGAAGGAAGAGGCCAAGGAGGAGTTCGAGACGGCCAAGGAGGAGGGCAAGAGCGCTTCTCTTCTGGAACAGAAGCGGCCCAATGTATTTTCCATGGATGTGGCCAACATAATGCCTGGGGACGAGGTGCGCATTGAACTTCACTATACGGAGCAGATCACTCCCAGGGAAGGGACGTATCAGTTCGTGTTCCCAACCGTGGCGGGGCCCCGTTTTGTCGCCCCGGAAGAGGACAAGGAGTCTGAGACGAGCAATCAGTGGGCGGTTTCGCCTTACTATAAGGAGGGAACCGTGGAGGATGGAAAATATGATATCCAGGTAAATCTCTCCATGGGCGTGCCCATCAGCAGCCTGGAGTGCAAGTCCCACGAGATTGTCAACGAGGCCGAGCCGGGGGCAGCTACGGCAAAGGTAACGCTTGCCCACCCGGAACAGTTTGCGGGGAACCGGGATTTTATCCTGGAATACCGTCTGACCGGCGAGGAAGTGTCCTGCGGCCTGGTGCTGGACGAAGGCGAGGAAGAAAATTATTTCATGCTGATGGTGCAGCCGCCGGAGCGGGTACAGCCCGAGGAGATTATGCCCAGGGAATATCTGTTCGTGCTGGATGTATCCGGCTCCATGATGGGCTATCCCCTGGACACCGCCAAGGAGATGATCGGGGATCTGGTGTCCGGCCTGAAGGAGACCGACCGGTTCAATGTGATTCTGTTTTCCAATGAATTTCACAAATTATCGGGAAAATCCCTGGATGCCACCCAGAAGAACATCCAGGATGCCCTGGATTTCATCGACGAGCAGACAGGCGGCGGCGGAACGATGCTGGCTCCGGCCCTCAGGGGAGCCCTCGCGGTTCCCGCCGTGGAGGACAGCGCCAGAAATGTCATCATCATCACAGACGGATATCTGACTGATGAAAAAGAAGTTTTCGGAATTATCAGCGAAAATATCAATAATACCAGCTTTTTTGCTTTCGGCATCGGAAGTTCCGTGAACCGCTATCTCATCGACGGCATCGCCAAGACAGGCATGGGAGAGGAGTTTGTGGTCACCGACTCCGAGGACGCGAAAGAGGCGGCGGAATATTTCCGCACATATGTGGAGGCGCCTCTTCTGACAGATATCCAGGTGGAGTACGAGGGATTTGAGGCATACGACACAGAGCCGGGACAGATACCGGTACTTTTCGCCCAGAGGCCTATTGTGCTCTTTGGAAAATGGAAAGGGGACCCTGCCGGAACTATACGGCTGACAGGAAAAGCCGGCGGACAGGACTATGAGCAGGAGATTCCGGTGACCGGCGAGGCGGTGAAAGAGGACGCCGGCGCAATCCGCTATCTGTGGGCCAGGACCCGCGTGGAAATGCTGACGGACTACGGGAACAATAAGGGAGACGACCCGGATGTGAAGAAAGAAATCACGGATATCGGCCTCAAATACAGCATGATGACGCCGTACACCTCCTTCGTCGCGGTTCTCGATATCGTTCGCAACGAGAATGGCGACAGCGCCGATGTAGACCAGCCGCTGCCTCTTCCTTCAGGCGTGTCCGAGAACGCTTTAGGCGTGTCCGTGTCCAATGGAGGCTACACTACCGGCTCGGAGCCTGGGGAGATTGCCCTGCTTCTCATGCTTGCGGCGGTTATGTGTCTCCCGCTTTTGCGCAGGGCGCGCATACAGAAGAGAAGGATGATGTGATTGTGGCAGAAAGCCGTACTGCAAGTATAAAAACTGCAGGTGAAAAAGCTGCAGGCGAAAAAACCATAGGTATAAAAGCCCCGGATATAAGAGGCAGCTGGCCCTGTTATCTGGCGGCTCTCCTCACTATCTTTCTCATCAAATACCGCTACAGCAGCGTTGATGTGGAACTCCTGAGATGGATTCTCGCGCCTACCGCCCGGTGGGCCGGAATCCTGACCGGGGACGTGTTCACGTGGCAGGCGGGAAGGGGTTATGTCAGCCACGGGTATCAGTTTGTCATCGCCTCCACCTGCTCGGGAATCCAGTTTATGATGATTGTGATTGCCGCCCTTGTCTTCGGATATGTCCGCCATATGAAGGCTTTGAGAGGGCGGCTGGGGTGGACCGGGGGAAGCATTGGATTTTCCTACGTGTTTACAATATTTGTCAACGGCATCAGGATTGCCTGTGCCATCTTCATCCCCCGCCGCCTTCCGGAGGGGCTGCCGGAAGCATGGACCGGCGGCTGGCTGACGCCGGAACGCTTCCACACGGTAATCGGGATTGTGGTGTATTTTGCCTCCCTGCTCTTTATCTATGAGCTGGCAGGCGCCGGGCTGGAGAGGGCCGGAAGCGCCGACGCCGGAAGGGGGCCGGGAATAGGGGTTCCTGTGTTTTGGTATTTCTTTGTGGTGCTGGGAATTCCCTTTTTGAACCGGGCGTATGAGCGGAACCGGGAAAATTTTACGGAATATGCGGCGCTGTTGGTGACGGTCTGCCTGGCAGTGCTGGGGATTCACTGGATGACCGGGAGGCTGCGGCGAAGTCGGGAGCGGGAGACCAGGTGACATTCTGCCACATGTTGAGAAGAAGTGTTATTGATTTTTAAAAATTTCTCTGTAAATAAAAGCCATGATTGCTTGAAAACGGAGTTTGTATGCGGGGGTTGGAATTTGCTGTTAAGTACTCTGATAAAAGAAATAATAGAGGGTTCCAACCTGCGCGCTTCCCGAAGGCAGGCCTTTGGCGTGTTATGTGAGCTGCAACCTGTAGGTTTCACAAAAAAACAGTTGCAATGTTCCACAAATCATTTTATAATAGAGAGCGATATAATTGCGAGGGAGCATTAGAATGTTTCTAATGCTTTTTTTTGTACACCACGGTGTAGTGGCATAAAAATTAAGAAACAGGAGGCAGGATTATGAAAAAATACGTATCTCTGCTGATGGCGGGGGCTCTTGCCGTCAGCATGCTGGGAGGCTGCGGTTCAGCATTTGACGACGGGTCGGCTTCTACCACGGCTGCCGGGGAGGCTGGCGGGACTCAGGCCCAGGCGGGAACAGGAGCGGCCGGGGAGAGCTCGGGAGCGCCGGGGAGCAGCGGCGGCGCGGCAGCCGCGGGAGGAAATGTGATCCATATCCCGGAGCATGACGAATTTCCCACAGTGGACTGTCAGAAGGATACGGAGTTCTATGTAGTCCCGCTGAATATCTATGACCGGCTGGTGGAGTGCGAGGTGGTGGACGGCGTTGCCACCATCGTGCCGAGCCTTGCCGAGAGCTGGGATATCAGCGATGACGGGCTTGTATATACCTTTCATCTCCGCGACGACGTGACGTTCCACAACGGAGCGGGATTTACGGCGGACGATGTGGTGTATACGGTGGAGCGGATGATGAATCCGGCTACGGCTGCCCTGAACACGGACTTTTTCAGCATGATCAAGGGAGCGGCCGATATGCTTGAGGGACAGGCGGACGGAGTGGAAGGCGTGAAGGCGCTGGACGATTACACGGTGGAGATCACGCTGGATGTTCCTTTTGCGCCGTTTCTTGCCAACCTTGCCACCCCTTCCTGTTCCATCTACAACAGGGCGGCCACAGAGGCGGCGGGGGATCAGTTCGGAATCGACCCGGCGGTGACTGTGGGAACCGGCCCCTTTATGATCACCGACTGGGTGCTCAACGACAGGATCACCCTGGCGCGCTATGACGATTATTTCAAGGGACCGGCGAACATCGACGGCATTGAGCTGATACAGGTTCCTGACGAGAATACCCAGAAGCTGATGTACGAGAACGGGGAACTGGATGTTGTGGATCTCAGCAGCTCCACATCTCAGCTGGCGTACTTCATGGGCAACGACGCCTACAAGGACAATCTGGTCACAGGACCGGAGGCAGGCAACTATTTCTATGCGTTTAATCTGGACATGGCTCCTACAGATGATGTCAGGGTCCGCAAGGCGATTTCCATGGCTATAGACCGTCAGACTATCCTGGACCAGATGTACAGCGGGGCGGGCCATGTGGTCAACTCCATGCTTCCCGACGGCGTCCTGGGCTCCTACGAGGCGGAGGAGATTCCCTATGACCCGGAGGGGGCGAAGGCGCTGCTGGCGGAGGCAGGCTATGGGGACGGCTGTGACTTAGAGCTCTACCAGAAGACCAATGACCCGGATGCGCTGGCCATCAACCAGGTAGTTCAGTCCATGCTCAGTCAGGTGGGAATCAATGTTACCATCAAGCAGATGGATGAGGCCGCGTACCTTTCGGAGAGGAGAGAGGGAAAGCTGGGCATGACCAGAGCCGTGTGGTGGGCTGATTTCAACGACCCGGATAACTTCCTCTACACCTTCTTTACCGAGAAGAATACCAAGGCCCGCTCCATCAACCACAAGAACACCGATGTGTACCAGTGGCTGGAGGACGGAAGAGCCATGGTGGACGAAGACGAGCGCATGGAGCTGTACAAGAAGATCGACACCACCATGGTGCAGGAGGAAGCGGCGGTGTTCCCTCTGTTCCAGATGGATCATGTGGTGGTGGTTCAGGACTGGGTGAAGGGTTTCCGGATTCCGTGGAACGGCTGGACCGACACTTCCTATTATAAAGTTTCCATCGAGAGATAGAGCAATCGTGGGCGGCGAGGTCAATCTAAGCCGCCTTTTTTCACAGGCAGCAGGTATGGGCTGCTATGCCCTTTTGGCAGCTGCCCCCATAGCTTCCATATATATGTCCAAGGAGGAGAGCGCAGATGTTAAAATACATAGCCAAACGGGTATTAGTGACCGTTCCGGTGCTGATCGGCGTTGTATTTCTGATTTTTGTCATGCTCAGTGTGGTTCCGGGAGACCCATTGACGGTGATGATGGGAGAAAAAGTGAAAGTGGATGTGATCGAGCGTCTCAGCGAGACCATGCATCTCAATGACCCGTGGTATACCCGGTTTGTCTGGTATCTGTGGGATGCCCTTCACGGGGATTTCGGCACATCCTACAAGCTGATGAGGAGTGTGTCGTCCCTGATCGCCAACGCATTTCCAAAGACTCTGACCCTGGCGGTCAGCGCGGCGGTTCTGTCCTGGATTGTAGGGATTCCGGCAGGCATCATCTCGGCGGTGAAGAAGAATTCTCTGGTGGATCACCTCTTTATGGGCTTTGCCCTGTGCGGCGTGTCCATACCGGCCTTCTCCGTGGGGATGCTTCTCCAGAATATATTTAACGGCATCCTTCCCGTGTCCGGCTTCGCCTCCCCCCTGCACCTGATTCTTCCGGCCATGGTGCTGGGCTGGAACGCGGCGGGAACCATCGCCAGGCTTACCAGGTCAAGCCTTCTAGAAGTGCTCGAGGACGACTATATCAGGACTGCCCGCGCCAAGGGGCTGGCTCCCCTGCCGGTAATCCTGGGGCACGCCATGAAGAATTCCCTGCTTCCCGTGATTACCATGATGGCCATCCAGATATCTACCCTGCTGTCAGGAGCAGTGATCACGGAGACCTTGTTCAGTATTCCGGGCATCGGGCGTCTGACAGTGGACGCCATCAACGGCAGGGACATGCCCCTTCTCCAGGGTACCGTTGTCTTTACCACGGCGGTGATCATTGCCGGCAACCTGGTGGCGGATATTCTGTACAGCGTGGTCGATCCCAGAATACGTGTGGAGGGAGGAAAATAATATGGCGACATTTGAGCAGGCGGCCTCTCTGGCTGCCAGGCTGGCTGTGGATTCAGTAAAAGAACAGTTTTCTCCCCAGGAGCGCCTGGAGGCTGTTCAGAAGATAGAAGAGGAAGAGCTGCAGTATATGCCCATGCCTGACACCATGAGGACAAAGCTGCTTGGAATGTGCAGGGAAAATAAAGTGGCGGCAGCCAGCGCGGTGGTGCTGGCGGTGATGGCTCTGGCCATTATTTTTGCGGACAAGCTGACCGTCTATGACCCTAATGTCATCAATCTGGTGGAGCGCCTTCAGCCTCCGAGCAAGGCCCACTGGTGCGGCACCGACGATCTGGGGAGAGACATCTTCACCAGGATTCTCTACGGGGGAAGAGTGTCCCTGCTGGTAGGGGTGATTCCCACCTCCATCTCCATGGCCATCGGCATCGTCCTGGGGATGGTGTCCGGGTACATCCGCCGGCTGGATGCGGTGATCATGCGGCTGGCCGACATTGTCCTGGCATTTCCCTCCATCGTGCTCGCCATGGTGGTGATGTACACTCTGGGGGCGACCACCAGCAATATCTTTATCGCCCTGTCCATGATCGGCTGGGCGGGGACGGCCAGAATCGTCCGATCCCAGACTTTGTCCCTGCGGGAACAGGAATTTGTGGAGGCGGCCAGAGGCATGGGCGTGAAGAAATGGACGATCATGTTCCGCCATATCCTTCCCAACTGCCTTCCTTCCCTTATTGTGCTGTTCACTTTGAATATTCCCGACGCCATTTTGTCCGAGGCCAACCTGAGCTTCCTGGGAGTGGGCACCCAGCCCCCGGATTCCAGCTGGGGCCTGATGGTGTCCCAGTCCAGGACATTTGCCGCGTCCAGCCCGTGGATGCTGATCTTTCCCAGCCTGGCTATCCTGATTATGGTGCTGGCGCTGAATTTCCTGGGGGACGGGCTCCGGGATGCGGTGGACCCCCATATGAAGAAGTAACACGGCGGGAAATGAGGCTGCGAAGCAGAAAGGATTAGGACGATGGAAGAGAAATTACTTCAAATCCGGGACCTGCGCACCACCTTCTACACCAGGGAAGGCAGAGTGCGCGCGGTGGACGGAGTCAGTATCAATATAGACGCCGGGGAGAGCGTGGGAATCGTAGGCGAGTCCGGGTGCGGAAAGAGCATGACTGCCATGTCGGTCATGGGACTTTTGAAGAAGCCGGGCAAGGTGGACAGCGGGCAGATCCTGTTTGAGGACAGGGAGCTGACGGCCATGGCCCCAAAGGAGAGGAGAAAGATTCTGGGCAATCAGATCGCCATGATCTTTCAGGAGCCCATGACCTCCCTAAACCCGGTGATCACAGTGGGAAAACAGGTGCGGGAGGCCCTTCTGCTTCACAATAAGGACATGTCCGGGGAGGAGGCGAAAAAAAGGGTCATTGAGGTCTTTGAGCTGGTGGGAATTCCTGACGCTGCCAAGCGCTATGGGGAGTATCCCCACCAGCTGTCAGGCGGCCTCCGCCAGAGGGTGATGATCGCCATGGCCATGGCATGCAACCCCAGGCTTCTCATCGCCGACGAGCCCACCACCGCCCTGGATGTGACCATCGAGGCCCAGATTCTCCATCTGATGAAACGTCTTCAGGAGGAGAAGGGGACGGCGGTGATGATGATCACCCACAATCTGGGGGTGGTGGCCCAGTTCTGCACCAGGCTGTATGTCATGTACGCGGGAAAAGTCATGGAGAGCGGCACGGTGAAGGAGATATTCAAGAACGTGTGCCACCCCTACACCGACGGCCTTATGCGGTCCGTGCCGGACATGGAGTCAAAGGAGCGCCTCTACAATATCAGAGGGATGGTGCCCAACATGCTTCATCTTCCCAGAGGGTGCCGCTTCTGTCCCAGATGCCGGCACTCCATGGCAAAGTGTTTTGAGCAGGAGCCGGATCTCTATGAGCCGTCGCCGGGACATTTTGTGAGATGCTTTTTATTTGAGGACACGCCTGTGCTGCCAGAAAGGGAGGGGGAGACATGAGGAAGAAGGAAGTACTTTTATTAACCCGGAACCTGACGAAGGAATACCGGCTGAAAAACAGTTTCGGCGTCAGCAAAAAACAGGTGGTTCACGCGGTCAGCGGAGTGTCCCTGGAGATCTATAAAGGGGAGACCTTGAGCCTGGTGGGGGAGTCCGGCTGCGGAAAAAGCACCCTGGGGCGCATGATGATGAGGCTCATTGAGCCCACAGACGGCCAGATTCTGTTTGAGGGGAAGGATATCACCATCTACTCGGAAAAACAGATGAATCAGGTGTACAAAAAGATACAGATGATTTTTCAGGATCCCTATGCCAGCCTGGACCCCAGGATGAAGGTGAGAGACCTTATCGCCGAGCCGCTGGTGACCCACAAGGTCTGCCCCACTAAAGAGGCCACGGGAGAGCGGGTGAAGGAGCTGATGAAAATGGTGGGAATCCGGCCGGAGCTGATCGACCGCTATCCCCATCAGTTTTCCGGAGGCCAGAGGCAGAGAATCGGGATCGCCAGGGCTCTGGCCCTGAATCCCAGGCTTATTGTCTGCGACGAGCCGGTGTCGGCCCTGGACGTGTCCATCCAGTCCCAGATTCTCAATCTTTTAAAGGATCTGCAGGAGGCGTTTGACTTGACCTATCTGTTTATTTCCCACGATTTGAGGGTGGTCCACTATATCTCTGACCGCATCTGCGTCATGTTTCTCGGGAAGGTCTGTGAGATCGGGGAGACCAGGGATATCTATGATAATCCCATGCACCCCTACACGAAGTTTCTTCTCCGGGCAGTGCCCAGCATGAACCCCGAGAAGGTTCAGAAAAGGGAGAATATTCTTGGGGGGGAGATACCCAGCGCGGTGAATCCTCCGTCAGGCTGCCGGTTCCGGACCAGGTGTCCTTATGCCAGGGATATCTGCGGGGAGAAGGAGCCGGAGATGAGGGAATTCGGGAACAGGAAGGCGGCGTGCCATTTTCCGCTGACAGAAGGGTGAGGGCGGCATGTCTTTTCTGCCGGCAAAAAGACGGGGGCAGCGCGCCCTGAAAGCCTGTGGGCAGATCCCTTAAATTCTTAAAAAATACACAGATGGAAGGTTGAGTATTTTCTGAAAATTTAGTATAATACAATCATCGAAACACTAATAAAGTAAGGGGGTTATTCCTGTATGAAGACCAGAATAAAAAAGATAGGAACCACTGGAACCACGGCGCAGATGAGAGTCATTCCGGGGCATTTCGCAACTAACCACGCCCATATCAACTATTATCTGGATCTGACCATGTTGAAAAGCAGAACCAGCGAGGCCAGGGCGGTGGCAAAGGCCATGGCGCATCTGTACCTGTTTGACACGGTTGTGGACACCATCGTGTGCATGGAGGGCATGGAGGTCATCGGCGCTTTTCTGTCAGACGAACTTTCGAAGGGTGGTTTCATGTCCATGAACCAGCACAAGAGCATCTATGTGGTCCGTCCCGAGTTCAACAACAACAGCCAGATTATTTTCCGTGACAATCTGGTGCATATGATTGAAGATAAGCATGTGCTGGTGCTGGTGTCTTCTGTCACCACGGGGCTTACTGTAAACAAAGTGATCGAGAGTATTCTGTATTATAACGGAATTATGACAGGGGTGTCATCTATCTTCGGCGCCGTGGACGAGGTGGATGGGGTTCCCATCAAGGCAGTATTCGGGAAGAAGGATATTCCGGACTACGCGTCCTACGACTACAGACACTGCCCCTTGTGCCAGCAGAAGCAGAAGCTGGATGCTCTGGTGAATGCGTTTGGGTATTCGGCATTGTAGGAAAATCTTTTTTTCCTCTAGTATGTAAAGGCCCGGGGTGTCACTGATTTGCATATTTATCTGTAACCATGGATAATTTACATACATCTGGATTTCTCCCGGATTCGAAAACGGATGAAGGAGATACAGGAAAATGTGATAATAGGATAAGCTGTACCGCTGCCAGAAAAAAGTCTGGCGGCGGTATTTTTTTTCAAAAAGGCACAGTATCAATCTTCAAAGGCCCTGTTTCCACATCGAATGGTTTTAAAGGCGCAACAACCGACTTTCAGCAGATCAATGCCTGGTGGGACAGCAATCATTTGCTTTATGTACTGCGCTCAGAGTTGGAGAGCTTACGGGCCTGAGATGGTCTGACAGCGGACGCAAGGAAAAGCCTGATCCGGCAGAAAGAGTTTTATCTTTTGCTGGGTAAAGGACAGAAAGGTACAGAAAAGGTACAAAGTTGAAACGATTGGACCATTCAAAAATCCGGAAAGACCTTGTTTTACTGATGATTCACAAATACTTCACAATGTTTTAGCACTCACCTATTGACAGTGCCAACAATATGTGATATAGTACACATATAACAAATAAAACAAATGCCACAAAGCATTTTTAAAAGAAAAGGAGAGATGAGTTATGTTGATGCCGAGTCTTTTTGGAGAAAGTTTATTTGATGATTTCATGGAAGGTTTTCCTTTTGGGAGCTTCAGGAACGCATCTTCTGCGGGGAACTTGATGAAGACGGATGTTCGGGACACGGACCAGGGATATGAGCTGGACATCGAGATGCCGGGGTTTAAGAAGGAGAATATCAAGGCGGAACTGAAAGACGGCTACCTCACCATCGAGGCGCACACAGATGAAGACCGGGACGAGAAAGACGGGACCGGCAGATATATCCGCAGGGAGCGGTACTATGGTTCCTGCAAGAGAAGCTTTTATGTGGGGAAGGAAGTGACTCAGGAGGATATCCGCGCCAGATTTGACAACGGAATTCTGAAACTTACGGTTCCAAAGAAGGAGGCTCTGCCGAAGACAGAGGAGAGCCGCTATATCGCCATCGAAGGCTGAGGCCCGGGAGCTGACCCCCAGGGCCGCATCCCGAACATCGGGGCCGCACCTGAACCCTGGTGTTGTATCCCTCCCCCCAGGGCCATATCCCCGAATCCGGGAGCTGAGAACGGAAAAGCCGATAAAAACGCCTGCCGCAAGTGAATCGCGGCAGACGTTTTTTGATATAGCCTGTCTTCAATCAGTTTTCTCTCAAATACAAGGTCATCGGTAGATCTTGTTGTACTCGAAGATCGGTTCGCTGGTCAGTTCCACGCCCAGGCGCTGGAAGGTGTGGATATCCACGTTGGACAGCATTACGGAGGTGTGGGCCTGGCAGCCTTTCAGCTTGGACAGCTGGTCCAGGGCCTTCTGGGCATTGACATCTGTGGCGGCGCACATGGACAGGGCGATGAGCACTTCGTCGGTGTGGAGCCTGGGGTTTTTGCTGCCGAAGTAGTTGACCTTCAGCTTCTGGATAGGCTCAATGGCGGAAGGGGCGATGAGATGTATGTCGTCGGGGATATCCCCCAGAGCCTTCACCGCGTTCAGCAGGGCGGCGGCGGAGGAACCTAACAGGCTGCTGGTTCTGCCCGTGATGATCCGCCCGTCCGGCAGTTCGATGGCAGCGGCAGGGGTCTGGCTCTGCTCCGCCTTCTCGTTGGCGGCGACGGCCACCTTCCGGTCCTGGGCGGTGATCCTGGACTGCTTCATGAGAAGTTCGATTTTGTAGGCCTCGTCCTGGGAGCCTGTGCCTCTGGCCAGCCGGTTTAAGGCGTGGTAGTAGCGGCGGATGATCTCCTGGAAGGAGGCCTCCCGGCATGCCTCGTCGTCGGTGATGCACAGCCCCACCATATTGACCCCCATGTCCGTGGGGGATTTGTATGGGCTGGAACCGTAGATGCCCTCGAAGATGGCGCCCAGGACAGGGAATATCTCCACATCCCGGTTGTAGTTCACGGCGGTCTCTCCGTAGGCCTCTAGGTGGAAGGGATCGATCATGTTCACATCGTTTAAGTCGGCGGTGGCGGCCTCGTAGGCCAGGTTGACCGGGTGCTTCAGGGGAAGATTCCATATGGGAAATGTCTCGAACTTGGCGTATCCTGCCTTGATGCCGCGGCGGTTCTCATGGTAGAGCTGGGAGAGGCAGGTTGCCATCTTTCCGCTTCCCGGACCAGGCGCAGTGACGATAACCAGAGGCCTTGAGGTCTCTATGTAGTCATTTTTCCCGAAACCTTCCTCGCTTACGATGGTGCGGATGTTGTTGGGGTAGCCCTCGATGCGGTAGTGGCGGTATACCCGGATTCCCATGCGCTCCAGCTTCTCTTTGAATAGATTGGCAGCCGGGTGTCCGGTGTACTGGGTGATGACCACGCTTCCCACGTAGAGCCCGCGGTCCTGAAAGGATTGGATCAGACGAAGGACATCTACATCGTAGGTGATTCCCAGGTCATAACGGATCTTGTTCTTTTCGATGTCGGCGGCGTTGATGGCGATGACGATCTCCGCCTGATCCGCAAGCTGCATCAGCATCTGCAGCTTGCTGTCGGGGGCAAAGCCGGGAAGAACCCGTGAGGCGTGGTAGTCGTCAAAGAGCTTGCCGCCGAATTCCAGATAGAGCTTGTTTCCGAACTGGCTGATGCGCTGCCGGATGTGCTCGGACTGAGTGGTCTGGTATTTCTGATTATCAAATCCTGTTCTCATAAAATAGGTTCCCTTCCATGGTCATGTTCGATAGCTGTTATCATTATATAGAAAAAACCAAATTTTGTAAAGATATTGAACCGCCCCCTGCGTCCGGGGGGCAGTTTGGGAAAGGCTCGGGAAAGGCAGGAAAAACAGGTTGACAGAAATTTTCAAATATGATAGATTTAGTATCAGCTTAAATACTTTGAAGAGGAAGAGTAGCAGGCCCGAACCACACAGAGAGATGCCGGAAGGTGCGAGGCGTCTGGGGAAGACCTGTGAACTGGCCTCGGAGTAGCGCCCCGAAAGCGAAGGCATGGGCCGGAGAGAGTAGGCGGCAGTCGGTTTCCCCCGTTACAGGGAGAGGGAGAATCTGTTCCCGCCAGAGGGCCGGAAGACAGGTTGTCCCACTGAGCGCATGCATGGCATGAAGTAGAGTGGTACCACGCGGAAAAGGAAGACGAACTATTGACTCCCGCGCCTCTATCTGGAAAGGATAGGGGAGCGGGAGTTTTTTTCCGTGATGCAAGAAACCGGAAAACCACAGAACATGAAGAAGGAGGAAGATGCACTATGGCATCATACAACCACAGCGCCATTGAGAAGAAATGGAGAGAGAACTGGGAGAAGAATCCCATCAATGTCAACGACGGCAAAAAGCCCAAATACTACTGTCTGGATATGTTCCCATACCCGTCAGGCAGCGGCCTTCACGTGGGACACTGGAGAGGGTACGTGATCTCCGATGTGTGGAGCCGCTACCAGATTTTAAAGGGGCATTATGTCATCCACCCCATGGGCTGGGACGCCTTCGGCCTTCCCGCCGAGAACTACGCCATCAAGATGGGAATCCACCCGGCAGTCTCCACGGCTGAGAACGTGAAGAATATCAAGAGGCAGATCAACCAGATCGCCTCCATCTACGACTGGGACATGGAGGTGAACACCACAGACCCGGAGTTTTACAAGTGGACCCAGTGGATTTTCGTGCAGATGTTCAACAAGGGCCTGGCCTACGAGAAGGAGTTCCCCATCAACTGGTGCCCCTCCTGCAAGACCGGTCTGGCAAATGAGGAGGTGGTCAACGGCTGCTGCGAGCGGTGCGGCGCAACGGTGACCAAGAAGAATCTCCGCCAGTGGATGTTGAAGATCACCGCCTACGCGGAGCGCCTGTTAAATGACCTTGACAAGCTGGACTGGCCGGAGAAGGTCAAGAAGATGCAGAGCGAGTGGATCGGCAAATCCTACGGCGCGGAGGTTGATTTCCAGATAGAGGGAAAAGACGAAAAGATCAAGGTGTACACCACCAGGCCGGACACGCTCTATGGCGCCACCTTCATGGTGCTGGCCCCGGAGCATGCCCTGGCAAAGGGGCTTGCCACAGAAGAGACCAGGGAGGCGGTGGAGAAATACATCCTTGACTCTTCCATGCGCTCCAACGTGGACCGTATGCAGGACAAGGAGAAGACAGGCGTGTTCACCGGAAGCTACGCCGTCAACCCGTTAAACGGGGCCAAGGTTCCCATCTGGCTGTCGGATTATGTGCTGGCAGACTATGGAACCGGCGCCATCATGTGTGTCCCCGCCCACGACGACAGGGACTTTGAGTTCGCGAAGAAATTCAACCTTCCCATCATCCAGGTTATCGCCAAGGACGGGAAGGAGATTGAGAATATGACCGAGGCCTATACCGAGGCCAGCGGCACCATGATCAACTCAGGAGAGTGGAACGGCATGGAGTCGGCGGTGTTAAAGAAAGAGGCTCCCGCCATGATCGAGGCCAGAGGCCTGGGCAAGAAGACGGTGAACTACAAGCTGAGAGACTGGGTGTTCTCAAGACAGAGGTACTGGGGAGAGCCCATCCCCATCGTCCACTGTGAAAAGTGCGGCAATGTGGCGGTTCCGGAGGAGGAGCTGCCGTTAAGGCTCCCCGAGGTGGAGAGCTACCAGCCCACGGGGACAGGAGAATCGCCTCTGGCGGCTATCGACGAGTGGGTGAACTGCTCCTGCCCGAAGTGCGGCGGCCCGGCAAAGCGGGAGACCAACACCATGCCCCAGTGGGCCGGTTCCTCCTGGTATTTCCTCAGATATGTGGACAGCCACAATGACAAAGAACTGGTGTCCAGGGAGAAGGCGGATAAATACCTTCCCGTGGATATGTATATCGGAGGCGTGGAGCACGCGGTTCTCCACCTTCTGTACTCCAGGTTTTACACCAAGTTCCTGTGCGACATTGGTGTCATCGACTTTGACGAGCCGTTTACCAAGCTGTTCAACCAGGGCATGATCACGGGAAAGAACGGAATCAAGATGAGCAAGTCCAAGGGAAATGTGGTCTCCCCCGACGACCTGGTGAGAGACTACGGCTGCGATTCCCTGAGAATGTACGAGCTGTTCGTGGGCCCGCCGGAGCTGGACGCCGAGTGGGACGACAGAGGGATCGAGGGAGTCAGCCGGTTTTTAAACCGTTTCTGGAATCTGGTGACGGAGAGCAAGGACAAGGATGTGAAGGCCACCAAGGAGATGCTGCGCCTCCGCCACAAGCTGATCTTCGATATTGAGCAGCGGTTTAACCAGTTTAACTTAAATACGGTAATCTCCGGCTTCATGGAGTACAATAACAAACTTATCGAGCTGTCCAAGAAGGAAGGCGGCATCGACAAGGAGACTTTGAAGACTTTCGTGGTTCTCCTGGCCCCCTTCGCGCCTCACATCGGCGAGGAGCTGTGGCAGCAGCTGGGCGGAACGGACACGGTGTTCCACTCCCAGTGGCCGGAATGGGACACAGAGGCCATGAAGGACGACGAGATGGAGATCGCCGTTCAGATCAACGGAAAGACAAAGGCGGTGGTCAGCCTTTCGGCGGAGGCCTCCAGGGAGGAGGCCATCGCCGCAGGCAAGGAGGCCGTGGCGGGCAAGATCACGGGGAACGTGGTGAAGGAGATCTATGTTCCGAAGAAGATAGTCAATCTGGTAGTGAAATAAGGCGAAGATCGTCCTGGCAGGTTCCCAAAGCACCTTGAAAAGAGCTTTGTCAGGCTGAAAAGCAGGAGGAAGAGCTATGAAAAAAATGTTACTTGGGGCGGCGTTGATGGGGGCCGGGTTTTTGATGCCCTGCCATCCGGCGCAGGCCGCCGGGGCGGAGGAACTGAGAGCGAAATTGGGCAGAGACTGCATCACAGGGCAGACCTTTGAGGTGGAGCTCAGTGAATACGCGGGAAAGGTGTGGTTTGTCCCCTCCGCGCCGTCGGGAGGCAGGACGGAGCTTTCCGTGGAGATCATGCAGAACGGAGAGGTTCTGACAAAACTGTCCGCCTATGTGCCGGAGGAGCTGAAAGGGAAGCCGTTTACCAGCCTGGACGCAGTATCATTTTACGATGTGAACTATGACGGATGCACGGATATCCTGCTCATCGAGACATACGGAGGCAAGACCTTCGCGGCCGTCTACTATGGCTTTAAGCCGGAAGAGCACAATGGGGGGAGAGGAAATTTCCACCTTCACCAACAGGTGTCCGGGGCGGTGTCGGCTCAGGTGGCCCCTCTGTCCGTATCCCAGATCCGTAAAGCCATGTCAGGGGGAAAGAGGAACGGGGAATTCCAGGACTACAAGGAGGCCTACAGGGCGGTGAGCAACCTGTGCGAGATGGAGACTACGGAAGAAAAGCAATACGGCCTGGTCTATTTTGACAATGACGCCACGCCGGAGCTGGTTGTGGGGAAGAAGGGCTACTGGACAAGCCTGTACACCTACAGAGACGGCAGGGTATATACGCTGATGGACAGCTGGGCCTACGGCGCCATGGGAAATGCAGGGTATGAGTATTCCCCGAAAAAGAACAGCCTGAGAAATTACAACAGCGACTACGCCGGCGCCATCATGTACACCACCTATATGGCCATAGACGACAGCTGCTCTTTAGAGACCACCGCCGAGATTAAGACCCTCAACTTCGACGACGTGAACGGAAACGGAGTGCCGGATGAAAATGAGCTGGCCTCTGCGGGGGCCTACGGGGTGAGCTACATCAACGGCAAGGAGGCGACACCTGCAGAATGCGCTGCCTGTGACGCAGGCAGATACGAGTATCTGGAGGGTTCCATGACGGCGGGAGAACTGCAGGAGAAGCTGAAATAGAACAGTTAAAACCGGCCGGGAGATTCCGGCAGCATCATCAACGGCGTTCAGACGCGGCTTTGTATCAGCCGCGTCTGAACGTCATTTTTTGCGTGAGGGCCCGAAACATATCCAGCCTGCTTTTGTCAGAAGAATTCATGTGGCTTAAGAGAATGTCCGTGAGGAGCTTTGTCTCCTGGTCGGAGAACGAGATGTTTTTCTGGCTCGCCTGGGTGGACATGGCGATAAATCTGGCGAGCGCCTGGTCCTTGGGAGCGCCGTTTAGCTGTTCGACGAAATCCGTCAGAAACTTGATCTTCTCAGGGTTCATGGATTTCAGCCTTGGGTCTTGTTTCCAGTCGTTGTTCATGGGAACCTCCTTTATGACAGCTGCTGAAGAGTCTGCATGAGAAACGCCGCCTGCTCGAACCTGGCCTGCTGGTCAGGAGGAAGAAATCCTTTCAGCTGCTCGATGGGCGAGCGGACAGGGAAAGACTGGGCGGGGGTGTAGGGCTCGCTTTCAGCCACAATGGTGTCCACGCCTCCGCTTTCAGCCGGGATGGTGCCGTTGGACACCGTCCCGGCGGGGAGATTGTCTGGGCGGAAGCTGCCGCCGAAAGGAACCTGGGAGGGCATGGTCTCCGAGTACTGGCTTTCCGTATGTACTCCCTGAATAAAATTGCAGATCCGCTGGATAAAATCCTGCTCCTGGGGATTGCCGTAGGGCTGCATGGCTTTGATCATGTCCAGAGGAGAACTTTTCTGTTCGTCGGGCACAGCGGAAATCCCCATGGCGGCGACAGGCTCCTCCTGGAACAGGTTCATGGTCTTCCTGAGCTCCCAGAACTTCACCAGGAAGGAGAGGACTCTCTGCTGGGACACGCTGACGTAGGGTAGGGCGGCTTTGAGCATCTGCAGATGGCGGTCGCCGGTGAGGTAATCAAAATCAGTGAGCTTCATGGTATGTTCATCGGTCATAATTTGCGGCTTTCCAGATGTCTTTGATGACAATATATGATGCGCCTACGGAAAATATTCCGCATATGATAAAAGTGTAGGCAGAGCATTTTCGGAGATGCTTCTGCGTCTGCCCCGGCTGCCGCGGCAGCCGGCTTGCCCAGGGAAAAAGAGCCCGGCAGGCATGCCTGCAGCCCAGAGGTCATTTTCCGCCGATGCCAGAGAATGAGGAGGAAAATAATGTCTGAACGCTTGATTATAGATGGAAACGCGGTGTATGAGATTGATGAGGAGTGCATGAAAAAACAGGAGGAGAGGAGACAGATGGGAAGGCCCAGGAGAGTCATGAGAGAGAGGCCAAGATGCCAGGAGAGGGAGGAAGAGAGCAGAAAGAGGCAGAAGGGTGCCGGAACTCACGAAGATTAAAAGAAGCCATATGGCCAGAGGCAGGAGAGTCTGTCCCTGGCTTTGCTGTTTGCCCTGCCGCGGCAGTGAGCTGTTCGAAGGACTGGAGATCTCGAAGGAGGAGGAACTGTGCAGAGATTATACAGGCAGGTTTCCGGTGGCGCCGGAGAGCCTGAAGGGCGCGGAAGGAGACGGCTGGGAGACGGCCCGCCAGATGATGGCCAGGGTGTCTTCGGGCGGCAAAGGGGCGTTTAAACAGATAGAGACGACAGGATATGCCGGGGAACTAAGAGAGGGGAGAGTGCTTCCTGCACCCCAAAATAAGAACAGAAAAAGGAAGAGAGAATTCCGCGGAATATCAAAGACTTGTAAAAGCCTGAATTTCACGAAGTTCTCTCTTTTTTGGAATCAGAGGCTAAAATCGGTATTTCCCGACAACCCCTTTTGGGAAATTTCTGGCAGAATATGCTGCTGGCATAGCTTGCCGGGGCTGCCAGACATACCGGGAATCCGCCGAAGGCGGGTTCCCGGTGATCTCCCTCTGGCAGGCCGCAGGATTAGCAGCAGAAGCAGCCGCCGCCGTTGCCGCCGCCGCAGCAGCACAGAAGAATCAGAATCCAGATAAAGTCACAGCCAAAGCCGATTCCGCAGGAATTGCCGCAGTTGTTGCCGCCGCACCCACATCCGCATCCGAATCCGAAACCGCCGTTGCCGCCGCAGCAGCACAGAAGAATCAGAATCCAAAGGATATTGCTGCCTCCGTTGCCGCCTGACGCGCACTCACATCCACAACCACAGTTTGTTGCTGCCAAATCACTCATACTTGTTCCTCCAGGAATTTTCTTTACAGTCTATCTTATGTGAGGCGGCTTGGCAGTGTTTCACGAAATTTAAAAAATTTAAAAGCATGAGTACTCCGCCGGAATTTGATGTCTGCCACAATGGATTAAAAAAAGGGAACAGCGGAAGTGCCTGCCTTCCCCCTGGTTGCAGCCGGTGATTAATTGTGATATAGTGGTCAATACTGATATTAACAAGGTTCACAGCCAGGAGGACGAATCACTATGGAAAAATCACATGTATTGTATGAGCAGGACCCGGAGCTGAGGGAATTTGACGCGTCGGTGGTGAGCTGCCGGCCGGGGAAAAACGGTCTGTATTATGTCGCCCTTGACCGGACGGCTTTCTACCCGGAGGGAGGCGGGCAGCCCTTTGACACAGGGAGGCTTGGCCAGGCAAGGGTGGTGGAGGTTCACGAGAAAGACGGTGAGATCCTCCATTACACAGACAGGGAACTGGCGGCGGGAATCCGGGTTCACGGGGCAATCGACTGGGAGCGGAGGCAGTCACACATGCAGCACCACAGCGGGGAGCATATTTTTTCGGGCCTGGTTCACAGCCGGTTCGGATATGACAATGTAGGCTTTCACATGGGGCAGGAGGCGGTGACCATTGATTTTAACGGAATTCTCACACAGGGCCAGGTCAGGGAGCTGGAAGAGGCGGCCAACCGTCTTGTCTGGGCGGATGTCCCTGTCGAGGCATGGTATCCGCCGGCGGAGGAATTACATACTATGGACTACCGCAGCAAGAAAGAGATTCAGGGCGCGGTGCGCATCGTGAGGATTCCGGGAGGGGATACCTGCGCGTGCTGCGGCACCCATGTGAGCAGGACAGGCCAGATCGGCATCATCAAGGCTGTCGGGCTTAAAAAGTACAAAGGCGGTGTCAGGCTGGAGATGGTGTGCGGGGCCAGGGCTCTTGAGGATTATGAGAAGAAACAGGAACAGGTGACGCGTGTTTCCAACCTTCTGTCCGCGAAGCAGGGACAGATTTCCGGGGCGGTGGAGAAGCTGATGGAGGAGTCGGCGGCTCTCAAAAGGCAGGCCGCCGGGCTGTATCAGCAGATTTTCAGGCTTCGGTGCGGGCAGCTTCCTGAGAAAGACAGTCCCCTTCTGGTGTTTGAGGAGGATATGCCCCCGGCGCAGCTGCGGGCCTTTGTCACACTTTTATGCCAGGAGAAGAAGGGCAGCGTGGTGCTGGCATGTTCCGGACATGAAGGAAGCTACCATTATGTGCTGGGCAGCAGGGAGGAAAAGGCGGAGGGCTTCACCAGAAATCTCAATCGGCTTCTCCGGGGAAAAGGCAGCGGAAAGGGACTGATGGCCCAGGGGATGTTCGCCGCCGGGAGAGAGGAGATTGAAGGGGTCTGGAGCCAGGGCGCCTGGAAGGAGTGAGAGAGAAATGGAACTGAACAGAGACAATTTAAAGAAAATCAGGAGCCTGATTGTATTTGCGGTTGTGGCTGTGGTTTTGGGAGTCAATTATGAGAAGCTTCTGATTCTCATAGGGGAATGTGTTTCCATGCTCTCCCCCTTTCTTCTGGGAGGGGCCATCGCCTTTATCCTCAATGTGCCCATGCGGGCCATAGAGACGCATACCCCTTTAAAGAAGATGAAGCGGTTCAGGCGTCCGGTGTGCCTCGTGCTGTCTGTGGCGGCGGTGGCCGGGATGCTGCTTCTGGTGGTCTTTGTGGTGGGGCCGGAGCTGGTGAACACTCTCGTGGGTCTTCAGAAGAGCATACCGGCATTTTTTGAAAATATCAGGGCGCAGGCGGAGGAGATCTTTGCCAGAAACCAGGGGATCGTCGCGTATATAGAACAGGTGCAGGTGAACTGGGACCAGGTGGGGAAGGATATGGTGGCATTTCTCTCCAGCGGCGCCGGTTCCATGGTGGCCTCAACCGTGACCGCAGCCATGTCCATCATCAGCGGGGTCACCAATTTCTGCATCGGGTTTGTGTTTGCCGTCTATGTGCTTTTGCAGAAGGAGATTTTGGCGGGGCAGATAAAAAGGCTTCTTCGCGCCTATCTTCCGGAACGCCCGTGCCAGCGGATTATAAAAGTAGCTTCTCTTGCAGAGAAGACCTTCTCCAACTTTCTGGCCGGTCAGTGCGTGGAGGCGGTGATTCTGGGAACCATGTTCTTCATCACCCTCACGGTCATGAAGCTGCCGTATGCTCTCCTCATCGGGGTTCTCATCGCGTTCACGGCGCTGATTCCCATCTTCGGGGCATTTGTGGGCTGCGCCGTGGGGGCATTTTTGATTCTCATGGTCAGCCCGGTTCAGGCGCTGGTCTTCATGGTGGTGTTCCAGGTTCTTCAGCAGATCGAGGGCAATCTGATCTATCCCCATGTGGTGGGGGGCTCCGTGGGCCTTCCTTCCATCTGGGTGCTGGTGGCGGTGACTGTGGGCGGCAGCGCCATGGGGGTTCTGGGCATGCTGGTGTTTATCCCTCTGTGTTCTGTGCTCTATGCCCTTCTGCGGGAGGCTGTGGGAGCAAGGCTTGCGGGGAAGACGGGGACAGCCGGCGGTCCGAAGCCGGCACCGGGCAGGGATAAAGCCCCGTCCTCCGAGAGAACAAAAACCAGAGGACGGAGACAGTGACCTGAGCCTGGAAAGAACGCGGTATTCTCATGAGACAGGGCTGGCGGCGGCCCGGGATATGCGCGGCATGTCAGAGTGGGGAAGTGCCGTGAAACGGGAAGAATGGAGGAAAAGATGAAAAAGAGACTGAGGGATTACGGCATTATTATCGGTAAGGGAACTCCCGGCCCCCGCAACAAGATCACAGACGTGGAGGGCGTGACCGTGGGCCACTCCACGGTGGACACGGAGAGGAGCAAGACGGGAGTGACGGTTATCATGCCCTGCCGGGACAACCCCTTTGCCAGGAAACTGACGGCGGCGGTGTGTGTACAGAACGGATACGGAAAGAGCCAGGGCCTTGTGCAGATAGAAGAGCTGGGAAGCTTAGAGACGCCTATCGCCCTGACAAATACATTAAATGTGGGGCTTGTGCACGATTCTATAGTGGAATATATGTTGAAAGTGGGAGAGAAAGAACATATTTCCATCACTTCCGTCAATCCGGTGGTAGGAGAGTGCAATGACAGTGTGCTCAATGACATTTCCCTGAGAGCGGTGGGGAAGGGGGAGGTGATGGCGGCTGTCCGCAGCGCGTCCCAGGACTTTGAGGAGGGGGACGTGGGGGCCGGGAAGGGCACTGTCTGTTTCGGGCTGAAAGGCGGAATCGGTTCTGCCTCCCGCGTCGTCTCCCTGGGGGGACGGGATTACACCGTGGGAGCCCTGGTGCAGTCGAATTTCGGCAGCACGGAAAATCTGGTTATCGGCCACAGGCCGGTGGGAATGGAGCTGACAGACATAGAGCCGGCGGCGGTGGACAGAGGGTCCATCATGATGATTCTCGCCACAGACCTTCCGGTGACAGACCGGCAGCTGAAAAGGATGTGCAGGCGGGCCCCTGTGGGGCTTGTACGGTGCGGTTCCTTTCTGGGCCACGGGAGCGGGGATATCGTCATCGGCTTCACCACGGCAAACCGGGTGGAGACAGAGAAAGAGCCGCCGGTCTATTCCATGGAAGTGCTGAAAGAAGAGCTGCTGGACCAGGTATTTCCCATGGTGGCGGAGTCCGTGGAGGAGGCGGTGCTGAATTCCCTGGCGGCGGCTTCCACGGTGACGGGATATGACGGCACAACAAAATACAGCCTGACAGACGTGTATCTGAGCAGGCTGCCGGAACAAGGGACAAAGGCCTGAAAGAGCCAGGCGGCAGGCCGGGCATCAGGCGTCAAAATCCGCGTGGAACACCTTTTCGGATGTGTGGAGGTCTATGGAGGACAGATTGAACTGGTCTTCGAAGACCTCCACTTTGTATTCAAAGAACATGTGGTCGTCCCGCCTGGACATGAGCACGTAGACGCCTTCCTCCTTGTCCTCGATCTGGTCGCAGATGTCGTTGTAGATCTCTTTTCCGTCCACGGGCCCCTCATATCCTGACCGGCGGATTCCCTCCTCGACGGCGCGGTACAATTCATCCATAGTAATCCTCCTTGATATCTTTTAAAAGTGAATAGGAAACACGAAGCCCCCCTCTTCCCCGTCCAAGCTCTACATCCGGTTTGTTGGAGCCGTGGAAATCGGAGCCGCCGGAGGGGAGAAGCCCCAGCTCTTTTGCGATGATCTGAAGCTTGGCGCTCTGGCCCCGGTGGTGGGAGGAATGGTAGACTTCCATGCCCCGGAGTCCCAGGTTCTTAAGGCACAGAGCCATCTCTCTGATCTCCCGGTATCCCTGACGGTACTGCATAGGGTGCGCCAGACAGGGCCAGGCACGGCAGGCTCTCATAAGCTCCATTACCTGTTCCGCGGTCACTCTCTTTGGCTGGGTGCAGTAACGGCCGCCGTACTGGAGGTATTTCTCAAATGCCTGGGCGGGGGAGGATACATAGCCCTTTTCAGTCAGAACTCTTGCGAAATGGGCCCTGGTGATGACCGTGTCCGGGTCGTTGCGCGTCAAATCCTCCCGGGAGATGTGAAATCCGTCCTCCTGAAAGCGGGACAGCATGTCCTGGTTGCGCGCGTTTCTGACTTTGCAGAAGCCGGCCAGACCGTTTTTCAGAATTTCGGAAGTCTCATCCACGAAAAATCCCAGAATGTGAATCTCCGTCCCCTGGTAGGCGCAGGAGAGTTCCATGCCCGGAATCAGCTCCAGGCCGGAGGCGGCCGCGGCTGCTTTGGCGCGGGGGATTCCTCCGATGGTGTCGTGGTCCGTGAGGGCTATGGCTTTCAGTTCTTTTGACACGGCAAGGGCAATCAGATCCTCCGGGGACAGAGTGCCGTCGGAGGCGGAAGAATGGGTGTGAAGATCGACAAAATTCATAAATTTTCTCCCTTTTGAAATGGTTTGGTAACACTAGTGTAACATGTTTTGTAACATAAGTAAAATAGAAAAAAAGGCTACCATTTTCCACAAAGTATGGTATACTACTTGATGTAAGTCCACACCATCGTGATTTTACAGAGGGACGGTTTGCAGGACTAAAATATTTGAAATGGGTGAAAGTAATGAATACGGATAATCATTATAATAATAGAACTCCTTCAGGAAGAAGCGGTTACGGAACGGGACACTCGGGTTCCAGGCCGTCGGGTTCAGGTACGGGCTCCTCCAGAGGAACATCCAGGGCGTCATCGGGAGCTTCTTCCAGGAGCGGGGCATCGGGAACTTCCTCCAGAGGCTCTTCTTCCAGGGGAACCTCTTCCAGAGCCGCTTCCTCCAGAGGGACAGGCTCCTCCAGGACTTCTTCGTCCAGAGGTTCGTCTTCCTCCAGGCCGCCCGGTTCCAGACCCGGATATTCCGGTCATTCATCCGGCGGAAGGCGGGGCGCGAGAAGGCGGCGGAGGCCCTCTCTGAATTACGGAGTGGTGGCCATAGCGGGAGTTGTCCTGATTCTTGCCATAAGCGCCGGCGTGTACGGCATGCAGCACAGCAAAAAGACGGACACGGATCCTCAGGACAGCATGGAGGTGACTGTGGCCACTACGGAGCCGGAGACCGAGCTCGAGAAAGAGGTCACGGTGGACGGGATACAGATTACGGGGATGTCCAGGGACCAGGCAAGGGCCGAGATCCTGAAAGACTATACCTGGAACATGAAGGTGGTTTACGGGGACGAGATCTACGAAGTGTCCAACCTGATGGAAGAAAAGCTCAACGGCCTTCTGGACGAGATTTACACGGGAGAGCCCAAGGAGCACTATACGCTGGACACCTCCGGCCTGGAGGAAGCGGTTCAGGCCCAGGCGGCGGCAGCGGCGGCAAAGTGGGACAAGGCGGCGAAGAACGGCTCTATATCCGGCTACGATCCCTCTTCCGATTCCTTCGTCTTTGAAGGCGAGGCGGTGGGACTTGCCATCGACAGGGAGAAGCTGGCGGCGGATATTCAGAAGGCTCTGACTTCCAAGGATTTTGACGCCCAGATCACAGCCTCGGCCAGCGAGGTGCAGCCGGAGGTATCCATAGCCACGGCGAAGGAAAAGTATAAAACCATCGGCACATTTACGACCAACACTACCTCCAACAGCAAGCGGAACACCAATATCCGCCTGGCCGCCGAGGCGCTTAACGGCACCATCGTTCAGCCTGGACAGGAGCTCTCCTTCAACGACGCGGTGGGAGAGAGGACCGTGGCAAAGGGATATCAGGGAGCTGCCGCCTACAACAACGGCGAGGTTGTGGAGGAGATCGGCGGAGGCGTGTGCCAGGTGAGCACTACCTTATATAATGCGGTTCTGAGAGCGGGACTGAAGATATCGGTCCGCCGCTCCCACACCTTTGAGCCCTCCTACGTGACGCCCGGCCAGGACGCGACGGTGAGCTGGGGCGGGCCGGACTTTAAGTTCATCAACAACTCCTCTGCGGCCATAGGTCTCAGGGCCAGCTATTCCAACCAGACCGTGACCGTGTCCGTGTACGGGATGCCTGTTTTGGAGGAGGGAGTCACCTACTCCCTGGAATCCACCAAGATCGGGGATGTGGATCCGCCTGCGCCTACCTACGAGGAAGACCAGACCCTTCAGCCTGATCAGGAAGTGGTGAAGTCGTCAGGGTCAAAGGGAAGCCGTTGGGAGACCCGCCTGATCGTGAAGAAGGACGGAGAGGTGATCAGCAGCGAGGTGGACCACACGGTCAGCTATAAAGGCCACGCGCCTGTGATAAAGAGAAATACCTCCGGCGTGGTGCTGACCACGGAGGGCAGCGAATCTTCGTCGGAATCCGCAGAGGAGACATCGGCGGCCGACGGGGCGTCCGCGGAGACATCCCAGGCGGAGAGCAGCAGCCAGTCCTCCGGGCCGAATCAGGCGGGACCGGGAGCAGACGGCCCGGGACAGACAGCCGCAGAGCCGGCCACGACTCCGGCCCCCATAGTGCCTGACCTGCCCCAGGGACCGGCGAATCCCGGACAGGGAGATAACTCCGCCGGCCAGCAGCCCCAGGAGCCGGTGGCATTTCCCCAGGAGACCCAGCCGGAAGGTCCCGGAGGCATCATGGTAGAGCCGAAACCGGACTAACCCCCATCTGAACGGCAGGGAAAACCGATATAAAAAACTGACATGAATTTCGCGCGTCGAGTTCGCCTGGAAGCCGGAATCCATGTCAGTTTTTACATTATAATGAATATCCCGGCGTATTCTGTCCTGGACAGCCGGGCAGGAAGAGGCTCCAAAAGCCGGGCGCCGGAGCGCCCCCGTGGGAACAGCGGCATTTACAGTAATATTGTTCATAAAATAGTACGCTAAAACACCATATTTTGGCTTTTCAAATTGATAAAAAATTGTTATAATAATATGCAGGTAAGTATGTATTTTAATACATGCTGCACTGCGCAACATACATGATTGTAGGAGGAAAATCAAATGGCGAGAAAAATGAAAACCATGGATGGTAATCAGGCTGCCGCGCATGCTTCGTATGCATTTACCGAAGTAGCAGCCATGTACCCCATCACCCCATCATCGGTTATGCCTGAGCATGTAGATGAGTGGGCAACAGAAGGAAGAAAGAACATCTTCGGACGCACCGTTCAGATCACGGAGATGCAGTCCGAGGCAGGCGCCGCAGGCGCTGTCCACGGTTCTCTGTCCGCGGGCGCTCTCACGGCTACCTACACGGCTTCCCAGGGTCTGCTTCTGATGATTCCGAACCTGTACAAGATTGCCGGCGAGCAGCTGCCGGGCGTTATCAATGTATCTGCCCGCGCTCTGGCCAGCCACGCCCTGTCTATCTTCGGCGACCACTCTGATGTGTATGCGTGCCGTCAGACCGGCTGCGCCATGCTGTGCGAGTCCAGCGTGCAGGAAGTTATGGACCTGACCGCAGTGGCTCATCTGGCTGCCATCAAGGGCAAGGTTCCCTTTATCAACTTCTTCGACGGTTTCCGCACTTCCCATGAGATCCAGAAGATTGAGGCGTGGGATTATGATGACCTGGCTGAGATGGCTGACTGGGATGCCATCGCCGAGTTCCGCCAGCATGCCCTGAATCCCAACCACCCCTGCCAGAGAGGTTCTGCCCAGAACCCTGACATCTTCTTCCAGGCAAGAGAAGCCTGCAATCCATACTACGACGCTCTTCCGGCGATTGTGCAGGAGTATATGGACAAGGTTAACGAGAAGGCCGGCACGGACTATAAGCTGTTTAACTACTACGGAGCCGCAGACGCGGAGCACGTCATCGTCGCTATGGGTTCTGTCAACGACACTATCGAGGAGACCATCGATTACATGGCCAAGACAAGCGGCGCCAAGGTGGGCGTTGTGAAAGTCCGCCTGTACCGTCCGTTCTGCGCCGAGGCTCTCATCGCAGCCATCCCGGATACGGTTAAGAAGATTTCCGTTCTTGACAGAACCAAAGAGCCCGGTTCCTTAGGGGAGCCTCTGTACCTGGATGTGGTTGCAGCCTTGAAGGGCAGCAAGTTCAACGACGTGGAGATCTATTCCGGCCGCTATGGTCTCGGCTCCAAAGATACCACTCCGGCTCAGATCGTAGCCGTGTACGGCAACAATGAGAAGAAGAGATTCACCATCGGCATCGAGGACGATGTGACCAACCTGTCTCTGACCCTGGGCGCTCCTCTGGTAACCACTCCCGAGGGAACCACCAACTGTAAGTTCTGGGGTCTGGGTGCCGACGGTACCGTAGGCGCCAACAAGAACTCCATCAAGATCATCGGCGACAACACCGACATGTACGCTCAGGCCTACTTTGACTATGACTCCAAGAAGTCCGGCGGCGTGACCATGTCCCACCTGCGTTTCGGCCACAAGAAGATCAAATCCACCTATCTGATCCACAAGGCTGATTTCGTGGCATGCCACAATCCGGCTTATGTGAGAAAGTACAACATGGTTCAGGAGCTGGTTGACGGCGGCACTTTCCTGCTGAACTGTTCATGGAACGCCGAGGAGCTGGAGACTCACCTGCCGGGCCAGATGAAGAAGTTCATCGCTGATCACAACATCAACCTCTATACCATCGACGGTGTGAAGATCGGTATTGAGACCGGCATGGGCCCCACCCGCATCAACACCATCCTTCAGTCCGCGTTCTTTAAGCTGACCGGAATTATCCCGGAGGAGAAGGCCGTCGAGCTGATGAAGGATGCCGCGCAGAAGACCTACGGCCGCAAGGGCGAGGATGTGGTTAAGAAGAACTGGGCAGCCATCGACGCAGGCGCACAGGGCGTCGTCAAGGTGGATGTTCCCGCAAGCTGGAAAGACTGCGCCGACGAAGGCCTTGACTACAAAGTAGTGACCGACGGAAGAAAAGACGTGATTGATTTCGTCAACAACGTACAGACCAAGGTGAGCGCCCAGGAAGGCAACACCCTGCCTGTATCTGCTTTCAAGGATTATGTGGATGGCTCCACGCCGTCAGGCTCCTCTGCTTACGAGAAGAGAGGCATCGCGGTTAATGTGCCGGTTTGGAATCCTGACAACTGTATCCAGTGTAACTTCTGTTCCTATGTATGTCCTCACGCGGTAATCCGTCCGGTTGCCATGACCGAGGAGGAGGCGGCGAAGGCTCCCGAGGGAACCAAGACCCTGGCCATGACAGGCATGCCTCAGTACAAGTTCACCGTATCCATCTCTGCTCTTGACTGTACAGGGTGCGGTTCCTGCGCCAATGTATGTCCCGGCAAGAAGGGCGAGAAGGCTCTGGTTATGGACAAGCTGGCAGACCACCTGGATGAGCAGGCCATCTTCGACTTTGGCTGCACGGTTCCGGTGAAGACAGACGTTGTTGAGAAGTTCAAAGAGACCACTGTAAAGGGCAGCCAGTTCAAGCAGCCTCTCCTTGAGTTCTCCGGCGCGTGCGCAGGCTGCGGCGAGACTCCTTACGCCAAGCTGATCACTCAGCTGTTCGGCGACAGAATGTATATCGCCAACGCCACAGGATGTTCCTCCATCTGGGGCAACTCCTCACCGTCCACTCCTTACACGGTCAACGCTAAGGGACAGGGCCCTGCATGGGATAACTCCCTGTTTGAGGACAACGCGGAGTTCGGTTTCGGCATGCTTCTGGCCCAGAACGCAATCCGCGACGAACTGAAAGAAAAAGTTGAGAAGGTAGCTGCTGACGACAGGGCCAGCGAGGAAGTAAAGGCTGCCTGCAAGGAGTGGCTTGACACCTTCGGAATCGGCGCCGTCAACGGCACGGCTACCGACAAGCTGGTTGCGGCTCTGGAAGGCATCGACTGCCCGACCTGCAAGTATATCGTGGCAAACAAGGCGTTCCTCGCCAAGAAGTCCCAGTGGATCTTCGGCGGCGACGGATGGGCTTATGATATCGGCTTCGGCGGCGTGGACCACGTGCTGGCAAGCGGCAAGGATATCAACATTATGGTATTCGACACCGAGGTTTACTCCAACACCGGCGGACAGTCCTCCAAGGCTACCAAGACCGGCGCTGTGGCTCAGTTCGCGGCAGGCGGCAAGGAGACCAAGAAGAAAGACCTTGCAAGCATCGCCATGTCCTACGGCTATGTATATGTAGCTCAGATCTCCATGGGCGCCGACATGGCCCAGACTGTCAAGGCTATCGCCGAGGCAGAGGCTTATCCGGGTCCGTCCCTGATTCTGGCTTATGCTCCCTGTATCAACCACGGCATCAAGAAAGGCATGAGCAAGGCCCAGACTGAGGAGAAGCTGGCTGTTGAGACAGGTTACTGGAACAACTTCCGCTACAACCCGGCTGCTGAGAACAAGTTCACTCTGGACAGCAAGGCTCCGAAGATGGAAGGCTATCAGGACTTCTTAAAGGGCGAGGTTCGCTACGCTTCCCTGGCCATGAAGAATCCTGAGAGGGCAGCCAAGCTGTTCGCCAAGAACGAGTCTGAGGCTAAGGAGAGATACGAGTATCTGTCCAAGCTGGTGAACCTGTACGGCAACGAGTAATTGATATAGCATAAATCCGGCAGATAGCTGCGGGAAGGGGCTGTTGCAGTGATGGTTTTCAAAACATCACTGCAACGGCCCTTTCCTGCCTTTTTGCGCTTTCCGCCTGACAGGGAAGCCGGCGTGAATATAGATTTACAAGCAAGCCCGGCGCCCGAAATTCATCAGGATTCCCCGCACTGTGAACTGTAGCTACTGTTCAGGCAGGTCTGCGCACTGGCTGCACTGACCGTATACTAACCTGGGCGGGCGGGCAAAAATTCCATCGCCGCAGGCGATTTTTATGGATTTTTGCTGGTTGCTGTGAACGCATGTGAACAGTAACGAACTGTACGTTTATTCTGGACATAAGCGCCTAAGCCATTGACAAGAGGCAGGGGAATGTATAAAATGGTGATACCAGGGTCAGAAGCTCATGGCCCCTTGGAGAGGAGTTGGAAGAGATGGAAAAACAGATGATGTTTCATATATTGGGGATTGAGGAGACAAAGGACGAGCAGGTGATCAGGGACGCTTACAGGGCTCTGCTGAGAAGCGTGAATCCGGAGGACGACCCGGAAGGGTTTAAGAGGCTGAGAGAGGCCTATGAGGGGGCGCTGAGTCTGGCCAGGAGGCCTGACGGCGGGGAGGAACAGGAGAAAGAGAAGACGGAGATCGATCTGTGGGTTGACCGGGTCGATCAGATATACCGGGACATAACCTCCAGGTGCGACGAGGAGGCCTGGGAAGAGGTGTTCGGTGATCCTCTGTGCGAGGGACTGGACACGTCCCTGCAGGTCCGGGAGGCGTTTTTGGTGTATCTTATGGACCATATTTATCTTCCCTATAAGATATGGAAGCTGATCGACGAGAGATTTCAGATCGTGGAGGAACAGGAGAACCTGCTGCAGAAGTTCCCCGGGGATTTTTTGGAATATATCATTTACTACATAGGACACGACTCGTTTATCGACTACGAGCTGTTTCAGGTAAGGGACAGACAGAGGGCGGACGCCGACGCTTACATCCGCAATTATCTGGACGCGAAGCGCCAGATCGACCAGGGACAGCAGGAGTCCGGGGATGGGCAGAAGGAGAGGATGGAGCAGCTGGAGAAGCTGGAAGAGCTGGCGGTATTCGGGATCTATCATCCTTACGAGGACGCGGAGCGCCTGAGGCTGCTGGCGTCCTTCGGAAAGTCCTGGAGAGAGGACAAAGAGAAATCTGAAAGCGCCGGGGAAGAAGTCCGGGAAGACCTGGGAGGAGAACTCTGCCCGGAGGTCGCCAGGGCGCAGGAGCTGGCAGACCGGCTTTTGGAGGACTACGGGGAGGACTCCTATGTTCTTCTGTACTGCGGGGAGGCCAGGTGGGCGGCAGGCAGAAGAGAGGAAGCATATGGGCTGTGGAAGAAGATTCTGGCGGACAATCCCGGCCACTACACGGCAAAGTACGGGGCAGCCCGGTATCTCATCTGGAAGAAGGACTATGAGCAGGCGAAGGAGCTGATGATGGATCTTCTGAACATCGACGGGAGGGACCCGGCGGTGCTGGAGGACATGAGGAAGACCAACGAGGCCCTGATCGCCCGGTACAGAGAGTCGGTGAACGATGAGAAAAAGGAAGAAAAGCAGAGGAACAAGGACACGGTGGAGCTGGGCTGGTGCCTGTTCCAGAATGAATATATGGACGAGGCCGTGGAGCTGATGAAAGACTTCACGCCTGTGGAGGAGGAGCGCTATTCTTACGAGAATCTGTACGGAAGGCTCCTGTACAAGGCAGAGCTCTACGAGGAGGCGCTGCCCCACTTAAAACAGTGGCTTCAGCTGATCCGCGAGACTCCCGACGACGGAAGCGAAGAGAATAGAAAGCGCATATCCAGGGAGACCAGAGCCTGCCATATCCTGAGCGGGTGCTGTTATGAGCTGAAGCAGCAGGAAGAGGCCATCGAGTATGTGGACATGGCCATCGAGACGGCCCAGGACCGCCAGGACAGGCAGGCCTGCATGCAGTACAAGGCGTATCTTCTTTGTGAAAACGGCGAGTATAAGGAGAGCATCGACATATGCGACCAGATTCTCGCCGAGGATGAAGGATATTTTCCGGCGGTTCTCCAGCGCCAGGAGGCGGCCTACGAGCTAAAGAACGGGCAGCAGGTGGTGGACGACTATTACAGGGCAATCAGAATCTACGCAGGCTACTACAAGCCCTACATGCTGGCCGCGGAGGCATTTTTCTACAGCAACCAGTTTTCGGACGCCAAGGGAGTCCTGGACAGGGCAAGGGAGAACCAGGTGGAGTTCAGTCCCAACATGAAGCTCTACGAGGTGAAAATCTTGAGAAATCTGGCTGAGAAGCGGGAGGACAGGGAGAAGCCCTTTGCCATCGCCCAGGAGCTTCTGGATCTCATCAGCCACAGGGAAGAGAGCCCGGAGGTGGAGATAGATATCGAGGACTTGTCGGAGGTGGAGTATGAGATCGCCCTGCTCCACTGGGACAACGACAATCTGTACAGCGCCCTGAACCATTTGGAGACAGCCATCAGCCAGAATCCGGAGCGGATGCAGTACCGCATGATACGGGGCCATGTATATCTTGATAAGAAAGAATATAAGAAGGCCCTGGCAGAGTACCATGAGGCGGAGTCCGTATACGGCAATGCCTCGGCTCTCCACTATAACTGCGGTCTGTGCCATGAGGCGCTGGGGATGAAGAACCTGGCTATGGAAGAGTACGATAAGGCCCTCAAGTACCAGGAGGCGTACAGGGACGCCAACGAGAAGCTGGCGGATTACTACAAGGACAGATACACCAGCACCTATGATCTGGAGGATTACCAGAAGGCCATGGTCTATCTGCAGAGACAGCTGAATTACAAGGAAAGCTGTTACTATCTGGTGGAAAAGGGAAGACTTTACATGAGCGCTTACCGCCTGGAGGAGGCCATCGAGACCTTCGAGAAGGCACTTGAGCTTGAGCCTGACGACTGGGCATCCCACAACAACATCGGGTGCTGTTACAAGTATCTGGGCCAGTTTGAGAAGGCTGTGCAGTGTCTGGAGAAGGCGGTGGAATGTATGGGGGACAGCAAGAGCGTCCTGCCCTACAGCAACATGGCCGACTGCTATGAGGCCATGGGCGACTATAAGAAGGCCATCTGGTGCTATGAGGAAGATCTGAAAATGTTCCCGGACCGGAAGAGCCTGTGGCGGGAGATCGGTCTTTTGTACCAGTACATGGAAGACTATGACAATGCCCTCAAGTATTTTGAAAAAGATCCGGAGCAGGATGATTATTATGACGATGTGGGCTTCATATATTTCCTCCAGGGAAAGACGAAGGAGGCCATAAAGACCTATGTAAAAGGAATCAACAAGGCCTCCAAGGAGTTAAAATGCAGACGGTTCTGCGACCTGGCGTATTTTTACCGGGAGATGCTGGGCGACTACAGAAAAGCGGAAGGATACTACAAAAGAGGACTTGCGGCGGCCCTCACGGAGTCTGACCGGAAGGAGACCGAGTGGAAGCTGGCATACCTGTACTTCCGGAAGGGGAAGAAGCTGGACGCCAGGCTTCATGCCATGGCCGCCATGGAGCATTTTAAAAAATCCGACAGCGGGACGGAGGAGGATTATCTGAATTACCTGTCCTACCGTCCGGCCAGACTCATGAGATTCGGCTGGCTTTATATCTGTATGGGCGAGACTGACAAGGGACTTGCCATGTTCCGGGAGATGACAGAGTGCGGCAGATGCCGGCAGTGCCGCCACAAGGGCTGCTATGAGGGCTACCAGCATCTGGGCATGTACTATGAGGCTATAGGCGACTATGAAAATGCCCGGAAGAATTATGAGAAGGCCTGCGAACTGAACGAACATGGAATTGCTATAAGAATCGCGTTGAAGAGGATACAAAAATTATGATAATAGGAATTGACCTTGGGACCACTAACAGCCTGGTAGCGTATTTTACAGAAGAGGGGCCGAAGATTATCCCCAACAGGCTGGGAAAGAACCTGACTCCGTCGGTGGTCAGCATCGACGAGGAGCAGCAGGTGTATGTAGGAGAGCTGGCGGCGGAGAGGATGCTTCTGTATCCCGACAGTGCGGCCAGTGTGTTTAAGCGGGACATGGGAAGCAAGAAGCAGTTTAAGCTCCTGGACAAGACATTTCTCGCGGAAGAGCTGTCCTCCCTGGTGCTGAGAGCGTTGAAGGAAGACGCGGAGAGTTATCTGGGAGAGCCGGTGGAGGAGGCTGTCATCAGCGTTCCGGCCTATTTTGACGATGCCAGAAGGCGGGCCACCAAGAGAGCGGGAGAGCTGGCGGGGCTGAAGGTGGAGCGCATCATCAGCGAGCCCACGGCGGCAGCCATCGCCTACGGCCTGTACCAGAGCCAGGCCCAGGCCAGATTTCTGGTGTTTGATTTAGGCGGCGGAACCTTTGACGTGTCCATACTGGAGCTCTACGATACCATACTGGAGGTTCGGGCCGTGGCCGGGGATAACTTCCTGGGCGGCGAGGACTTTACGGCAGTGCTGGAAAATATGTTCTTTGACAAGCACTACAAGCTGGACCGGCTGTCCCTGGATGAGAAGACTCTGCGCCATATCCACAAGCAGGCGGATTTGTGTAAGCTGGGCTTCTCCGACAAGAGGGTGTCGAAGATGAGCTGCAAGATCGGGGAGGAACTCTATGAGCTGGAGGTGGAGCTGCCCAAGTACGAGGAGGCCTGCACGGAGCTTCTGGACAGAATCCGCCGGCCGGTGAAGAGAAGCCTGGCGGACGCCCATATCCGCCTGTCCGACATCGACAAGGTGGTGCTGGTGGGAGGGGCCACCAAGAGCCCTGTGATCCGCCGGTTTGTCAGCAAGCTGTTCAAGATGATTCCCGACACCAACATCAACCCCGACGAGGCGGTGGCTCTGGGGGCTGCCATCCAGGGGGCCATGAAGGAGCGGAAAGAGGTCATCAAGGAGGTGATCCTGACAGACGTGTGCCCCTTCACTCTGGGCACGGAGGTGGTGCGGGAGTGGGAGAACCACCAGTACGAGAACGGCGTGTTCTGTCCCATCATCGACCGGAACACGGTGATCCCCGCCAGCCGGACGGAGCGTCTCTACACGGTGCGGGACAATCAGGACAAGATCCGCGTCAACGTGCTCCAGGGCGAGAGCCGGTTTGCCGCCAACAACCTGTCCCTGGGAGAGCTGCTCATCGATATCCCGGCGAACAAGGCCGGGGAGGAGTCTGTAGATGTAACCTACACCTATGACATAAACTCCATTCTGGAGGTGGAGGTCAAAGTTGTCTCCACGGGAGAGGTGGAGAAGAAGATCTTCCTGGGAAGAGATGTGGATATGACTGAAGAGGAGATCGAGGAGCGCCTCAAAACCCTGTCCTACTTAAAGATTCACCCCAGGGACAGGGAGGAGAACAAATATCTGCTCCTGAGAGGCGAGAGGGTCTACGAAGAGAGCCTGGGAGACGACCGCCTCCTTGTGGAGAGGGCTATCAGAAAGTTTGAGAAAGCGCTGAACACCTATGACCAGGGGCTCATCGAGGAGGCCAAGGACGAGTTTAAGAAGTTTCTGGAGATGATGGAAGAGTAGAACCGCCAATCTTACACAAGACACCGCTTCCGATGAAAATCGGGGCGGTGTTTTTGTCTAAACAGAACCATCTCCCACAGGCGCCCGGTGAATGTGACAGCATATGCCCATTGATAACCGGCGGTGATCAGCCATGGCGCAGACAGCAATCCATGGGGCAGCCTTTTTGGATATTTTTTGTAATATCCGTTGACACAGGGGGGAAGGTGTGTTATAACTGTATTAATCAAATTAATACACTAAAAACACTTGTGAACGTGTATTTGTTGAATATCCATGACAGTGAAGATATTTTGCTGTCAAATCGTTTATATAAGAGAGGAGGTTGTGCATGATCATTCTGGATTACAGGGACCGGCGCCCGATCTATGAGCAGATTGTGGAGCGTTTTCAGGAGCTGATGATATCCGGAGCCATGGAAGAGAACAGCCAGCTGCCGTCGGTCAGGAGCCTGGCCATGGATCTGTCCATCAATCCCAACACCATTCAGAGAGCCTACGCGGAGCTGGAGCGGCAGGGATATATCTACTCGGTGAAGGGAAAGGGAAGCTTTGTCGCCGACAACGGGCATATAAGGATAAGCAAGGGGGAGGCGGTTCTAAAGAGGCAGGAGGAGACTGCCAGGGAGGCTTTTTTTCTCCGGGTGGAGAAAGAGAAGCTTCACGAGATAATCGATGAAATTTACAGCAGGGGAGGGATGAGTGATGATTGAGACAAAGGGTCTGACAAAAAGATTCGGCGACATCGTGGCAGTGGACCATATTGACGCCACCATAAAGGACGGCAGCGTCTTCGGCCTCATCGGGACCAACGGCGCGGGCAAGAGCACCTTCTTGAGAATGCTCTGCGGAGTGTTAAAGCCGGATGAGGGCGCCGTGGCTATCGACGGTAAGGAAGTATATGAGCAGATGGAGGTGAAATCCAGGTTTTTCTATATATCCGACGATCAGTACTTTTTCAGCAACGCCACGCCGGCAGAGATGATGACCTTTTACAGCACCGTGTACCGGGGGTTTGACAAGAGGCGGTTCCACCATCTCATGAAGAGCTTCGACCTTGACGAGAGAAGGAAGATCAACACCTTCTCCAAAGGCATGAAGAAGCAGGTGTCGGTGATCTGCGGCGTGTGCGCCGGGACGGATTATCTGTTCTGCGACGAGACCTTCGACGGCCTGGACCCGGTGATGCGCCAGACGGTGAAGAGCATTTTTGTGGGAGACATGGAGGAGAGGAATATGACTCCCATCATCGCCTCACACAACTTGAGAGAGCTTGAGGACATATGCGATCATGTGGGGCTTCTCCACAAGGGGGGAATCCTCTTGTCCAGGGAACTGGAGGATATGAAGCTGAATATCCACAAGCTCCAGTGCGTCATGCTGCCGGGAACCGAGCCGGAGGATATGACAGAGCTGGACATCATGAAGGTGGAGCGGAGAGGAAGCCTGTGCACTCTGACGGTGCGGGGGAGCCGGGAGGACATAGAGACAGTGGTGCAGAGCTATCACCCGGTGTTCGCGGAGCTTATCCCGCTGTCCCTGGAAGAGATATTTATCAGTGAGACGGAGGTGGTCGGTTATGACATCAAGAAGCTTGTGCTTTAACCTTATGAAAGAAGATCTGAAGCGCCGTGTATGGACCATGGCCCTGACCATACTGTCGCTGGTGTTCACACTCCTGGTGCCCACGGCTATCCGGAGCAGCGCCTACTTAGACCAGCTGGCAGAGGTGATGAGCGAATATGAGAAGATGAGGTGGGCCCGGCAGCTTGAGACTCTTGTGGGGATCAACGGCATGGTCATCGCGGTGCTGGTGATCCTGGCGGTGGTGTGGGCGGTCTCCGGGTTCCGGTATCTCCACAACAGCCGGCAGGTGGATTTCTATCACAGCATTCCCGTGAAGCGGGGCCAGCTGTTTCTGGCTTCCTATATCAACGGAATCGCCGTGACGGCGGCAGTGTACTTTGCGGCCCAGGTTATCTCCGTCCTGCTGATTCTCAGAACCGGCATAGACAGCCCCCTTTTCCAGGGACTTTGGTGGAAGATATATCTGCTGAATATGGTGTACTATGTCATGCTCTACACCACCACGGTCATCGCCATGATGATGACAGGCAACCTGATCGTGGCCCTTCTGGGAACCGTGGTGTTCTGCGGTTACGGTCCGGGAGTCATTGTCCTGATCAGGGGATATGAGATGCTCTGGTTTCACACCATCTGCGACACGGCGGGGAGCGCCATGAAGTGGATGCGAATGCTGAATCTCTCGTCTCCCTTTGCCAACTACATGTTTGCCCTGGAGAATTTCTCCCAGAATACCCTGGAAGCCGGGCGCATGGCGGGAGCGGTGGCTGTCACCGCGGCTCTGGCGTTTCTGGCCTATGTTCTATACCGCCTCCGCCCCTCGGAGTCGGCAGGAAAGGCCATGGCATTTAAGAAGACCCAGTCTCCTATCAAGCTGCTCATCGCCCTTCCGGTGGCGGTGGTGTTCGGAATGTTTTTCTATTCCCTGCGCAGCACCCTTACATGGGGAATATTCGGAGCTCTCTGCGGCTCTGTGATCACCTGCTGCCTGATGGAGATTATCTACCACTTTGACTTCAGGAAGCTGTTTGCCAACTGGATTCAGATGGCGGCATGCGGGGCGGTGTCCGTACTGCTGATTCTGGCGGGAATCTATGACTGGTACGGCTATGACTCCTGGCTTCCGAAGGCCACGGAGGTAAAGTCGGCCGCCGTGTGGCTGGGGTACGAAGACAACTGGGTCACCTACGGGGAACCTGAAAAAGAGACTGACTACCGGGGCAGGGAGCAGATGGTCTGGAACTATGGGGACCAGAGGGAATACCAATACGAGCACATGGAGCTGACAGATATCTACTCGGTTGTGGAGCTGGCCGGCAAAGGCACCCGGGCCGACGGGGAGATTCGGAAGAACGGCCTCCACATGTGGGATTCATGGGGATATGACGGCAGGTGGAGAATATGTGTGGTGTGCTTTCGGATGAACAGCGGAAAAACGGTGTTCCGCCAGTACAGGATTCCCGTGGATGACGAACTGGAAGGGATAACCGCCTCCATCCATGACAGCCGGGAATACAAAAACGGCACTTACCCCATACTGGCTCAGTCGGCATCTGACACGGCAGCAGTGTATTTTCAGCAGTATGACCAGGTGGAGAAGCTGAACCTGGATGCCCAGCAGCAGGAGAAGCTGCTGGCGGTTTATCAGAAGGAATTGGAGGAGCTGACCATGGCGGTGAGAGAGAAGGAGCTGCCTGTGGGGACGATTCAGTTCAGGACGGCCGCGCACCAGGAGGCCATTGATTTCTACCGGGACAATGAGGAGAACAGATATAACCTGGATAATCGGTGCTATTATCCGGTGTACCCCTCTTTTACAAGGACCCTGGATGCCATCCGCGGCGCGGGAGGCACGGTGGAGGACCTGACAGAGGATATGGTATCAGAAGTGAGGATTCAGTACTATACCTGGTATGAAGGAGAGGATATGACAGAGAACCAGGCAGCCATAGCCAAAGCAGGCTATGACGGCACCGACATACTCTATGACGATGAGGAAGAGCTCAGGATTCTCACCAAGGCGCTGGTCTACGAGGGCTACTATGGCATGAATCGGTACTACAAGGCTGACTATGCCGACAACGTGGACGTTACCGTGTTCTTCGCCAAGTCAGAAGGCGCCTCAGACAAAGCCGCCGTCTACCAAAGCCGCCGCTGCCAGCTGGATATGAACCGCCTCACCGAGGAAGAGATCCAGCGGTTCGGTCTCATGAGGTTTGAAGAGGAAAAATAACATTGACATTCTGCCCCGGACAGGATAAGATTATCCTAAAGGAGGGATTGTCCATGGCATTTTTTGACGAGTTAAGCAAGACCCTGAGTGACAAGGGGAAGGAGGCGGCGCAGAAGGCAAAGGAAGCCGCCGGCGTGCTGCAGATGAAGGCCCAGATTGCTTCGGAGAAGAGCAAGCTGAAAGAACTGTACGGGGCAGTGGGAGTTCTCTACTACAAGAAGCACCGGGATGACGAGGATAACGAGTTCCAGGATCTGTTCAAGGAGATCGGCAACGTCCTGACCAATGTGGCGGCGATGGAGTCGAGCCTTCAGGTTATGGAAGGAACCATCATATGTCCAGGATGCAAAAAGCCTATGAAGAAAGGTTCCGCGTTCTGCAGCAGGTGCGGAACATCCCTTGAGACAGAGACACAGGACGGCGACCGGGAAGAGGAAGACGAGCCTGTCAGCGAACCGGAGGCAGAGGATGCCGCCGGGACTGTACCGGAAGAAGACATATTTGCAGAAGAAGAACTGACAGAAGAATAGAGAGAAGGTACTCCTGCGGGAGCGGATATGCCGGGATAGGCAGTCCGCTCCCGCTTTTTACCACAATTCTATGATTGTTTCCCTCCCCCGGTTATATTATAATGGAAGATACAGTCAATATAAAGGAATCAAATTGTTTGGAGGAGCGAGGAAATGAGAGTATGTAAAATTGCGGCAGTGGCGGCAGCCCTTGCGCTGTCCGGGACAAATCTTCTGGGAATGACAGCGCTCGGCAGCCAGGAAACAGCGTCAGACAGCCAGGAAACAGCATCAGGCAGTTTTGCGGCAGCATCAGAGGATCAGAAAGCCGGGGAGGAGGCTGGAGAGGACAGCGCAGGGGAGCGGGTCTACAAAAAAGAACCCAAATCTCCGGACAAGGTGACTTTGTCTTTTGCAGGGGATATCAGTTTCGCGGAGGGCTACAACAATATGGCGCATTATCACAACAGCGGGGATGACATCACCAAATGCATCGCGCCGGAGGTTATCGCCAGGATGGACGCTGCGGATATTATGATGATCAACAATGAGTTCACCTACAGCAATCGCGGGACGCCTCTGTCGGGCAAGACATTTACTTTCCGGGCAAAGCCGGAGACGGCGGCAAACCTGTCCATACTGTCGGCGGACATCGTGTCCCTGGCCAACAACCACGTATACGACTACGGGGAGACGGCCCTGCTGGACACCATGGATACCCTGAAACAGTATGGAATCCCCTATGTGGGAGCGGGGAGGAATCTGGAAGAGGCCAAGGAGATCGTCTATTTTCAGGCGGGGGATATGAAGATCGCCTATGTCAGCGCCACTCAGGTGGAGCGGTCCTACGTCTTCACAAAGGAGGCCACAGCCACAAGCGCCGGGGTTCTGAGAACTTTTGACCCCGCTGTGTTTCTTGAGGTCATAAAAGAGGCAAAGGCCAACAGCGACTTCGTAGTGGTCTATGTCCACTGGGGAACAGAGGGGCTCAACCGCTTCGAGGCGGATCAGCAGAGTCTGGGCCATCAGTATATCGACGCAGGGGCGGATCTGGTGATCGGTGACCACACCCACTGTCTCCAGGGAATCGAGTACTACAAGGGAGTTCCTATTTTTTACAGCCTGGGCAATTTCTGGTTTAACAGCAGAACTCTGGATACAGGAATCGTGGAGGCGGATATTTCCGGGGAAGGGATAGTGGAATTCCGGTTTGTGCCCTGTCTCCAGTCGGGATGCCGCACCACCCTTGTCACTGACCAGTCCAAAAGGCAGAAAGTCTTCGGTCTCCTCCAGAGCATCTCCGCCAATGCGGTGATCGATGAAAACGGAGTGATCCGGGAGGCAAAATAAGCCGGGTTTTCCCTGATGATGAGGGAGGATTTTCAGAAAAAAGGCGCCTCCGGCCAGGCAGCGGACAGCAGCCAGACAGCCGGTAGGCGCTTATGTTTTGATTAGTCTGCGAACACAATCTTCCCGTTTTTCACCACCTCTTTTGGCTCCGCCGGGGCCGGATATCCCAGAGCGGCGATGCCGTAAGCCATATGGTCGTCAGGTATGCCGAAATCTCTCAGCATCCGGCGGACACAAGGGTCGTCACAGGCATCGCGGAGCTGATTGATCCACACGGACCCGATGCCGAAAGAATGGGCGGCGAGAAACATGTTTTCAAGGGCGCAGGCATTGTCGTCCACGCCGAAGCGGGCTTCCCGCAGGTTGGAGGTGATGACGATGACCTGGGGTTCATACATGTTGTAATTGTCTCTTCCAAGAGCCTTACCTATGGCTGCGGACAGCTCCCGGATTTTTTCGCGGCTGCGCACAACCGTAAACTGCCAGGTCTGGCGGTTCATGGCGCTGGGGGCGTACTGGGCAGCCTTTAGAATCTGGTCAAGCTCCTCCCCGGGAATCTCCTTGTTTACAAAAGCGCGGGTGCTGCGCCGGGTCAGCAGGTTTTCCATAACAGCATTCATGACGTTTCCTCCTTTTGGATATGGTTGATAGATTCATAGCAACCATTTTTCTTCAAGAACAGCAGCCCGAAGGATCCGGGGCCGCAGTTGCTTGCCACCGCGGAAGACGCTTTCTGTACATAGACCCGCTGGAAAGGACAATACTGCTGTACCAGGTCCTGGATATATTTGATCTTCTTGGAGTCCATACCGGCATAGGTGATGAACAGGATGCGGCGGTCTATATTCCTCGTGTTCGTAAATACCTTTCGGACATAGTGCTTCGCGGTGCGGGTAAAGTTGCCCATCTCAATTCCGCCCACTGCCAGCTTGCTGTTTCGAAGAACAATAATCGGATGGAGCAGAAGGGCATCGCAGATAACCTGTACCCGTTTGGATATTCTTCCGGACTGGCACATGAGGTGGGTATTGTCGATGATGAATGCCGAGGATATGTACCGTCTCAACCGTTTTACCGTTTTTACGATCTCCTCCTTTGAGGCATGGTTTTCCGCCAAAGAGGCGGCGTACAGCACCGCCAGCCCCATGCTGCTGGAGAGATGGCCGGAATCCAAAACAGTGACGTTCTCAAAGGATTTGGCGGCCTCCAGGGCATTGTCATATCCCTGGCTGGCATGCTTGGCCATGGTAATGTGGATCACGTTCTGGGCCTCTGTGAGTCTTTCCGCGAAAAATCTTTCATAGTCCTCCACAGAGGGAGGCTGAGAGAAACCGGTTTTTCCCGCGGCCACGTGTAACAGCAGTTCATCTGCCTTCAGCTCCTGATCGTCCAGGAACCGTCCCTGATCCGTGCAGACATAGTACGGGCATACGTGGATGTTGAATTCCTTCTTCAGGGATTCCGGAAGGTCGCATACACTGTCAGTGGTTACCATAAGAGACATTCGTCTGGTCTGTTCAAAGATCAGCACATCTTTTCCGATCTCCGATTGGACGGTGGTCTCGTTGAGCTGTACCAGCTCCTTTGGCAGAATACTCAGCACAGCCGCCTCCAGCAGAGCTCCGCTGACCGGTTTTGCCAGATAGCCGCTGAAGCCTTCTTTGCGGTAGAGAAGCTGATTGTCGCTTCCCGCGTTGGCTGTCAGGGCAATGACAGGAACATCCTGACACAACCCTGCCGGCTGGGTGCGCAGCGCGTGAAGACACTGGATTCCGTCCATCTCCGGCATCAGATGATCCATCAGTATGGCGTCATAATGCTGGATCTGTGTCAGCCTCAGACAGTCCACGGCGCTTAACGCGGTATCCAGATGGATTTTTGTGGCGGAAAGCAGCTTTCGCACTACCATCAAATTCATCTCATTGTCGTCGACCACAAGGATATGGGCCTCCGGCGCCTCGAAGATTTGCCTGTACTGCTCACCATCGCGGGCTCTCATCCGGGAGGCAAGGGTAAAGGTTCCCAGCTCCTTGCCGTCTATAATATCCTGTTCCAGCATGACGAGAAAGGTTGAGCCTTTGGTATAGACGCTGTTGACGCTGATCTCTCCTCCCATGAGCTCTACCAGCTGATGGACAATGCTGAGTCCCAGCCCGGTGCCTTCGATATGGCGGTTTTTTTCTTCATCTATCCGCTTAAACGCGTTGAAAATGTAAGGGATGTTTTCTTTTTTTACGCCCTGTCCCGTGTCCTCCACGGAATACCAGACACGCACCCGGTTCAACCCTAAGCGCTCACACCAGATGGAGAGGGTGACAGAGCCTTTGCTGGTATATTTTATAGCGTTATTCAGAAGATTGATTAGGATCTGCTTGATGCGGATTTCGTCGCCGCAGAGCATGCTGGGGATGGAAGAATCCACATGAAGCCGGAAGTCCAACCCTTTCTCTCTGGCCTTAATCCACATCATGTTGACGACTTCTGAAAAAAGGCTGCCTGTCTCATAGGAGACATTTACGATCTCCATTTTTCCGGATCTGATTTTGGATAAGTCCAGGATATCGTTGATAAGCGTGAGCAGGATCTTGCTGGCGCCCTGAATGTTTCTGGCGTTCTCGGCCACGTCATCAGGTATATCGCCTCGGAGAATGATCTCGTTTAACCCGATGATGGTGTTGATGGGCGTGCGGATCTCGTGGCTCATGCTGGAGAAGAAATTATTCTCTGCCCTGTTCAACTCCTCGATCTCTTTTTTCTGCTGCCTGGAAAGTTCGTTCTCCTCCTCGTAAAGCCTGGTCACAAACAAAAGCAGTATACTGGTGAGTATACCTACCATAATAACGGAGGAGGCAGAGTCAAAGAATGAGCGGGCCGGCGTATTCTGGGCGGCAAGTTGCGGAAAATGAAAAGCAATAAAATAGCACAGAAAGGTCTCCGCCACGCAGAGCAGGAAAAATATTCCTTTGCGCCTCCCCTCCAGGGTAATGCTGATATAAATAAAGCAGAGTACAAACCATTCGGGCATTCCGCTGTAAAAACCGCCTGCTGAAAAGAAACTTATGGGGAGCAGGAACAAAAGCAGTATGGTAATAGCCGTGGCCCCCACGCTTATACATTCTTTTTGAATGCTGATTTTCACTATAGCCGCCATACAGGCAAGGCTGGCTGCCAGAATGAGAAGGTTTATGAGATTCCTGCCCATGGGCAGTATGATGACCAGCGCGAGCATGCAGATGCTTGTGACTATGCGATACATCCGTTCATGCAGACTGATTCTATGGTCAAAGATAATTTCAAACCATTTTTTTAACACACCAGTACTTCCTCCTGTTTTTCATTTATAATCCGGCGATAGTGTCGCAGAGCTGGTCATACAGGCGCAGCAGAGTGGGATGAGTGTGACGGATATATTCGATATTCTCCCTCTTTCCGGCCTGTTCCAGCAGCTTTGCCTGATTTGCCAGCAGCTCCGCGCCGATGGTCAGTGATGTGCTCTTCAGAGCGTGAACCTTGACCGTATAGTCTGCCCAGTTGGCAGTGTCATAGAGATGAATAATCTCTGCCTTCTTTTCCGGAGCCTGAGATAAGAACATCAGCAGCATTTCCAGATAAAAATTTTCCTCTCCGCCGCAGTAATCCAGGCCCAGCTGTACATTAACGCCGATGCGGGTGAGGGCGCTGTAGGGATTGGGAGAGGGACCATGGGGAGCTTCCGCCTGAGCGTACTCCGCCTCATCCTGGGAATCGCCGTCCTCGCCGGAATGACCCTCCGGGAAATCCCGGAAGTTTTCGTCTCCGGAATCCGCTTCAGGAAGGTCACTAAAATCTTCGGCTTCCGGCTCCGTCTCCAGAAAGTCATGGAAGGATTCTCTCCCGGACCGTTTCTCTCGGGGCAGGAAATCACTAACGGCTTCTTTCTCGGAACCCGGCTTGTTTTCCGGCGGGAGGTCACGGGAAATTTCCTCCTCCGGCGCAGCTTCATTTGAAGGGGCCTTCTTTGTCACGGAGGAATCGGCGGGCATGACCTGCTTCTTTCTTTTCCCCTTCCGCCTCTTTTTGCCTTTGGGAGTATCGGAGGGGGCGGGCTGTTCCGGGGCCCCAGGCATCTCGTCGTACTGAACCTGGTCCGTTGAAAGTACTTTGCGGAGAACCCGCTCCAGCACCGCCCGATCGATGGGCTTAGGGATAAATTCCGTAAAGCCCTCATTTCGGAACATCTCTCTCGCGCCGCTGATGGTATTCGCGGTGAGGGCGATAATGGGCAGATCTTTATACATGCCGTTGTTGAGGCCGCGGATTTGCTTTAATGTCTCCACACCGTCAAAGCCGGGCATCATATGATCCAGGAAGATGATATCATAGGAACAGGCAGCGCAGCGGTCCACCGCCTCTTTTCCGCTGAGGCAGGTGTCTACCTGGATTCCGTAGCTGCCCAGCACCCCTTTGGCGACCACAAGGTTCATCTCCTCGTCGTCCACAGCCAGAACCCGGACCCCCTCGCAGGAAAATGGCTTGCGGCCCGCGGCCTGAGCCTCCTCGAATCCGTTGGCGTCGGCCTGGCCGTTGAGCAGGTTTACCACGGAGAGGGCAAAGAACGGCTTGTGGATGACCAAAAGCCTGCTTGACCTGTTCAGCGTAAAGCCGCGCTCGGCGATCACCACAACATGGAGCCTGCCGGCAAGCTCTTCATAATAAGATACATTCTCCTCATACTCTGCCTGGGCGATAAATACATGAGTCACAGGGTGAGTATTCAGAAGCTTCTCCAGTCCCTCAAAATTATGGGCCTGATAGCCTTCAAGATGAAGCCCCTTTACCATATGGACAATCATGTTGTCATAGTATCTCCGCACTTCATCGCTGGCGTATTTCTCGGGCCGGAAATAGCAGGCGATGCAAAGATTATCCGCACGGGAGAGTATCATGGCAGGCATCTCGTTGGCCACTCCCTGTGGGATAGTGATCTGAGCCTGAAGTCCCTGCTGCTCTTTGCTGTCAAAATGGATAAAGCCGCCCATGGCGCGAAGCAGGCCCCGGGCAATGGGGAGCCCCAGTCCAAGCCCTCCGGCGAAGCGGCTGCTTCCGGAATCCGCCTGGTAAAAGTCGTCGCACATCTGGGAGATCTGGGAGCTGGTCATGCCGATTCCGGTGTCGCGGATATCTATGATCAGATTGATGCCATAGCTTTCTTTTCGATATATAATGGAGACATTGATTCCGCCCTCTTCCGTAAATTTGATGGAATTTTCCAGAAGAATCTTGAGGACATGGGAAATTTTTTCCATATCGCCGATGAGAACCGACGGCATTTTGGGGTCCAGATCAAATACCATCTCCAGCTGATGCTTGCTGTTCTGCATGGAGGTCATGGTAATGATGTCGTTAAGCAGCGAGTTGACCATGTACGGTTCGTTTGTCGGGGTCAGAGTTCCCTCCACGATCTCCGTGTAGTCCAGCATGTTGTTGATCTGGTTGGACAGGCGCTTTCCTGCCATCTGTATGGAATTTACGTCCGTCCGGATTTCGGGGGAGATATCTTTTTCCAGTATCACTTCGCTGATCCCCAGAACCATGTTGATGGGAGTCCTGAGCTCATGAGACACGTTGGAGAGAAACTCCGCGTTCTGCCGGCCTGATGTCTCCAGGTCTATGAGAGTCTTTTCATATTGTTTTCTTGTTTCCAGCCTTCTGTTGATCCTGTATACAGCTATGGACATGGCGCCTGCGATGACAGTGGCCCCCATCCCCAGGCGTATGAAGTACTGCGCGTCCATGCCCCAGGTGATGGTATGTAATATAAGAAAATGGTACATCAGTTCCACTATGTACAAGGCGGCCGTCATATACAACAGCCGCTTTTTGTCAAACATAGAAAAAATGAGGATTAGCATACAAGCTACGGAAGGTATGTCAAAGAGGGTTATCTCGTGTACTCCAAAGAAAAAGAACCCCACCATCAACAACCCGGAACACAAATTTTCATAAAATGTCTCCGAACCGACTCTCCCGATATGAAGGAGCCATATGAGGGTGTTGCCGGTTAAAATGACGGGGACCATCCACGGCTCCCATGACAAAGCCATAGTTATCAGTATCAGCATTACACCAAACATAGTGACAATGCAGGCTAAAAGCAGATGAACACTGGTCTGCCTGTTTGCTTTCATTTCTCCTCCAATCCCATAGCGACCCTCTTAAGCAACTCCTGTGGGAAAAACGGTTTTTTAAGGTAATTGACAGCTCCCAGACTGATAGCCGCCCTCACATCATCCTCATATCCGGATGCCGTGAGAAAGATAACCGGAACTTCTATGTTGAACTCCTTCATGCGCTTGAATGTCTCCAATCCATCCATAATGGGCATGGCTATGTCAAGAAGAACCAAATCTACTTTTTCACGTTTAACCTTTTCAAGAGCCTCTCTTCCGGACTCCGCCAAAAGCACGTTGTATGATTTCTCTAAAATCATCTGAGCCCTCTTTAAATTCATGGCGTCATCATCCACTATCAAAATTCGTTTGCGCATAAACAGCGACCTCCTCATTAACATACTCTTGGAATTCTTCAACTCCATGCTTCTTATTCTAAAGCAAGATTGTGATAAAATCAAGTTCGGTTTTCTATTTCTGTGATGAGACTTAAGATTGCTTTGCTGTAATAAATGTGGTAAACTGTGGTCATTAAAAAGGGGAGGGATGCCGCCCCGCCCTGGCTACAGATGAGAAAAAGCGGCAGCAGGTATCTGGCCTTCCGCAGAGTATCTCCGCCAACGCGGTGGCGGATGAGAGCGGTGTGGTCAGAGAGGCGGAGTAAGTCGTGAAGGTGATGAACAGAGAGGAAAGGGGGAAGAGTCAAAATGTCATACGCTGTGTTTTTAAACGGCGAAATGCTGGACAAGGAGACTGCCGTCAGAGTGCTGGGCGGCCAATGGGAACAGAAGGATTTCTCGCTTGAGGGATATGAGACAAAGACGGCTCCCTGCGGGAAGGCATGTGTGGAGAAAAACGGAGAGGGACGCGCGGATGGGGCGGTGGCATGGCTGGAGGAGGCTCAGCTTTGGAGGCTGGACCAGTGGAAGGATATCCCTGCTCTCCAGAGGGTTTCCATAGAAAGAGAGGGCGGAGAAGGTCTGTTCGTGTATCTTCCGGTTGACAGAGGGCCGGAGGCAGAGGGGGAAGACCTTAAGACAGACAGGCTGCTGAAGCTTTTTGAAAAAAAGCTGGGCCTTGGAGGCAGCAGAAAATGTGATCTCCATCTGCTGTATCCCTGCGCGGTGTCAGAGAGGGGATACGGCAGTGACCAGGAGACAGCCGGGGAATATCTCAATTCTTCCCTGGTGACAAGGGAGGATTTTCTGAGGGAGGAGGAAAATCAGGAGGAGCTGTGTGATTTTTTTCTGAGAAAATTAGAGCAGTACAATCACGGAGAGTTTGAAGGAACGTTTTTCCGTCAGATTACCAGGAAGCCTCTGGGAATCGTGAGGACAGTGATTCCCTTTGACAGAGAGGAATTTTTCCAGTTCGGCTTTGTCTACGTCAGCGTCCACCCTCAGACAGGAGTGGCTATGGCAGGTCTGGCTTTTGTGTCCCTGTCGGCGCCCATGGAGCTGGCCCTCTGCGGCCTGTGCTCCGACGAGCTGAAGGTGGTGACGGATGACGGGCGGCGGCTGACCATGGGAGAGTGGCTGGGTGAGAAGGGCCTTACTCCCTACGGAAGCCCCAAGGCGGCGGGCTTCAGCTATTCTCCTATGGAGCAGGAGGAGATTATCCGCTGCCTGGCCTGTGAACTGTCCCCCATGGGCAATCTGACCGGGGATGAGCTGGTCAGGTGGAGCCGGGAGAATTTTGCCCAGTATGACATTGCCCAGGTATATGCCTCGGACAGATGTCTGCTGGAGGTATCCCGGATGAATGGGCAGCTTTTAAAGGAGAGGCTGAATGTGGAGGCGGTGGAGCTGTTCTTTCTGGAGCTTCTGATGATGCAGGAGGCGGCCATCGCCCGGGTATCCGACAGGACCTATGACTTGTTCAGGGAGGGACTTTACCGTGAGGATTCTTCCGGAAGCCAGGAAAAGCTGTTCTCCTTAAGCCAGGAGGCGGCCAGCGCCGTTCTTTTTGTCAATTTCAAAAAACTTCGTTTCCCCACTGCGCGGATCTCGGTTCGGAGGATCGCGGAGAGGTTCGGGATCGCGGAGGGCCTGGACAACTATCAGACCTGCCGCGGGATGCTGGAGCAGATGATCGCCATCAACACTGCGGAGTCGGAGAAGGCCGACGGCGATCTGATGAATCTGCTGCTTTTGTTCCTCACCATGATGCAGGTTCTGCCGGTGTTCGCGGAGCTGGTCAGATATATGGTGGAAGGTCAGTGGAATTTTGTGGATATTGTTTCGTCCCTGGGAGGGGCGGCGGGGTGCCTTGCCCTGTACCTGCTGTACCGGGCGGCGTTCAGGAAGAGACAGAAGAGATTTATGGAGAGAAGATTTTCGCAGAAATGAGGAGGGGCAGATTGTGAGGGAAAAAAAGGTGCTGTGCCATGGGGGAATCTGGGACAGGGGAAGACTGGTGAGAGAGATGACCATGGCGGTGAAGGACGGTTATATTGAAACTATAGAAGAGGGGTTTTGCCCTGAGCTTCTGGAGGATGCCGATGAGGTGGTGGATCTGGAGGGGGCGGTTCTGTTTCCCGGGTGGATCGACAGTCATCTCCATATACCCGGAAGCCTGCTGTTTCAGCTCTATGGAGCTGATCTCCAGAAGGGGAGCAGCACAGATGACTATATCCGCGCCATAAGGGAGTGCGGGGCGGAGGACGGCTGGATCAGAGGGTTTGGCTGGAACGCGCCGGTTCTGGAGAAGGAAGGCTATGACAGACTGGCGGCATATCTGGAACAGGAGTGCCGGGACACGCCGGTTTTACTGTTTTCTGATGACTATCACAGCTGTATGTGCAGTCCCTGCGCTCTGAAAAGGATTGCCGGGGCGGGTATCCGGGTGGAGCCGGACCGGTACGGGATCGTCAAGGAGAAGGATATTTTCCAGCTGACGGCCAGGCTGGAGGAGCTGTCTTTTCCGGAGGAACAGATAGAGACCGCGATTATGCGCTACCAGGAGGAGCTTTTGAAGCTGGGGATCACGGCGGTCCAGACACTGATGTTTCTGGGAGGCAATGGGGACAGGGAGTGGAAGGTGCTGAGACGGCTGGACATGGAAGGAAAACTGAAGCTGAAGGTGAACCTGGCTCTGACAGTCCAGCCCTATGAAGATCTGTCCCGGACGGACAGTCGTTTTGCCAGGCTGAAGGAGTATGAGACAGAGCGAATCAGGGTTCACACGGTGAAGATATATATGGACGGGGTGCTGGAGAACGGGACGGCTTTCCTGAAGGAGCCTTATGAGGGGTCCCAAAGGCGCGGAGCCTGCGTCTGGGAGCAGGGACGGCTCCGGGATTTCTGCCGGAGAATGGACCGGGAGGGACGCCAGATCCACATCCACGCCATCGGCGACGGGGCGGTCGGCGCGGCAGTGGACGGGTTGGTTTACGCTATGGAGCGCAATGGAACGGCAGGGAGAAACCGCCATGTAATCGCCCACCTTCAGATGGCGGCCCGGGAGGACATGGAGCTTATGGGACGGTACGGGATCATAGGGGCCATACAGCCCTTTTGGTTTCCTCAGGAACAGTGGGGGTACGGGCTGGATGCCGTGTGTCTCGGCGACAGGGTGAAGGACGAGTATCCGGCCTGGTCCCTGCTGCAGGCGGGAGTGAGGCTCACCGGCTCCAGCGACAGCCCGGTGACTCCCCAACCAGACCCTGTGACAGGCATCAGGCTGGCGGCGGAAAGATTCTGTGAAAAAGAGCGGGTGCCGGAGGAGGAGATGGCAAAGGCATTTACAGAAAACGGCGCTTATCAGCTGTTCCGGGAACAGGAGATCGGAAGGATCAAGGCAGGATACCGGGCTGATTTTGCCGGGTATGAGGGAATCCCGGTGGGAAAAGAAAAGGAGAAAAAGAGCAGGCTTTGCTTTGTCATGGCAGACGGCGAAGCAGTCAGAGGACATGCTCTCTCCGTCCGGTCCGCTGTCTGATTCTGACAGAGGGCAGGGCTTTACGGCGGCCTTGGGGAATCAAAAAGTCGTGGACAATTCCCGGACCTTCGTTGTATGATAGTAAATGCATAAGACATAAGGAGGTAATGGAATGTTTCCAAAAGATTTTTTATGGGGCGGAGCTATCGCGGCGAACCAGGCGGAGGGAGCCTATCTGGAGGATGGAAAAGGGCTGACCACGGTTGACATGATTCCTCACGGAGAGAAGAGGACCTATGTGAAATTCGGTGATATGTATCCGGTGGAGCTGATGGAGGGAGAATTCTACCCGTCCCATGACGCCATCGATTTTTATCATCATTACAAAGAGGACATCAAGCTCTTCGCGGAGATGGGATTTAAGTGCTTCAGAACCAGCATTGCCTGGGCAAGGATCTTTCCCAACGGGGATGAGGAGACACCTAACGAGGCGGGTATCGCGTTCTATACCGACATGTTCAGGGAGTGCAAAAAGTACGGCATCGAGCCTCTTGTGACCCTGTGCCATTTCGACGTGCCCATGGGGCTGGTGAGAAGGTATGACTCCTGGAAGAGCCGGGAGATGATCGACTGTTTTACCAGATACGCGAAGGTGTGCTTTGAGCGGTTTGACGGGCTGGTACAGTACTGGCTGACCTTCAATGAGATCAATGTCATGCTTCACTCCCCCTTCTCGGGGGCCGGGCTGTGTTTTAAGCCGGGAGAGAACCGGGACCAGGCTATCTACCAGGGAGCTCACCATGAACTGGTGGCCAGCGCCATGGCTACGAAGATCGGCCACGAGGTGAATCCGAACAATAAGATCGGCTGCATGATGGCAGGCGGCCAGTTCTATCCCTACAGCTGTAATCCGGAGGATGTGTGGCTGGCCATGAACAAGGACAGGGATAACCTGATGTTCATCGACGTTCAGGCAAGGGGATATTATCCTTCCTATTCAAAGAGAGTTTTCAAGGACAAGAACGTGGTTCTGGATATCAGGGAAGGGGATCTGGAGCTTTTGAGGGAGAACACGGTGGATTTTGTGTCCTTCAGCTACTATTCCTCCAGATGCGCCAGCGCGGACCCGTCGGTGTCGTCGGCGGACGGCAACCTGTTTAAGTCGGTGAAGAATCCCTACTTAAAGGCCAGCGACTGGGGCTGGCAGATCGACCCCCTGGGACTTCGAATCACCATGAACGCCATGTATGACAGATATCAGAAGCCTCTGTTCATCGTTGAAAACGGTCTTGGGGCCAAGGATGTCATCGAGGAGGACGGCTCCGTCAACGATGACTACCGCATCGCCTACTTGAGAGAGCACATCAAGGCCATGGACGAGGCCATCGAGGATGGAGTGGAGTTGTGGGGCTATACCACCTGGGGCTGCATCGATCTGGTGGCTGCCTCCACAGGTGAGATGAGCAAGCGCTACGGATTTATCTATGTTGACCGGGACGACGCAGGCAACGGCACTCTGGAGCGGAGAAGGAAGAAATCCTTTGACTGGTACAAGAAGGTCATTGCCTCCAACGGGCAGGACTTAGACTGACCTTCCAAACGGATATGATAAAATGTAAGCAGAAAGAATTAAGCAGAAAGAAATGTGTTGACCGATGAAAGAACGATTTTCAATAACAAAAAATATAGATATGATCCAGGGACCGATTTTTCGGTCTCTGGTGCTGTTCGCCCTTCCTCTTCTGGGGTCCAATATTTTTCAGCAGTTTTACAACACCATGGACACCATGATTGTGGGCAACTATCTGGGTGACGTGTCCCTGGCCGCTATCGGGGTCTGCACGCCCATCTACGACCTGATGGTGGGATTTGCCCTGGGAATAGGCAACGGCCTCGCCATCGTCACGGCGAGAAGCTTCGGCTCCGGGGATATGAACCAGCTGAAGAAATCAGTAGCCAGTTCCCTGGTTATCGGCCTGTTCTCCTCCCTGGTGATCACGGTGACAGCTCAGATATGTCTGTACCCTCTTCTGAGAGTGCTGAACACCCCTCCGGAGATCATCGATGAAGCCTACAGCTATATTTCCACGGTGACCATATTTGTGGTGGTCATGTTTGCCTACAACCTGTGCGCAGGGCTTTTGAGGGCTGTGGGCAACAGTTTTATGCCTCTGGTGTTTCTTGTAGTGTCCTCCTGCATAAATATTGTCCTGGATATTCTGTTCATTACCAGGTTCAATATGGGTGTGAGAGGAGCGGCAGTGGCTACGGTCATCTCCCAGGGGTTGTCGGTGGTCCTGTGCGCTGTCTATATTCTCAAGAAAAGCCGGATTCTTGTGCCGGAGAGAGAACATTTCAAGGCGGACAAAAGGATGTACCAGGAACTTCTGGGCCAGGGCTTTTCCATGGGGTTCATGAGCAGCATCGTGTCTGCGGGCTCCGTGATTCTCCAGTACGGAATCAACGGCCTTGGATATCTGATCATAGCGGCCCACACTTCCGCCAGAAAGCTCTACATGTTCAGCATGATGCCTGTCTCCGCCATGGGCATGGCGTTCAGCACTTTTGTGTCTCAGAACAAGGGGGCGGATCAGGGCGGGAGGATTCGCAGGGCCATGAAATGCGTGTATCTCTACGACCTGGCGGTGACGGCGGTGATCACGGCGGTGATGTGGGTGTGCGCTCCGTCTCTGGTGAGATGGATCTCCGGTTCAGGGGAGGCGGTGGTCCTGGAAAACGGCGCCAGATACCTTCGGTTCGTGGCCCCTTTCTATGTGGTGCTGGGGATTCTTCTGGATACCCGTTTTGCCCTCCAGGGCTTAGGGCAGAAGCTCCTTCCGCTGGTGTCCAGCATCATCGAGTTCTTGGGGAAAATATTGTTTGTGGTTCTGTTCATTCCCAGGTTCGCCTACACGGCGGTGATCTTCTGCGAGCCGGTGATCTGGTGCGTCATGACGGCCCAGTTGGTATACACATTTTATACGGACAAATATATCCGGTCCTTTAAGGGGAGGGAAGATTAGATTAGGAGATATGAAGTGAGAGATGGTCAGCCGTCCCTCAGAACCGACCCGGCGGCTTCTGTTTCGTTGGCGCCAGGTTCCGGTCCGGCGGCCTCCCCCGGATGTGACCATTCAGGGAGGGCCGGACTGTTATTAATGGATGCTGTCCCGCGGTCAGGGGAACATTTTCACCATAGAAGGGCAGATTTGCGGTCAGGGAATCAGCTGTCCGTCCGAGATGACGAACCCTGTGTTTTTGTTGTCCTGGGAGGCCCAGAACGTGATTGTCTCATGGCCTGTCAGGTCGATGTCCACAGGGACAGGGGACGAGTCCCGGTTCATGGTAAATTCTGCCGCAGGCGTTTTCTTGTCGTCGTCGAGGTAGATCATAAATGTATAGTTTCCCCCATGGGAGATATTCTCCGGACAGCTGATGGTTCCGGTAAAGCGGCTGTAGTTTTGGCCTAGGTAGAAGGAAGCCAGATTCTCGCTGTAGCTGCCCACGGCCACCACGGCTTTGTCAAATATTTGGCCGGCAGAATTCATGGCGTCGGTCTGGATGGAAGCGTTCTTTGATTTCATCAGGTGCTGGGAGGTGAGAGCCGTGTCCGGGGCCGTGACGGCGGTGTTCACGGAAGGCGTGTCGGGGATCTGGTCATCGGGCCCGTACAGCTGCCCGTCGGAGATGAGAAATCCCGTGTTGTTGTCCTCCTTTGGAGCCCAGAAGGTGATGGTGTCATGTCCCGTGACATCGATGTCCAGGAGCGTGGGCGGAGTGGACCGGCTCATGGTGAACTCCGCTACCGGATTCTTCTGGTCATCGTCCAAGAATACCATAAATTTGTAGCTGCCTGCGTGGGGCATGTCGTCGGGACAGCTCACGGTGCCGATGAAACGGGTATAATTTTGTCCTAAATAAAAGGAAGCCGTGTTGTTGGCGTAAGGCCCTATGGCCACCACCGCCTTGTGGAAGACCTGTCCCGCGGAGTTGACGGCGTCCTCCCGTATGGAGGCATTGACAGACTTCATGAGGTGCTGGGAGGTGAGCAGGGAATCATCGGAGGCGACGGTTGTGTCCACGGAGGGGGAGGAGGGAATCTTGTCTCCGGGCCTGTAAAACTGTCCGTCAGAGATGACGAATCCAGTCTCCTTGTCTTCATTGGCCGCCCAGAAAGTGATGGTGTCATGTCCTGTGACATCGATGTCCAGGAGCGTGGGCGGGGTGGAGCGGCTCACGGTAAATTCCGCTGCCGGCTGCTTTGAGTCGTTGTCTAAATATACCGCGAAACGGTAGCTCTCTCCGTGGGGGATCTGGTCCGGGCAGCTCAGGGTGCCGATGAAGCGGGTGTAGTTTTGCCCCAGGTAAAAGGAAGCCAGATTGCTGGAGTAGGCGCCGGATGCCACCACCGCCTTGCCAAAGGTCTGCCCCGCGGAGTTGACGACATCCTCCTGTATGGAGGCGTTTTTTGATTTCATCAGGTGGTGGGAGGTGAGCATTGTATCCTCCGCGGATATGGCCGTGTTCAGAACCAGGTCGGGCGCCGGGTCGTTGTCGGTGTAAAACCGTCCGTCGGAGATGACAAACCCCGTGTCCCCGTCCCCCTTGGCCGCCCGGAAGGTGATGGTGTCATGGCCTGCGGTGTCGATGTCCAGCAGGGTGGGCGGGGTGGAGCGGCCCAATGTAATCTCTGCCGCCGGCTGTTTTTTGTCGTCGTCTAAAAACACCATGAAGGTGTAGCTGTCCTTATTGTTCAGAGTGTCGGGACAGCTGACCGTGCCCATAAACCGGCTGTAGTTGCCGCCCAGATAGAAGGTGGCGTAGCTTTCCTTATAACTGCCCGTTGCCCAGACCGCCTTGTCAAATACCTGTCCGGCGGAATTGACCACGTCCTCCAGAATCTTGGCGCCTGCGGAGCTCATCATATGCTGGGAGACCAGAAGAGTATCTTCCGCCTCTATGGCATTGTTCACAGACAGCGACTCCGAAACCTGCCCGTCAGTCTCATACAGCTGCCCGTCGGAGATGATAAAGCCAGTCCCCAGGTAATCTTTGGATACCCAGAAGGTGATAGTGTCATGTCCGGTGACATCGATGTCCAGAAGGGTGGGCGGAGTGGAGCGGCTCATGGAAAATTCTGCCGCCGGCTTTTTGTCATCGTCGTCTAAGAAGACTTTAAACGTGTAGCTTGAGGAGTTTGAAAGCTCGTCGGGGCAGCTGACGGTTCCCGTAAACCGGCTGTAGCTGCTGCCCAGATAGAAGGTGGCGTAATTGGCAGAGCCAGACCCCAGGGCGTAGACTGCCTGGTCAAAGGTCTGTCCCGCGGAATTGACCACATCTTCTTTTATCTGTGAGTGGACAGAATTCATGATGTGGAGAGAGCAGAGCTGGACAGCCTCGCCGGAAGGAGTGTCCCCCGTATGATCATCAGAGGAAGTCTTTCCTGTGTCGGCGCCGGAGCCGCCGTTAACGTCTGTGTCAGAGCCATCGACGCCTGCTCCGGCAGAGACGGCTCCCGTCTCCCCGTCTCCGGAGGGCTTTTGAAACAGGCGGATGGAGGAACCGCCCACAGCCAGCACCAGGATGACGGCTGCAGCCGCCGCCAGCTTCTTTTTCAATTCCGCGGTTAAGGCGGGAAGCCTGACCTCCGGGCCGGACGGGGAAGCTCCCCCTGGCTGGGGGGAAGCTGTCTCTGAGGTCCGGCCGCGGCGGCGTGGGGCGGCGCGGAAACTGCTTTCGGCGGCGGTTCCGCCGGAGGAATTCCTATCGGAGGAGCCGCGCTGTGCCGGGCCGCCTGTTCCGGCATCTCGGTTCCCCCGGCCCTCCCAGCCTTCGTCGTCAGAGGCTTCGATTTGTTCATCCTGCTCCTCCGGCTCGTCTGCCGGTTTCAGCTTGAGAACCGCCTTGATGGTGTTCACCAGAGTGATCTGGGCCTGTATTTCCGATAGATTTTCCAGTTCAAAAATCTGTATATTCTCCAGCTGCAGTTCGAATTCTTCCACCTCAAAATTACTGATCTTCACCGGTATGATGTACTTGCGGTACTGGATGGCCTTGCCTAGCTCCTTGGGAACCCACTGGGATGCCTCGGCGTGTTCTGACAGGACGAGAAGAAAAATGTCGCACTGCCTGATGGCGTCGATAATGCTCCGGGTGTAGCGTTCCCCGGCATTGATTCCGCTCTTGTCCATCCAACAGGAGACGCCGTTGGACTCCAGCGTATTCTTAATTCTCAAAGCCCAGTCTGTGTCTTTCCGGCTGTAGCTGATGAAAACCTGTTCGTTCATAATCATCCCCCTTGATACTTGCTGATGTTTATTATATCAAGCTTTCACAGGTAAGTAAACGACAAAATTCGCCGGATGTGTTTTTGCTCAGTGGATTCAAAAGTATTAAAAGAAAAAACTTTTGAGAAGCGAGCGTGTAGTGGAACGTCCGGAAATTCCGCTGTTTGATAATAAAGCCTTTAGAGAAGCAATTATAATGCGATTCTGCATAATTTGTGGATAAGTGGAAACGAACCAATGATTTCCGGTAAATGAAAAATTATCAGAAATCTTTTTGCAGCTCCATATCAGTGAAAAATCCGGTCGTGGTGTGCCTGAGATTATTGAAACTTACGGAAAGGGCGCATTTACTTTTAGAGATAATTCGATTGTTGTTACAATCCCGCTTCAGCGAATAAAAAAGGTTGGGAAAAAAGTTGGGGATAAGATTGTGAATAAAAAAGGATTAAATTCAAGAAAAGACTGGTTATTGGAAAATGCTTGAGTAAGTTGTTTACTCAAGAAGAGAGGTGGCCAGTCCGGCAAATAAAGGGCGGGCATCCAGCTGTTTTCAGGGCGGGGTGTCCGCCTTGTTCCGCTTTCGTCCTCCCATCTGCTTCCTTATCCGCAAATCCCCCAAATTCACTATTTCGTTCTTTCGCAACCATGGAGTACTTGAAAAATATATTGAGTTCCGGGCCGCTGGAGTATGACGCGGCCGCGGGAAAGACTGCCGGCAGGCTTTCACTCATGTGTCAACAAAGGAGTCGCCAGAATAATATTCCACTCGTCAATCACAAAAATAAACCGTTCACCGTGACAGTATTCAAATGTTTTCTCTGTCACTATTATATCAGACATCCGCCTGTACTCAATGAAAATATGTACCGGACAGGGTGTCTTTCTTGTATGCGGGAGCTGGAAATATAAGGTTTTGAAAGAAAAAGTAGGAAATTTCATTCGCTGAAATATGCACGAATTTTGTGTGTATTTCAGCATTTTTTGTGGCAAAAAGCACTTGTTTTCCATGAAAATGTCCTTTTTTACAGTATATCACGGGGGAACGAAAATGTCTGCTTTATCGTTCGAATTTTATGTTCAGGTGAGATCTGAACGGTTGCTGCGGCATGGCCGCGAACGACAGAGAAGGATAAGCGGGATTGGGAAGATTGGCAAGGCGAACCGTGAGTAAAGGGGGGATATCCTTGGAAGAGCCCTTGGGAGGGAAGAGAGAGACCTTCGTGGTGCGCGTGCTGTGCAGGCAGAACAACACCTGGCAGGGGGAAGTGCTGTGGGCGGAACAGAATGAAAAACAGTACTTCAGAAGCGCTCTGGAACTGATGGAGCTGATGGACAGCGCCATGGAAGAGGGAGAAGGAGAGCGGAAGGAAAGGAGGGGCTGGGAGAAGAAAGGGAAGAGGGACAGGAAGGAGGAATCCGCGTTATCAGGGAGCTGACAGACGGGTTCCTGTTTTTCGGAGAGGAGACAGGAGATCAGGAGGAAGGGGGAGGCGTGAGACAGGTTCTGCGTCTCGAGAAGAACCTCCGAAGGGTTGACTGTATGAGAGGCAAAAAGAAAGGGGAGGGAGCATGGATCAGAGAATCCGTCAGGATGACAGTCCGCCGTGGGGAGGAGCCCTGCGGTCAGAGTCATCGCAGGCGGCAGGGCGTGAGTAAGCGGTGGAATAAAGGCAAACCGGCGGAAACGCCGGGACGCAAAGCCAGGGGTCTAAAGCGGGAAGGGAAGCTGGCCATGACAGCCCGGCTGCTAATGAAAATTAGCAAACCGTTAGAAATGGCGGGACGCAAAGCTAAGGGGGCTAAGGTGTTGGAGAAACGAGAGACAATACTAAGCCAGCCCGGCCGCCGGATACTTTGCATCCGAGAGAAGCGAATTCTGCAAAGAAAGGAATGATACGATGAAAAGAAGCGTAAAACGATTGGCCAGACGGGCGTTTGCGATGTTTATGGCCGCGACGCTGAGTCTGGGCGGGCTGTCAGGGATGACGGCGGAAGCGGCAGGGAATAGCAGTGGGCTTATTGAGTCGGCATTTGAAAATGCCTCTAATTTAAATCAGGGATATACCTGTACCGGAAGCATTAAGTTAGATGGCGGCTCAGTTACTGACAGCGGGACGCCGAATGTGTGGCCTACCGGAAACTGGGGCGGGTCTGTAAACGTGACCGGCTATAACTGGGTTCATATTACTAACAGTAATCCGAAGGTTGCGACTGTAACA
>CAJTOT010000009.1:63565-100000 GCA_910577935.1 uncultured Hungatella sp. | reverse complement strand
TTGACTTTTAGCGAATTTCATAGTAATCTTGAAAGCGTTAAGCAAAAAGAAAAACAGACCAAAACCTATACCTTTTGGTCTGTTTTTTTGTAATATATTCATCTGAAAGCCGCCGCTATGTGGTCCATCCCCCCCCTCCTGGGTGGGAATCATCAGGATGTCCGACTCCTCATCTACCACGCCTGCCACTATATAGTGTTTGTCCGCTATCTTGACGCACTCCCCCGCTACATCCGCACTGCCGAAGAGACTGTCCGCCAGCCCGCCAGGCCTGTAAGTCCAATGATTTGCCCGTCATCTCTAATTCCTCTAAGGGCAGCAGCTTTATCGCCGCCTTTCTCATACAATTTTCTTTATAACTCCGTTCCAGGCTTCCCAGAGCAAAGTATAAAAAAGGAACCGTCTCCATGACGATCCCTCTTTATTATTTTATACCTCCGGATACCGGTATCCGGAAAAATTCCCAACCTCTTTGCCGCACGTTCCGGGGACGTATCCCCATCCTGAACCATAGAATATATTTCAAGCCAGTCCAGGAGCTGAAAGCCGGGAAAGGCACCGCCCACGAACTGATCGAGGTGGACGATGAGTGAAAAAATATGGTCAAATGATGCCTGGGAGGATTACCTCTACTGGCAGACGCAGGATTAAAAAACACTAAAGCGAATCAACCAGCTCATCCAAGATATCGAGCGGAACGGCTGTATGCAGGGAATCAGGAAACCCGAACCCCTCTCCGGCGATCTGCGGGGCGAATACAGCCGCCGCATCAACGAAAAAGACCGGCTCGTCTACCATATGGAAAGCGGGCGCCTCTACATCGCTCACTGTAGAGGCCATTATGGAGATAAATAATCCCGGTCAATCCCCGCCCATATCCAAGACAGGGATTTGTCCCTCAATCCATAACCATCAGAAATTGTCAAAATCCCCCTGCGTCTCCTGTTCCGCATACCCCCACCCCCTCCATCACTCTCCCCATCTTCTCCTCCGCCCCCGCCCGGCTCCGGAATAACACGGCGATATGGTCCATCGCCCCCTCTTTTGTGGGAACCATCAGCACATCACCCTCATATTCCACCACGCCGGCCACTATGTACCGCCCTGTCTCTGTCCTGACGCACTCTCCCGCCACGTCCACGCTGCCGAACAGATGTCCCGCCAGCCCCTGGCTGAGAACACAGTATTCTTCCCCGTCTCCCTCCGCATCCATCCCGCAGCGGCCGCTTAAAGTCCTGGTATCCATCACAAGCTCCATGGCCCCGTACACCGCGATCACCTGAGATCGCTGCCGCCGCCGGGTGCTGACGGAGGACACTGTCTGCCATGGCTCCACCCGCCAGCCGGCCAGATCTGCCAGGCCCAGCATTTCCATATTCCCTGTCTCTTCCCATGACCGCAGGGTTCCCGCCTCCACCCCCTGTCCCCGGCAGTCTCTCTCCACCCGGAACGGCATGGCAAACAGCGCCTGCCAGGCCGCCATGCCCGCCATGACGATGATGGCCGCAGTCATGAATATGGCGGCAAGAATATCCATGGCCGTCTTCGTCTTTGCCGTCTCCATCCCCGCCGGCTCTGCCCTCATTCCTTTCAACACACTGCACTCCCCTCCTCCAGCCTCTTTTTCCCTATTACTCTAAACATATTGAAAATTCTCCGCCAATGAGGCGAATCCCTAAAATCCCGACACCGGCCTTACGCGGCTGCCCTCTCCTATCAGCTGGTTTTCCCCTGTGATGACCCTGTCGCTGTCAAAGACGGCTCCGTCTATAGCCGCCTCCTGGTACCCCTGAAACAGCACCTGCACGTCCACCCGCTCCGCCCGGAATTCTTCCCCCAGGATGGTGGACACGGTTCTGGCTACCAGACAGTAATACCCCTTCATATCCTTCCTCAGACCCGACAGCGGAATCACCTTGTCGTACAAATCCGACTGTCTGGCGCAGGAGTAGGAGGTCACTGTCCCCAGTTCCAGCTGTCCGCCCACCAGCTCTGCCTGGAAAATTCCTTCCGTCTCTTCCAGCAGATTCATGCGCCCGATGACTGCCTCCTCATGCCTGGCAGTTCCGGGGACGGCGATCTGGAGAGTGTCTCCCACAGACAGGGCCTGTTCTTCTTTTAAAAATGTTCCTTCAAACCAGGCTCCTTCCACTGTCAGCGATAAAAGCTCCTCCCCTGTGGCTGTCTTCCCCTCCACAAGCTCCATGTCCACCACCGTGCCGTCAGAAAAAGCAGTGACTTCTCCTCCTGCCTCTGCCAGCTTCTCCAGTTTTTCCAATTCCCTCTCTATCTCTTTTTTGTCCAGCTCAAGCCCTCTGACGGTGAGCCGGGAAATCTTCTGCTGCTGTTCTCTGGTCACCTGGGCCGCCGCGTCTTCCCTCTGGGCGGCCCCCAGCTGCCACTGAGCCTGTTCCACGGCCTTTCTCTGCTCCTCCAGGCTCTTTTCTGCAGCCTTCATCTGTTCCTTCTCCTGTTTCACAGCCGCCTCATAATTTTCCCTGCGGGTCTCCTGAATGCTGGTCTGGCCTTTGCGGATTCGGTCTTCCTGAAACTGAATCAAATCCAGCTGATACCTGGCAGTGTCCTCTCTCTCCTCCCAGGAATCGGCCATGCTTTCCAGATCCTCCCTGGCCCGTTCTATCTGTCTCTCCAGCCTTTCCCGGCTCTCTTCCTCATCCTCGGACAGATCGGAAAGCTGGTCTTCCAAGTCCTCTATCTTCCTGCGCTGGGCCCTCAAAGCCTCCTCACCGGAAGCCTTTACGTTCTCCAGCTCCTGCCTGGCGCTCTCCTCATCTCTCTCCTGCTGCTGCCACAGATCCTCCTCCGCCAGGTTAAGTCCTTCCTCGTACCGGAGTCTCAGCTGCTCCAGCTCTTCCTCATGGAGCGCCAGTGCTTCTTCATATTCCCTCTGCCCCGTCTCCAGCTCCCTCATGGCCAGGTCTAACTCCCACCGGGCCGTCTCAGTCTGTGTCATCCCCACGCTGCTTCCCTGGGATATCTCTTCTTTTTCTATGTTCAGGGAAATCTTCTCCGTCTCTTTGAGAAGTTCTTCCTGCCTCTCCATAATCGACTCCATGTCGTACCAGAACAGGGCATCGCCCTCTTTCACCTGGCTGCCCGGTATCACTGCCGTCTGCCTGACGCGAAGCCCCGGCCAGACAGAGCAGAACTTCTTCTCCTTCACTTTCACGGTTCCCGTCCCCTCCACCCTGGTCTCCACCGATTTCCGTTTTGCCGATGTGGTCGTCACTTTAGGCACCGTGACGCTGTCATATACCCGGGAAATCACCGTGCAGCTGACCATAAATAAAAAAAATGCCGTCAAAAGCCGCCGTCTCATCATTTTCTCACCTCATTTTCACTGTTTCAGACCCGACGAGGCAGCGCCCTGCTCCAGCTCCTCCTGACAGTTCAGATAGATGAGAACCGGCAGGAGACAGGTGATCAGCGCGGCGGCAAAGGCCACGGCGGCTTTGTCCTTTGCGATGTCAGGCAGATACAGGGAGATAGGCCACAGGCTTTTCGTCTTCAGATAGGTGAGAGGCTGCTCCAGGGCATTCCACCCGTCAACAAAGGTCAGCATCAGCGCCGTGGCGATGCCGGGATATCCAAGAGGCAGACCTATGTGGAGAAATGTATACCACTGCCCGGCTCCGTCCAGATATGCCGCCTCCACCAGCTCCGTCGGTATCGTCTCAAAAGACCGGGTCATGATAAACACCGGCAGAGTGGACCAGATGCCCGGCAGAATCATACCCATGTGGGAGTCCAGAATTCTCAGACGGTCCAGAACCAGGTAATTGGACACCTGTGTCACCTGAAAGGGGAGAACCATAAGCAGCACATAAAGCCCAAACAGCTGTCTCCTCCCCGAAAACCGAAATCTGGCGAATGCCCATGCCGCCGGAGCCCCCACCAGAAGCTGCCCTGCCGCCATGGGAATTACCTGTATGCAGGAATTCCAGAACATGATGAAGAATCCGGGAGAACACACCAGAAGCTCCTTCATGGCCGCCAGGGAGGGATAGGAGGGAATCAGCGCCGCCCGCACCTGGTCTCTCCCCAGCCCCAGAGGCGACAGGTATCTCCAGTACAACTCGTCTTCCGGCATCCACGCCGCCGCGGTCATGAGAAGCAGGGGAAGCCACACCAGAAGGCAGACGCCAAACAGAAGAATTCCCGTAATTCTATGCCGCCCTTTCACATTCTCTCTCCTCCTCGTACTTTCTTCCGTCCAATCTTTTCCCGCCCGATTTTCCTCTGCACAATCCGTCCAGCCAGCGCCGGCGCCAAAAACACCCCGGTCATCATCACCGCCGCCGCGGTCATCTTCTGCACATCCAGATTGAGAAACCAGTGGGCAAACAGATGGGGAATCAGATATATGGAAGAATCAGGGTAGGAGCCTGCCAGAAGATATGCCTCCCGATACACCCTGAAGGAATTTACCAGGGACAGAATTCCCACCAGGCAGAAAGTCCCCCCAAGCTGGGGGAGCGTGATATAGCGCAGTTCCTGCCACGCCCCGGCGCCGTCGATTCTGGCTGCCTCATACAGATCTCCGGATATCCCCTGGAGTCCGGCAACCCACAAAATCATATCGTAACCTGTGTGCTTCCACAGATAGGTTACCACCAGCACCGGGAATGCCCATGGGGAAAATGCCCAGTCCGTCTCCCATGGTTCTCCCGTCGCCGCAGTCAGCGCCTGGTTCAGGACACCCTCCGGACACAGCAGAATCTTCCATATCAATACCATGCTGGCCGCCGGGACTGCCATGGGAAGCACCATGGTAGTCCGTATAAGCCTGCATCCCCCTCTGTCCCCGGAATCGGCAGGAAGTTTTCCGTAAATCTCCGCCCTCTTAGTCAGAAGAAGGGCAAGGCTCAGAGACAGGACAAGGAGGAGGGGAATACACACTGCCAGAAACCTGACCGTGTTCCCCGCCGCCAGGCGGAATGCGGAATTGTCCAGCACAGCCTTGTAATTATCCAGCCCCACCAGCCGGGTGCCCATGGCGTCCCGGAAGGAGCGGCTGAGGACATCCAGAAACGGAAATCCCATAAATACCGCCACTCCCCCCAGGCTGGGCGCCAGAAAGAGCCAGGGCGTCAGGGCGCGCCTCAGTCTGGAGGCAGACACTCTCCTCCCTGAAGAAGCCATTTTCACTCCGCCAGGTAGATGGACATCTTTCTCAAAATGTCATCTGCCGCCTGTTCCACCGTCTTTTTGCCGTCAAAATAATCTCCGGCTCCCTCTGCGATCATCTGCATCACCGTCTCGTCCACGATGGCCGGAACCGTGAGAGTCTCCAGCATGGCCGCAACTTCCTGCCTCTCTTCAAGAGTCGGCCAGCTGGCGGAGAGATGGTATCCGTCCCGGTAGCCTGCGCTCTCTGAATAATTATCTCTGCTGTCTGACTGTGTCAGGAACTCCAGAGCCTTTTTATTCACCGGAAATCCGTCATAAAGGTCTTCCTTCTGCACCTCGAAGGAGAGCAGACAGCGGATAAATTCTTTCGCCATATCCTCATTTTCCGTAGAACGGTTGATTCCCGCCATGGCAGACGGAAGATAGATATCTCCCACCGGCTTCATCACAGAGCCGGGATTGATCTTCCTGATCTCGGCCGGAAAGCTTAAGCGGCTGTACCCTGTCATCTTTTCCGTCTCGCTGTCACACATACCCCTGTCATATTCAATCACGCCCCTGGTCAGCCCGTCCTCAATCACAAAATTGGTCACGTTTTTTTCTTCCATCTCTGCCTCTGTAAAGACAGTCTGGCAGCCGCTGGCCTCTCCCAGGGCCTTCACGCCTTCCAGATAGCGGATCAGAACTGCCCTGTCCCTCACTTTTATCTCTTTCCCAAACAGCTCCTCATAGCAGAGACGTGATATCTTCCGCAGCATATTTTCATAATTGTCGATGCTCATAAGGGGCTTTTCACCGTGATACGCCACCATGGAGTCAAAGTCCGAGTATGCCTCTACCGCCTCCGGCCTGCCTTCCGCCAGAGGAAATCCTACCTTTGCGGGAACCTGATAGACAGCCCCGTCCTCCTCCCGGAAGCCTTCCAGAAGATTGTCAAGCATGTCTCCGGAGGATTCCAGCTCCGCCACCAGATCGCTGAGATCCACAAGGACGCCTTTCTCTATATAGGCATTTACGGGAAGGCCGTCCAGAATCAGCACATCCGCGCCTTTTCCGCTGAGAAGCTCTGTATTCAGCCCCTGAATCATCTCCTCTGTCACCGTGCCGCCGGTATCCACTGCCGTCCTCATCTCCACCCGGGTCTCAGGATGGTCGCTCTGAAACTGGGCAACAGCCTGCCTCACGGTGGAATTGTCCTCCAGGCTGTAAACGGTCAGACCGGTTGGAGGCACTGCCGCCAGCTCCGGGTCATATTGATACCGGAACAGATACATGCCCTTTCCTCCCCCGCCCACATATGCCCCGTAAAAATCTTCCTGATCTCCTGCCACAAAACCGTGCATATATATGCTGCGCATCCCCATGTGGTTCAGGTTTCCGTCTATAAGCACCTCCCACAGGGTCCCGCCTCTGTTGATGTGGGACAGGCCTTTCTCGTTGACAGTGTAAATCCCTCCTGCCCCGTCGCCGAACACCATAGCGCTCTCCCTGCCGTCGTCCACCGCGCTTAGGTCCACGGTATCCGTGATTCTGCCGTCTTTTAAGCTGTATCTCACGATGCTGCCCTGGTTGACTGTGACAAATTCATCCCCTTCACAGAATCCTCTTGCGTCGCTGGTGGTCCCGGAAAAATCTTTTGCCATGGAAAATAATCTTTCTCCGGAAGGAGTGTACAGATACACCTCCCAGTAATCGTAGACCACAATATTTCCGTTTTCCAGAACTTCAATCTTAGGCGGAATGAGCCCGTAATCCATTCCGTCTCCGGGCCGGAACACCTCTTCCAGAATCTCCTGCGCCCCGCCGTCTCCGTCCATCTTCATCAGATGGTAGATATAGTTGTCATCTGTGCCTCCCAGGTAATAATTTCCGTCCTGCCCGTAATACACGCCCATAAGGTCTAAATTCCTGTCCCCCATCACCTGGCTCCCCGGCCAGCCTTCATCCCGCTGCCACGAACCCTCAAGATGCCGGTATCGAAAAGCTTCTTCGACATTTCCGGAAGAGTCCCTGACCGCGGTGTAGAGTTCCAGATTCCCCTCCTCCCCCTTGAGGAACTGGATCAGAGACTGGCTTTCAGCCTCCTGGGGAAGTTCCACTTCCGTCTCCCCGTACCGCCCCATGGCGTCCTGCCGGCCTGAACCCTGGTTCTGGGAGCCGCTGGCCTCTCCGGAGCCGCTATCCTCTCCGGAGCCTCCCTCCCTGCCGTTCCCCTCCTGCCGTGACACGCTTTCTGCGCCGCTGCCTGAAGGCTTCTGACAGCCTCCAAGCAACCCCGCCGCCAAGGCTGCTGCCAATATCGTTGCCATATGTCTTTTTAATCTGCCGGAATATATTTTCATCGTCTTTCCCTCCTTTTCCTCTATCATAGCAGGAATTTCTCTAAAAAAACTGGAAAATTCTCGACTTGACAGAAGAATGACATTATGTTATAGGAAGAGAGAAGCAATGAACGCAGTTTTGAATAATAACAGACGCATCTTAACTTCCACATTGCTAAAGCTGCTCTGATGCCTACGGATTGTTCCGCGCTGCGTGCTCTCGCAATCCGCAGGCATCAGGGGGCAAAAAACCTTTTGACCTCAACATCATCATAATATTAATGCTGATTTTCAAGATTTTTTAGAGAATTCGATGGTATAATAGATACTATTCACGGGGGAACATCTTCTTGCCCGGCTATGCCGGACAAAAGCCGGGGCGTTCGCCTGATGAGGAATCTGATTATATAAACGGAGTTTTTCACATGAAAATATTAGTTATTGAGGACGACCAGGATCTGTGCCGCCTCATCTGCCATTCTCTCGCCCGGTGCGGCTGGCAGGCCGACAGCTGCCACACCGGAACTGACGGGCTTTTCTACGCCAGACACCAGGCCTACGATGCCATCATCTTAGACCGCATGCTTCCGGAGCTGGACGGACTCTCTGTCTTGGAGGCCATCCGGCGCCAGGGCATCAAGACTCCCATTATTCTGGCCACCGCTCTAGACGGGCTGTGCGACCGCATAGACGGGCTGGACGCAGGAGCCGACGACTACCTTGTAAAGCCATTTGCCGTTGAAGAACTTATGGCGCGGGTCCGGGCAGTCACCAGGCGTCCGGGCAATCTGCAGCTGTCCCCCTGCCTGACGGCTTTCGGCCTGAGCTTAGACCCTGACAGCCGCAAGCTGGAGTGCAACGGCGTCTCCCTGACCCTGTCCAAAAAAGAATCCGCTCTCATGGGGTATTTTATGAGAAACCCGGACCAGACTCTGGCGCGCCCCGTTATCCTGTCCTACGTGTGGGGCTCTGACTGTGATGTGGAGGAGGGAAACCTGGACAACTACGTGTATTTTCTCAGAAGGCGGCTGAAAGCTCTGGACGCTCCCGCCAAGCTGACCACCCTCCACGGTATGGGATACCGCCTGGAAGGCCTCTGACATCCTCCAGAAAGGAATTTCCTCATGAAAACTCTCCGAACACGCCTGACCTGGCTTTACACCGTGACCACCGGAGCCATCCTCCTCCTGGTCATGGCCATATTTTTTCTCTTCTCCCTCCGGGATATCCAGAAAACCAGGCTGGAGCAGTTCCAGGTCGTCTGGAACTCCTTAAGCTCCCAGTTTATATCCTCCAATGCCCTCTCTCAGGGATTTCTTGCCCAGACGGAGGCTGATTACCGCCTGGTCATACACATAAGGGAAAACGGCATCCCTTTTCTCTACCGGGGTTCCTGGCAGACTGACACGGACCGCCAGATACTCATCGCGAAAGCCCTGGCCCTGGCGGAGGCCCAGGGCGTATTCATGGACAAGGCCCCCGTCTCCTCCACCGTCAGCGTCACCTCACTCATGACCGTGGAGGGCGACCATAAAGACCGGTACTATGCCATGGTCCTCTCCATGGACACGAAGAGCGGGGTAAAAAGTCTCTGCGCCGTCTCCCTCATTCCCCCTGTCCGGGAGTCTTTAAGGGAGACCCTTCTCCTCCTGTGCCTTCTTGCCGTGTCCGGTGTCGCCTGTCTGTGGCTGATCAGCTGGAAATTCGTGGGCTGGTCGCTGAAGCCGGTGGAGGAGAGCCAGAAAAAGCAGGCTCAGTTTATCGCCTCCGCCTCCCACGAACTGCGTTCCCCCTTGGCTGTGCTGCGGGCTGCAGCAGCCGCTCTCTCTCATGAACCGCAGACGGACATCTCGGCTCACTCCGGCGCTCCGACTCACCCAGACCCCCAGACTCACACCGACTCCCGGTGTGAGGGACAAGAAAAAGACGCCCTGCTGTCCCTCATAGACAGCGAGTGCGCCCGTATGTCCCGCCTGGTCGACGATATGCTGTTTCTGGCGTCTGCAGATGCCAGGAGCTGGAGCCTGCGTCTGGAGACCGTGGATATGGATACCCTCCTCATCGAGGTCTACGAGTCCTGTCAGCCCTTGTGTCATGAAAAATCCGTCTCCCTCCGACTAGAACTGCCCAGCCGGCCTCTCCCCCGCATTGCCGCAGACCCCCAGCGAATCCGCCAGCTCCTTCTCATACTTTTAGATAATGCCAGGACCTACACCCCCGCCGGCCGCTCCATCTCCATCCGCGCCCGCGCGGCATCCTCCGGAAATATCATCACCCTGGAGGTGGCCGACCAGGGGTGCGGAATCCCCGACCACATAAAGCCCTGCATCTTCGACCGATTCTATCAGGCCGACCGCTCCCGCAGTGACAAACAGCATTTTGGCCTTGGACTGAGCATCGCGAAGGAGCTGGTCCGGCTCCACGGAGGAACGATCCGGGCAGCGGACGAGCCGGGGGGAGGAACCTGTTTTTCCGTAACTCTCCCCGCCTCCCTTCGCCTATAGAGTCCTCAGCCTCGCCTTGCAGAGGGCAATGGCTTTCTCCATGGCTTCCCGGCCCGGAGCCCCGGTGGTGACCCGCTTCGCCACACAGGACTTCATGCTGATGGCCTCATATATATCTTCCCCGAAGGCCGGACTCACTGACCGGAACTCCTCCAGGCTTAAGTCGTCCAGGGCGGTTCCTTTCCCGATGCACATAAGCACCAGCTGCCCCACCAGCCCATGGGCATCTCTGAAAGGAATCCCGTGATTCACCAGATAGTCCGCCGCATCCGTGGCGTTGGTGAATCCGTTTTTAGCGCTGGCCTCCATCACGTCCTTCCTGAACGTCATGGTGGAAATCATCCCCGTAAACAGCACAAGACAGCCTTTCACCGTGTCGATGGCGTCGAAGGTCAGCTCCTTGTCCTCCTGCATGTCCTTGTCGTAGGCGAGAGGAATCCCCTTCATGGTGGTCAGAAGAGACATGAGCGCCCCGTAAACACGCCCTGTCTTGCCCCTCACCAGCTCCGCGATATCCGGGTTCTTCTTCTGTGGCATGATGCTGCTCCCCGTGCTGTAGGCGTCATCCAGTTCCACAAACCGGTACTCATTGCTGTTCCAGATGATGATCTCCTCGCTGAAACGGCTTAGGTGCATGGCGATGATGGACAGGGCGCTTAACAGTTCAATGACATAATCTCTGTCCGACACAGAATCCATGCTGTTCTGGGTGGGACCGTCAAATCCCAAAAGCTCTGCCGTGTACTCCCTGTCCAGAGGATAGGTGGTTCCCGCCAATGCCCCGGAACCCAGAGGACACTCATCCATTCTCTCCCGGATGCTTTTTAGCCTCCTGCCATCTCTGTAAAACATCTCAAAATAAGCCCCTGTGTGGTGGGCCAGAGTAACCGGCTGCGCTTTCTGGAGATGGGTGAAGCCGGGCATGAAGGTGTCCAGATTCTCCTCCATGATTTTCAGCAGCACCTCCAGAAGTCTCTTCAAAAGCTCTCCCATGGCGTCGATCTCGTCCCTGCAGTACAGCTTCATGTCCAGGGCCACCTGGTCATTGCGGCTGCGGCCTGTGTGGAGACGCTTTCCCGCCTCCCCGATCCGCTCCGTCAGCGTGGCCTCCACAAAAGAATGGATGTCCTCATGCTCCCTGGAAAACTCCAGCTCCCCGCTTTCTAAGTCCCGGAGAATGCCCTCCAGCCCTTCAATGATCGCCTCTTTGTCCTCCTCCGTGACAATTCCCTGTTTTGCCAGCATGGTCACATGGGCAATGCTGCCCTGGATATCCTGATGATAAAATTTCTGGTCAAAGGACAGAGACTCGTTAAAATTGTGCACCAGCTGATTCTCTTCCTTTGTAAATCGTCCGCCCCAAAGTTTCATGGTCATTCTTCTCCCCTCTGTTCTGATTTTCTCGGCTGCCCGGATGCCTGCTCCGCCGACACGGCTCTCTCTCGTCTCCCCGGATTTTCCCGCTGCCGCTGCGCCGGTTCTTCCGTCTCGCCCTCAGTCTCCCGTCCGCCGTCACTCTGTCTGCTGCCAGCCTGTCCTCTATCACTCTGTCCTCTGTCAGTCTGTCCGCCGTCAGTCTCCTCCTGGCCGCCCATATACATTTCGTCTATACCCATTTCTTCCATATACTCTTCGTCTGTATATCTGTCGTCTATATATTCCTCGTCCATATATTCTTCTGTATACTCTTCCTCCGGCCAGATTTCCTCCAGCCTCTTTTTCCTCCGCCCCAGCAGGAATATTCCGGCGAGGCACAGGATGCTGAAGGCGCTTAAGCCTATCCCCAGTCTCAGGCCCTGTGGTTCATAGGACAGTTTGATCTCATGGCTCCCCTCAGAGAGGCGGACTCCTAAAAACGCGTCAAACAGGTTTTCACTCTCCTGTTCCACTCCGTCCACGGTCACGGTCCATCCCTTGTCATAAGGCACGGTGGTAAACAGGATGCCCGCCTTTTGTGCCTCCACCTGGCCTTCCAGGCAGGTGTCCACCCACCGCGTCACGGTAAATGGACTCCGGTTCAGTATCTCGTACACCGACCACAGGCCCTCCTCGGAAAAACGGTATGCCCGGGCGTTTAAGTTCTCGCTGTCCTCATCGTTGGTGATCTCAATTTCCGCCCCCGCGGCGCAGATTCCCAGTTCCAGGAGAAATCCCCTGTTTACATTGCTGAAGGTCTGGGTATTGTCCCCGATTTTCACCTTTACCTTCTTCACCTTTTTGTTGGTGATGTACACATAGTAGTCTCCTGTCTTCTCAGGCATGAGGCGGAAGGTGGTTCCGTAGTTTTCACCGTCGCAGGCCTCCAGCGCCCTCTCCGCCCCGATGACATCGCACAGGTTATTCTGAACCTCTGCCGGGTTGCTCAGATCCCGCTGCCAGTCGCTCTCAAAGTCCGGCGAGACCATGAAGCCCACAGGCAGGGTTGCCAGGCGGCGGTACAGCCATGTGTCCCCGCTCTGCCCTATGAGTTCCAGCATGTCGTTCTCACTCTGGTCGGAAGAGTAAAGGCCGTACCTTACGGAGAACAGAGAGTCCACCAGCGGCGTGCTTCCCGTGATGCTGTAGGCGTTGGTATTGCCCTCGCACCCCACGCTCTTGAAAAAGTCCGTCAGCCCCGCTCCCGCTGTGGAGGAAAACAGGGACACCGACGGAAAATTCATCCATGCCCCGTCATTTTTCGTCTTCCTGGTCACCTTCTCCACCCGGTAAAATCCGTCGGGCGTCAGGGTTTCCAGAAGTTTTCTCACATCGTCGTTGTCCTTGGTGTAGCTGACGCGGCTGGTGGTGGTGACGCTGGTGACCGTGGTATTGACCGCCGCCTCCACGGAAGCCAGGGCCACCGTCAGGGCCATAACCAGCCCGCAGCCCGCCCTCCGCCTCTTGTAGAGATACAGAATCCCCCCATAGAGAGCCAGGAATATGATGGCGACATAGTAGACGTAGAATTCAAAATCACTCTCCTCCACCATTTTTTCCGCCAGAATCACAAAGACGACCGCCCCCCAGAAAGCGACGGCTATATGCTTCCAGGGGATGGTCTTTAAATTCATGTATGCCCTGTAGCACATGAGCAGCATGAGAAAAATATAGATAAACGACTGTCTGCACGGAAGGCTGTTGGGAAAATGGAACCCATGCCAGATAAAGTTCAGCGTATTCACTGAAAAACTGGCATAGAACAGCAGCAGCAGCCCGCAGTACACAGCCTTTTCTTTCATCTTGATATTCCGGCATGACAGGTACAGCAGGAAAAACATGAGCACAGCCACGCCGCAGTAGATATTCGGCCAGTGGTCCAGGCCGATTTCGATGTCCACATTTCCCAGGTGTCTGGCGAACATGTCAAACATGGAAAAATAGGAGCTGACCGTCTTGGGAAATGTGGTCTCCGCCGACGCGGTCATCTGAAGGGCGTAGACCTCGGGAATCAAAACCGCCGCCGCCGCTCCGCCTGCCAGCAGAGAGTACATGGAGAACCTGGCCGTATAAGCCGCGTAATCTTTCCATGTCTTCCCGCTCCCCGAATCCAGAATCAGGAGAACCACGTAATAGATCACCATGAAGATGCAGGTCATGATAGAGATATAATAATTGGACAAGATGCTGAAGCCTAGGCAGACCCCGTACAAAAGCCCGCTCTTCTCGTTGAGCATTTTCTCCATCCCAAGCATAATCAGAGGGAACAAAAGAATACAGTCCAGCCACATGATATTCCAGCTGTACGCCGCCATGTAGCCTGACAGAGCATAAAATATTCCGAAAATACCTGCCCCGAAGTCCTCCCGCCCGCAGTGCCTGTTCAGGTAGTAGGCAAAGGACAGGCCGGAGAGGCCGATTTTCAGCACAATGCCGTAGGTCATAAACTCAATTACAAGGCTTTTGGGGCACAGAAGAAGAAGCCAGTTCATGGGGCTGGCCAGATAATAGGCGTACAGGGCAGAGAAATTGACCCCCATGCCGATATTCCAGCTGTACAGAAGGCTTCCTCCGCGGCTCAGTTTGTCCTGAAATTCCGAGAAAAACGGGGCATACTGGTGGTACATGTCTGTCCGCAAAAAGCTCTCCTCCCCAAAAGGAAAGATTCCCCTCTGCCAGAAAATGATAATCATGATTACCACGGGAATACAAAAAGCGGCCCACAGTCCTGCGGACGGCTTAAAACAGTCGTCCAGAACTGCCGGCAGTTTTCTTAAGATTTCTTTTTTAGATGGTTTTTTCCTGCTTTTTTTTTCGTTCTCCGTCATATCAGCTTCCCCCGTTATCTGCTTTTTTAAAAATCAAAAACTTGCTCAGAATATAATTCAGTACCAGGGAGATCGCCGAAACCACAAATTTTCCAAAATATTCGTTCCAGTGAAGCATATCTACCATGACCACCATCCCCGCCATGGTAAAAATTCCCGTAGCCACCCGGCCGGCCGCAAAGGGCACAAATTCTTTCCAGATACAGGCGGCCTTCACATTCAGGCTCTGAAACACAAAAAATTTGTTGGTCGCAAAGGCAAAAATCACCGCCGCCGACCAGCTTAAGGCCGTGGACACCCTGTAATCCGCGCCCACAGCCCGCAGAGCCGAGTAGCAAAGCCAGTCTGTCGCCGTAGTCAGAACTCCGAAAATAACATAAAAAATACTTTCTCTGTTGCACAGCTTTTCTATCTTAAAATTCATTACATTACTCCTGAATCTGACCATGAACAGGCAGCGCCCCGTCAGAAAGCTCTTTGTCAGGCAGTTCCTTCAGCAGCTTGTCAACACTGGTCAGTTTTACACACAGGACAAACAATTCCATGGCGATGCGCAGATCGCACAGGGGCGGGTAGGACGGAGCGATGCGGATGTTGCTGTCGTGGGGGTCTTTCCCGTAAGGGTAGGTGGCCCCCGCTCCCGTCATCACCAGTCCCGCCTTCTTGCATCTGGCCACGATCTTCTTGGCGCATCCATCCAGGGAGTCAAAAGCCATAAAATAGCCGCCCTTGGGGGTGGTCCATGTGCCGATGCCAAGACCGCCCAGCTCTCTGGATAAAATCTCGTCAACCGCCTCAAACTTCGGCCTCATGATGTCGGCGTGGAGACGCATGTGTTCCACCATGCCGTGAATATCCCCGAAAAATCTGACATGGCGCAGCTGGTTCACCTTGTCGTGGCCGATGGTCTGGATCCGCAGCTGCTTTTTAATATCCACCAGGTTGTTCTGGGAGGCCGCGATGGCGGCGATGCCGGAGCCCGGGAAGCTGATCTTCGACGTGGAGGCGAACTTGTAGGCCAGGTCCGGGTTGCCCGCCCTCTTGCACTCTGCCAGAATCTCGATCAAGTGGTCCTGCTCCCTGTCGTAGAGATGGTGAATGGTGTACGCATTGTCCCAGTAGATCCTGAAGTCCTTGGCAGCCGGCTTCAGCCTGGCGAAACGCCGCACCGTGTCGTCGGAGTAGGAGATTCCCTGGGGGTTGGAGTACTTGGGCACACACCAGATGCCCTTGATCGCCTCGTCCTCCGCCACCAGCTTCTCGACGATGTCCATATCAGGCCCTTTGTCCGTCATGGGCACCGTGATCATCTCTATGTCAAAATACTCGGTGATGGAAAAATGGCGGTCATACCCCGGCACCGGGCAGAGGAATTTTACCTTGTCCAGCTTGCACCAGGGCGTGTTGCCCATAACCCCGTGGGTCATGGACCGGGAAATGGTGTCGTACATGACATTCAGGCTGGAATTGCCGTATATGATAATCTGGTCCGGGTGAACCTCCATCATATCCGCAAGCAGCTCCTTCGCCTCGCTGATGCCGTCGAGAACGCCGTAGTTGCGGCAGTCGGTTCCGTCGTCACAGGTCAGGTCGTCATCACTGCTCAACACATCCATCATTCCCATGGACAAATCCAGCTGGTCCACGCTTGGCTTTCCCCTGGACATGTCCAGCTTCAGATCCCTTCCCTGGAATTCTCTATATTTATGAGATAACTCTTTTCTGAGAGACTGCAGTTCTTCTTTGGTCATCTCCGCATATGGTTTCATATGTTCTCCTCCTCGTTCTCCATAGTCTGTTCTTTCTCGTCAGGGAGCCACGGCTCCCGGCAGAACCCGCAGTCTGGTTCCCGGCGCAGTACAGCGCTCCGGCGCGGTTTCCTCCAGAGCGGCTCCCGCAGACTGTCTCCTGTAAATTTACCCCATCTTGTGTGTTTCGTCAAGAGGTAACTGCCTCTTCGGATGGCGGCCGCAACCGCCGGGGGGGAGCTGTTGCCGCCTTCAAAGTCACCCCAGCAGCTCCCGCATCAGCTTATTGACTGCCGCCGGGTCCGCCTTCCCCTTCATGGCCCGCATAGTCTGGCCCACCAGGAATCCCATGGCCTTCTCTTTGCCGCCCCGATAATCCGCCACCGACTGGGGGTTGGCCGCCAGAATCTCCTGGATGACCTTTTTAAGCGCCCCCTGGTCGCTGACCATCCGGAGCCCCTTTTCCTCCACATAAGTTTCCGGGTCTATGTCATTTACAAATATTTCCTCGAACACGGTCTTCGCCACGGTGCGGTTGATGGCCGCGCTTTCCACAAGCCGGATGAGCTTCGCCAGGTTTCCGGGGCTGAAGGCCATATCTTCCGGGTCCTGTCCCCGGTCCTTTAAGAGGCGCATGGCCTCCACCATCAGCCAGTTGGACACCTCCTTGGGCTTTTTGCACAGGGCCGTGGTCTCCTCGAACACATCTGCCATGTGTTTGGAGGATGCGAGAAGCCTGGCGTCATACTCCGGAATCTGGAACTCTTCCTGGTATCTGGCCACCTTCTCCGTGTACATTTCCGGCTGCCGGTCTCTGATCTCCTGAATCCACTCATCGCTTATGACCACAGGCGTTAAGTCAGGGTCAGGAAAATACCGGTAGTCCTGGGCGTCCTCCTTGGAGCGCATGGCATAAGAGTTCTCCTTGTTGTCGTCCCACCGCCTTGTCTCCTGAACCACCTTTTTTCCGTCCTCCAAAAGCTCGATCTGTCTCTTTCTCTCCCCCTCGATGGCCCTGGCAATGGCCTTGAAGGAGTTTAAGTTTTTCATCTCTGTCCTGGTTCCCATCTGGGCAGTCCCCGCCTCGCGGACAGACAGGTTCACGTCAGCCCTCATGGAGCCTTCCTGGAGCTTGCAGTCCGAGGCTCCCAGGTACTGGATCATGAGGCGCAGCTTCTCCAGATACGCGATGACCTCCTCCGCGTTTCTCATGTCCGGCTCCGACACGATCTCTATCAGGGGCACGCCGCTTCGGTTGTAGTCCACCAGAGAGCAGTCCTCCCACTCGTCATGGATCAGCTTCCCCGCATCCTCCTCCATGTGAATCTCGTGAATTCCCACCTTCTTCCTGCCTGCCGCCGTGTCGATCTCCACCCAGCCGTCATGGCAGATGGGGAGATACAGCTGAGAAATCTGATAGTTCTGGGGATTATCGGGATAAAAATAATTTTTCCGGTCAAATTTACAGTACTGGTTGATCTGACAGTTGGCGGCCAGGCCCACCGCCAGGGCATATTCCACCACCTGCCTGTTCAGCACCGGGAGGGAGCCCGGCATGCCTGTGCACACAGGGCAGGTGTGAGTGTTGGGCGCTCCCCCGAACTCCGTGGAGCAGCCGCAGAATATCTTGGTTTTTGTGGCCAGCTCCACGTGGACTTCCAGCCCGATCACGGTTTCGTATTGTCTGCTCATCTATCTTCCCTCCCCTGTCTGTTCAAATGTATACGCCGCCCGGATGATCTTCTTCTCCTGAAAACAGTCTCCCATCAGCTGAAGACCTATGGGAAGCCCTTTTGAATCCTGTCCGCAGGGCACGGTCATAGCCGGGATTCCCGCCAGGTTCACGGACACTGTGTAAATGTCCCCCAGATACATTTTCAGAGGGTCCTGCAGGGATTCACCCAGCTTCGGCGCCGTGGTGGGAGCTACCGGCCCCAGGATCACGTCATAGTCCGCGAACGCCTTGTCAAAGGCTTTCTTGATCAGGGCCTTTGTGCGCAGGGCTTTCAGATAATAGGCGTCGTAATAGCCGGAGCTTAGGACGAAAGAGCCCAGCATAATCCGCCGTTTTACCTCCGGCCCGAAGCCCTGGGAACGGCTCTTTTTGTACATCTGGTGAAGGCCCTCGTACTCCTCTGCCCGAAGCCCGTATTTCACCCCGTCAAACCGGGATAAGTTGGAGCTTGCCTCCGCGGAGGCGATGACATAGTAGGCGGGGATGGCGTACTCTGCCAGGCTCAAATCAAATTCCTCCACCACGGCTCCCCTGTCCTTTAGAACCTGGGCCGCCTTCAGCACGGCCGCCCTCACTTCGTCGTCCAGCCCCTCCCCCAGATAATCCCTGGGAATCCCGATTTTCATCCCCCTCACGTCGTCCACCAGAGCGCCGGTGAAGTCTAAGTCCTTTCTGGGAATGGAGGTGCTGTCTTTCCTATCATAGGAGGCGATGGCTTCCAGAAGAGCCGCGCAGTCAGACACATCCTTTGCAATGGGCCCTACCTGGTCCAGGGAGGACCCGTAGGCGATGAGGCCGTACCGGGATACGGTGCCGTAAGTGGGCTTGATTCCCGTGACTCCGCAGTAGGAGCCGGGCTGGCGGATGGAGCCGCCGGTGTCTGACCCCAGGGCGCAGAAGCATTCCTCCGCCGCCACCGCCGCGCAGGAACCGCCGGAAGAGCCCCCTGGCACATGGTCAGGGTTTCTGGGATTTCTCGTGACCCCGAAGGCGGAGGTTTCCGTGGTGCTGCCCATGGCGAACTCGTCCATGTTGGTCTTTCCCACCACCACCGCCCCTGCGTCCTCCAGATTGAGAACCGCCTGGGCCGTGTAGGCGGGGACAAAGTTATATAATATGTTGGAACTGCATGTGGTCAGCAGTCCCTTGGTGCACAGATTATCCTTGACAGCCACAGGTACTCCCGCGAGGGGGCCTGTGAGCTCTCCCCTCCGGATTTTCTCCTGGACTCCGGCGGCTCTCTCAAGAGCCCCCTCCTGGTCCACAGTCACGTAGGCGTGGATAACCGGCTCCTGTGTCTTAATCTGCTCCAGAACCGCCCTGGCGGCCTCCGGGGCAGTGATATCTCCTGACTTTATCTTTCTGCCCAGCTCCAGGGCAGTCATGTTCAGTATGCTCATAGGGTTTGCTCCTTTCCCGCTTCATCCTACTCTACGGTCCTTGGGACCTTGAAAGCGCCCTCTTTCTGTTCCGGCGCGTTTTGGAGAATCCTGTCCCTGTCGTCGCCGTTTGTCACCACATCCTCCCGAAATACATTATTCATGGAAAATATATGGGACATAGGCTCTGCCTGCGCGGTGTCAAGTTCATTCAGCTTGTCAATGTAATCCAGCATCCGGCCCATGTCTTTCTTTGCCGCCTCTTTCTCCTCCCGGGAAAGCTCCAGCTTTGCCAGGATTCCTACATAATCAATGGTCTCGTCGGTGATAATGTTTGCCATGTTTGGGGGTCCTCCTTCTGTGGGGTTTAAGCTGCGGGACTGGGCTTGATTTGCCTTCCCCGCCTCTGTTTTCCGGGCTTGCGGCCTTCCTGTGCCTGACAGGGCCGCGCTCGATTCCTCTTTCCGGACGGCCTCTGCAGGGTTTCTCCGCAGGGCCGCGCTCGATTCCTCTTTCCGGACGGCCTCTGCTGGGTTTCCCACAGGGCCGCGCTCGATTCCGCTTCGCTCCATCTCGCTTTCCGGGCTTCGCCTTATGGAATATACCTCATAATCCCAGACTTACGTGCAAGCACGACATCTGGGCTTCTGAGGTATATTCCGCACTGCTCATGCCTCGCTAAGGCTCCAGCCGGTTCACGTCGCGGGGGAAGAGGCTGGCCTCACGGACATTCTGCTCGTCCAGCAATCTCATGGTCAGGCGCTCCAGACCGATGCCAAGGCCGCCGTGGGGAGGCATGCCGTACTTGAAGATCATCAAGTAGGAGGCGATATCCTCCGGGTCCATGCGCCGTTTCTCCATCTTGGCGAGAAGCTCCTGATAGTCATGAATTCTCTGACCCCCGGTTGTCACCTCCAGGCCCTTGAACAGCAGGTCGAAGCTCAAGGTGAATTTAGAATCCTCCGGGTCATCCATGGCGTAAAACGGGCGCTTCTTTGACGGATAGTGGGTGACAAAGACAAAATCGCTGCCGTATTCCTCCTTAAAATATCTGCCGATAAGCAGCTCCTCCTCCGGCTCCAGGTCATAAGGATTCTTGATTCTCCTGCTGTATTTCTCAGACACCAGCTCCTTGGCTCTGTCAAAGCGGACCGCAGGAATCCGGCTCACGTCAGGGAGAACCGTCTGAAGCATGTCCAGCTCCTTCCCGTACTCTCTTTTCAGCAGCTCCATTGTATACTGCAGAAATCCCGTCTCCATGGCCATGACATCTTCAAAGCCGTCTATATACCCCATCTCAAAGTCCAGGCCGATATACTCGTTTAAATGCCTGGTGGTGTTGTGCTTCTCCGCCCGGAACACGGGAGCCACCTCAAACACCCTGTCGTAGACTCCCACCATGGTCTGTTTGTAAAACTGCGGACTCTGCCCAAGCTCCGCCTTCTTGTTGAAATAGTCCAGACGGAACACGTTGGAGCCGCCCTCCGCCCCTCTCGCCACAATCTTGGGCGTGTGGATCTCCGTAAATCCCTGGTCGTGGAGGAAGTCCCGAAATCCCCTGACGATTCCCTCCTGGATCTTAAATTTTGCCCTCTCCCGCACATTTCTCAGGGAGACGGGACGCACAGCCAGCCTGGCCTCCAAGGACGTGTGGAGCTTATATTTGCTGACGGCCATGGGAAGGACCTGGTCCGGCTCCGACAGCACTTTCACCGTCTTAAGCCGTATCTCAAACCCCTGGGGAGCCCTCTCCTCCAAAACTGCGGTTCCCGTCACCTCCACAGCCGACTCTTCCTTCAGGTCCTTCAGCTTAAACTCCGTCTTTCCCTCCTCATAGACGCACTGCACCAGGCCCTCAGCCTTCCGCAGGATCACAAAAGCCACCTCACCCATGTCACGGATGTTGTGGACGGCTCCGCTGACCTTTATCAGCCCTCCTTCGCCGTCACCCTCCAGGATATCCAGAATCTCCCGGATTCCCACGTTTTCCGTCTGTTTTACTCCAGTCAAAAACTCCATAGCGCTCTCCTTTCCTGAACCGGTCAATCCGGAATATCACAGGCCAGACAGACGGCCATGTGTTCCGGACGCCAACTAAATGGTTTTGACTCCGGAAGGAATTCCATGGAACCAAAAAAGTCCCGCCCCCGGAGTACTGTCACATACTCCGGGACGGGACATCACACTCTGTCAAAAACTGCCGCGCAGTGTTTTGGACATGCAGCTGATCATGCTCCGCGGTACCACCCGCATTGAGAATCGGTCCTGCAAAAAACCGACCCTCCACTCTCGACATCTAACGGTGTCATCCGGGTATCCCTACTTACCGCCGCCCGCCTGTCCCAGGCCGCTCCCGCCATCCCCGCTGCCTCCTGACGGGTGTGGGGACTGGCATGAATATGGTACGGGCAAGGTATGGGGGTAGATACGGGTTCAGAATACCGGCTCCGGAGTGTTCCCTATTTGCCTGGTCCAACCTGACAGCGCTCTCAGTCGGTGACGCCGTCTTCCTGTCGAAGTCCCGCGGGCAAGAGTCTCCTTCTCAGCCTTTTGGTGCTTTGCCGCACTAAATTGGTATTATATTACCACAAGTGCATTTTCATTGCAATATCTAATTTTCACAAATTAACCTGATAGACACCATATGAGACAGTCATAAATTTAAAAATTCAATCAATACAAAGTTTTTTCTTTATAACCCGCAGTCTACTGCCAGTGCCTCTAAACCTATATCTCATTTCGGCAATGGCACATATTACAAAAAATTTTAAAGCAGTGGGCATTATGATAGATGTACTCTGAATCAGATATAATCTGTACATTCTGCAGCTTTGTCTCATCAGTCATTCCCGGCCCATTTGCTTTACAGGCAATATGATATTTAATTCCTTCATTATTTTGATGGTACTCTGTCAATTTATCCAGAAAAGTCTCATACCCTCCATAAGTGAATCCTTTTGCCCCCACAATGAACACATGTTGCATACTTGTTCCCTTTTCCTTCATCTGATATTTTCAGCTGCATCTCTCCATCATTATCTCTCTGGCATACCTTTTCATGCTGCATTTAAGATCTTTCGGTGTAGATTCTTTTTTAATCCCTGCCATCACTTTATATTTCTCAAATACCAAAATCACCATTTTCATTGAAAGAGGTTTCCCAATCTTGGACAGAAACAGTACATTGTGATACTCGTTCTCTCTCTCAAAATACCCATGTTCACCGATCCAGCATTCTATCTTGCATCTCAGTTCCCGTGAAAATAGATACTCAGACCGTTCCTTTCCACGTTTTCCTCGTATAGTCAAAATCCCGGTTTTCAAGCTATAGTCAGAAATCTCCAACCGCAACAATTCACTGATCTCAATTCCATGATAAAACAGCAGTTCCATCATCACACAATCTCTGAGACAGACTCTTTTGCGGAACTCGTTGTCCAGATTCTCATATTCGCTGTTCAGCGCCGCAAAAAAAGTGTCAATCTCGGCCCTGGATAATCCGGTTTCTGCTTTCTGATTTTCTTGAGCTGCCGGAGCGAGGCAAAGGATGGCGTGACAGTCCGGCAGCTGTCCTTCTACTGTCAGATAGATGCTGTAAATCCAGGCGATATGCCTTAGCTGTCCTGTCATCCAGTCCGCGCCCGGCAACCTGGGCTTTCACAAAGTCCTCAGTCCTGTCATTTAACAGATTGGGAGACGTAAAGGTCTCCCGGCAATACGTCATTGACTGATCGTTCAACTCTGCACCCCCTTTAGGACAATTCTCAGCTGTTGTTTACTGTCTCATGGTCTTTCCTGACATTGTGATAAATTCTCCAGGCATAGGCCGACAACATTTTGTATTCAAAAACAACATATTGAAATGATAGCATTCATTTTGAACTGTTCAATTCATTTTGTTGTTTTTTCTTTTTTTACCAATCTGTCTCTGTATCATGGATATACAAGTCAGGAGTCTGGGACATGCGCCGGCGGCAGAGTTCCCAGTACCCGTAACAGTTCAGGCAGGCGCCTCTGGGCTGTTAACAGTGCCCTCCTTGATGAAAATGACGATGAATGGATGTGATTTGATTGAAATTTGGAGATGTCCTGCGGGATTTACTGGACGAAAGAAATTTAAGCCAAAAACAGCTGGCAGACGATTTAAGCATCTCCGCCAGCGCAGTGGGCAATTATGTGCGGAATAACCGGGAACCTGATTTTGAGACGCTGAAAAAAATCGCGGAATACTTCCGGGTTTCCACCGATTTTCTGCTGGACTGCCAGTCTCACTAAGAATTTGGACATGAGGAACAAAAGCTTTTGCAGATTTTCCGCACCCTCACAGAAGACCAAAAAGAGTTATATATTGAACAGGGGAGGCTGCTGATCCGATGCGCTCAAAAGAAAAAGGAAAAATCATCCCTTTTAGAACCCGGTCATAGGGCTGTGTAAGACAGAGCCAAACGGCCTGGCGCATATGAGCAAAATCCCAACCCCTGCTGCCCCGGATTTCCATGCCAGAGCGCGGCAGAGGCCATGTTCTTAAAGGGGCGGAGCGCCCGGCCCCCGGCGGGTTTTGATTTACAGGACGTAATCTCCTGCAAATAAAAAAGTCTCACAGGACATCACCCCATCCTTGAGAGACTTTTTATCTTTTATAATTATTTATGTCTGACGGGCCATCGTCCAAACCATCGCCCGCTCCACCCTCCGGACTCTCTCCTGCACCCCCTCCCACTCCTCCTCTGAAAGCTCCTCCGGCCTCTTCATCTGAAGCGCCGCCTGGCAGTCAATCCCCCAGCTTCCCAGCCCTGCCGCCTTAATCGCCGCGGTCTCCAGAGTCTCTTTTGTCTCTGAGGTCTGGGAAATGATGTCGCTCTCCTGGGAAAATCCGTGGTCATGGTCCATGAGCGGGTGCAAATTTCCGATTTTACCGGTCCGGTTATCCATGAAAAAGCCAAAATTCGCCCCATGCCTGTCCTCATTTCCCAAAATATAATCCGCAATCTCCATGGAATAATAGCCGTGAGGGTCCCGTTCCCTCACGCAGGCATATTCATCTAGGTCATGATAAGCGCAGTACATCTGAAAATCTTCCCAGGGAACGAGGGCTTTCTGTTCGGAGGTAATGATTTTGCATTTCACCACCTTCTCGCCGGCATTTTTTATGCTGTCTATACGTTTTTTGTCCGCGATCCGGGCCAGCATCTCCTCCCCGGCGTCCTCATACCTCACATGAGAAATCTTCAGCGCATCCAAAATCCTGCTGGCCGCCAGCTCTTTCTTTCCCACTTTGTAGAGATATAAGCCTCCTCTCTCCCGAATCCACGCCTTTGCCGCCATCCCCTGTGCCGTCAGCTCCGGCGTGTGGATTCTGCTCTCTGCAAATTCCATAACCTTGTCTTTAAAATATCCCGGAACTCCCATGAGGGCCGTGGCGGATACTGTCCTCTCCAACCGGTTCCGGAACAGGCTTACATCTCTCCACTGTACCTGCTCCCCCTCCTCCTTCATCCAGTAGCAGTCGGTCAGGGATGTAAAATGAAACAGCCTGGCCACAAGATACGGATTGCTCTGGCTGATTCCAAAACCTGCCAGCAGCTTTTTGGCGTTGGTCCTCCCCACGCTCATGGTTCTGTTTTCCGTCCACCCATGCATGACATCATCAAACCCCACGCTCTCATACCGGAGAGAAACGGGAAGGCGGTCATAGTCCAGTATCCGGCAGCTGTAGCTGCTGATTTCCAGCACCGGCTGATCTTTCAGGCAAATGTAAGTCTTTTTCACAGGACACCTCCCACCGTCTCATAGCCAAGTTCATCATCTTTCCCTAATGTTTCTCTCTCCGCTCCTGGTCCAGAACCGCCGCCTCGGGGAACATGAGCTCCATCACATGGACGCCTCTGGCGCCTCCCTGGAGCAGGCCCCGCAGGCAGGAATTGCAGTACACGGCAACCCGGCTGGTGTGATACCGTTTGGCATTTTCCTCCATGAGGGCCCGCTGCTGTTTTTCGGTGTACAGGGTAAGCTGCCCCTTCATCCCGTCTGCGAAATATCGGGGAGCCAGGCGGATATTGTCCTCTCTCATGGGATTGAACCGGAAAACACCGCAGTACTGGCTGGCATCCCGGCTCTCCTCCAGCTCCGCCACCCTCATGTTCATCTTCTCCAGAATACTCCGCACTGCCTGGTGAAGCTCGTGTTTTCCCCTGGCCCTCCAGCAGTCCTGCAAAGCAATCTCCTCCCCGTGATAATCCGGCCACGGAAAATCTTTGTCCTCACTGAGAAACTGGAAAATACTGGTGTCCTGACATGCCGTGTTCTCTGTTACAATGGCGGAACAGGACAGACAGATAGTTAAAGCCCTGTCTCCTTCTTCCAGCTTCTTATGCCCCGGACGGCAGCAGCCGATGCTCTTTATGCCGTGAGCCTCCGCCAGATACTTCTGCAGCGCCTTGCTGGTCTGAGGTGATGCCTTTGTAAAGTTGCAGCTGGGAAAATATTTGTATGTCATCTCATCTCTCTCCTCCATCTGATCAGTTTGCGAAAATCCGCTTCATTTTCATTTTTCAATTATAACCGTTCCCCCCGCGCCGCTTCAACCCAATTCCGAAAAATTTTCGGGATAATTCAGACTTCCCCGAACTGCTGTCAAATTTCCTGACAGTTCAGATACCCCTTGAGCTGTTACCACATCTTGTTACTGTTTACATGTGTTCACAGCAAACACCGTCTCCTCCATTTTTGCAAACCCTCCTTGCATTCCATGCCGAATATCTCTATAATAAGAGTATAAATTATATATGAGTTCAAGGAGGAATCTGCTCCCATGTCGCTAATCGAATTGTTCCTGATCGCCGTGGCCCTGTCCATGGACGCTTTCGCCGTGGCCATCTGCAAGGGCCTTTCCATGCGGTGCATGAACCCAAAAAGCGCTGTCGTCATCGGTCTGTACTTCGGCGGGTTTCAGGCCCTCATGCCCCTTCTGGGCTTTCTGCTGGGCATACGCTTCCAGGAGGCCATCACTGCCTACGACCACTGGATCGCCTTCGTGCTCCTGTCTGTCATCGGCGGCAATATGATCAAGGAGTCCCTGAATCCCGAGGAAGATTCCTGCGACGCTTCCGTGTCGTTTCAAAGCATGGTGGTTCTGGCTGTGGCCACCAGCATCGACGCCCTGGCGGTGGGAGTCACCTTCGCCTTTCTGAAAGTCCGGATTCTCCCAGCCGTGTCATTTATCGGAAGCATCACCTTTCTGTTGTCCATCGTCGGTGTGAAAGTGGGAACGGTCTTCGGCGCCAGGTACAAATCAAAAGCCGAGGCCGCCGGGGGAATCATCCTCATAGCCATCGGCTTAAAAATTCTTGTGGAGCATCTGTTATTCTAGTTGCTTACGGCATACGGCCATTTAGAATCGATCCGTGATGGCCGTATGCCCGCGTCCGCTGTGATTTCGCGCGGTCAGCGCGGTGAACGCGCAGACCTATCTGAACTGCGGCCAGGTATCGCTAACCTCAATAAACGGCATGGTCTGGGGATTGACTTTTACTTTCAAATCCGTAATATAGACCTGCCTGTATCTGGATATCTTCTTCTCCTTCAATTCCTTAAGAAAAAGATCCTTGTTCTCCATAAGAGTCTCAAATCCGTCAGCGCAGCTATGGCTTATCAGACTCACCATTCCAAGATACACGGGCTCTCTCTCCACGTATGTCTCAGAAGCCGGCTCCTGAGCCTCTCCCAGTCTTTCTTTTGTCTCATCAGTTTCAATTCCATCTCCGTCCCCTTCCCCCGCGGTCTCAGCTCCAGACTCCTCTCCGTCCTCTTCTCCCGCGGCTTCGGTTTCAATCCCTTCTCCGTTCCCTTCTCCCGGGACCTCGCTTTCAAACTCCTCTCCGACCTCCTCTTCCTCGTCTTCATATTCCTGGAAAACCAGCTCCGGAGTCACGTTTTTTTCATTGTAGGTGATCTCATACCGAACCATGCCCACAGGTACGGAATCGTCGGTCTCAACGGTGATATCTTTGTATACACTGTAGTTGTAATAAACATTTCTCACAACCAGGATCTTCCCGTCCTGGGGAAACTCAAAATCCAGATTCTTCGTCACCAGGTACTCTTCCCCGATGAGATGCTCGCCGCCGTAGTACAGCGTCGAGTACTCCACCATGGCGATTCCCGTGCCGATGCCTCCTAAAAGAACGCCGCCCAGGAACACTCCCGCCATCACACCCCGCAGTTTACCCATGCTGTCTCACCTCCTCTTCTGCTGTATGCGTCCATGGGAACCGCTTCACTCTCTTCTGTCTTCACGCAGTCCCCGTCCTGAACCTCTTCCATGTTCTCCCTGTCTTCTGCATCCTTATCTCCGGATTCCCCATCCCGGCTCTTCCCGGAAGCCTTGAAACGCCGGTCTCCCGAAAGACCTTTCCTCTGTCTTTTCAAATATGTAAAACCAATTACGGAAGCCGAGAATGTACACATCACCAGGCCCAGACAGCCCAAAGTAATTCCTGCCAGTGGATACCCCTGGGCCAGCAGCACTGCCAAAACCCCCAGCCCGTACAGACAGAACATCCCGAACCCCGCCATAATCGCGGAAAACAGCAGCCAGCAGCCGTTCCATATCATGCGCAGAACAAAGGCACCCGCGCCTGCCAGCCATCTGAAAATTCCCGCCACTCCTGCTCCTATGCCATGTATGATCATATCGTCCTTCTTCTTCCTCCTCCTCTGTATCTTCTCCTGCTTTCTCTCTCCTCCAAGCCGGAAGCCCCTTGTGAATCTGCTGCCTGTAAGCCCGGCAGCCTTGGCAGAATAGGCCCCCCGCTTTCCGGAAAGCCAGGAAAAGGGACGGGTGATCTGGCGGGCTGTCCACCGGCCGCTTTCCCTCAGCCGTGCTCCCGCGCCTTTTATCGCAGCCCGAACCGCTGCTTTTCTCTCCTCCCCCGCCCTCTTCTCTCTGTCCGGCGCCGCTTTTCTCTTCTCTCCCCCGCCTGCGGCGTAATCCGCCCGCACGTGGTAAGCCTCCAAAAGCTCTGCTGTCAGCTCTGAAAAACTGCCGAAATCCGCAATGGCCTCCTCCTCTGTCAGCCCTTTTGCCACCTTTATGTCTATATGCTGCTCATACTCGCTGACAATATCCCGCAGCTCATCTTCCTGCAGCACCGACAAGGACTTTTCAAGGGCTGACAAAAACTCTCTTTTATCCATAATGACTCCTTCCATCCAATACTTATCTCACACAAATCCTGTGCTCAACCAGATAACTGCCTCCCGGCGCTCACCCTCCGTCCTCCGGCATGTTCTCCTTCAGAAACCTCCACACCCTGTCCGACAGCTGCGTCCACTCCTGCTCCAGCTGGTCTCTGTAGAGAATCCCCGCCGCCGTCACATGGTAATACTTTCTGGGGGGGCCTTCCGTGGATTCCCGGAGATAGGTCTCGAAATACCGCTCATTGGTAAGGCGCTTCAAGAGAGGGTAGATGGTCCCCTCATTCACATCCACCACCTTGGACACCTCCTCCACCAGCTCGTATCCGTACATATCCCTCTTCCGAACGGACTCCAGCACGATGAGCTCCAGGACGCCTTTTTTAAATTGCGCGTTCATATAGGCTTCAGCCTCCTTCTGGTTTTATATTATACCTACTACTTGGTAATGTCAAGTACTAATTTTTTAATAATAGCAGGAGCCTATCTCCGGCGACAGGACTCCTGTCCAGATACTCTTTTATTCCTTGATCTCGTCTATATCAGTAAGGTTCACCTCTGCCACATTGAGAAAACTTTTCAAATATAAGTACTCTTTTTTTAGCTGGCGTATGTCTCCACAGCATTCTCTTTCTTTGCTATCAACATACGGCGCTGGATTTTTACAAAATCTTCCATGACCTTTTGTGTTATCTCTAAATTCGTGTTTGGCATATGTTTTCCCCCTTTTATCATATTGACTCCAACATCATTATATCCAATATTTAAGCCCATAGCAAAAGGCCATGTCCGAAGCGCGCAGATTTTTGCTGGTTGCTGCGAACGCATGTGAACAGTGACCGCGTAAGAAAATCGCAAAGATTTTTAAAAACTTTTTATATTTCTAATATTTTCCTAATCTGATATACTATATTACAGACAGCTTTTCAGTACCAGAAGGAGTGACAAAAACCATGACAAAATCCATCAAATTATTTCTGGCGTGCCTCGGCACAGCCGCTCTTCTCTCGGCGGGCGCTGCCGGCGGTGCCTGGGCCTCCGGCCGCCTGGACCCGGTCCGCATCTGGGGTCCCGTGACCAGAACCGAGGCCGGCGGCGAAGACGTAAAACTCTTCTACATGAACAACCAGTCCGGCCAGTCCTATGCCGGAGAACTTCAGGTAATCGTATCCAACGTGTACACCCGTATTCTGGATGCCACCACCGGGCTGCCCTTTCCATACGAGAACATGAAGCCGGGAGACACCGCCTACGTGTATGTGGGACCTGCCCTGCCGGCAAGCATAAATCCTATGGCCAACGCTTCCCTGGTGCTGTGCAACGTCCCCGCCGGATACAAGGTTCCCGACTACCTGACCGTAGAAAGCCTGTCCTGGAACAGCGCCGGAACCGAGGCTGTCCTGACCGCCACCAACGGCTCTGTATTTACCGTTCCGGCCGGCTGCGAGACCACGCCTTACCTGAGCAAGAACATCGTCACCGTCGACGACCTGACGCCTGGGACATCCTGCCTTCTGTGGTCGGATGACCAGAATCATGCTTCCAAAATCATCAATTTTTCCAAACCCGGCGTCCCCATTGAGGAACTTCCCATGGAGCCCGGCTGGCAGAAGCTGAACAACAACTGGTACTACTACGACAGCGCCGGGACTATGGCCCACGGCTGGGTCCTGGACGGAGGAAACCGCTACTACATGGACCTTGAAACCGGGGTCATGCACACCGGTTTTCTCACACTGGACGGCGCCACCTACTACTTCCTGGATGACGGGAAGCTGCTGACCTCTCCCAAGCTGTTTACCCCCGACGAAAACGGAGTCCTCCACTAAATCGAAAAATTTATGTTACATTTTCCCATGTTTTTCGTTCTAATATAATATGTGATGAAGTGTGGAACAATCCCCATGCCTAAGGGATCAGGAGGCCTTTTGCTCTCCCCCGGCATCACATGTGATACCTGACTAAGGAGGAACGAACATGCGGGAATTATCTGTCTATTACTGCAGTAATTGCGGCTACTATGCTTTCCATCAACCGTCCGATGTTCAGGTTTGTCAAAAGTGCTCTCATCCTATGACATTGCTGAACATGCACTATCAGGACTTTATGAATCTAAACTATGCCCAGAGAGACTTGGCTGTCATTCAGCAGATGCTCCAGGCCTCTCCCACCCTGTCCGCCAAGATTGCCGCTCCCCAGAGATTGTACTATAAGCGGGAGCTGGTGGGCGCCATAACCCAGCAGGTACTGGAGCTGGAACAGGAGATTCACGAGCTCAATGACACCATTGAATGGATGCATTCCCTCATATGGGAGGATTTTTACAGGAACCACCAGCTGAAGGAGGAGAACCGGCAGCTGAAAAGGGCCCTGAAGTCCAAAAGAGGCTTTTTATCCAAGATAAAATCTTTAGGCATCATCCAGAACAGGCCGCGCCGCCTGCGGAGAAAGAACCGGCGGAAAAAGTGATGCCGGAACAGCACAGAATAACCAAAACGGTGAGGCTTATCCCCTCCGCCCCGTCACGGGCAGGGAAAGCCTCACCTTTGTTGTTTGCATGTATTTTACAGCTTATGGATAAAGATGCCGCTGCGCAGCTTTGGTTCAAACCAGGTGGATTTGGGCGGCATCAGCCTCCCCGCGTCCGCCACGGCAAACAACTCCTGTATGGAGGTGGGATACATGGAGAACGCCGCAGCCATATCCTCCCCCACCCGTCTCTCCAGCTCTCCCAGCCCCCGGATTCCGCCGATAAAGTCGATTCTCTTATCCACCCTGGGATCGCCGATACCAAGCACCGGCCCCAGAAGAAGATCCTGAAGGAGGGACACGTCAAGTCCTTTTACCGGGTCGTCACTTGCGGCCTCAGGCTTCACTTTCAGAAGATACCACTCCCCTTCCACGTACATGCCCAGGCTTCCCTTCTCACCGGGAGCGCAGGCTGTCTTTCCCACCTTTGCCACGTCAAAATTCTCGTGGACCGCCGTAAAAAACTTTTCCATGGACAGACCGTTCAAGTCCCTCACCACCCGGTTGTATGGCATGATCATCAGCTGATCCTCAGGAAACAGCACGGACAGAAAATAGTTAAACGGCTCCCGGCCTGTGACGGTCTCTCCCCGCTCCTCTTTTTCTTTCCTCTTTTTCAATCCCACCTTTACAGCCGACGCCGCCCTGTGGTGGCCGTCTGCAATGTAGGTGAATGGAACCTGCTCAAATGCCTCCTGGATGGCTTTCACCGTGTCCTCGCCGGCGATGCGCCATACTCTGTGACCGATTCCGTCTTCGGATACAAAATCGTAGAGAGGCTCTGTCTCCATGGCTTTCTCCATAATTCCCGCCAGCGTCTCATTGCCCCGGTATGCCAGAAAAATAGGCCCTGTGTGGGCGCCTGTGGCCTCCACATGGCGGATTCTGTCCGCTTCCTTCTCCTCGCGGGTGTTCTCATGCTTTTTGATAATCCCGTTTTCATAGTCATCTACCGAGGAGCAGGCCACGATCCCCGTCTGGCTCCGGCCCTCCATGGTCAGCTGGTACAGATAATAGCAGGCCTCCATATCGGTCACAAAGGTTCCATCCTGAATCCGGCTCTCCAGAAGCTCTCTGGCTTTCTGGTACACCTTCTCGTCGTAGATGTCCACGTCGTCCCCGAACTGGGTCTCCGCCCGGTCAATATTTAAAAAAGAGAGAGGATTGCCTGCAACTGCCCTGCACGCCTCCTCCCGGTTATACACGTCATAAGGCAGGGCCGCCACCTGGGCTGCCACCTTCTGATTCGGCCTTATGCAAAAAAACGGCTTCACTGCTGCCATGGTCTCTCCTCCTTAGCATCGGGATCTGCGAAAAATCCCCTGTTAAATTTTATGTCCGCCCGGAGCCCGCTGTCCCGCCCGGATACTGAGCCGGGAGGGATGACAGGGTGCCGGGCCGCTGGCGCGGCGCCAGGTGCTGACACGGCGCCGGCCCCGGACCCATGGGCCCGGGAGCATAACAGTCTGATAGGACAGTCTGCGGCCTACTTCACCACCCGCACTCTGCACACGCCCTTGATGGCCTCCAGTTTCCGGAGGGTGACATCTTCCAGCCGGGTCTCCAGGTCCAGCAGCGTGTAGGCGTATTTGTCCCGGCTCTTGTTGGTCATATCGGAGATGTTGACCCCCGCTGCCGCCAGCGTTCCGGAGATCTGGCCGATCATGTTGGGAATGTTCTCATGGAACACCGCCACACGGCTGGCTGTCCGGCAGACGCCCATATCGCAGTTAGGGAAATTGACGGAGTTTTTGATCGTCCCGTTTTCCAGATAGTCCATCATCTCCTTCACCGCCATCTTGGCGCAGTTGTCCTCGGATTCTTCCGTGGAAGCGCCCAGATGGGGGATGGCGATGGCCCCTTTCATGTTGACGGACTTGGGGTTGGGGAAATCGGTGACATATCTGGACACCTTTCCGCTCTCCAAAGCCGCCTCCATGGCATCGTCGTCTACCAGCAGGTCTCTGGCGAAGTTCAGAACCACCACGCCGTCTTTCATCCTGCCTATGGTATCCCTGTTGATCATCTTCTTGGTGGCATCCATGAGAGGCACATGGACGCTGATGTAGTCGCACTCCTCATAGATGGTATCCGCGGAGGTGATATGCTTTACGTCTCTGCTGAGGCCCCACGCCGCGTTTACGGAGATGTAGGGGTCATAGCCGCAGACTTCCATTCCAAGGGCAGCAGCCGCGTTGGCAACCTCCGCTCCGATGGCTCCCAGCCCGATGACACCCAGCTTCTTCCCCATAATCTCGTGCCCTGCAAAATCCTTCTTGCCCTTCTCCACCGTTTTGGCGATATCCGGGTCATCCTTGATGCCCTGGCACCAGCTGATGCCTCCCACCACGTCTCTGGAGGCCAGGAAAAGCCCTGCCAGCACCAGCTCCTTAACCCCGTTGGCGTTGGCCCCAGGAGTGTTAAACACCACGATTCCCTCCCGGGCGCACCGCTCAAGGGGAATGTTGTTGACGCCGGCGCCGGCTCTCGCTACTGCCAGAAGATTCTCCGGCAGCTCCATGTCATGCATGGAGGCGCTGCGCACCAGGACGCCTTCGGCCTCGGCCATGGAGTCTGTCAAAATGTACCCGCCGGTAAAAAGATCTGTTCCGCATTTGGAAATATTGTTGATGCAGTGAATCTTTCTCATGCCTTATGTGCCTCCTCAAACTCTTTCATAAACGCCGTCAGCTTCTCCACCCCTTCTATGGGCATGGCGTTGTAGATGCTTGCCCTCATGCCGCCTACGCTGCGGTGTCCTTTCAGGTTCACAAACCCTGCCGCCTCAGCCTCCTTGATAAACAGGGCGTCCAGGTCCTTGTCCCCTGTGACGAAAGGAACATTCATGAGAGACCGGTCTTTCTTCTCCACGGTTCCCTTGAACAGGCTGCTGCCGTCCAGAAAATCGTAGAGGATTTTCGCCTTCTTCTCGTTGTACTCTTTCATGGCCGCCAGGCCGCCCTTCGCCTTCAGCCACTTAAACACCTTGCCGCAGATGTAGATGCCGTAGGCAGGAGGGGTGTTGTACAGGGATTTGGCGTCCGCGTGGGTCTTATACCGGCACATAGTAGGCGTTCCCGGAAGAACATCCTCGGTGATCAGATCTTCTCTGATGATGACGATGACCACGCCTGCCGGTCCGATGTTCTTCTGAACGCCGCCGTAGATGACCCCGTATTTTGTCACATCCACGGGCTCGGACAGAAAGCAGGAGGATACATCCGCCACCAGAGTCTTTCCCTTGGTGTCAGGCAGCTCCTTAAACTTGGTTCCGTAGATGGTGTTGTTCTCACAGATATACACGTAGTCGGCATCCCCGGAGATTGCCAGGTCGGAACAGTCCGGGATGTAGCTGAAGGTTCTGTCCTCGCTGGAGGCCACGGCGTTGGCCTTGCCGTACTTCTGGGCCTCCTTGTAGGCTTTCTTTGCCCACTGGCCTGTGATGATATAGTCTGCCACGCCGTTTTTCATAAGGTTCTGCGGGATCATGGAGAACTGAAGATGTGCTCCTCCCTGTAAAAACAGTACCTTGTAGTTGTCCGGAATGCCCATCAGCTCGCGCAGATCCACCTCAGCCTCCCCGATGATCGTCTCAAATGCCTTGGAGCGGTGTGACATCTCCATCACCGACATCCCGGTTCCCTTGTAGTCCAGCATCTCTGCCGCCGCCTCTTTCAACACTTCTTCCGGCAATACAGCCGGTCCTGCCGAGAAATTATACACTCTGCTCATATCTCGTTCCCCACTCTCCTCTGAATTTTTCACTGCTGTTAAATTTTTAAATCTTTATCATCAAACGCGTCGGAAATAGCCGCGCCTGGAGATACCATCGGAAATACTTTGTCGTCACAGTGGATCTGGCAGTCGATGACCACCGGGATATCCAGAGCCATGGCCTCCTCCAGCACCGGTTTCAGCTCTTCCTTTTTAGTCACCTTGTACGCCTTCGCTCCCATGGCCTCCGCCACTTTCACAAAATCCACCTGATCATTCAATATAGTATGTGAATACCGTTTCCCGTAGAACAGTGTCTGCCACTGGCGCACCATGCCGAGAACATGGTTGTTGACAACCACCTGGATCACGGGAATGTTGTACCTGGTGGCGGTGGCGATCTCGTTCATGTTCATGCGGAAGCACCCGTCTCCCGCGATGTTGAACACTTTTTTGTCCTTTCTCCCCATCTTGGCTCCCAGGGCCGCTCCCAGGCCGTAGCCCATGGTTCCCAGGCCGCCGGAGGTGAGAAGGCTGTGGGGATTCTTGTACTTGTAGTACTGGGCCGCCCACATCTGGTGCTGTCCCACCTCGGTGACGATGATGGCGTCTCCTCCTGTGACCTCATAGATGGTCTCCACCACCGCCGGGCCTGTCAGCGTCTCTTTGTTGTAGCTCAAGGGATACATATCTTTCAGGCGCTCCACATGGTTCACCCACTCGTCATGGTGCTGGGGGTCCAGGCGGGCGTTCAGCTTTCTCAGGATAATCTTCAGATCCCCGATGACATGGGCATCGGTGCGCACGTTCTTGTTGATCTCCGCCGGGTCGATATCCAGCTGAAGGATTCTGGCGTTTTTGGCAAATTTTGCCGTGTTGCCCGTGACCCGGTCGCTGAATCTGGCGCCCACCACCACCAGGAGATCGCACTCTGTGATTCCGAAGTTGGAGGCCTTCGTGCCGTGCATGCCCACCATTCCGGTGTACAGTTCATTGGTCCCGTCAAATGCCCCCTTTCCCATGAGGGTGTCCCCTACAGGGGCGTGGATCTTCCTGGCAAACAGGCGCACCTCCTCGGCCGCGTCCGCCAGATTGGCGCCTCCTCCTACCAGGATAAAAGGCTTCTCCGAATTCTTGATCATCATCAGAGCCAGCTCCAAGTCTTCCTCCTCGATGGTGTCGGCCTGTCTCGCCGCCTCCTCCGGAGCCTGGTATTCGTAATCATAGGAATTGCCGGTCACATCCTTGGTGATGTCCACCAGAACCGGGCCGGGGCGGCCTGATTTGGCGATGACGAATGCCCGGCGGAGCACCGAGGCCAGCTTGGTAATGTCTTTTACGATAAAGTTGTACTTTGTGATGGGCATGGTCACGCCGGTGATGTCGATCTCCTGGAAACTGTCTCTTCCCAGAAGGCTCACGCCCACGTTGCAGGTAATAGCCACCATAGGTATGGAATCCATGTAAGCGGTGGCGATCCCTGTCACTAAGTTGGTGGCGCCGGGGCCTGACGTGGCGAGGCACACGCCCACCTTTCCCGTGGCCCTGGCATAACCGTCTGCCGCGTGGGCCGCTCCCTGCTCATGGGAGGTTAGAATGTGGGTGATCTCGTCCTGATGCTTGTAGAGAGCGTCATAAATATTCAAGATAGAGCCGCCCGGATACCCGAACACGGTGTCTACCCCCTGTTCTTTCAGACACTCTACTACGATCTCTGCTCCTGTCAAAATCTGCATGGGTTCTTCTCTCCTTACGTCTAGTCTTCCAGAATTGCTCCTCTGTCCGCGCTGGTCACCAGTCTCCTGTAGCGCTTCAGATACCCTGATACTTCCTTTGCCTTAGGAGTCCAGGCCGCCCGCCGTCTGGCCAGTTCCTCGTCAGATACTTTCATATTGATGGTATTGGCGTCGATATC